>JAIESC010000067.1 GCA_019746355.1 Xanthobacteraceae bacterium | reverse complement strand
ACTGGCCTGACCGCAAGGTGGCCACCGGGTGCGGCGGATTCCGCACCAGCGTCTTGTGGCGCTTCACTCCCCTCGAGCTTTTGAGGCGGACAGGACTGACGGCGGCCGGGAGCCGAAGATTCCCCGGACGTCGTTGCTTGTCTTGGCGCGCCGTAGCTCGCATCGCGAGCGAAGGCGGGCCGCGTGCTGTTTGACACTGTGAAGATGTGATGCATGCACATGCGCACCGCCCGGGCGGTGTCTGGCATGGATCCGTTGCGAACCCCCGCGCCCGCCGTTCGGCGATGGTACCCGCGGATATCCGTGATGGGCCCACGCCGGCCACCCGGGCGGTGTCGTGTGCATCTCTCGCTGCCGGGCGGGCCCCGATCGCGCGCCGATCGGCAGCCAAGCTTGATTCGGCAAAGTCTCCCGGCGCAAGCTTGCGAGAACGGGAGGAAGCCATGAGCGTCGCCGAAGCGATGCCAGCCGGGGCTGCGACGGTTCCGACCGCCGACGAGCTGATCGGCCGCGCCAAGGCGCTGGCGCCAAAACTCCGCGAGCGCGCCGTCCGCGCCGAGCGCGAGCGCAACATTCCCCGCGAGACCGTCGACTACACCGGCATGAGCATGGAGACACGGACGCTCTTACGCCGCGACTGGACCTACGCGCTGCGCATGCTGCGCGAGGCGATGGACGCGCTCGTCAAGATCAGCGGCTCGAGCGGGCTGATGGACGAAAACCCGGTGCAGCGCTGCTGGCGCGACGTGCACGCCATCTCGTCCCATGTGGTGATGAACTGGGACGTTCCGGCGGAGAATTTCGGGCGCTCGGAATTCGGTCTCGGCCTCAATCCGGCCTACCCGATGTTCTGAGCGGCCGCGTGGCGGTCGGATCGGCTCTCTCCGCGGTCATTCCGGGGCGCGCCGAAGGCGCGAGCCCGGAATCCAGAACAGAACAATAGGGAATCCCGCCGTAACTGGATTCCGGGTCCGCCGCTTCGCGGCGTCCCGGAATGACGGGGGCAGCTACCTGCCAGACGTTATTGCGGCCGGTTGTGACCGACCGTCTTCATGTAGCTCAGCGTCTCGTCGAGTCCGACGACGTCGGCGTACTTCGCATTGAGATCGAACAGGCTCTGGTCGTGCGCGGCCTTCGACCGGTCGCCGACCGCCTCGCGCACCACCATCGGGCGGAAGCCGTTCTGCACGGCGTCGACCGCGGTGGCGCGGACGCAGCCCGATGTGGTGCAGCCGGTGATGATCAGCGTGTCGACCCGCTGGTTCAGAAGACGCGGCACGAGGTCGGTGCCGAAGAAGCATGACGCGTATTTCTTCACCAGCAGGCTGTCGGCCGGACGCATGTCGAGCCGCGGATCGATTTTCACCGCCTCGGTGCCGGCCTTGAGCGTCAGCGATCCCTTCATCTTGACCGCCCAGAGACCCGCGTCCTTCAGGTCATGGTCGTTGTAGATGACGGTCGAGAAGATCACCGGGATGTTGCGCTCGTGCGCCACGTCGATCAGCGGCTTCTGCGCCTCGAGCTCCTTGTCGAGATTGGCGCCGAGCGGCATCGAGGCGTCGGTGAAGCCCTTGAGCATGTCGATGACGATCAGCGCCGGCCGCTCGCCGAAGCCGATCTTGATGCCGAAGCCGCGCTGTTTGAAGAATTCCTCGTCGTCCTTGCCGCTGGTCATGGTTCGCTCTCTCCTACGTCATTCCGGGGCCCGCGCGCAGCGCGGGAGCCCGGAATCCAGTACCACACTCTGTGCCCGCCGCTGGACTCCGGGATCGGCGCCATAGCGCGTCGAAGACGCGCGTGAACGCGCTTATGGCGCCGCCCCGGAATGACCGCGGAGCGGTCAATTCCAACGCCACACGCCATAGGCGTGGCCGTTCGCCGTCTGCGGCGCGATGTAGTTCGGTTTCCGGTTGCCGATGGCACCGAGCATCGCGATCCAGTTCAGCAATTCGCCGCCGACATTGCCGGCTTTCAGCATCTGGTGCTCGGTTGCTTCCTTGATCAGCGTGTCGATCTGCTGCTGCTCCATCAGCTTGATGACGCGCGCGCACCAGTCGGGATCGGGCACGCCGTCGGAGCGGCCGGGCGCCATGCGCGGGCCGCCGACCTCGAGCGAGAAGCTGCCGGAGCCCATGATCACCACGCGCTTGCTCTCCGGCCAGGCCTCGATGGCGCGGCCGACCGCTTGGCCGAGCGCATAGCAGCGCGCGGCGGAGGGAAGCGGCGGGACATGCCCGCTGATGAAGAACGGGATCACCGGAACATGCATATCAGGCGTGAGGAAATGCAGCGGCACGGTGACGGAATGATCGACCGAGAACGCCTGCGTCATGCCGACGTCGAAGCCCGCGGCGATACCGGCCCGGCGGATATGCGCGGCCAGGTCGGGGGCGGACGGCACCACGTAATTGGGTACCTCCCGCGGCTCGTCGTTGGGCGCTTTGAAGCTCTTGTCGACGCCCATGGCGAAGATCGGCAGGTTGTCGAGGAAGAAGGTGTTGAGATGGTCGGTGTCGAACATCACGATGACGTCCGGCCGCACCGCCGCAAGCTCGGCCTTCTGCGCACCGAACAGCCTGGCGATCTCGCAGTCCGGGCCGTCGCGCTTGACGAAGAACGGGAAGATCGGCGTGTGCGGCACGCCGAAGCCGCCGACGATTCGAGCCATTCGAGCAATCTCCTGCCATTCCCGCGATCGCGGCGGCCATGCCAATATTAAACCGGGCATCGGCGGACCCGCCACAACCATTCGGGAGAGCCATATGGCGCGCAAATCGCAAAGCAGGAAGCCCGCCAAACGCCGCGCGGCATCGGCGCGGAGCGGGCAGGGGCCGGCGGCCGCCGCCACAGCCAAGGTGCCGCGCGCGCACGGCCGCTTCGACTATTCGCCGATCATCGACCGGCCGAGGCTCACCTGGCCGAACGGCGCGCGCGTCGCGGTCTGGGTGATCCCGAACATCGAACACTTCCTGTTCGACCGGAAGTCGACCTCGATTTCCGAAGCGACCGCATTCCTTTCGCCGGACGTGCTGAACTATTCCTGGCGCGACTTCGGCGTGCGCGTCGGCATCTGGCGGATGATGGAGGTCATGGAGCGGCACGGCGTGCGGGGCACGGTGGCGCTGAACTCCGACGTGTGCCGCGAATATCCACGCATCATCGAGGAGGGCCGCAAGCTGAGCTGGGAATGGATGGGGCACGGCACCACCAATTCCATCCTGATTTCGCCGCTCGCGGAGACCGAAGAACGGGCGCTGATCAAGGAGGTCGTCTCGACCATCACGAAAAGCGTCGGGCAGGCACCCCGCGGCTGGCTCAGCCCGGCGCTGAGCGAAAGCGTGCACACGCTGGATATCCTCGCCGAGAACGGCATCGAATATGTGAGCAACTGGGTCAACGACGAGCAGCCGTATCCGATGAAAGTGAAGAAGGGCTCGATGATCTCGATGCCCTATTCGTCGGAGATCAACGACATCCCCGCGATGCTCAGTCTGCACCAGAGCCCGGAGCGGTTCGGTCAGATGATCTGCGATCAGTTCGACGTGCTGTACGAGGATGGCGCGAAGACCGGCCGCGTCATGTCGATCTGCCTGCACCCGTTCCTGGTCGGCCATCCGCACCGCAGCAAGTATTTCGACAAGGCCCTGGCGCACATCACCTCGCGGCAGGAGGTGTGGCTCGCGACCGGCAGCGAGATCGTCGACTGGTACAGGAAGGATTATTTGAAAGGGTAGCCGTCATTCCGGGGCGCGGGACAAAAGCGCGTTCACGCGCGTCTTCGCCGCGCTATGGCCCGCGAGCCCGGAATCCAGTTCCGGAGAAAGTCCCTGCTTTACTGGATTCCAGGCCCCGCGCTTCGCGCGGTCCCGGAATGACGAGCCAAGGTCAGCGCGCCGCCATCCCGCTACATGATCGGCTGGCCACGCAGGTCGGCGGCGCGGTCGATCCTGACCAGGATGCCGATGCCGGTGTCGGCACCGACGTGCTCCTGCTCGCGCTTGGTGAGCTTTGAGAAGATCGCGTCGTGGATCGGGCCCGACTCGTGCAACTCCGCGGTGCCCCAGAAGCGAAGGAAACCTGAATCGAGCACCTTGTCGCGCTGTGCTTTGAAGTTGGAATACATCACGACAACGCGGCGGTCGTGGGCGAGGTTTTCCAGCGCCTTTTTCTTCGAGCGCTCCCAGTAGGCGAGGTGCTTGTCGTCGAACACGATCATGCTGCCCTTGACGCTGATGTTCGGGCCGTCCTTGCCGGTGGTTGCGACCGTGCAGGGATAGCCGTCGTCCCAGGCGTTGTTGATGAGCTTCTTGATCGTGTCGCTCAGGGGCATTCCATGCGCTCCTTATGGCAATTCAGTCGACCGGCTCGCCGATCTCGTTGACCTTCACCGCGCGCATGCGCTCGTTGAAGTTTGCGGCATCGAGGCCGCAGACCTCGAAACGCGCGAGATAGTTCATCAGGAAGGCGTTGACGCCCCTGCGAAAGAGGGTGCCGACGTCGCCTTTGAGCAGCGCGCTGCGCTCGGCGTCGGTCAGGTCGAGCGGCGCAAGCGCCTTGGCCGGATCGGCTTTCATCGCGGCGCGGAACGCGTGGTCGCGCAGAACCTCGCGGCAGAGATGATTGACGGCGAAGACGGACATGGCGCTCTCCGGCTGGCCGTTCCAGCCTAGCCGAATTTCTGCCCCATGTGTTCGCGGAAGAACTTCGCGAGGTCGCCGATGTCGCGGTCGCCCCAGCCGTTGGCGACCGCGGCCGACAGCGAGGCCAGAACCCCGGACGACAGCGGCATTGGTTGGCCGTCAACCGCGGCGGTGGCGATCACCGACATGACGTCCTTGCGCAGCGTCTTGAGGTCGAGCGTGACGTCGGCGGGCTCGCCTTTGAGCGCGCCCTTCTTGCCCGCGAACCAGCCGTTGGCGGTCGGCGCCTCGCCCAGAATATCGAGCATCTGGTTGAGGTCGAGCCCCTCGCGCACACCGAGCGCAAGCGATTCCGCGGTGGTCTGCACGAAGCTCGCCAGCCCGAGATTGACCGCAAGCTTCATGGCGTAGCCTGCGCCGTTCGGGCCCATGTGTGCGATCTTGTGGGCGAGCTTTTCCAGCACCGGCCGGGCGCGCTCGATGTCTTTGGCGTCGCCGCCGACCATGGCGTAGAGCGTGCCCTTGCGGACGTGCGGGATGGTGCCGAACACCGGCGAGTCGATCAGGCTTGCCCCGGCGTTTGCGACCACCGGCGCAAGCTCGCGGCCGGTCATCGGCTGCAGCGTGCTCATCTCGATGAACAGCTTGCCTTTGACGTCGCCCGCGAGGAAACCGTCCGCGCCGTTGAAGACGCCGCGGACGCCGTGGTCCTCGGTGATGGTCGAGATGACGAAGTCACCGAACGCCGCCGCCGCGCGCGGGCTGTCGGCGAGGCGGACCTGATGCTCCGCCGCCGACTTCATCGCCCGGGCATCCTTGTCCCAGGCGACGACCTCGCAGCCGTTCTCGGTGAGCCGCGCATGGATCGCGCGGCCCATGCGGCCCAGTCCGACCAGCCCAATTTTCATGGTTACGCCCCTTGGTGCGTCATCCTCCGACGTCATGCGCGGGCTTGACCCGCGCATCCATGAGGAGGAGCAACTCAAAAAACCTTACGACCTCGTTAGCCGATGCTCATCATGGATTGCCGGGTCAAGCCCGGCAATGACCGAGTGTGAGGCGCGACCACGGGCTCTAACTGCGGCCAGTGGCCTTCTGCGCCGACGTGAAGTGCCCGTAGCTCTGCACCGGTGCCATCATCAGGAAGCGGTAGCCTTCGCTGACGATGCGCTCGACGTTGCCAGTCTCCACATGCGGATGGCCGACCACGACGTTGTGCTTCTTGCAGGTGTCGACCACGCGCTTCATCCACTTCAGGAGTTCCGGATGCTCGTACTGCCGCGGAATGCCGAGCTCCTGGCCGAGATCGCCTTCGCCGATCAGGATCGCGCCGATGCCCGGCACCTTGGTCAGCATCGCGTCGAGGTTTTCGACGCCGCGGGTGTCCTCGATCTGCAGGATGACGAAGATTTCACCCTCGGGATTGAGCGGCCAGACGTCGGCCTTCTTGTAGTAGTCCTGCTGGGGCAGGCCCCAGTAGCGGGCCGCGGCGGTCGGACCGTCGCCGCGGATGCCGACCGGCTCGTAATACTTGGCGCTCTTGAGGCGGGGATAGCGGCACGCGCCCACCGCGTTGGCGGCTTCCTCGACCGTCGAGATGTGCGGGAAGACGATCCCGAAGCAGCCGACGTCGAGCGCCTGCTTGGCCTGCCATTGCGCCATCTCGACGCCGTTCACCGGAATGCGCACCAGCGGCGTCACCGGCGGGACGAGGCCCGCCTTGGCGATCTGCGCGCGGTTGAGCATGTATTGCAGGCAGTCGCGCAGCCGGCCCGAGTCCCAGGGGTTGTGCTCCATCTCGAACACGCAGCCGTCATACTTCGACGCGCTCATGGCGATCGCCGAATCGACGTGGGCAGGCGCAAAGCAGGTGAGTGCGTGCTGGCCCGCTTCGAGGGCACGGATGATGTTGTTCAGACGCGGCAGATCGGCCATTTTTAGAGCTCTCCCTGAATTCGGGCGGCATCCTATCAGATGCTTCTCCGGGTTTGACAATGCCGCGCCGGGCCGTAGCATCCGGCCGCACAACCCACAAGAACCGCGGGAAATCCATGATCATCGACTGCCACGGGCACTACACCACCGAGCCGAAGGACCTGCACCGCTTCCGCAAGGAGCAGACCGAGGCGGCCAACGCCAAGGACAAGAGCAGGATGCCGCCGCGGTCGGGGCTGAAGATGTCCGACGACGAGATCAGGGAGAGCGTCGAGAAGAACCAGCTCAAGCTGCAGAAGGAGCGGGGCACGGACCTGACGATCTTCTCGCCGCGCGCTTCCGGCATGGGCCATCACGTCGGCGACGAGAGCGTCTCGCAGGAGTGGTCGGAGATCTGCAATGATCTCATTGCCCGCGTGGTGTCGCTCTACCCCAAGAACTTCATTGGCGTCTGCCAGCTGCCGCAGTCGACCGGAGTCGATCCGAAGAACTCGGCCAAGGAGCTCGAGCGCTGCGTCAAGATGGGCTTCGTCGGCTGCAACCTGAACCCGGATCCCTCGGGCGGCTATTTCAATTCGCCGCCGATGACCGACAAGTCCTGGTTCCCGCTTTACGAAAAGATGATCGAGCTCGACTGCCCGTGCATGATCCACGTCTCGGGCTGCTGCAATCCGGCGATGCACACCACCGGCTCGTATTACCTCAACGCCGACACCATGGTGTTCATGCAGGTCATCCTCTCGGACCTGTTCAAGCAGTTCCCGAAGCTGAAGTTCATCATCCCGCATGGCGGCGGCGCGGTGCCGTTCCACTGGGGGCGCTTCCGCGGCATTGCGCTGAACAACGGCAAGCCGGAGCTAGCCGAGATCATGGGCCAGAACATCTACTTCGACACCTGCGTCTATCACCAGCCGGGCATCGATTTGCTCACCAAGGTGGTGCCGGTCGACAACATCCTGTTCGCCTCGGAGATGGTCGGGGCGGTGAAGGGCAATGACCCGAAGACCGGGTTTGGTTTCGACGACACCAAGCGCTACGTCGACAAGGCAGCGCTGTCGCAGGAGGACAAGGCCAAGATCTTCGAAGGCAATGCCATGAAGGTCTACGGCCGGCTCAAGGCGCAGATCGCCAAGCAGGCCGCCTAGCCCGTTTCGGCAGGCTTTGAGAAACGCTAACCTGTCGTGGTGCAATCCCACGACAGGGGGCTTTCCATGCGCCGGGTGAATGCCGTTGCGGCTGCGGCCGCTGTCCTTGCCACGCTTTCTGGTTTTTCCAATTCAGCATCGGCACAGGTCGTCGCCTACGAAGGCGCGCGCCTGATCGTCGGTGACGGCCGCGTCGTCGAGAACGCGACGATCGTCGTGGACGGCGCGCGGATCGTGCAGGCCGGCGCAGGCGCGGCCGTGCCTTCGGGCGCGACACGCGTGAACTTGGCCGGCAAGATCGTGATGCCGATGCTCATCGACACGCACGTGCATCTCAGCCCGACCCGCGAGAAGCTGGTTCTGGATTTGAAGCGCCGCGCCTACTTCGGCGTGGGCGCGGTGATGAGCATGGGCGCCGACCTCTACCCCATGCTCGAGATCCGCAGCGAGAGCATTCCGGGCGCGGCGCGATATCTCAGCGCGGGACGCGGCATCACCATGCCTGAGCCCGGCCGCATGACGGCGCCACATTGGATCAACACCGAAGCCGAAGCGGTCAAGGCGGTGCAGGAGCTTGCCGGGCGCAAGGTGGACCTGGTGAAGATCTGGGTCGACGACTGGCGCGGCAAGTACAAGAAGCTGACGCCGGAGATCTACGGCGCCATCATCAGCGAGGCGCACAAGAGCGGCTTGCGCGTCGCGGCACACCTGTTCGAGCTGGAAGACGCCAAGGGGTTGATCAAGGCCAATCTCGACGCCTTCGCGCATGGCGTCCGCGACCGCGACATCGACGACGAGTTCGTCGCCATGTTCAAGGCGCGGCCAACCCTGGTGCTGATCCCGAACCTGCCGGAGCGCGGGGTGAAGACCGACCTGAGCTGGATGAAGGAGGGCCTGCCGGCGGAGGAGTTCGAAAGGCTCGAGAAGGCCAACGTCGACAGCGCCCCGGCCCAGGTCTTTCACGCCATTCAGGCGCGCAACCTGAAGCGGCTGAACGACGCCGGCGTCCGTATCGCCCTGGGGACCGACGGCAACCGGCCGTGGGGACCGCACGAGGAGATGGAGGACATGGTGCTGGCCGGCATGACGCCTGCGCAGGTGATCGTGGCGGCGACCCGCAATGGCGCCGAATTCCTGCGGCTTGCCGACGCGGGCACGCTGGAGGCCGGCAAGAGCGCGGACTTCATTGTGCTGGACGCCAATCCGCTCGACGACATCAAGAACACGCGCAAGATCTCCGCGGTCTATCTGCGCGGCGCGGCGGTGGACCGGTCGAAGCCGGTTCAATAGACGCAAAAAAAGAGGTCAGCGGCCCTCGCAGGGGAGGGCCGCGCCTGCCAAATCGCGCTGACACGACCGATCCGGATCGATACATTGGCCGGAATCAAACATGGATGCCCGGGATGAAATTCGGATTGTTCGGCAGCGCGCAGGCGCAACGCGGCGGCCCCGACCTCGACAGCGGTCAGGGGTTCCGGGATTACATTGAATACAACGTCGAGGCGGAGGCGCTGGGCTATGACTCGACCTTCGTGGTCGAGCACCACTTCACCGGATTCGGCCAGGTTTCGGCGTCGCTGAACCTTCTGACCTGGGTTGCCGCGAACACGTCGACGTTGCGGCTCGGCACCGCGGTGATCGTGCTGCCCTGGCACAACCCGGTGCTGCTCGCCGAGCAGGCGGCGACCATCGATCTTTTGTCCGGCGGGCGGCTCGAATTCGGCGTCGGCAAGGGCTACCGCCACAACGAATTCGCAAGCTTCTGCATCCCGATCGAGGAGGCCGACGAGCGGTTCGAGGAGGGGCTTGCGCTGATCCTGAAGTCGTGGACCTCGAACGAGCGGTTCTCGCACCACGGCAAGTTCTGGCATTTCGAGAACATCATCGTCGAGCCGCCGACCAGGCAGAAGCCGCATCCGCCGATCTGGATGGCGGCCGGCAATCCGGATTCGATCCGCAAGGTGGCGCGGCGCGGCTGCAAGCTGATGCTCGACCAGCTGGCGTCGACGCAGCTCGCGATCGACCGTTTCAACATCTACAAGGCCGAAGTCGAGGCCATGGGCCGCAAGTTCGATCCGATGGACGTGGCGGTGAGCCGCGCCTTCTTCGTCGCGAAGAACGCCGAGGACAAGGCCAGGGCCATCGAGGCGCGGCTCGCCAATCAGACGCGGCTGGCGAAATTGGCGCAGGCGCCGGGCGGCGACGGCAAGTCGAGCATGCTGTCATTCGATCAGACGCTCGATGCCGCGGCCGAGAGCGCGATGTTCGGCACGCCGGACGAGATTGCGGAAAAGCTCGCGCGGCTGCGGGCCGCGGGCGTCGAGCACATCCTGCTCAACGGTCCTTCGGGCTCGCGCGAAAACCTCCGCGCCTTCGCGCGCGAGGTGATGCCGGCGTTCTCGGGGCCCGCGCCGAAGGCTGCGGCACCGCGCCCGCAACCGCAGCTCGTGAACAGCTAACGTGCACAAGCCGGTGCCTCGCGGCAGCGGCATCCCGCCGCTGATCAAGCGCAACACTGCGCTGTTTGCGCTGTCGCAGTCGTTCATTGGCGCAGGCACCCAGCTCGCCTACGGCATCGGCCCGCTGATGGTGCTGGCGGTGACCGGCTCGGCGAGCCTTGCCGGGCTGACCGTCGGCCTGTTCGGGGTGAGCCGCTTTCTCGTGTCGTATCCGATCGGCCAGATCACCGACCGGTTCGGCCGCAACCCCGGCATCCTGTTCGGGCAGGGGCTGGCGTTGCTCGGCACGCTGCTCACCGGGATCGCGATGCTGTTGAACAGTGCCGTGGGTCTGACGCTGGGCATGATCGTCTTCACCATGGGTGTGAGCGCGGGCCAGCAGCTTCGCGTCGCGGCCGCCGATATGTATCCGCCGCGCATGCGCGGGATGGCGCTGGGCTTCATCGCCACGGGCTCGCTGGTCGGCGTCGCGCTGAGCCCGCTGGTGATGGTGCTCGCCGAGATGGTGTCGCAGCGGACCGGCCATTCGGCGCTGGGCCTGCCCTGGCTGATGATGCCGGCGCTGATCCTGGCCGGCATGGCGCTGGTGACTTTTGTGCGTCCCGATCCAAAGGAGATCGGGATGAACCTGCAACGCTACTATCCGGACTACACGCCGCCGCAGCGCGCCGCAGGCAAGGCGGCTGAGTTCAATTCATGGGACCTGATCCGCAACGTGCCGACGCGTCTTGCGATCCTGTCGAACTGCGCGGGACAGGGCAACATGGCGATCGTCATGGTGCTGACCTCGCTGGTGCTGTCGCATCACGGTCATTCGCTGACCGCGATCACCATCTCGCACATGTTCCATTCGCTCGGCATGTTCGGGTTCACCATTCCGCTCGGCTGGGCGGCCGATCGCTACGGCCGCGAGCAGGTGATGTATCCGGGCGTGGCGATCGCGCTCGTCGGCGCGCTGTTCGTTGCATTCGCAGAAGGGTTCTTGTCGGTGACGCTCGGCACGTTCCTGGTCGGCCTCGGCTGGTGCGCCGCCAACATTGCTTCGACGGCGATGATCGCCGACCAGGTCGAGACCCAGCATCGCGGCCGGGCCATCGGCGTCAGCGAGAGCGGCGGAGGCGCGATGACGGTGCTCGCCGCGATCGTGACCGGACCGCTGGTGGAATGCGCGAGCCTGCCGGCCGCGGGAATCGCGGCAGTGCTGATCGCGGTGGTGCCGCTCGTGGCGCTGGCGTGGACGAAGCTCGCGCCGGCGCGGGCCGCCTAGCCGTTTTGCCTCATTTCTTGATCCGGTAGCCGGTGTGGAAAAACCACCAGACGATGCCGAGACAGACCGCGAGAAACACCGTGATCATGGCGACGCTGATCTCGACGCTGACGTCGGAGACCTCGAAGAAGCTCCAGCGGAAACCCGAGATCAGATAGACGATCGGGTTGAACAGGCTGACCGTCTGCCAGAACGGAGGCAGCACGTTGATCGAATAGAAACTGCCGCCGAGGAACGTGAGCGGGGTGATGATCAGCAGCGGGATGATCTGCAGCTTCTCGAAGCCCTCCGCCCACAGCCCGATGATGAAGCCGAGCAGGCTGAAGCTCACCGAGGTCAGGACCAGAAAGGTGATCATCCAGAGCGGGTGCTCGATGCGCAGCGGCACGAAAAATGCCGCTGTCACAAGCGTGATCAGGCCGAGAATGATCGATTTGGTGGCGGCGGCACCGACATAGCCCAGCACGATCTCGAATGCCGACACCGGCGCGGAAAGGATTTCGAAGATGGTGCCGACGAAGCGCGGGAAATAGATGCCGAACGAGGCGTTCATCACGCTCTGCGTCAACAGCATCATCATAACCAAGCCCGGCACGATGAACGCACCGTAGTGAACGTTGTCGATCTCCGGGATGCGCGAGCCGATCGCAGCGCCAAACACCACGAAATAGAGCGCGGTCGAAATGACCGGCGAGACGATGCTCTGGAAGATGGTGCGCCCGGTGCGCGCCATCTCGAACCGGTAGATCGCCCAGACGGCGCGATAGTTCATGCCTCGCTCCTGACCAGGTCGACGAAGATGTCTTCGAGCGAGCTTTGCGTGGTGTGGATGTCTTTCAGCCGGATGCCTTGGCGCAGCAATCCCTCGATCAGCCGGGTCACGCCGCGGCGGTCGCCCTGCGCCTCGTAGGTGTAGATCAGCGCGTTCCCGTCGGCGGACAGCGCAAGGTCGTAACCGTCGAGGCCTCCCGGCACCGCGTCGAGCTTCTGCTGCAGCTCCAGCGTCATCTGCTTCTTGCCGAGCTTGTGCATCAGCTCGACCTTGTCCTCGACCAGGATCAGCTCGCCCTTGTTGATGACGCCGACCCGGTCGGCCATCAGCTCGGCCTCCTCGATGTAGTGGGTGGTAAGGATGATGGTGACGCCGGAGGCGCGAAGCTTTCGCACCACCTCCCACATGTCCTTGCGAAGCTCGACATCGACGCCGGCGGTCGGCTCGTCGAGGAACAGGATTTGCGGCTCGTGCACCAGCGCCTTGGCGATCAGCACGCGACGCTTCATGCCGCCGGACAGCGTCATGATCCTGGAGTCTTTCTTGTCCCACAGCGACACGTCGCGCAGCACCTTCTCGACATAGGCTGGATTGGGCGGTTTGCCGAACAGGCCGCGACTGAAGGTCGTGGTCGCCCAGACCGACTCGAAGGCGTCGGTGTGCAGCTCCTGCGGCACGAGGCCGATCAGCGAGCGGGCGGCGCGGTAATCGCGCACATGGTCGTGGCCGTCGACCGTCACGGTGCCGGACGAGGCGTTGACGATGCCGCAGACGATGCCGATCAGCG
Organism: Xanthobacteraceae bacterium; assembly: GCA_019746355.1. The sequence continues at coordinate 155,697 of JAIESC010000067.1, read as the reverse complement.
TGGTCTTGCCGGCACCGTTCGGCCCGAGCAGCGCGAAGATCTCGCCGCGGCGGATGTCGAGGTTGATGTTCTTGAGCGCCTTGAAGCCGGTCGCATAGGTCTTCGACAGGTTGGCGATGGACAGGATGGTTTGCACGGGAAGGGAGGGTCCGGCGATTGAGGGTTGCCGGGATATGAGCGCTGGATGGCGAAAATGCCACCCTCGCACCGCCCTAAAATAGGGCAGCGTGGCCTTCCTGCAACGCTCTGTTTTGATCTTGTCTGCGGTCAGTTCTGCGTGGCACCGAGATTGCCGTCCGCCACGATCTTGCCGTAGCGGCTGCGGTCGCTTTCGATCAGCTTGGCGAATTCCGCAGGGCCGATGATGTTGAGCTCGGCGCCCAATTCGGCGACGCGATTTCTGAGGGCGCTATCGTCCTGCAATTGCCGGAAGGCCCATGCCAGCCGGTCGATCGCCACTTGCGGCGTCTTGGCGGGCGCGAGATACCCGTACCAGAAGGTGCCGGTCATCTCCGGCCTGCCGAGCTCCGCCATGGTCGGAACCCGGGGCAGGGCGCTGATGCGTGTTGCATTGAGCGTTGCGAGCGCCAGGAGCTTGCCGGTGTCGAGATGGCCCTTGATCGGCGGGATCACCAGAAACATGGCGTCGAGCCGGTCGCCCAGCATATCGACGATCGCGTGAGCCGCGGCATTGTAGAGAACGGGATTGATGCTGATGCCGGCGGTTTTCTTGAACAGCTCCACCGACAGGTGCATCTCGCCGCCAAGACCTTGAACGCCGAACTGCAGCTTGCCGGGATTGCTCTTGGCGTAGGCGATGAGCTCGTCGACCGATTTGACGCCGAGCGTGGGGCGCACGACCAGGACGGCCGGTTGTAAAACTCCGACGGATACCGGCCGGAAATCGCGGGCCGGAACGTAATCCATCTTTTGCGGAAAATGCTCGGTGACGACAATCGGCGCTGGCGGGCTGAACAGCAGCGTATAGCCATCGGGCGCCGCGTTTGCGACCAGCGCCGCACCGAGGCGGGCGCCCGCGCCGGGCTTGTTCTCGATGACAAACTTCTGGTTCAGATGTTTTTCGGCGGCGTCTGCCGTGATCCGGGCCGCCGTATCGACGCCGGCTCCGGCGCCGAACGGCACGATCACGCGGATCGGACGGTGCGGATAGTCCGCGTCCTGAGCCGATGCCGGCGGGCTCATGCCGAGCGCGAGCAAAGCGCCCACAATCCACAGTAGCGTCGTGTGCATAATGGCCTCCCTTGCCGAACGGCAAGCGAATGTTGGCAGGCTGATAGCACAATGCAAAGACGGCAGCGTGAATCGTCGGCAGGGCGGAAGGGCCGCTGCACGGGGAAAATACCGCCCGTACGCTGGCCTAAATCGGGCGGCGTGGCTTCCTGCGGCGCCAACCCTGTATCAGTTCTGCTTCGCGAGATTGCCTTCCGCCACGATCGTGCCGTAGCGGGCGCGGTCCCTTTCAATCAACCTGCCGAATTCGGCCGGACCGATGGTCGCAAGCTCCGCGCCCATTTCGGAGACGCGTGCGGCCAGGGCGGTATCGGATTGAATTTGTGCAAATGCGTGCGCAAGCTTGTCGATGATCGATTTGGGTGTCTTTGAGGGCGCGAAATAGCCAAACCAGATCGTGCCCGTCATTTCGCTGCGACCGACCTCCGCCATTGTCGGGACGTTCGGCAGCGCTCCGATCCGCGTGGCGTTGAGCGTCGCCAGCGCGATCAGCTTGCCGCTGTCCACGTGCGCTTTGATCGGCGGCACCACCAGGAACATGGCATCGAGCCGGTCGGCCAGCAGGTCGACGATCGCCTGCGCTCCGGCGTTGTAAGGAACGGGCGTAATGTCCATTCCGGCGGTCTTCTTGAAATGCTCGAGCGTCAGGTGCATCTCGCCGCCGATCCCCTGCACGCCGAACGACAGCTTGCCGGGATTCTTCTTGGCGTAGGCAACGAACTCATCGACCGATTTCACGCCGAGCGTCGGCCGCGCGATCAGCAGGGCCGGCTGGAACATGCCGTTGGCAACCGGCTGGAAATCCTGCGCCGGATCGAAGTCGAGTTTGGGCGGGAAGAACTCCTGCACCACGATCGGCGAAGGGCTGGTGAACAGGAGCGTGTATCCGTCGGGTGCCGATTTCGCGACCATCGAGGTGCCGACCCTCTGGCTGCCGCCGGGCTTGTTCTCGATGACGAACTTCTGGCCGATGTGCTTTTCTGCCGCCGCCGCGGTGATCCGCGCCGCATTGTCTATTCCCGCGCCCGCCCCGACGGGCACGATCACCCGGATCGGGCGATTGGGGTAGTCGCCGCTGTCCTGGGCGGCCGTCGGCAGGCACGCCGCCAGCAACAAAGCCGCGCCGAGCGCGCAATCCCGCAACGAAGCCTGAATGGGCATGACGGACTCCTCCCTGAAGGACCGGTCAGCAATGTTCGACGGGCTTGTCCCTTGATCGTTGAATTTCCATGAGATCATTGCGAAGTCAACGTTGAAATTACAACGAATTCTCGATTATACATGGCCGATGCCCAAGCCTGTTTCCAAGCCTGCCTCATCGCCTCATGCCGGGCCACCGGTGCCGATCGACCGCCGGTTCGGCTATCGCTTCAATAAGATTGCTGATGCGCTGGCGCAGCAAACCTTGCTCTACAGCCGCCGCGAGTTCGGGCTCAATCTCGCCGAGCACCGGATCGTCGCGGTGCTGTCGCAACCCGACGCGCTTTCGATCCGGGAGATCGCAGAGCACACCCAACTCGACAAGGCGCACGCCACGCGCGCCCTGACCGATCTCATCGACCGCGGGCTGGCGACGCGGGTGGTCGACGCGCAGGACCGGCGGCTGCGGGTGGTCCGCCTCACGCCGGCGGGCCGTGCGATTGCCGATGCCACAGGCCCATTCATCCGCGAGCGGCAGGAGCGGCTCGAAGGCTGCGTCTCGGCGGCGGACTTCCGCGTGTTCGACCGGGTCCTCGCGCTGATGACGACGGAAGCGGAGCGGATGCTCGCCGAGGAAATGAACAAGGGCCAGGAGCGCCACAGCGCGAGGGGATAAAGGTATGCGTCACCGCGAATTCGGAGTGCTGCTTCACGACCGCGAGCGGACCACGCCCGGCTATACGCTGTTCTCGCCGTTGAACGGCAAAGCGACCTACATCATCGGGCTGCATGGCGACGTCGTGCACGAATGGCACCACCCGCTGGTCACCGGCACCTACGGCTATCTGCTGGAGAACGGCACCCTGCTCTGGGCCGGGCGCCTGAAGGAAGGGCCCCAGCATATGGGCGGGCGCGGCGGGCTCATTCGCGAGTACGACTGGAGCGGCAAGGTGCTGTGGGAGCACACCCATGTCGGCCAGCACCATGACCTGCGGCGGCTGCCGAACGGCAACACGATCTTCCTCGGCTGGGACGTGGTGCCCCCGGACTTCGCCAAACGCATTCCCGGAGGACTTCCCGGCACCAGCCATCCCGACGGCTGCATGTACGGCGACACGATCCTTGAGATCACGCCCGAGGGGAAGACGGTGTGGGAGTGGCAGGCTTGGCGCGACATGGAGGTGGAGAAATACCCGCTGGTCAGCAACCAGCTTCGCGACGAGTTCGCCCATGCCAATGCGATCTTTCCGCTGCCGAACGGCGACATCTACATCAGCTTTCGCCGCCTCAACATGATCGGGCTGATCGACAAGCAGACCAAAAAGATGAAGTGGGAGCACCGCGACGACAGCTTCGGCATGCAGCACGACTGTGTGCTGCTGCCGAACGGCAACCTCACGCTGTTCGCAAACGGCATCAACACCACGACCAATCCGCTCTCGCGGGTGATCGAGATCGATCCCAGGACGCACAAGACGGTGTGGGAGTATCGGGGCAAGCCTGCCTACACGTTCTTCAGCCCGCACATCAGCGGTGCGCAGCGGCTGCCCACCGGCAACACGCTCATATGCGAGGGGCAGTGGGGGCGGCTGTTCGAGGTGACGCCCGCGGGCGAGATCGTCTGGGAATATGTCAGCCCGTTCATGGGGCCGGACCGGGTGGGCGATCCGTCGAACGAGGTGTTCCGGGCGTATCGCTATCCGGCGGACTCGCCGCAGATCCGGAACCGGGTGAAGTCGGTCTACGCTTGACGCGGGACCAGGGCGGCGCAGGGCGGTCTTATCTCCCCTTGGGTTCCCGTGCTAAAAACAGGCTCCGCATCGCAACCGCAATGAGAATGACCATGCACGTCCAAGCCTTGGGGTACGTCGGAGTTCGCTGCAAGAGCCTCGAAGACTGGGCCAGCTACGGCCAGAATTTCCTGGGGCTGCAGCGCATCGACAAGTCGCGCGCGACGATGGCGTTCCGCATGGACGACCGCAAGCAGCGCCTCGTGGTCGACGCCGACGGCGGGCAGGGCATCGGCTTCTTCGGCTGGGAGGTGGCGGATGGGGCCGCGCTCGACGCGGTCGCGGCGAAACTCGAGACGCACGGCACCAAGGTGGCGCGCGGCTCCCGGGCGCTGGCCGACGAGCGGCACGTCAAGGACCTGGTCGTGGCGAGCGATCCGGCGGGCAACCGGCTGGAGTTCTTCCATGGTGCCGCGACCGCTTCCGACCCGTTCAAGCCCGGCCGCAACATCTCCGGGTTCCGCACCGGACCGCTGGGCATGGGCCATGTGGTGATGCACTTCGAGCGGCTCGCCGAGGTGATGCCGTTCTACCAGGACATCCTCGAGTTCAAGCTCAGCGACTACTGGATGCGGCCGTTCCCCGGCTATTTCTTCCACGTCAATCCGCGCCATCACAGCTTCGCCATGATGGAGACCGGAAAGAATATGGTCCACCACATGATGGTCGAGCTGTTCAGCTTCGACGACGTGGGACAGGGCTACGATCTCGCGCTCGGCGATCCCGACAAGATCGCAGTCACGCTCGGCCGGCACTCGGGGGACTACGTGACCTCGTTCTACACCTACAACCCGTCGGGCTTCATGGTGGAGTACGGCTGGGGCGGCCAGTGCATCGACGACGCCACCTGGAAGCCGTTCGAGCGCGAGCTGGGCCCAAGTCTCTGGGGCCATGACCGCAAGTGGATGTCGCCGGAAAAGCGCGAGGAGTCGCGCCAGCTCTGCATCCAGTCCGCCGAAGCCGGCTTGCGCCAACCGGTGCAGGTGATCGAGGGCAACTTCAACCAGATGTCGGGCGTCTGTCCCTGGTGGGACAGCATGAAGGCGCAGCAAAAAGCCACCGGCTGAAACGAGGCCCGGTGATATAAAAAGTTCGACGCCCTCTCCACCGGAGAGGGCGTCGTCTTTTGCCTCAACTCGCAGCCGCCGCGATTACGGCAGTTGCTGCGTGCCATCCGAGAACACCAGATCCTGGACCTGGCTCGCGGTAATCGTCTGGCCATCCGTGAACGTGATGGTGGTCTGTCCGGCGATGGTCTCGATCGAGTCCACGTCGGTCGACGCGCGATCGTTGAAGTCGATGGTGTTGTGACCAACTCCGCCGATGATCGTGCTGTCGCCGGTGTGGCTGGTGATCTCGAACGTATCGTCGCCGCCGCCGCCGAACAGCGTGTTGCCGCCTTCGCCGGCCCAGATGGTGTCGTTGCCGGCGCCGCCATCGGCAAGCTGATTGGCGCCATCGCCCACGGCGATCTGGTCGTTGCCGTCGCCGCCGCTGAGCGTGTTGTTCGCGCCATCGCCGCCGAAGATCGTGTCGGAGCCGGTGCCGCCGAGCAGCAAGTTGCGGTCGCCGTCGCCACCCCAGATCTGGTCGTTCTGATTGCCGCCCTGGAGCAGCTGGTTGTCGCCTTCGCCGCCGAACAATAGATCACGGCCGTCGCCGCCCGAGAGCGTATCGAAGTTGCCGTCGCCGCCGAAGATCGTGTCGTTGCCGGCCTGGCCGTCGAACAACTGCTGATTGCCGTCGCCGCCGATCAGCGAGTCGTTGCCGTCACCAGCAAGGATGGTGTCGTTGCCCGCGCCGTCGAACACCGTGTCCTGGCCGCTTCCGGTCAGGACGATATCGTCGCCGGAGTTCTGCATGTCGACGAGGTTGTCGCCGGTGCCGGTGGCAACCAGCACATCCTGTTGGCCGGTTACCCTGAGGTCGGAGTCAGTCGACACATTCTGGATGATGGCCTCGAGCTTGCCGCCGGTCTCCACCACGCCATGCTCGTTGTTCAGGACGAGGGCCTCAGCCTGCTTGTCCAACGGCTGGAACCCGTCGCTGATCTGGACCTTGATGGTGTCATCCGGCGGATTGTTATGCCCCGGGCCGCCATTGTTGCCTTGGTTGTCGTCGTTGCCTTGATTGTTGCCGTTGCCTTGGGCGTGACCGAAGGCGCTGTTGCCGGGCTCGTCGTCGTTGCCTTGCGCTTGACCGAAAGCGCTGTTGCCGGGACTGTTTTCATCATCATAGAGGAAATTGAGAACGAAATCTCTGACAGAGGCATCGAGATTGCCACTGATGACAGCGCTCAACTCGGCTTGGGTAAGATCATACGTCGCCATTTCAAGTTCCTTCTCTTCTCTGTCTGGAGATTGATATTCCCTCTTGGGCTTACGTTCCTAGCCCAGTCTTATGCGGCCTTGCGCTGCCGGCTTTTCGTCCCTCTCGTCTTCGCTCGTCTCTGAGTTTTTTCTGTGATCTCAGCGGAAAAGATACACTGCGGTTTCGACAGCTTGATGGCAGCGGTCTGCACTTTATGTGACGCGCCCATGCGTGCAGCGCGACGCGTGCGCGCAGCAGTGACAGCGTCATGCGAGAAGGTCGATTCTGCGGGTGAAATTCGGCGCAAAGCCGGGTCAGGAAATGCAGAGCGAGCGGATCGCGCGCGGAGTCAATTCTTGTTTCAATGAATAGCATCCTGAAAGACTCCGTGTGCGCCGGTACTATGTTGTGTGATGGGCGAGCGAAACTTTTTGAGAAGGTACCAACGTGCCTTCGGAGTTCGAATCAGACGGTCTCGTTGAGTCAAAAACGTCGCGGCATGTGCCGCGTCGCGATGCACGTTCCGTCCGCCAGCAGGCAAAGCGTGACCGTGAAGGAGTTCCGCTTCGTCAATTATCATTGTACCGTTCCTCCCATCGTTAAGCGGGAGGGAACAGGGTCATGAAAGCCGGAGTTGCGTCACCCGACGGTGTCGTCATCCAGGATGTGCCGTCACCCAAGCCGAAGCCGACCGACATCCTGGTGAAGATCAAGGCGATTGCGCTCAATCGCGCGGATCTGGGCTCCGCGCGCGGCGACACCAGCCATGGCGCGGCGGCCGGGCGGCCGGTCGGCGGCGAGTTCGCGGGCGAGGTTGTCGAGGCCGGTTCCGAGGTCCGTGATTTCAAAGTCGGTGACCGGGTGATGTGCCACAGCCCCGGCAGCCATGCGGAATACGCAGTCAGCGACTATGGCCGCGCCATGAAGGTGCCGGATGGCATGGGCTTCGAGCAGGCGGCGACGCTGCCGATCGGGCTCAACACGCTGCACAACGCGCTGGTCACCGCCGGGCGCATGAAGGCCGGCGAATATGTCATGGTGCAGGGCGCGAGTTCCGGCGTTGGTATCATAGGGTTGCAGATCGCCAAGCTGATGGGCGCGAAGCTCGTGGTCGGCACCTCCACCAACGATGAGCGGCGGGCGAAGCTCAAGGAGTTCGGCGCCGACCTTGCGGTTGATACGCGCGACCCGAAGTGGCCGGAGCAGGTGCTGGCGGCGACCGACGGCAAGGGGGTGCATCTGACCGTGGACATGCTGTCGGGTCCGACGGTGAGCCAGACGATGCATGCGACCGCGCTGCTCGGTCGCATCGTCAACATTGGCCGGCTCGCCGGCATGAAGGCCGAGTTCGACTTCGACCTGCACGCGCGAAAGCGCATCGACTATATCGGCGTCACGTTCCGCACCCGCACGGTGGAGGAGGTGCGCGACATTCTGGTCAAGATGCGCACCGATCTCTGGGACGACGTGAAGGCCGGGCGTATCCGCGTACCGATCGACAAGACCTATTCGCTGTCGGAGGCGCGAGCCGGCCATGAGCACATGCGCGCGAACAAGCACTTCGGCAAAATCCTGCTGATCCCTTAAGGACGCGCGCATGACCGTCGCCGGACGAATGATCGTCGACGCCCAGGTGCATCTGTGGCTCCCCGAGACGCCGGACTGGACATGGGTGTCAGGCCGCAAGCCGCAGCTGCCCGAGCCGTTCACCATCGACAAGCTGGTGCCGATGATGGACGCGGCCGGCGTCGACCGCGCGGTGATCGTGCCGCCGTCCTGGTCGGGCGACCGAAACGACTATGCCATCGAGGCGGTGAAGCAATACCCGAAGCGGTTCGCCGTCATGGGCCGCATCCCGCTAGACAAGCCTGCGTCGGCGGCGCTGCTGCCGAAGTGGAAGGAGCAGCCCGGCATGCTCGGCATCCGGCTCACGTTCCAGCGCGAGCAGGCGGCGATGCTCGATCGCGCCGACTGGGTGTTCCCGGCGGCGGAGAAGACCGGGCTGCCGATCATGTTCTTTGCGCCCGACAACATCCCGCGGTTCGCGGCCGTGGCCGAGCGCCATCCCGGGCTGACGCTGATCATCGACCACATGAGCCTCAATCTGGAAATCGCCAAGGAGCGGCGGATCAAGCCTGCAATCGACGAGGTGGTGAAGCTTGCAAAATTTCCCAACGTGTCGGTCAAGGTGTCGTCGGCGGTGAACTTCACGATGGAACCTTATCCATTCCGCGACATGACGGAGCACATCAAGCGCTGCTTCGATGCCTACGGACCGAAACGCTGCTACTGGGGCACCGACCTGACCAATTCGCTGGCCAAGGCGAGTTATCGCCAACGCGTCACCCATTTCACCGAGGAACTCTCGTTCCTGTCGGAAGAGGACAAGGACTGGGTGATGGGCAAGTCGATCCTGGCGCGGCTAAACTGGGCGTAGCTCGCTGGTACGCGGTGCGACGGTGAGCCGGATCGCTCCGAGCGCAAGCAGCGTCAGCATCAGGCTGAGCGTGAGCACGCCGGCGCGCAGATCCCATGCGGGGGCGGCAAAGCGCAGCGCAATGCAGCCGGCGCAGGCAATCCCAGCCACGATGCGCAGGTTCTTTGGTTGTTGCGAATCGACAAGGGCGGCCACGATCAGCACAAAGGCCGGCAGCATGACGACAGCGTGATAGGGCACGAGCCAGCTGCTGAAGGGCAGCGGCAGCATCAGCATCACGACGACGTCGCTGAGCCGCGCGATGTCGGCATTGCCATTCGGGGAACGGCGCCAAGTCGCGAGAAAATAACCGAGCACCATGGCAAGCCAGAGCGCTTGCGCGCACCGGGCGGCGATTCGTGCGGCATCGCTCGTGGGGTCAACGCCAAGCAAGGTGCCCGTGGCCCTTGGCAATGACAGCGGCGGCTGGGCCGTGCCGACGGGGTGTAACGTATAAAGAATTTCGTTGATCCAGCTCAGGCCGAGCTTGAACGAGTGATCCACGCCGAAGGTCAGGAGCGGCAAGCCAATGGCCAGAACCAGCGCGGCGACAGCGCTGGCGAGCGCCAGCCGATATTCGCCTCGCCAGAGAAAGCCTGGGATCAGGACGGCGCTGTAGAGCTTCAGATTGGCGGTCACCGCAAACAAAATCGCCGCGATCCAGGTCCGCCGTGAAACGAGCCCCAGCATGATGAGGGCGAGATAGATCAGGTTGTTGTTGTGGGCGCGCAGGTCCCATTCGATCGGAGCGCTGACGATGAACACGGCCGCGGCCGCAATCGGCAGGCGCAGATGCGAGCGCGTCAGTCCGGCAAGGTGCAGGCTCGTCCAGATCACGACGGCGAAGGACACGCTTTGCAGGATCATCCAGACGACGAACGCCGCAACCTGGGGCATCAGGCTGAGCGGCAGCATCATCGCTACCGCCGAAGGCAGATAAAGAAACGAGATCAGCCAGTTGCCGCTGACGACCGATGGATAGTCCTGCGCCGCAATCTGCGGCGGCAGCAGGTACCACATGCGGAAATCGACCTGGCGGGTATCGCCCGTCACCAGCGCTTCGAACCGGAATCCGGTCAGAAAATACAGAACAAAGATCGCGAAGGCGGCGAGGAGGATGTGCTCGATCGCGCGCCAGCGCCGGCGCTCCAAATCGCTGAGGCTCACCTGGCCCTCACCCCGCCACTTCGACGCGCCGTTTGCGCACCGCCGGTGCGATCATCACCACGAGAATGAGGAAGGTTGCGATCAGGAAGGCGAGGCTGATCGGCCGGGTGAAGAACACCGACGGATTGCCCTTCGACATCAGCATAGCGCGGCGCAGGTGCTCCTCCATCATCGGGCCGAGCACGAAGCCGAGCAGCATCGGTGCGGGGCTGCAGCCGAGCTTGATCCAGAGGAAGCCGATGACGCCGAACAGCGCGGTGAGATAGATTTCGAACGACGAGTTGTTGACGCTGTAGATGCCGATCGCCGAGAACGCCATGATCGCAGGGAAAAGAAGGCGATAAGGCACCCGGAGCAGCTTCACCCAGAGTCCGATCATCGGCAGGTTGAGGATCACCAGCAGGGCGTTGCCGATCCACATGCTGGCGATGAGGCCCCAGAACAGCTCGGGCCGCGTGGTCATCACCTCGGGCCCCGGCTGGATGCCCTGGATGGTGAGCGCGCCGAGCATCAGCGCCATCACGCCCGAAGCGGGAAGCCCGAGCGTCAGCATCGGAATGAACTTGCACTGCGCGTCGGCGTTGTTGGCCGACTCGGGACCGGCGACGCCTTCGATGGCGCCTTTGCCGAAGCGCGACGGATCCTTCGCGAGCTTCTTCTCCAGCATGTAGGAGGAGAACGAGGCGATCGCGGGCCCGGTGCCGGGCAGCACGCCGAAGAACGAGCCGATCACCGTTCCACGGGCGATCGGCCCCGCGGACGCCTTCAGGTCGGCCCGCGTCGGCATCAGGTTCTTCACCTTGTCGGTGAAGATCTTGCGCTCCTCGGGGTTGCCGAGGTTCGCGACGATCTCGCCGACCGCAAACACGCCGACCGCGATGACGATGAAGCCGATGCCGTCCGACAGCTCGGTGATGCCGAAGGAGAAGCGCTGCACGCCGGTGTTGACGTCGGTGCCGACGATGCCCAGCAGCAGGCCCATCACCACCATGGCGAGCGATTTGCCGATGTCGCCCTGTGCCAGCACCGCCGCGGCCACGAGGCCCATCAGCATCAGCGAGAAGTACTCCGGCGCGCCGAATTTCAACGCGATCTCCGCGAGCGGTGGTCCGGCCAGCGCGATCAGCAGGGTGCCGAAGGTGCCCGCGGCAAACGAGCCGATGGCGGCGATGGCAAGCGCCGGCCCGGCGCGGCCCTGCCGCGCCATCTGGTAGCCGTCGATACAGGTGACGACCGCGGAGGTCTCGCCGGGCAGGTTGACGAGAATGGCGGTGGTCGAGCCGCCGTATTGCGCGCCGTAATAGATGCCGGCGAGCATGATCAGCGCGCCGACCGGGGCGACGTTGAAGGTGATCGGCAACAGCATCGCGATGGTGGCGAGCGGGCCGATGCCGGGCAGCACGCCGATCAGCGTGCCGACCGACACGCCGATGATGCAGTAGCCAAGGTTCTGCAGCGTGAAGGCGACGCCGAAGCCGAAAACAAGATTGTTGAACAGATCCATCGCGTCACCAGCCGACGAGAAGCGGATAGGGCAGGCCGAGCCCGTAGATGAACAGCGCCACCGAGAATGCGGTCAGTCCGACCGACAGCAGCAGGACCTCGACGAGCTTGAATTCGCTGCCAGCGGCGGCCGAGCCGAAGATCAGCACCAGCAGGGCCGGAATGAAGCCGGCATGCTCCATCAACAGGCCGAACAGCACCAGCGACAGCGGCAGCACGATCAGCGCGCGCAGCGACCAGCCGCCTTCCATCTTCTCGTTGCGCTTGAGGCCGGCGACCACGAGGTAGAGGCCGAACAACACCAGCCCGCTGCCGAGCACGGACGGGAAATAACCGGGGCCCATCCGCAGCGATGTGCCGAAGGCATAGTTCCGCGCGATGATGACCGATCCGGCGCCGACAACGATCAGCATCACGCCGGCCCAGAAGTCGCGGTTGTTGCGCAATTCAAGTTGCATGGACGACGGACTCTGCTTCGCCCCTTACGCGAGGCCGGTTGCGATTCGGGGGGTGGGGAAGGAAAGCACGGTCATTCCGCCTTGATCCCGGCCTCCTTCACCACGCGCTCCCATTTCTTCATTTCGCTCTCGATGAACGCCCCGAACTCCGCCGCTCTCATCTTGCGGGTGGCTGCGCCTTCTTTCTCGAACTGCGCCTGGATTTCCGGCGAGTCCTGCGCCTTCTCCAGCGCCTCGTGCAGCTTGGCGATGATCGCCGGCGGCACGCCCGCGGGTGCGATCAGTCCCCACCAGTTCAGCGCCTCGTAGCCGGGCAGGCCCGCTTCCGAAATCGTCGGATATTCCGCCAGCGCCGGCACGCGCGCCGCGCCGCCGGTGCCGAGCGCGCGCAGCCGGCCGGTCTTGATGTGCGGCACGGCCTGAACCAGCGAGGAGAACATCACCTTGTTGTGGCCGCCCAGCACGTCGACCAGCGCCGGGCCGCCGCCGCGGAACGGCACGTGCATCAGCTTCGTCTTCGATTCGAGCTGGAACAGCTCGGCGCCGAGATGCTGGAAGGTGGCGATGCCAGCCGAGGCGTAGCTCACCTCGCCGGGCTTCGACCGCGCGAGATCGAGGAACTCCTTCACCGTGTTGATCGGCAGGCTCGGATGCACCGTGAGCACGTTGGTGCCGGTGCCCATGATGCCGATCGGCGTGAAGGCTTTGATCGGATCGTAGGGCAGCTTGTAGAGCCACGGATTGACCGAGTGCGCGATCGAGATGACGAGGATGGTGTAGCCGTCCGGCGCGGCCTTGGAGGCCGCCTCGCTGCCGACCACGCCGCCCGCGCCGCTGCGGTTGTCGATCACGATCTGCTTGCCGAGCCGCTCGCTCATTTGCGCGGCAAGGGCGCGGCCGACGATGTCGTTGCTGCCGCCGGCCGGGAACGGAATGATCATCCGGATCGGCCGGTTCGGATAGTCGGACTGCGCCGCGGCCGGAGCCGCGAGCGAGAGGGCGATCGACAGTCCGACCGCCGCCGTCAGCAGAGCGCGCACCTGAGCCATGGCACAACCTCCCCCCGTTGTTGTTGCGGCTATTCGGCCTTGATGCCGCCTTTCTTCACCACCTGCTCCCACTTCTGCATCTCGCTCACCATGAAGGCGCCGAACTCCTTGGGCGACTTCTTGATGACGATCGCGCCTTCGGTCGCGAACTGCTTCTCCACCTCCGGCGAATCCTGCGCCGCGGTCAGCGCCGCGTGCAGCTTGTCGATGATCGGCTGCGGCGTGCCCGCAGGGGCGACGATGCCCCACCAGTTGACCGCCTCGTAGGTCGGCACGCCCGCTTCCGACACCGACGGCACGTCCGGAAGCACCTTGCTGCGCTCCTTGGAGCCGACGCCGAGCGCCTTGAGCTTGCCGGTTTTCAGATGCGGCGTGGTCTGCACCAGCGAGGAGAACACCACCTTGGTGTGGCCGCCGATCACGTCGATCATCGACGGACCGCCGCCCTTGAACGGCACGTGCAGCATGTCGACGCCGGCCTCGAGCTTGAACAGCTCGCCGCCGAGATGCTGGAACGAGCCGACGCCGGCGGATGCGTACTGAATGTCGCCGGGCTTGCTCTTGGCGAGCGCCACCAGCTCCTTGATCGAATTCACCGGCAATTGCGGGTTGACCGCCACGACGTTCGGCCCCGTGCCCATCACGCCGATCGGCGCGAAATCCTTGATCGGGTCGTAGGGCAATTTGTAAAGCCAGGGATTGACCGCGTGCGCGAGCGAAATCACCAGCAGCGTGTAGCCGTCCGCCGGCGCCTTGCCGGCGAGCTCGGTGCCGATGACGCCGCCGGCGCCGCCTCGGTTGTCGATCACCACCTGCTTGCCGAGCTGCTTGCCGAGCTGCTCGCCGATCATGCGGCCGACCACGTCGTTGCTGCCGCCGGGCGGGAACGGGATGATGAGCCGCACCGGGCGGTTCGGATAGTCGGACTGGGCCGCGGCAGGCGCGGCCAGCGCCAGCAGCACGCCTGCGGCGGCAAACAGCGTCGAACGAACGGACATCGGTGTTTCTCCCATCACCGGACAGACAGCTCCAGCGTCGTCATCGTGTCGATGTCGTCGCCGAACCAGGCCTTTATGGCGTCCTCGCGCTTGGCGAGATAGTGAGGCCGCCCTTCCTTCAGGACCATCGGTATATCATGTCCCGGGATGACGATATTGCCCGGCCGTGCCCGCCATAGCGACCAAATTGCCGCAACGGAGGCTGAGCTGACCGTCGGGTCATAGGTCATGTCAGTCCGGCCGCACAGGAACTCGGCACGGTTTTTCACGGCGTCGCCGGTATAGATGACGTCGTGGTCACGCCCCTTGATGATGTAGCAGAGGTGGCCCGGGGTGTGGCCGGGCGTGACGCGGGCGAAGATGCCGGGCATCACCTCCTCGCCGTCGGCCGCGGCGTGCATGGTTTTCCAGCCCTGAAGCTCGCGGACATAAAGCTCCGGCACCGGGGTGCGGCCCCAGGGCTCGCCCAGTGCCCAGTTCATCTCATGGGAGCCGATGACGATGCGGGCATGGCCGACCATGGTCCAGTTCAGCATGTGGTCGTAATGGGCGTGCGAGAGGAGGAGGTCGGTGACATCCTCCGGCTCAAGGCCGCGCTCCTTCAGCCGCTCCAGCAGCAGGCGGCGCACGCCCATGCCGCCGGTGTCGATCATCGCCACCCGGCCATGGCCCCGCAGCAGCACGATGGTGCTCCAGCCGAGCCCGCCGTGGCAGACGGTCTTGCCTGGATAGCCGACCACCATCACGTCGATGTCGTAGCCGTTGACGGGCGCTTCGATTTTCATGCGTCTTACCGAATCTTCGCCTTGGATGGTGATCGGCTCAAATTGAACGTTTGGTGTTCGTTGCCCCTGGGTCCCCGCTTTCGCGGGGACGAACGGGGAGAGAGTTTGCCGCACGATCAGCCGTCCGTTCCCGCGAAAGCGGGACCCCAGGGCGGCATATTCGGCTGATTGATCTCATCAGGAACCGATCGGCTTGTCCGATAGCACAAGCGGCTGGACCGAGGCGCGCCTGGCTTCGTCCTGCAACGCTTTCACTTCGCTTGCCGCATAGGGAATGCCGGACCTGCGGCGCTGCGCCTCAAAGCGGTCTTCCGGCTCGCCCGGCACCAGCACCTCGGTGAAGCCTGCGGCGAGCGGCGCGGATTTCATGCGGTCGATCAGCGTGTCGATGCGGGCGCGGTACTGATCCTCGGTGACAAAGAGATTGGGCTTCATGGCGAGGAAGAAGTGGCCGACGTCCTGGGCGCGGTCGAAGGTCTTGTACTGGTCGCCGACATCGCCGCCGAAATTCGCCCCCGAAATGACGCCGCCGAAGATGTCCATGAACATCGAGATGCCGGAGCCTTTGTGCTCGCCGATCGGCAGCACCACGCCGCCCGCAAGCGCCGCCTTGGGATCGGTGGTCGGGCGGCCCTCGGCGTCGAGCGCATAGCCCAGCGGAATTGTCTCGCCGCGCCGTTCGGCCTTGCGGATTTTGCCGCGTGCGGCAACGGCGGGCGACATGTCGAGGATGATCGGCCGGTGCCGGCCTGCAGGCGCAGCCATGCAGAACGGGTTGGTGCCGAGCAGCATCTGCTTGCTGCCCCACGGCGGCATGGCCTGCGAGGCGTTGGAGAACACCATCGCCATCAGGCCCGCTTCGACCGCGGGCAATGCATAAGACGCCGCCATGCCGAAATGCGTCGAGCGGCGGGCGGAGACGACACCGATGCCGTATTCGCGGGCCATAACGATCGCCTCGTTCATCGCCCGCATGCCGATGACGAAACCGAAGCCGTTCTCGCCGTCGAGGGTGACTGCGACCGGCGTGACGCGCTGCGGCTTGAGATTGGGCTTCGGATTGACCAGCCCGGCGCGCACGCGCTCGAGATAAATCGGCAGGCGGCAGAGGCCGTGGGTGTCGACGCCGCGCAGGTCGGCGCTCACCAGGCAGCCGGCGATGACCGCGGCATCCTCGGGGGGCACGCCATGTGCCTGCAACAGCGAACGGGCAAAGGCATCGGCTGCGACCGCGCTGGCGTAGACGAGGCCGGCGGTGGGTTGCGCCTCGGCCATCAGACCGTGAAGTCCTTGATCTGCTTGGCGCGCGCGGTCGCGGCGCCCAGCAGAAAGGCGAGGTCGGTGCCGGTCGAGACGTAGCGCGCGCCCATGCGGACGTATTCGGCCATCAGGTCGGGGCGGCTGGCGAGCCCGCCGACGCCGCAATGCTTGCCGTGCCTGCGGCAGGCGGCGATCACGGTCTCGTAGATTTCGCGGACTTTGGGATGATCGTATTGCCCGGCGAGCCCCAGGTCGCCCAGCATGTCGTTGAGCCCGACCAGCACGATGTCGACGCCTTCGACGGCGACGATTTCGTCGGCTTTGGGGAGACAGTCGGCGGACTCGAACTGCACGATCACCATGGTGGCATCGTTGATGGCCTTGGCGGTCTCCGTGGCCGGAAACGAGCGGTAATGCAGGTGAGGGAAGGCCCCGGTGTTGGACCGCTCGCCCTGCGGCGGAAGCTTCGCCGCCTTCACCACCTCGCGGGCTTCCGCGGCTGAGCGCACGTGCGGCGCGATGACGCCGAGCGCACCGGCGTCGAGAATGCGCGAAATATAGTCAGGCGTGTTGGCCGGCACCCGCACGGCCGGCATCACCCCGAGGTCCAGGCAGGACATGCAAATCTGGCCGGTGGCATCGAGCGTCAGCGGCGAATGCTCCAGGTCGATATAGAGCATGTCGAAGCCAGCGGTTTTCGCGATACGGGCAATCTCGCTCGAGCGCGAAAGCCGCACCGTCATGGAGGAGACGACCTCGCCCCGGGCGAGCTTGTCCTTGAAAGGGTTCCGCAAAATCTCACTGGCCGCCACTTGAAACACTCCGGCTATGCGGCCAATGCGCTTGGCCTGAACTTGGGGCAAAGGGTATGCTCCGGGCCGAAGCCGCCGCCAACCCCCAGCCATCGTTTTATCTGGGCCCGGAGTGTCATGAAGTACGATACCAACTTCAAGTCAGTCAAAGACCAGGTCTCACCGGAGGAATGGCAGGCCCGGGTCGAGCTCGCGGCCTGCTACCGGCTGATCGATCAGTACGGCATGACCGACCTGATCTACAACCACGTCACCTCGCGCATTCCGGGCACCGAGCACCTGCTGATCAATCTGTACGGCCTCCTTTACAAGGAGATCACCGCGTCGAGCCTGGTGAAGATCGATGTCGAGGGCGAAATCATCGCCAAGCCCGACACCGACTACGGCATCAACAAGTCCGGCTACGTGATCCACGGCGCGATCCACAAGGCGCGGCCGGACGTCAAATGCGTGCTGCACACCCATACGCGGGCAGGCATCGCGGTATCGGCGATGAACTGCGGGCTGTTGCCGCTGTCGCAGACCTCGATCCGCTTCCACAATCACATCGGCTATCACGACTTCGAGGGGCCGGCGGTCGATCTCGAGGAACGCGAGCGGATCGTCAACGATCTCGGCGAGCACAATGCGCTTGTCATGAAGAACCACGGCCTGCTGACCTGCGGGCCGTCGGTGCCCGAGGCGTTCAACCTGATGTATCAGCTCGAGCAGTCCTGCCGCTCGCAGGTCGACGCGATGGCAGCGCGCACCGAGCTGAACGTGCCGGGCGAGAACGTGCTGGCGCACACCGCGCATCTCTATCAGCCGGGCACGCGCCGGCCTTACGGCGTGCTGGAATGGCCGGCAATGCTGCGGCTCCTGGACGCCGAGCAGAAGAATTCCGGCTATCCGCCGTACTGGCACTAGGCCGCGGATTGTGCCAAGCGTCGCGGTATGAAGCCTGCTCCGTTTGAATACTCGCGTCCGGCGGACATCGACGAGGCCTGCGCCTTGCTCGCGGCCGACGACGGCGCGCGCGTGATCGCCGGCGGGCAGACGCTGGTGCCACTGATGGCGATGCGGCTTGCCCGGCCGACGCGGCTCGTCGATATCGCGCGCATTCCGGGGCTTTCTTTCGTTCGCGAGCAGGGCGCGGCGGTGGTCGTCGGCGCGGCAACCAAGCAGCATGTGATCGAGAGCGATCCGGTCATCCGCACGAAAGTCCCGCTGCTCGCCAAGGTCATGCCCTATGTCGGGCACAGCGCGACACGCGCGCGCGGCACGGTCGGCGGCTCGATCGCCAACGGCGACGCGGCGGCCGAGATCGTGCTGGTCGCGGTGACGCTCGAAGCGACGCTGACCTGGCGGGAGAACGGCGCGGATCATGAGATGCCGGCTGCCGACTTTTTTCTCGGGCCGATGGTGACGTCGATGCCGCTCGCCGCCTGCCTGAAGTCGGTCAGCTTTCCGGTCTGGCAGGAACCGCGCGTGGGCGTCGGCTTTCACGAGGTCAATGCGCGGCAGAGCGATTTTGCGTTCGTGTCGGCCGCGGCGCAGCTCGCGCTCGACGCCGAAGGGTTATGTACCAGCGCCACGATCGGTCTCGGCGCGGCGACGGCCGTGCCGATGCGGCTCGATGCGGTGGCAGACTCGTTGACGGGGCAGGCCTTCGACGAGGCCAAAGTCAGAGAAGCGGCCAAGGCTGCGCTGGCCGACGTTGAAATGCTGGCCGATCTCCACGCCTCGGCCGACTATCGTCGCCGCGTCGCCGTCACCATGGTCGTGCGTGCCGTCGCCGACGCCTATCAGTCCGCCGCGAGGTGCGCATGAAGGTCGAGCTCGACATCAACAGACAGCAGCACACGGTCGAGGTCGAGCCGCGCACGAGCCTGCTCGATTGCCTGCGCGACAGGCTTCAGCTCAACGGGGCGCACGCGGGCTGCGAGCACGGCGTCTGCGGCGCCTGCACGGTGCTGATCGACGGCACGGCCGTGCGCTCCTGCCTGATGTTCGCGGTGCAGGCCGACGGCTACGCCATCACCACCATCGAAGGGCTGTCGCCGGGGCCGGGCGAGCTGTCGATCCTTCAGGACGCGTTCTGCGAGACCCACGGCATGCAGTGCGGCTACTGCACGCCGGCGATGATCCTTGCGGCGCATTCGCTGCTCGCGAAGAATGCGCAGCCGACACGCGAGGAGATCGTCGATGCGATCTCCGGCAACATCTGCCGCTGCACCGGCTATGCGCAGATCGTCGAGGCGATCGCGCTCGCCGCCGAACGCATGCGCGGCCAGAACCAGCCGCCAGGATCGCCATGAGCGCACCGGGAAAATTCCGCTTCGTCTCGTCCGACCGCCGCGTGCGCGAGGACCGCCGCTTCGTCGTCGGCAAGGGCAACTTTGCCGCCGATATCGTTCCGGCGGGCGTCAAGCACGTCGCCATCGTGACCTGCCCGCATCCGGCGGCAAAAATCGTCTCGATCGACAAGTCGGCGGCGCTGGCGCTGCCGGGCGTCCACTACGTGCTCGACGGGGCGGAGCTTGCCGGCGCGACCAACGTGCTCGCGGCCGGCATGGATACGCCGAACGTGCCGCGGCGGCCGCTCGCGGTCGACGTTGCGCGCTACGCCGGCGAATGGGTCGCGGCAGTGGTGGCCGACACGCGGGCGCTGGCCGAGGACGCCGCCGAGCTGGTCGCGGTCGAATACGAGCCGCTGCCGTTCGTGCTCGACGGCGAGGAGGCCTACAAGGGCGGCGTGCTGGTGCATCCGGCGCACGGCTCGAACGTGCTGCTCGACCGCACCTTCGTCTGGGGCGAGGTCGAGAAGGACTTCGCTGCAAGCCCTCACACATTCCGCCACATCGTCAAATGGGGCCGCAGCGCGACCGTGCCGGTCGAGACCTTCGGCGTGACGGCAAGCTGGGATCCGTGGCGCGAGATCCTCGACGTCTGGGCCTCGATCCAGATGCCGAAATATCCGGATCAGACCGCGATGACGCTGAAGCTGCCGATGTCGGCGGTGCGCGTGCATTACGACGTCGACGTCGGCGGCAGCTACGGCGTCAAGCGCGGCATCAAGCACACCGTGCTGGTCGGCTATCTGGCGCGGCGGCTCGGCTTTCCGGTCCGGTTCATCGAGGACCGGCTGGAGAACATGCGCGGCGGCGACATGCACGGGCCGGAGCGCAATTTCGACATCGAGGTGGCGTTCGACGACCAGGGCGTGATCCGCTCGATGAAGATGCGGGCGCTGGACAATGTCGGCGCCTATGCCGGGCGCTCGCCGTTCCAACTCGGCAAGCCGGTCGGCGCGATCGTCGGTCCGTACAAGATCAAGAGCGTGCAGTATCAGGCGATTGCGGTGGTCACCAACAAGACGGTGCAGGAGGCGGTGCGCGCCTTCGGCCAGTCGCCGACCAATTATGCCATCGAGCGAACGATCGACGAGGTGGCGAACAAGCTCGGCCTCGACCGGCTCGAGGTGCGGCGGCGCAACCTGATCCGCCATGAGGATTTCCCGTATCTGATCCCGAGCGGCTCGACCTACGACAGCGGCAATTATCAGGCGGTCATCGAGAAGGTGCTCAACCAGGCCGGCTATGCCGATCTCGTCGCTGAGCGCGACCGGCTGCGCGCCGCCGGAACGCTCGCGGGCATTGGCATCGCGGCGTGCCTGGAGCCTTCCGGCGGCAATTCGTCGTTCGAGCCGCTGCTCAATCCCAAGGTCGGCACCACGACGTGGATGGACTCCTGCCGCATCAGCGTCGATCTCGTCGGCTCGATCACCGCGACCATGCACACGACGTCGGCCGGGCAGGGGCACGAGACGCTGGTCGGCACGGTGGTCGGCGAGGTGCTGGAGGTCGATCCTGACAAGGTCCGCGTCGTGCGCGCGGATTCGCTCAATTCGCTGCCGAGCAACAGCCCGGTCGGCAGCCGCATGGCGATCATGCTTGGCGGTGCGGCGTTTCATGCGGCGCGCAAGATCAAGGACAAGCTGATCGCGATCGCTGCGCACGATCTCGGCGTGCCGGCCGAGCGCATCGTCTATCAGGACGGCAACGCGTTCGACAAATCCGCGCCGGACAAGAAGCGCACCTGGGCCGAGCTTGTCACCATCGCCCACCGCCACATCCACCGGATGCCGCCGGACATGGAGCCGGGGCTTTCGGTGAGCCACATCATGCCGGTGCCCTCGGGTGGCGGCTTGCCCACGGCCGATGGTCGGGTGCAGATGTATCCGTGCTATTCGTTCGAATTCCACCTGATGCTGGTGACCATCGATCCGGACCTCGGCAAGCCCGAGATCAGGCGCTACGTGATCGGCCACGACTGCGGCACGGTGATCAATCCCAAGATCGTGCGCGGCATGACAATGGGCGGGATTGCCCACGGAATAGGCGCTGCCCTCTATGAGGAGTTCGCCTACAACGACGACGGCCTGCTGGTGGCGCAGAATTTCATGGACTATCTGCTGCCGTCCGCGCATGAAGTGCCGCCGGTCGAGATCGTGCACCACGAGACGCCATCGCCCTTGACGGTGTTCGGGCAGAAGGGGTCGGGGGAGAGCGGCTATCTCGGGGCACCGGCGGCGGTGGCGAGCGCGGTCAACGACGCGGTCCGGACGCTCGGCATCGTGGTCAATTCGCTTCCGATCAAGGTGGCGCGGCTTGGCGACATGATCGCCGCGGCGAGGGAGAGTGCTATAAAAAGCGGCTAAGGCACGCTCTCTCCCCGTTCGTCCCCGCGAAAGCGGGGACCCAGGGCCGCAAGCATGGCTTTCTACGTTTACATCCTTGCAAGCCGGCGGAACGGGACGCTTTACGCTGGGATGACGGACAACCTCATCCAAAGAGTTGGATGCACAAGAACGAAGTGCTGCGGGGATTTACTAAACAGTATGGTGTGAAGACGTTGGTCTGGTATGAGCAACATGAAACAAGAGAAGCAGCTTTGACTCGCGAACGTCATATCAAGAAGTGGAATCGTGCGTGGAAGATCCAAGCTGTCGAGAAAATGAATCCGCTGTGGTCTGACCTTTACGAGGGGCTTTCTGTTTAGCAAAGACTGGGTCCCCGCTTTCGCGGGGACGAACGGCGGAGAGAGTTGCGCAAGGGGCAATAGAGAAGCGGAATGATCATCGACACCCACGGCCATCTCGTCCCGCCGGACCTGCTGGCCGCGATCCGCAAGGACGGGCCGAAGCTGCCGTCGCTGAAGATCATCGACAACGATGCGGGGCTGGCGCTCGCTTTCGGCAATGCCAAGCCGACCCGGCCGGCGATGAAAGGCCTGAGCGATATCACCGGCCGCCTCGCCTGGATGCAGAAGCATGGCATCGACGCCCAGGTGAACGGCGGCTGGCCCGACTGGTTCGGCAACGACCTGCC
Organism: Xanthobacteraceae bacterium; assembly: GCA_019746355.1. The sequence goes on along the minus strand of JAIESC010000067.1, from coordinate 133,329 downwards.
GGCGGCGGAAGGCGAGACCTGGTGCCGGATGGTCAACGACGCGCTGCTGTCGACCGCCAAGGCCGAGCCGAAGCTCGTGATGCTCGCGGCACTGCCGATGCAGGACGGCGCACGCGCTGCCTCGGTGCTCAAGGCCGCGATGGCACAGGGCTTCCGCGGGGCGATGATCTCGACGCTGCCACGCGGCATCGGCAGCGTGCTCGACGCGCCCGACCTCGACCCGTTCTGGAAGGCCGCCGACGACACCGGCGCGGTGATCCACATCCATCCGGCCTTCGAGGCGGGCGAGAGCCGGGTGCATGACTACGGCCTTGCGAACGGCGTCGGCCGCGTCAGCGATGCGCTCGTCGCGGTGTCGCGGCTCGCCATGAGCGGGCACGTGACGCGCTACAGGAACGCGAAAATCTTCGTGCCGATCGCGGCCGGCGGCCTGCCGATCGTGCTCGGCCGCCTCAAGCGCACCCACGACATCACGCCCGGCACGTCGGACCCCGTGGAGGCGCTGAGCCTGCTCTACACCGACACGATCGAGCACGATCCGCGGGTGCTGCGTTTTGTCATCGAGATGATGGGCGCGGACCGTGTCATGCTGGGCTCGGATATGCCGTTTCCCATCGGCGACCACGAGCCAATGACGATCGTGGCGAAGGCCGGCCTGAAGCCGGATCAGGTCGCGGCGATCAATGGCGGGACGGCGCAGAAGCTGTTCCGGATCGGCTGAAGAACTGGATTCAGAGGAGGTTTCCATGCCAATGACATTGCTTCGATGGCCGGCGCTCGCGCTCGCGGCCACGGCGCTTGCCGCCGGCGGGGCCGCGGACGCGCGCGCCCAGGCGGTCGAGAAGTTGACGATCGTGATCTTCGCGCCGCCCTCGCTCGGCGCGCTGCTGCCGCCGGTGATCAAGGCGCAGAAGCTCGACATCGCCAACGGCCTCGACATCACCTTCGAGGAGCGGACGCCCGACGCCTATGCCACGCAATTCAACTCCGGCGAGTTCAAGGTCGGCGGCAGCGCGTCGCTGACGACGCTCGGCCTCGCCGACGTGCGCGGCGTCAAGGTGACGTATCTGTTCAACCTGTTCGACTACTGGGGCGCCGTGGTGACCTCGCGCGACAGCGTGAAGACGCTGAAAGACCTCGAGGGCAAGGAGCTGGCCGGCGCGCGCTCGACCACGAACTACCAGATGTACGAGTTCTTCGCGAAGAAGCAGGGCGTCGATGTCTCCAAGATCAAGGTGGTCAACACCGCGCCGCCCGGGCTCGTCAGCTACGCCATCGCCGATCGCGCCGACGCGGTGCAGATCTGGGAGCCGGCCTACACGCTGATGATCACCAAGAAGCCGTCGATCCGCACCATCGACCTCAACATCGCCAAGACCTGGAAGGACGTCGGCGGCAACACCATTCCGTATCTTGGCGTCGGCGCCCACACCGACTGGGCCAACGCCAATCCCGACAAGGTGCAGAAGCTCTACACCATCTACAAGGCCGCGGTGGAATGGGTGCAGAAGAATCCGGAGGAGGCCGCGCCGCTGCTCGCCAAGGGCGCACCGCCCGAGGAGCTGAAGGCGGTGGCCGCGATGATCAAGTCCAACGAGCGGCTCGCCATGAAGCTCACCAAGTCGAGCGAAATTCGCAAGGACATCGAGGCGGTGTATAAGGCAGGCATGGACATCAACTATCTGCCGAGCATGCCGTCGGCGGCGTCGATCTACGACAAGCCGCTGCGCTGATCGCCCGCCGTCGATGAAGTTCGATCCTCGCGTCAAGCAGTTCCTCCAGGCGACGGCCAGCACGGTTGTGCTGCTCGCCGCCTGGCAGGTCGCATCCTATTTCTTTCCGCACTACCTGTTTCCGCCGGTGCAGGACATCCTCGCCCGCACGGTGAAGATCCTGGTGACCTGGCCGGAGCTGAAGCAGGTCCTGGAGACCGCCGCACGCATCTTTGTCGGTCTTGCCGGCGCATTCGTGCTCGGCTGCCTCCTTGCCATTCCGATCGGCCGCATTCCCAAGATCGAGAGCTATGTCACGCCTTTCCTGGTGTTCCTGCAGGGCATTCCGGCCCTGTCCTGGGTCATCATCGCCATCATCTGGTTTCACGGCACCGAGTTCCGCATCGCCTTCATCATGATCATCACGACGCTGCCGGCGTTCACCTTCCAGGTGCTGGATTCCTATCGCTCGATGTCGAAGGACCTGTTCGAGATGACCATGTCGTTCCGGCCGCGCGGCTGGACGCTGTTCCGCGTGCTGATCGTTCCCACCATCCTTCCGGGCATCCTCACCGCGTGGAAGATCAACCTCGGCAATGCCGCGCGCGTGGTCGTGGTGGCCGAGTTGGTCGGCGCGACCGGCGGCGTCGGCTATGAGCTCCTGCGCCAGCAGCAATTGTTCGACATGTCGGGCGCACTGGCCTGGACCATCCAGCTCGTGCTGTTCGTCCTGGTGGTGCAGCAGATCATCGTCTGGATCGAGAATTGGCTGCTTCGCTACCGGCCGGTCTCGGAGAGGGCCGCCTGATGGCCGAGCCGTTGATCCGCTTCAGCGATGTCTCGAAGGATTTCCCCAAGCCCGACGGCTCGGGGACCTTCACCGCGGTCGACCGCCTGTCGTTCACCATCGACAAGGGCGAGATCGTCGCCGTGCTGGGCAAGACCGGCTGCGGCAAGTCGACCATGTTCAACCTGCTGTCCGGCCTGATCGAGCCGACCAGCGGTACGGTGAGCGTCACCGGCCACGATCCGTTCAAGGAGTTCAGCTACTTCCGCGGCAAGATCGGCATTGTGTTCCAGAACGACCGGCTGATGCCGTGGCGCAACGCGATCGACAACGTGGTGCTGGGGCTGGAAATCCTCGACGCCAAGAAGAGCGACGCGGAGGCGGTGGCGCGGCGCTGGCTGTCGCGGCTCGGCCTGTCCGGCCATGAGAACGACTGGCCGCATGCGCTCTCCGGCGGCATGCGCCAGCGCGTGTCGATCGCCCGCGCCTTCGCGGTCGAGCCCGATATTCTTCTTTGCGACGAGCCGTTTTCCTCGCTCGACGAGATGACCGCGCGCGACCTGCGCGCCGAGTTCGTCCGTCTCGTCAAGCAGAATGGCAAGACCGCGGTGTTCATCACCCACCACATCAACGAGGCGATGGACGTCGGCGACCGCGTCATGGTGTTTCATCGCCCGGCGCGGATCGCCTACGAGGCGCGGATGGACGAGGCCGCCAAGACCACCGGCCGGCAGGCGATCCAGGAGGAGATCCTGAAGGTGCTGGGGCTCGAGGCCAAGGAAACAAAGCCCGCGGCCTAAGGCTTGCTCATGCCCGCCCTGCGGGGCGGTTCTGTCGCGCCCTATGCGTTTCCTGATAGCGTCGCCGGAACAAGAGTCCGGAGGAACGCATGCCGCTGAAGAACGCCGACTGGCTTTGGCCGAACAACAAGCGCATCGCGGTCGTGTTCAACGTCTGCCTCGAGGCGTGGTCGGACGGCAAGGCGCCGGGCATCAGCCCGATGGGCAATCCGCTGCCGCACGGCGTGCTGGACACCATGGCGATCTCCTGGGCGGCCTATGGCGTGAAGACCGGCATCTACCGGCTGCTCGACGCGTTCAATAAACACGGTGCCAAGACCAGCGTGATGGTCAATGCGGTGATCTCCGAGCGCGCGCCGGAGGCGGTGAAGGCGATCGCCGAGGGCGGGCACGAGGTGCTGTCGCACTCCTACGCGATGGACGTGATCCCGGCGCTGCTGTCGGACGAGGACGAGAAGAAGAACATCGAGCGCTGCACCGCGCTGCTGGAAAAGGCCTCAGGCCAGAAGATCAAGGGCTGGCTGTCGCCGCGTGGCACCTCGAAGCCTTCCACGGCCAGGCTTCTCGCCGACTACGGCTATCGCTGGTACGGCGACGTGTTCGACGCCGACCTGCCGTATGTGATGGAGCACGGCAACAAGAAGATCGTGGCGATCCCGCTGTCCTATGACGTCAACGACATGCCGTCGATGAAATACGGCCATCCGCCGAAGATGATGCTGGAATCTTTCAATGAGGTGATCGACATCGCGCGTTCACAGGACGATGAGCTGCGCATCATCGACGTGACCAACCACGCGCACATCTTCGGCCATCACCGCGGCGCGTATTATTTCGAGAAGATCATCGAGAAGGCGATGTCGGCAGACGACATCTGGGTCGGCACGCGGGCCGAGATCGCCGATCGCGTGCTGGCGCGTCACGCTTCCTGACGGCAGCGAGCCTAGCTGGCTGTTACGCGACGCGCTGCACCGGCTCTGCGGCACGAACGGAGTGGGCCGACACGCCTGGTACCACGTCCAACACGATTCCTGCCTGCCGGCACGCAGTAGCCTCTGCATCTGCGTCTATGGCAGCGGCTGGATCGCCGCCCTTGAGCCGCACCACGCGGCGACCGGATTTCGCGAGCCCTGCCATCAAGGTGCCGGTTTCGGTCTCAACTTGAGCTTTGCCGACAAGGAGCTTCTTGGCCTCGCGGCGCGCGAAGTCGAGGACTTCGGCCGAGACGCGTTCGTCGAACAGGATGATATCGGCGGACTGCAGCGCGCGCACCGCGCGCAAAGTTAGCAGCTCCGGATCGCCTGGGCCCGCGCCAACCAGCGCCACCGAGCCCTGCTCGACACGCTCGCCCTCGGCCTGCATCTGCCGCAGCAGCAGGTCGTAGTCGAAGGACTGCGGTTCGGCGTCAGGGTGCGTCATCGCGCGCTCGGTGAAGAGCCGCCAGAATCGCCGCCGGGCGTTGAACGAAAGCCCCGAGGCCTTCAGTTCTGCCCGCCAGCGGCCCGCGGCCGCTGCCCATTGTGCGAAGCCGCGCGGGAGCATCGCCTCGAGCTTGCCGCGGATCGCCTGGCCGAACACCGGGGCCGCGCCATCGGTCGAGATGCCGATCACCATCGGCGAGCGGTTGACGATGGCGCCGAAGGCAAAATCGCAGAACTTGGGCCTGTCCACGACATTGACCGGGACGCCGGCCTCACGGGCCGCGTCGGCGAAGCGCTGCGCCTCGTCGTCGTTCTCACAGGCGCCGACGGCGATCGTCGCACCGGCGATGTCGCCGGACTGCCACGCCCTGCGATGGAGGGTAATAGTGCCGCGCGGTGGATCGATCGCCAACGCAACGGTTTCCTCGCACGGCTCCGGCGCGTAAACCTGGACCTCGGCGCCCGCGGCCGACAGCAGCTCGGTCTTCCAGGCCGCGCCGGGCGTGCCGCCGGCGACGACCGCGCGCCGGCCTTCGAGCGCGAAGAACACCGGCAGCCGCGCCAGCGGCTCCATCCGCGGCCGCTGCGACTCAGCAGGCCGGGACGTGATCGTGAGCATGGAGGTCATTGGAGAGGTCCTTCGCATGGTCTTTGGAGCTCCGGCCGGCCAGCGCGTGGGTGACGATGCTTCTGACCTCGGGCAGGCAGGTGCCGCATTTGTTTCCGGCGCGCAGCGCCTTGGCGATCTCTTCGACGCTTGTCGCGTTGCGCGAGGCCACGGCCTCGGCGATCGCGGCAACGCCGACGCCGAAGCAGGCGCAGACGACCGGCCCGGTTTCCGCCAGCCCAGGGCCGCCGATCATCTCGCGCAGGTCGCCCCATTGCGGCGGCGCCTCGGCCGGCCCCAGGAACAGCGCGCCTTCGAGGCGGCTGTCGGCGAAGGCCGCTGCGCGGTATAGCCCGCGCTTCCGGTCGACGAACTCGGTCAGCGCTGCGTCCGGGAACAATATCGGCGCGAGGCTTCGCCAGGCCTCGGGTGCTTCGTTGCTGGCGAACAGGAAGCCTACGGTGCCCGGCAGCGCCACCTGCGACCACCATGCGCCGTCCGGGAAGGCGAAGGGCTCGCGCGCCAGCGCAAAGCCGCGATAAGCGAAGTCCGTGCGCTCGATCGAAATCGGGGTCGCCTTGGCTTCGGGCTGGCCCGAGAACGGATCGGTCTGCGGCGACACCAGATCGCCGATCCGCGCCGACGCGGCATTGCTGTTGCTCCAGTGGATCGGCGCGAACACCGAGCCTCGCTGCTGACCGGCGCTGGTCACGACCTTGAGCACACAGGCGCCGTGCCGGCTTTTCAGGCGCGCGAAGCCGCCATTGGCAAGGCCGAAGCGCCTGGCGTCGAGCGGATGCACCTCGACGAACGGTTCGGGCCTGTGCGCGCCGAGCCGCGGGCTCTGACCGGTGCGCGTCATGGTGTGCCACTGGTCGCGCAGCCGGCCGGTGTTCAGCCGCAGCGGGAATTCGTTGCAGGTGGCTTCGGAAAGCACTGGCTTTTCCGGCGCGATGAAGCGCGCCTTGTGGTCCGGCGTGCTGAAGCGTCCGTTGGAGAACAGCCGCGCGGCGGGGCCGTCACCGGCAGCGCGCACCGGCCACTGCACCGGCTCGAGCGCGTCGTAGTCGTCGTCGGATATGTCCGCGAGCCCACCGAGATCGAACAGGCGTTCGCCGCCGTTCTCGAAGCCCGAGAGCGCGGCATGCTCGCGGAAAATGTCGGCCGGGCCGCGATAGCCGAAGGCATCGCCGAAGCCGAGATGCCGCGCCACCTCCGAGATGATCCACCAGTCGGGCTTGACCGTGCCGGGCGGCGGCAGAAAGCGGCGCTGGCGCGAGATGCGGCGTTCGGAGTTGGTGACGGTGCCGTCCTTCTCGCCCCATGCCGCGGCCGGCAGCAGAACGTGCGGCGCCGCCGACACCGTGTCGTTGCCGAGCACGTTCTCCGACACCACGAACAGCTCGAGCTTCCTCAGCGCTTCGCGCATGGCGCCGGCGCGCGGCAGCGACACCGCTGGATTGGTGCCCATCACCCACAGTGCCTTGATCTCGCCGCGCTCGATGGCTTCGAACATCGACACGGCCTTGAGACCTTCGCGCTCGGCCATGCGTGGCGTGCTCCAGAACCGCCGCACGCGGTCGATTTCGTCCGGCGCAAAGCCCATGTGGGCGGCGAGCAAGTTGGCGATCCCGCCGACCTCGCGGCCGCCCATGGCGTTGGGCTGCCCGGTGAGCGAGAACGGCCCCATGCCGGGCTTGCCGATCCGGCCGGTGGCGAGATGGCAGTTGATGACGGCATTGACCTTGTCGGTGCCCTGCGCCGACTGGTTGACCCCTTGCGAGAAGCAGGTGACGACCTTCTCCTTGGAGCGGAACAGCTGGAAGAAGCGCGCAACGTCGCCTTCGTCGAGACCGGTCGCGACTGCGGTCGTGGCGATATCCGGTGCGATTTCCCGGGCGCGCGCGAGCGCTGCGGCAAAGCCCGTCGTGTTGGTTTCGATATATTTGCCATCAAGCGCGCCGACCTCGGCGAGGTAGGCCAGGAGGCCTGCGAACAGCGCGGTGTCGCTGCCCGGCGCAATCGCCAGAAAAAGATCGGCTTCGTCGCCTGTCACGGTGCGGCGCGGATCGATCACGACGATTTTTGCGCCACGCTCCTGCCGGTTGCGTGTCATGCGCTGAAACAGCACCGGATGGCACCAGGCGGCGTTGGAGCCCACGAGAACCACGAGGTTCGCCTGATCGAGGTCCTCGTAGCTGCCCGGCACCACGTCCTCGCCGAACGCGCGGCGGTGGCCCGCGACCGTGGAGGCCATGCACAGCCGGGAATTGGTGTCGACATTGGCCGAGCCGAGGAAGCCCTTCGCGAGCTTGTTGGCGACGTAGTAATCCTCGGTGAGGAGCTGGCCCGAGAGATAGAAGGCGATGGCGCCCGGCCCGTCGCGATCGACGACGCGGCGGAAGCCATCGGCGACGGTTGTGAGCGCAGTATCCCAGTCGACCTTGGCGTAGGTCCCGTCAGCGCGCCGCAGTTGCGGATCGAGCAGGCGGCCGCTGAGCCCCAGCGTGTCCTCCAGCGCGAAGCCCTTGGAGCACAGCTTGCCGAAATTGGCGGGATGGTCGGGATCGCCGGTGGTGATCGCGCCGCCCTGGCCGTCCGGCCGCGCCAGCACGCCGCAGCCGACCCCGCAGTAGGGGCAGGCGGTGCGGACGGCCGGCGGGAGCGGCAGCGGCGCGTGCATCAATACACGTCCGTCTGGTAGCGGCCGCTCTTCTTCAGCTCAGTGACGAACTGCACGGCCTCGTTGGTCGAGCGCGCACCGTGCGCGGCGGTGATGTCGATCAGGGCGCGTTCCACGTCCTTCGCCATCCGCTGCGCGTCGCCACAGACGTAGATGTGCGCGCCTTCGGCGATCCACGACCACAGCTCGCGGCCGGTCTGCAGCATGCGGTCCTGGACGTAGAATTTTTCCTCGCCGTCGCGCGACCAGGCGAGCGAGAGGCGGGTGAGGACGCCGGCCGCCTTCATGCCGTTGAGCTCGTCCTCGTAGAAAAAGTCGTAGTCGCGCTTCTGGTGGCCGAAGAACAGCCAGTTCCGGCCCGGTGCTTTGGTCGCCATGCGCTCGTGCAGAAAGGCGCGGAACGGAGCCACGCCGGTGCCGGGGCCGATCATGATGACCGCCACGTTCGGATCGGCGGGCAGGCCGAAGGCATGCGCCTTCTGCACATAGACCCGGAGCCGGTCGCCGGGGTTGATCCGGCCGGCCAGGAAGGTCGAGGCGACGCCGAGGCGAGTGCGCTTGCCGATGTCGTAGCGCACGGCGTCGACCGTCAGCGACACGCGGCCCTTATGCACCTTGGGCGACGAGGAGATCGAATAGAGCCGCGGCTGCAGCGGATCGAGCGCTTCGATGAACGCCTCGGGATCGGGCCGCACGCCGCTGAATTTCTCGATCGCGGCAAGCACGTCGAGCGTGGCGGCGTCGCCGTCGGGGTCCTCGCCTGCGGCCAGCGCCTGCGCCTTTTTCCGCCGGTCGCCGCCGGTGATGTAAGAGAACAGCTGAAACAGCATGTCGGGCGCAGGCGACAGCGAAACACCGTCGGTCAGCACCTCGCGCAGCGTGCGCCCGCCGACCGGGAAGTCGGCGGGGGCCTGCAGGGCCTTCAGCACCGCTTCGACCAGCGCGGGATCATTGGTGGGAAACAGGCCGAAGGAGTCGCCGGCCATATAGTTGAGATTGCTTTCGGTCAGATCGAACTCGATGTGCCAGGTTTCCTTCGCCGAGCCCGGCTTGTTGAGACGCGTGCGCGAGACGAAGGTCGCGAGTGCGGGATTGTCGCGCGACGTGCCCGGCGCACCCTCGGGTCTTGCCGCCGGGGCTTCCGTGGCCTTTGCCGGCTTGGCCGTCGCCGGAGCCGAACCCAACTCGGCATGGAGCGACTTCAGCATCCGGTTGGTTTCCTTGCCGCCCGGTACGCACAGGTTCAGCCGCTCTTCGGTCTTGGCGAAAATCGCCTCCGCGTAATCCTTGCAATCGTAGCCGCACTGGCCGCAGTCCTGCTGGCCCATCGCCGCCATCATGCGGCGGTTGAGCGGGCGGCCCTCGGCGAGCTTCATGCGCTCGGCAAGCGGCATGGTCTGGTCGTGCCAGGGCGCGCCGTCGTCTGCTTCAGCGATGCCGCCCATCGGCACCCCGAGTGCCGATGCCTGTTGCGACGACAGTGCGGCGGTGTCGCCGTCCAGCAGCCCAGCGAAGAAACCGTTCAGCCAGACGCGCTGCTCGGCGGTGAACGGCGCATTCTCCGGCACGATCGATGAGAGCGGAGGGCGGACAGGCGAGTTCATGCGGCGATCTCCGCGAACATCTGCGTCAGCGCGGCAATCTCGTGACGGCGGGTGAAGGCCTGGAAGGTCTCGGCGGGCGAGGCGCGGCGAGCGAGGTATCCCTTCAGCATGCGCTCGACGATCGGCGGCGCATCCTCGGCCTTCACGTCCTGGTAGATCTCGCGGGCAAGGCCGGCGTCCGGCCCAAAGCCGCCGCCGACCAGGATGTGGTAGCCCTCGACCGTGTCGCCATCGTCATTGATTGGCACCTTGCAGGCGATCAGCCCGATGTCGCCGATGTAGTGCTGCGCGCAGGAATGATGGCAGCCGGTCAGGTGGATGTTCACCGGGCCGTCGATCTCGACGCGCGCCTCGCACCAGCGGGCGATGTCCTCGGCATGGCGCTTGGTGTCGGAGGCTGCGAAGCGGCAGCCGGCGTTGCCGGTGCAGGCGACGAGGCCGGAGCGGATCGAGCTCGCCTTGGTCGTCAGCCCGAGTTGCTCTATTGCGGCTTCGGCGGCCGTGACTTTCGCGGCCGGCACGCCGGAAATCAGCAGGTTCTGCCAGACCGTCAGCCGGATATCGCCGTCGCCGAACTGCTGCGCGACCGCGGCAAGACCGCGCATCTGCGCGCAGGTGAGCTTGCCGACCGGCAGCACGACGCCGATCCAGTTGAGCCCCTCCTGCTTCTGCGCGTGAACGCCGATGTGGGCGGCGCGGTCGAATGCCGGCCGTGGCGCGAGCGCCTCGGCCGGAACGCGCGTGAGCTTTGAACCAAGCTTCTCTTCGACCAGCGCGAGATATTTGTCGAAGCCCATGGCGTCGAGCACGTACTTCATCCGCGCCTTGTTGCGGTTGGTGCGGTCGCCATGGGCGCTGAACACGCGGACGATGGCGTCGGCCACCTTCGTCGCGTCGGCCGGTCTGACGATCACGCCGGTGTCGCGGGCGAAATCGCGGTGGCCGGTGATGCCGCCGAGCGCGAGCTTGAACCAGACGCCGGGCTCGGCGCCGAAGCCTTCCTTCACCTCGACGGCCTGAAAACCGATGTCGTTGGTGTCCTCGAGCACCGGGATCATCCCCGCACCGTCGAAGGCGACGTTGAACTTGCGGGGAAGCCCGTAGAGGCCGCGCTCGTTGAGGATGTGATGGTGCCACTCGCGGGCGCAGGGCCGCGTATCCAGCAATTCCTGCGGGTCGATGCCGGCGGTCGGCGTGCCGGTGACATTGCGGATGTTGTCGGCGCCGGTGCCGCGCGAGCAAAGGCCGAGCGCGAGAATGCCCTCGAGCACATTGATCGCGTTCTTCGGCTCGATCTCGCGGATCTGAAAGTTCGCGCGCGTCGTCACGTGCGAATAGCCGCCGGCGAATTTCTCGGCGAGGTCGGCCAGGCCCGCAAGCTGCCAATGGGTGAGGATGCCGTTCGGGATGCGCAGCCGGCACATGTAGGAGGCTTGCGCCGGGGCGACGTAAAACAGGCCGTAGTAGCGCCAGCGGAAATTGTCGGCGGGCTTGGGTGGTTCGTTCTTGTCCGCCTGGTCCTTGAGCCGGGAATAGGCTTCGAACGGGTGCTGCTCGCGCTTGAATTTTTCCTGCTCCGAGAGCTGGCCGCCACCGGCCACCGTCTGGTCCTGCGCCAGCACATGCTCGGCGTCGGGACCCGACGGCGCGCCCGGCACAGGCTTGCTCGCGCCGCGCGCTGCGCGTGCGATCTGCAGGCCGGAGGTGAACCCCTCCAGGTAGCGCTTCTGCTCTGGCGAGAAATCCCCGGACATGGACGTCTCACGCCGCTTCGACGAAGTGATGCCGTTCGTAGAGGAACTCGAGCACGCGCTGGCGGGACTTGAGATACGTCACGTCGCCGGCGAGCGCGAGGCGCTTGCGCGGCCGCGCCAGCGGCACGTCGAGCACCTCACCGATATGCGCCGCTGGCCCGTTGGTCATCATCACGATGCGGTCCGAGAGCAGCACCGCCTCGTCGACGTCGTGGGTGATCATCACCACGGTGTTGCCGAGCTTGGCGTGGATCGCCATCACCGAGTCCTGCAGGTGCGCGCGGGTGAGCGCGTCGAGCGCGCCGAACGGCTCGTCGAGAAGGAGGACCTTCGGCTCCATGGCCAGCGCCCGAGCCAGGCCGACGCGCTGCTTCATGCCGCCGGAGATTTCCGCGGGCCGCCTGTCCCTGGCATGCGCCATCTGCACCAGATCGAGGTTGTGCATGATCCAGTCATGGCGCTCCTGGCGCGACTTCGTCGAAGCGAACACCTTGTCGACCGCGATCTTCACGTTGGCGTAGACCGTGAGCCAGGGGAGCAGCGAATGGTTCTGGAACACCACCGCGCGGTCGGGGCCCGGGTCGTTGACCTCCTTGTTCTCCAGCAGCACGCAGCCGCGCGTGACTGGCAGGAGTCCGGCGACGAGGTTCAAGAGCGTGCTCTTGCCACAGCCGGAATGGCCGATGATCGAGACGAATTCACCCTTCTCGATTCCGAGCGTGACATCCTTCAGAACCTCGGTCTCGGTCGAGCCGCGGCTGAAGCTCTTGTCGATGTGATCGAGCTTGAGATACGGAATGTGTGTCATCGACATTGTCCTCAGTTCGCCGCAGTGCCACGGGTGACGATGGTGGCGGCGCCCGCAACGATCCGGTCGAGGATGAAGCCGACGAGGCCGACATAGACGAGCGCGAGGATGATTTCGCTGATCTGGGACGAGTTCCACGCGTCCCAGATGAAGAAGCCGATGCCGACGCCGCCGATCAGCATCTCGGCCGCGACGATGGCGAGCCAGGACAGGCCGATGCCGATACGCAGACCGGTGAAGATGTAGGGCGCGGCCGCCGGCACCATGATCTTGAAGAAGAACTCGAGCTGATTGAGCCGCAGCACCTGCGCCACGTTGCGATAGTCCTGCGGAATGTTGCGGATGCCGACCGCGGTGTTGATGATGATCGGCCAGATCGCGGTGATGAAGATCACGAAGATCGCCGACGGCTGGCCGTTGCGGAAGGCCGCCAGCGACAGCGGCAGCCAGGCGAGCGGCGGCACCGTGCGCAGCACCTGAAAGATCGGGTCGAGCCCGCGCATCGCCCAGGTCGACTGGCCGACCAGCGTGCCGAGCGCCACGCCCGCGATCGCGGCGAGCGCGTAGCCGAACGCGACGCGCTGCAGGCTTGCCGACATGTGCCAGAACAGGCCCTTGTCGATACCGCCGCGGTCGAAGAACGGATCGACGATCAGCTCCCAGGTGTCAGCCAGCACTTTGGTTGGCGGCGGTAGTGTTGCGCCCGTCCTGCGGCAAAGCATCTCCCAGACAACCAGACCCAGGGCGATCACGACGAGCGGAGGAACGACGGCGACCGCGAACGACCTCGCTCGCGCGATGGTGCGCGCGACAAACGGAGCCTTCTTCGGCGTGATCGCCAACACCTTGGCCGGCGCGGCAGAGGGAAACGGCACCGCGGTGGTCTCGGTCTTGAGCACGGGCATGTTCATTTCGGTCTCGCTCCAGTGGAAATGAAGTGAGGCCGCCAGACAGGGCCAGTTGTCGGCGGCCCCGGGCTTCAGCCGATCTCTGCGCGCTTGATCGCGAGGCTTTTCAGGTAGGCGGCCGGATTGTCCGGATCGAACACCTTGCCGTCGAAGAACGCCTCCTTGCCGCGCGACTTCGAGGTCGGGATGTCTTCTGTCTTGACGCCCAGCGTCTTGGCGGCGTCGCGCCAGATCTCCTCGCGGTTGACCTTGGCGACAAGACCTTTGGCGTCGGTGTTCGGCTCGAGCTTGCCCCAGCGGATGTCTTCCGTGATGAACCACAAATCATGGCTCTGGAACGGATAGGAGGCGTGATTCATCCAGTACTTCATGATGTGCGGCGAGTTCTCGACCACTTTGCCGGGGATGCCGTAGTCGAACTTGCCCTTGGTGCGCTCGATGATGTCCTCGTAGGGCGCGTTGATCCATTGACGCTTGGCCATGATGCGCGCGAGCTCTTCGTGGTTCTCGGGCTTGTCGGCCCACTGTTGCGCATCCATCACCGCCATCAGCAGCGCCTTGGACGCGTTCGGATACTTGTCGACCCAGGCAGCGCGCATGCCGAGCGATTTTTCCGGATGCTTGTTCCAGAGCTCGCCGGTGGTGATTGCGGTGTAGCCGATGCCTTGATGCACGAGCTGGAGATTCCACGGCTCACAGACGCAGAAGCAGTCCATCGTGCCGACCTTCATGTTCGCCACCATCTGCGGCGGTGGAACGGTGATGGTCTCGATGTCCTTGTCCGGGTCGATGCCGCCGGCGGCGAGCCAGTAGCGGATCCAGAGATCGTGCGTGCCGCCGGGGAATGTGTTGGCGGCCTTTACGGCCTTGCCGGAGGCCTTCTTCTTTTCCAATGCGACCTTGAACTCCTTGGTGTCGAGGCCTAAGCGCAGCTCGGCATGCTCCTTGGCGACCGAGATGCATTGGCTGTCGAGGTTGAGCCGCGCCAGGATGTACATGGGCGTCGGTACGTTGTTCTGCGTCACTTTGCCGGCCGAGATCAGGTAGGGCATGGGCGAAAGAATATGTGCGCCGTCGATGCCGTTGGCTTCGCCGCCAAGCACGATGTTGTCGCGTGTTGCCCCCCACGAGGCCTGCTTCAGCACTTCGGTGTCGGGCATGCCGTGCTTGGCGAAAAAGCCCTTGTCCTTGGCGACGAACAGCGCGGCAGCGTCAGTCAGCGCGATGAAGCCGAGCTTGGCGCCCTTCACCTCGGGGCCGTCGCCTTGCGCGAACGCGCCCGACGGCAGTTGCGCCTTCGCGGCGGCGAGGAGCGCCGCGGTGCCGGCGCTGGCTTTCAGGAATTTCCGGCGGCTGATGCCGTTGTTGCGGCGTGCGGTCATTGTCCCTTCTGTCCTCTCTGGTTCGAAGCTCGCTGCTGACGCACCCGGAACGCGTCGGTTTCAGGCGACAAAAAAGCCGTGCCCCGAGGCGTGAATGACCTCCCCAGGACAGCGGCGTTGCTTTGCGGCCCGTCGTTGGACCTCAATGCCGGGGATCGCCCGACATCGTTGGAAGCGTTCAATTCAAGTGTCGTGCCAAATCAGGGGGCATCGGGAAAAGCAATAAAATCAGAACGATGGGCCAAAGCAGCGATTCGCTCGGCTCGTGTGAGGACGGGATCGAAGGACAAATCCGCAGCTTGCTCTGTCGGTTTTTTGTGCATTGCAAAAGAATAGGCAAATGCAAATTTTTTCAGCTCGCCGGCACGCGGCCGATCCGCCATGACGAGAGATGACCGGCAATGTCGCCGGGGTCGAAGAGGGGTCCGGTGAACGCGCCGATTGCGGCCGGCAGAACCGCGTCGGCTGATCCGAGCGCGGCGAGGCTCTCCACCATGTAGGGCGGCGGCAGCACCACAAGCCGTACGTCCTCGTCAGGATCGACGCCGCCCGCCGCCATCCAGAATCGCAGGTGATAGTTGTGCGTGGAGAACGGAAACGTCATGCCGAAGGTCAGCGGCTCCTGGCCGCGCGCCTTGCGGGGGGCAACGACCTTGGCGAGCGCTTTCGCCGTTGCCAGCGGATCGGTGACGTTTCCTTCGGCGGCGGCTGCGATCGAGGCATAGAGCGCAGGCGAGACAGTGATGGCGTTGCCGTTCACGCCGAGCGCAAAGGGAGCCACGATCGGCACCCTGACGTGGCCCAGGCCGAGGCTCGATGCGATTGCCACCGGCGCGATCAGATGCGCGGCGTCGAACAGGCCGATGTTGAGCTTGTCGCGCATGTTCGACCACGAAACCTCGCGCACGAGATCGATGTCGAGGCCTTCGGCAGCAGTGAAGCCCTTATCGACCGCAATGATCAGCGCGGTCGCGTCGCAAAGCGGGATGAAGCCGATGCGCAGGCGCTTGTCGGTCATTTGAACAACTCCGCAGCGGTGATCACCGATTGTGCGACCTCGGCAATTTTTTTGTTTTCGTTCATGGCCGTCTTACGCAGCAGTGCATAGGCCTTCTCTTCGCTCAGGTTCTTCGCCTTCATCAGAACTCCCTTGGCGCGGTCGATGACCTTGCGCTCTTCGAGCGCCGACCGCGTCTTCTCCAGCTCGGTTTCGAGCCGCGAGAATGCGTTGAAGCGCGAGATGCAGAGATCGAGGATGTTCTGCACGCGGTCCTTGCGCAGGCCGCCGACGATGTAGGCAGAGACGCCGGCATCGACCGCGGCCTCGATCGAGGCGCGGTCGCTCTGGTCGACGAACATGGCGACCGGTCGCTTCACCGCACGGCTCACCTGGAACATCTGCTCGAGCACGTCGCGGCTCGGGTTCTCCAGGTCGATCAGGATGACGTCGGGGTCGATGATGTAGATGCGCTGAAGCAGGTTCGAGGTCTCACCGATGCGGACCACCTGCACGTGGCCAGCCTCGCGCAACCCGTCCTCCAGGATCGCTGCCCGGATCGGGTTCTTGTCGACGATGACGATCTTGAAAGAGGGGTCCACGGCAGTGATCAAAATTCAAGCAACGTGCCAAAGCGCGGAATTCGGAGATTTACGATGAGGATCAACACCTTGTGGTGTTGCGAGGACCTTCGGCGGAACCGGGCCCTCCGCAGCGGCAATGCCCGCTTGGACCGCAGTCGCCCGAAAATTGTGCAGTGCAGAAAGAACAGCCAGTGGCGGTGCATTCGGCTGCCCGGCGCAATTTTAAGGAAAAATTAACCAAACAATTGAAAAGCTTATCCGTTGGACCGCCATCGGCGGTCCACCTGGAAGGGCCAGCACGCGCGTGACCACGCTCGCACCTCATAACTGCGGCTCACTGCAATGGAACGAGCCGGCGGTTCGGGACGCGTTGCGGTCGTGGGCCGAGCAGGCACGGTCCGTCTGCCTGATCATTCCCCCGTCGGCGTTCCTGCTCGACGAGCGGGTGTTCGTCAGCCTCGGTGTGCTGAAGGTCGCGGCGAGCCTGGAGGCGCAGCGCTACCGGGTCAACCTGCTCGACCTCTCCGGCGTCGAGAACTTTCTCGCTCCGCTCGAAGACTATCTGACCAGTTGTCAGGACCTTGCCATCGGCATCACCACGACGACGCCGCAACTGCCGGCGGTGATGCAGATCGCGGCGACGATCCGGAGATTGCGTCCCGACCTCAGGCTCATTCTCGGCGGACCGCATGTCACGCTGGTCTATTCGGCAAAGAAGCTCGAGCTGAAACGCGGCGTCACGAACGGCCGCGGCCACCGCTCGGCAGCGCAGCTCGAAGCCGCGTTCGACGTACTGTGCAGCGGCGACGGCGAGCTTGCGATCTTCGAGGCGCTGAAGGAGAACGCGCCGAAGCTGGTCGACGGCGACGATCCCAAGGGCGGATTGTTCCTGACCGATCAGATGTTCACCGAAAGCCCGCGACCGGCGCGGCATCTGGTCGATCTGAAATCCTATCGCTACAGCATCGAAGGCCACCGCGCGACGAGCCTCATCGCCCAATTGGGCTGTCCGTTCGGCTGCGGCTTCTGCGGTGGGCGCAACAGCAAGAGTCTGCGGCAGATCCGCAACCGCTCGGTGGAGTCGATCCTGACCGAGGTCGAGCATCTGCATCGCGAGCACGGCTTCACCGGGTTCATGTTCTATGACGACGAGCTCAACGTCAGCAAAGGTTTCGTCGCGCTGATGAACGGGCTGTCCGATCTGCAATCGCGGCTCGGCGCCGAGTTCCGGCTGCGCGGCTTCGTGAAGTCCGAGCTGCTCACGCTCGAACAGGCGACGGCGATGTTTCGCGCCGGCTTCCGCTGGCTCCTCTGCGGCTTCGAGGCCGCGAATGAGCGCATCCTCGTCAACATCGACAAGCGGGCAAAGCTCGCCGACAACGACCGCTGCGTCGGTTACGCCAAGCAGGCGGGGCTGAAGATCAAGGCGCTGATGTCCTGCGGCCATCCGGGCGAGTCGGAGGAGACCGTCACCGACATTCGCGACTGGCTCATCCGCAACCAGGTCGACGATTTCGACTGCACGGTCATCACCACCTATCCCGGCACGCCGTATTACGATCTCGCCGTGCCGCACGCGACCGAGCGTGACGTGTGGACCTATACGCATCCAAAGACCGGCGACCGGCTGCATGCGCGCGAGGTCGACTACACGGTCTGCGCCGACTATTACAAGGGCGATCCGAACGGCGGTTACCGCTCATTTGTCTATACGGATCACCTCAGCGCCGAGCGGCTGGTCGAGCTTCGCGACATGGTCGAGCGCGATGTGCGCTGGACGCTGAACATCCCGTTCAATCCGGGCGCGCCGGCGCTGCGCTACGAGCACTCGATGGGACAGGGGCTGCCGGACTTCATCCACCGCATCGGTCAGCAGGCTCCGACGGACGAGTTGCCTCTGCCGAAACAAGCCGCGTCGGGTTGATGGGATTGCGGCCTGGCGATGCCGCGCGACAGCCGTGCACGCCGCGCAGGATGATGACTATTTGCCGTCGGGTGTGCGAACGCCGATCCAGGTGTCGCGAACCTGGTGATAGTGCACGCTCGGGTCGTAGACCTGGACCGGCAGCTGCAGGACCTGCACGGACAGCCGGCCCGCGGCGCCGAGCAAGGTGTAGGACGCGACCACCCGGTCGCGCTGCGCGGTCACGAGCGCGACCCGGGCGTTGACCAATTCCTGCTGCGCGTTGAGCACGTCGAGCGTGGTGCGCTGGCCGACCAGCGCTTCTTCGCGCACGCCGTTGAGCGCGATCTCGGCGGCGGTCACCTGCTGCTGCGTTGCCTGGATCTGCGCCTTGGCGGCTTCGAGCTGGCCCCAGGACTGCACCAGCGTCTGCTGCGCCTGATCGCGCGCGGTGTCGAGATCGACGCGGCGCTGCTGCAGCGTCTCCTTGGCCGCCCGGATCGTCGCGTATTCACCGCCGCCCTGATAGATTGGAACGTTGAGCTGGGCGACGCCCGAGGCGGTGAACGACTCGAGGGTGGAGAGCTGAACCTGCGAGCCATACGACTTCTGCACGCTGGCCACGGCGTCAAGTGTCGGATAGAGCGAGCTCTCCGCGATCTTGACCTGAAACTGCGCCGCATCGATGCTGAACATCGCGGTGGTGACCGACGGATGTGCCGCGCGCGCCGACTGGACCGCGGCCTGAAGGTTTGACGGAGAGAGCCGGTCGACCGGCGCAGCCGCTTCGAGATTGCCCGGCTCCACGCCGATCACCTGCCGGTAAGTTGCCTTGGACGTGACATAGTTCGACTCCGCTTGCAGCAGCGTCGACCTTCCGGAAGCCAAGCGAGATTCTGCCTGGGCGACGTCAGTGCGCGTGACTTCGCCGATGCGAAAGCGGTCCTGCGTCTGGCGCAACTGCTCCTGCAACACTTCGACGTTGCTGCGTTGCAGGGTAAGGATCGCGGCGTCGCGAATGAGATTCATGTAGGCGGTCGCAGCCGCCAGCAGCACCGTCTGCTCGGTCAGCCGCAAGGTCTCGCGCGCCGCCGACACCTGCTGCTCGGCCTGCCGCGTGCGGGAAGCTGTGCCGAAACCATCGAGCAGTCTCTGCGAGTAGGTCGCGCCGTAGGTCTGCACGGCGTTGTGGCCGATCGTGCGCGGATAAATCGCGGCGCCGGTGTTGGAAACTGATTTCGTGGTCACGTCGGAATAGGCTTCGCCGGCCGAGGCCGAGAGGCTGATGCGCGGACGGTAGCCGGACAGAGCCTGCGGCACCGTCTCGTCGGTGGCGCGTACGGCTGCGCGCTGGGCGTTGAGCTGCGGGTTGTTCCGGTAGGCCTGGGTAAGCGCTCCGCGAAGCGTATCAGCCTGAGCGCCCGGCGGGATACACACCCATCCCACCACCGCAGCCATGCCGATAAGGCACGACCCAATGCGTGTGTAACGCG
Organism: Xanthobacteraceae bacterium; assembly: GCA_019746355.1. The sequence goes on along the minus strand of JAIESC010000067.1, from coordinate 113,886 downwards.
TCGTCATTACGCAGACAAGACCCGCTTACTCGAACGCCACAGGTACAAAACTGACAGGTGGATAGTCCCCTGGCCCCTATAGCACCAATGGAAAAAAAAAGGACCAATTGGTGCGGTGACTGAACGCGGAGTGGGCGAGAAAGTTCCGAGCCCTTCTATGTCATCTGGGCAACACAGCGCAGCAACGCGGTAACATGATGCTGCACGGTAACATGATGGATTGCGTCGGTATCGAGCGGCCACCCTCGGCTTTCATGATTTTCGCGCGAGCCCTGTGATCAGGAGCTCGCGCTGGGATGCGGATGCCTGACAACCTGACATCAAGTGGCTGATGGAAGCCGACGCTTCGCCAACGTCAAGCAGGTATATGGAGACCGTTGCCGGCAGCCACAATTTGTTATGCGGCTGAGTCGCACGCCTGCCGTTTGTGACGAATGCCAAAGCTGCAAGTTCCAGGGGCATCTCACCGATCGGCCGCGCGCGTGTGAAAACTGGTTTTCGATTTTGGTCGATCGGATGACAATGGAATCTCCTCACTAAATTGCAAAGAAAATTTCATCAACGCTTCGATGTGGCGTCGGGACGGCATTGATTGATGAGGGCGCAGTTCCGTGCGCCTGGCCGACGACAAGCCAGTGCCACAATCATCGGCGAGTATTGGCGCTGATTTGCGAAGCCCGCAGTTCATTCGGCGCATGATGCGATACGAAACAGACAACGGACAGATAGCGAACCTGACCAATGTCGTCCCGGCATTCGAACCGGACGATACCGACGAATGCTCCGCACTGAAATGCCTCGTCGTCGTCGCGCGGCAGCACGGCGTGCATCTGTCGGTTCAGCAGCTCGTTCACGAGAACGTCTTGCCGGCGCGAGAGGTCACGACGGCCGAGCTGGTGAAATGCGCCGAGTCGGCGGGGCTCAAGGCGAAGCCGCTGCAATTGAACTGGGACGGACTTGCCGATCTTGGCAAAGCGCTGCCGGCGATAGTGCGGTTGAAGCACGGCGGAAGCATGGTGCTGCTGCGCCAGATCGACCAGGATTCGGAAACACCGCGCATCGTTCTGCAGGATCCCCACGCCGACGAAGATGCGGCTCTGGTGATCGACCGCGTCAGGTTCGAGGACGTGTGGACCGGCGAGGTCGTGCTGATCAAGCGCGACTACGACATCGCCGACGAGGAGCAGCCGTTCGGCTTCGGGCTCATTCGGGCGCTGGTCTTTCGCGAACGTTGGATCGTGCGCGACCTTGCCATCGCGGCCTTCATATTGGCGTTCCTGGCGCTGTCGCCGATCCTGTTCTGGCGCATGCTGACGGATTTCGTACTCTACTATAAGGCGCTCGGCACGTTTGCGGTTCTGTGCATCGGATTCGTGATCCTGCTTGCATTCGAGACGGTGTTTGCCTGGCTGCGCCGCTATCTGATCCTTGTCCTGACAACACGGATCGATGTGAAGCTGTCGACCTATGTATTCGACAAGGTCTTGAAGCTGCCGATCGATTTCTTCGAGCATACGACCGTCGGCCAGGTTACGCACGACATCAATCACCTGCGGAAGATCCAGCAGTTTCTCAGGGGACAAGTGTTCGGCACGGTGCTGGATTCGACCACGCTGATCGTGTTCATCCCTGTCATGTTCTTCTTCAGTCCGCTGCTGACTGCGATCGTGCTCGCCTGCTGCGCGGTTATCGCACTGTGGCTTGTCCTCATGCTGCCGGGCTATCGGCGAAGGTCGAGCGCTGCCGACCATGCCGACTCGTATCGCGGCGGATTTCTTGTGCAGAACATTACGGGCATTCGTACCGTCAAATCGCTGGCCCTCGATGCGCGGCAGCGGCACCTGTGGGACGTGCAGGTCGCGCGGGTCGCCAAGCGCCGTCTGGCCGAGGGTATGCGGGCCAATACCATTCAATCTGTCGTATTGCCGTTTGAGCAGCTCGCGATCAGCGGCACGCTCGCGCTCGGCGTGTACTTTGCCGTTACCACCAACGATCCGGTCTATGTCGGCGCGCTATTTGCCTTCCTGATGCTGTCGCGGCGGGTGGTGCAACCCCTCGTGCAGATCGCCCAGCTCGTCAACCAGTACGACGAAGCGCGGCTTGCCGTCGAGTTGATCAGCAAGCTCGTCAACCAGCAGTCGGAAGAGGGGCGCGGCGACCACGGCGTGCAGACCCCCGTGAAAGGCCATGTTGAGTTCGCGGGCGTGACCTTCAAATACAAGGGCGCTTCGTCGCCGGCGTTGGAGAAAGTTTCGTTCGAAGTGCCGCAGGGCCGGACGCTCGGCATCATGGGCCGAAGCGGTTCCGGCAAGACCACCATCACGCGGCTTCTGCAGCGCCTGCATTCCGAATATGAAGGCCTGATCAAGATTGACGGCATCGACGTGCGCGAATACGACCTTGATCACCTGCGCCGAAGCGTCGGCGTGGTGCTCCAGGAGAACTTCCTGTTCAGCGGAACGATTCGCGAGAATATCGCGGCCGCCAAGATCGACGCGACCTTCGACGATGTGGTGCGCGCGGCAAGACTCGCCGGGGCCGAGGAATTCATCGACCGGTTGCCGCGCGGCTATGAAACCTACATCTATGAAGGTTCGCCGAACCTGTCAGGCGGCCAGAGGCAACGGCTCGCGATCGCGCGCGCTCTGATCGTCGATCCGCCGATCCTGATCCTCGACGAGGCGACCAGCGCGCTCGATCCGGAAAGCGAAGCGATCATCAATGCGAACCTTGCGCGGATCGCCCAAGGCCGGACGCTGATCGTGGTGTCACACCGGCTCGGCTCGCTGGTGTCGGCGGATTCGATCCTGGTGCTTGAGCGCGGCAAGGTGGCCGATCTCGGGCGGCATCCGGAGCTGCTCGACCGTTGCGACATCTACAGCCGGCTTTGGAACGAGCAGAACGCTCATCTGACCATAGCCATCCCGCGCAAGCCTCCCGTGAGGAACCCGACCCTTGTCTCTTGACGAATCGGCCCAGGCGGCCATCAAACAGTTCCAGTCCGAGACCGACGCCATTCGCGAGGCGCCGGAGCCGGTGTGGGCGCGCATGACTGTGTTCCTGCTCGGCGGCATGCTCGCAAGCCTGCTGGTGGTGTCGTTTGTGACCACCATGGATCGCGTGGTGATCAGTCAGACCGGCAGCACCATCGTGCCGCTGCGCGCCGTCAATGTGTATCAGGCGCTCGATGCGTCGATCATCAAGACCGTCGACGTGCGCGAAGGCGATCGGGTCGAAGCCGGGCAGATTCTGGCCACGCTCGATCCCACCTTTGCCGCGGCCGACGTGCAGCAGTTCAAGAGCCAGATTGCCAGCCTGGAAGCGCAGATCGCGCGCGACGAGGCGGAGCTGGCCGGCAAGCCGCTGGTGTTTGCCGAGGCATCCGATCCCGAGACGAAGAAGTACCAGGCGCTGCAGCTTGCATATTACGAGCAGCGCATGGCGCAGTACAAGGAGCAGGTCAACAGCTACGACGCGAAAAGCAGGCAGCTTCAGGCGACGCTGGTCAAACTGAAGACGGACGTCGGCACGTATCTTAATCGAGAGAAAATCGCGCTCAAGATCGAGGACATGCGGACGATGCTTGCCGACAATGGTACGGGTTCGCAGCTCAACATGCTGATCTCGCAGGATTCACGATTGGAAGTGACGCGCGCCCTGGAGAGCACGAGGAACAGCATTATCGAGGCGCAGCATCAGTTGGACGCGACAAAGAGCGACCGCGAGGCTTTTACCCAGCAGTGGTATGCCGCGCTCAGCCAGGACCTCGTAACGTCGAGAAATAGTCTCGACACCGCCCGCTCGCAGCTCGAGAAGGCGGCGCGGAAGCAGGATCTGGTTCGCTGGACGGCACAGGAAGCGGCGATCGTCCTGACCAAATCCAAGCTGTCGGTCGGATCGGTGCTCAAGGAAGGCGAGGTGCTGTTCACGTTGATGCCGCTCAACGCGCCGCTGGAAGGCGAGGCTCGCATCTCCACGCGTGATATCGGCTTCGTCCGCGTCGGCGATCCGTGCACGCTGAAGGTCGACGCCTTCCAGTTCATCGAGCACGGCTGGGCGGAGGGCAAGGTGCGCTGGATCAGTGAAGGCGCCTTCACCGTCGACGAAAACAACAAGGACGTCGAGGCTTATTACAAGCTTCGCTGCACGATCGAACAGACCAATTTCAGAAACGTACCCGAGAACTTCCGGCTCATTCCCGGCATGACGATGTCCGCCGACATCAAGGTCGGCAGCCGTTCGGTCGCCATGTACATGCTGCGCGGCGCCGCCCGCGGCTTCAGCGAAGCGATGCGCGAGCCCTGACCGCCGTGATCTCGTCGCTGCTTACGCGCGTGGTCCTGCCGACCCTCGACCGGGGCGGTCCGGGGGCGCTGGTGAAGCGTGGCATCGCCTATCAGGAGAAGGGACAGCCGCTGGAGGCGTTGCGCCTCTGGAAGCTTGCGGGCGAGAAGGGCTCGGCCGATGCCTGCTACCGTATCGGCGCGCTCTATGCCCGTGGCGAAGGCGTGTTGCGAAGCTCGCCCGATGCGGTGGCCTGGTACAATTCCGCTGCGGAAGCAGGCCATGTCGAAGCGCAGTTCCAGCTCGGGTTGACCTATCTTTACGGCGCGGGCGCGCATCCTTCGATTGCGGCGTGGCTGCGGTCGGCGAAGGATCATGTCGGCGATCGTGCGGAACAGGCGGTGAATGCCATGTTCCCGTTCGGCATCACGGTGCCGAAGGACGCCGAACGGGCGCAACGCTGGATTCTGAGCGCTGCCAAAGCGGGAAAAGCCGAAGCGCAACTGGTCGTGGCCGAAATGTACCGTCAGGGCCGCGGCTGCGACCAGGACATCGCCGAGGCGCGGCACTGGTATGAACAGGCCGCCCAGCAAGGCGTTGCCGGCGCCGAATTCGGTCTCGGCGACATCTACTTCCAGGGCCTCGGCGTGCCGGTCGACCTCGAACGCGGCGCTGACCATTACAGCAAGGCCGCGGAGCAGGACGATGCCAGGGCGCTGGTGGCGCTGGCCAGCATCTACCAGACCGGCAAGGGCCGGCCGGTCGACGCAAAGCACGCAGCCAAGCTGTTCAAGCAGGCTGCGGAGCAGGGCGAGCCGCGTGCATTGTTCAATCTCGCGCTGCTCTACCAAAGCGGCGAAGGCGTGAAGAAAAATATCGAGCGGGCGGAAACCTATCTGCGGCGCGCAGCCAAGCGCGGCTATCTGCCTGCGATCGTCAAGCTCGCCGAGTTCTATGCGCGGGGCGACGGCATTGAACCGGACTTGCGGCAGGCCGCAAGCTGGTACCGGGAGGCCGCGGAGCGCGGCGACGTGCCGTCGCAGTTTATCATCGGCAGAATGAGCGCCACGGGGACCGGCGTTCCGGTGAGCATGCGGGACGCGGCGCACTGGTTTTTGCGTGCGGCGGAGAACGGCCACGCCACCGCCGCGCACAACGTCGCCGTGTTCTACTCGAAAGGCACCGGCGTCGAGCAGGATGTCAAACAGGCGGTCCGCTGGTACGAAGTTGCTGCTACTGGCGGCATCAGCACGGCGCGGACCCATCTCGGGCGGCTCTACGCAACAGGTGAAGGCGTGCCGCGCGATTTGGATCGCGCCACCGACTGGCTGCTGCCGGCGGCGGAAGCCGGCGATCCGGAAGCGATGACGACGCTGGCCATGCTCAATCTCCAGGGTGAAACGCATGTCGCACTGCGCGCCACGGAATTGCTGATCGAGGCGGCCAATTCCGGTCATACGCCGGCCGCGCTGCAACTCGGTCATCTGTTCTCCGGCAGGCACAACACGGGCACCTCGGCAAATCCGGCAGAGGCCGTTGTCTGGTACAAGAAGGCGGCCGATGCGGGCAGCGCTGAGGCGCAATTCAACCTCGGCTCGATCTATCTCAACGGCACCGGCGTGCCCGCGGATGCCAGGAACGCCGCCACATGGCTCGAACGCGCCGCACATGCCGACCATCCCGCCGCGCAGTTTCAATTGGCGGTGATGTATTGCACCGGGCAGGGGGTGCCCAAGGATCTTCACCAGGCCGTCATCTGGTATGGCCTCGCCGCCGAGCTGGGCCATCGCGTCTCCCAGTACAATCTCGCGGTGATGCTCGCTGGCGGTCAAGGCTGCGAGCCTGATCCCGCTCGCGGCTACTACTGGTTCGAGAAGGCGGCCGCACAGGGCATGGCGGAGGCGCAGATCGCCGCCGGCGACATGTGCCGTGCCGGCAACGGCGTGTCGCGCGATGACGAAGCGGCGCGGCGCTGGTACCGCGCGGCCCTGCGCGCCGGAAGCCCGGTGGCCGAGAAACGGCTGCAGGCCCTCGGTTAGGCAGCATCAGGGACGGCGAGCCGCAAACCAGCCGAGGGTCGCTTAGAAGCCCGGCGGGGTCTCGACCGCAACAGGCTTGCCATTGGTTCTCGGTGTCATCGGCCGTGGCGGCCAGGCCAAGCCCGAGAATGGAACCGCATCGAGCGACAGCATCGGGCTGTAGTACGGATCGTTGACCAGCGTGTCGCCCCAGCGGGCGCGTAGCGTCCGCAGCTCGCGCTCGAAACGTCCGGCGCGATCCGGCGCGCGGTCGGTGCCGCGGCTCGCCGATTCGTGGTGGATGAGCCGCGCATGCGGCGTGAACACTACGCGTTTGCCGGCGGCGCGAAGCTTCAGGCAATAGTCGACGTCGTTGAAGTTCACCGGAAATCGCAGCTCGTCCATGCCGCCGGCCGCGAGGTAGTCACTGCGCCTGGTGAGCAGGCAGGCGGCGGTGACGGCGCTGCCTTCATGCGCGACGCGAAGCGCATCGGCATAGCCGGGATCGGTCTCGAGTCGTTCGTTGAACGCATGCGCGGCGGCAAACCGTGGCCCGAGCGCAACTCCGCCATGCTGCACCACGCCGCTCGGCCAGAGCAGCAGCGCGCCGACCGCGCCGACGTCCGGCTCGGCGATACGCCCCAGCATTTCGCCAAGCCAGGCATCGTCACGCGCCTCGATATCGTTGTTGAGGAGGCAGAGGTAGTCGCTCTGCGCTTTCTCGGCGGCGATGTTGTTGAGGCGGGAGAAGTTGAAATAGCCGGGGACCCGCACCACCAGCGCGGTCCTTCCTTCCAGCGTCTCGAGATATTCGAGCATCGCGGGATCGGACGAATCGTTGTCGATGATCATGATCTCCGCCCGCGCTTTCGCGACGGCATGGCGGATCGAATTCAGACAGGTCTGCAGAAGCTCGGGTTTGTCACGCACCGGGATGACGACGGTGGTCGAACCGCGCGGTATCGGCCGCGCGACACGCACGGCAGGGAACAGGGTTCCGCGGCCCTCGGCGACCCGTGCGGCAATGCCGCGCGCCTTCAGATGCTCCCGCGTTGCTGCCGCAAGCGCGGATCGGGCGGAGGCAACGGGGACGTTGCGCAACACGCCGAGGGAGCCGGGGATATGGACAACATTGGTTGCGACACCGTCGTAACCGTCGAGAGCATAGTTGAATAACCTGTAGAGGGTCGACGTTCCCGTTTTGAGCGCGGCCTCCACAACTCTGCGGCGCAGCGCGAACAGATGCGCGCAATAGCCTTGCTCGAGCATCCGCTCGTAGTCGAATGCGGTGAAGGCGACCGGCCAGACCGTGCCGTCCTCGCGCTCGATCTCGACGTCAGAGTAAAGCGCATCGGCATCCGCAAATTCGGCGAAAGCGTTGGCGATGCGTTGCAGGGAGTGCGCTGCGAATCGCGTCCCGTTGAGTGAAAAAACAATGATTTCACTCCCGCCTGCTTCGTTCTCCAAAAAAGCGGCCAGAAGCTCCGGGTCGAACCCGACCGGCTCGTCCGTATCGGGCATCGCGGCGGCCAGCCATTCCGCATAGCCCTGGCTCTCGATGCTTTGCAGCGATTGCGCCTCGGAGCCCGCGCCAACCAGGACGACGGCGATGGCGCTGGTGGAAGCGGTGCGTTTCTTGGTCTCGATCGGAAAGCGCTCGCTCCAGCGGCGGTAATCCGAAAGTGGCAGGGACATCGGAACCAGACGGTCGAACAGCGCGCCCCGCAATCGTTCGGATTCAACACCACCGAGCGCTTCCAGCGTGCGCGCGAGGCCGTCTGGAAATGCAACATGCGCCAGCGGCTCACGCCCGATCTCGGTTTCGTTGTTCTTGAAGAAACGCACGCGGCGCACGCGTCCATCGGCGAATCGGTCCGGCAAGTGCAGATCAAAGCCACGGACAGCCCTGGCGCTCGCGCCCGAGCCCTGATGCGACCACAAAGTGGCCTCGGTTCGCGCCACGGTCTCGCCATCGATCATGGCCGTTACGACGGGGACGCGGTTGCCGTCGGCGTTACACCATCCGTTGTAGCGAAGCCCGCCGAGCCAGTGCACCTCGCCGAATTCCGGCCATGCTGCGGCGGTGGCGACGGGGGCGTTGAGCACGATCGGCGCAGCCAGCGGTACCCCGCTATTGGCGAGCCGTGCTTCGACGACGCCCATGCAGAGGGTGGAATTCGACAGCGTGAAGGTGAACCCATAACAACCGTCGCCCACTTTCTTGCGCGCAAGCTCCTGCACAAAACCGTCCGCCCGGGCGAGCTTGACCGGAACGCCGTCGAGCAGCAGCTCGATGGCGAAACGGCAATCGAGGTCCGACATGTCGTAGGCGTAACCGGCGAAACTGTCTGTTCCGATTCGAAATAGCGCGCACTGCAAGGTTGCGTCAGCAGACGCGGTCTTGCCGCCGCTTGGCGAGCGTTTGCGCGACCGGCGCGTCGCTCGTGCTTTTGCCGGTGACCTGTCGGCCGATGTCTTGTTTGTCGGTGGCTTGGCGCGTTTCGCCATCAATCAGACGCTTCTGCCGAACGCAGGAACACGAGGGAGCCGTCGATGACGGCGCGGGTGCGTGAGAGATCTACTCGCAACAATGTTGAATGGCGGCATCATGGCCGGAAACCCGCTCGCTGAACAGACCACGGCGATTTCCTGCGTCCGACTGATGACACAATATCGGTAAAATTCAAACGGAACCTGGAACTATTTTGCGAGGTATCGTGTTGCCTGCGCTCACGCACGCGATGCATGTGGCTCACATCCGCGGACGCTCCGGATTGTTGCAATTTTGCGAAGCGCCACCCGAAAATTCGGACACGAAAATTCACATGGACGCAGAGCTAAGGTCACAATGCTGCTCCATTCGACATAAGACTGTCGGTCGAAATTGAAATGCGATCCGGAGTTCGTGAAGATGAGTGACACGCGTGTCGATCGGCCAAAGCTCAAGGAGACCTACGGAGAGCTGTGGGACCGCTACGTGGCTCAGGCGTTCCCGAAGCTCCAGGAGGATTCCGGTGGTGAGTTGACCTATCCCGGCGAGGAGTGGGGCAACGAGGGGTCGTGGCTGTCGATCTTCAATCACCTGTTTGTTCCGTCGGACGTCGCCAAGTGGAAATACGCCATCGAGATCGGCGGCGGCGGCGGCAAGTACACCGAGCGCGTGCTTCGCGCCAACGACGATGTCCGGGTATGGGGCTTCGACGTCAGCCGCAACTTCCTGGAATCGACGGCAAGGCGCCTTCATGAGTACGTCGATACCGATCGCCTGTCGCTGAACGAGATCGACGGCGAGCGCGCCGACGCGATGATGCAGATCTTCGAGGATGCCGGCCTGACGCGGAAGGTCGATGCAATGTTCAGCATCGACGCCATGGTCCACGTCGACCTGCAGTATCTGGTCACCTACTGGATCAATGCCGCTCAGGTGTTGAAGAAGGGCGGACGTATCCTGATGACGCTCGCCGATCCGACCTCGGAGGCGGGGTTCCAGAAGATCATTCGTGATATCGCCAAATTCTACAAGTTCCAGGGCCGGATGTGCCCGAAGTTCGAGTACCTCAGCATCCCGATCGTCAGGCACGTGCTGGAGAGCCTCGGCTTCACCATGGAGAAGCTGGAGCACTGGGCGCAACGTCCGGGCGCGGCCCCGCGCGACATCTATCTGATCGCGCGGCTCGACCTACCCGAGAAGGCCGAGCGCTTCCTCCGTGCGATTCAGAGCTCGAACGGCGACAACGATCCAATCGCTGGCCTCGGACTGTCCGGCGCGGAAACCTACGGCGAGATGTGGGACCGTTATGCGACGAAGCTGCTGGCGTCCGGGGCCTCGGACGACTCGGCCAGCCTCAATGCGGTCTTCAAGCGCCTGTTCGAACCGGGCGACGTGAAGACGTGGCGCCAGGCGATCGAGATCGGCGGCGCCGACGGCAAGTATGCGGAACGCATGCTTGCCGCCAATCCCGAGGTGAAGCTTTCGCGCTTCGACGTCAGCCGAAAGTTTCTTGACGCGGCCGAGAAGCGGCTGAGCCGCTTCTCGGATCGCGTGAGCTCGGTTGAGATCGACGGGACGAAGCCGGACGCCATGTTCCGCCATTTCGAAAAGGAGGATCTGGTCCGCAAGGTCGATGCCTTGTTCAGCGTCGACTCGATGATCCACGTCGACCTGCAATACATCACGACGTACTGGGTCAACGCGGCGCTGATCCTTCGCGAAGGCGGCCGGATCATCATGACGCTTTGCGACGCGACGTCCGAGGCCGGCTTCGAAAAGCTGATCGGCGACATCGGCAGGTTCTACAGGCACCAGGGGCGCGCGTGTCCGCGCGGCGAATACCAGAGCGCCGGGATGGTCAGCTTGATCCTGGAGAAACTCGGCTTCGAAATCGAGCTTCTCGAGCAATGGTCGCCGCGAAAGGGCGAGCCGGCTCGCGATCTTTATCTGATCGCGCGGTTGAAGGATCCGCAGCGCGCCGAAAGGTTCCGTTCTGCGATTTCGACCGGCCTCATTCCCATGCTGGCCAAGACTGACGATCCCAAGATGCAAGGAGACGATGACGTGGTGGCATCCGTGACTGAAGAACGCCGGAATATCGCCCGTGCGCTGGGCCTCGCTTATTGGCGCAGGCTCCTGGTGCAGAGCAATCCGGACATCACCAGGGACCAGATGCAGGAACAGATGAAGGAGAGCTGGGGCGGCGCGCGGCGCGAGTATACCCGCCTCGGGCTGGCTGTTCTGAAGCAGCTCGAAGGCATGGGCTACAGCATCAAGCAGGAGGCTGGTGGAAAAGCCCGGCCGGATCGAAGAGCCGGCGACGCTGCTTGACCGGAAGCATTGACCCGTCGCCGTGTCGTTCTTTGCCGGGGCTTGCCCGCCCTGTCATCCAGCGATGCGCGGCGTTGCGGGCGCCGGGGCATTCGACGGCCCGAACCATGGGATCTGATACGTGCATTCAGGAGAAAAGACGATGATGGCCAATACCAGCACACATGTGGGTTCAGACAAGAAGATGGCAGCCAATCCCGGCGCTGCCGCCCGAGCCGGGCTGCGGCATCGTGACATCTACGTGCGTATGCGTCTTGTTGAGTCGCAGGAGGAGATGAAGTCGCTCGTGAGCGAAAAGAAGAGCTTCGGTGAAAAACTCAGATCGAAACCAGCGGCGGGCGATCAGCTCAAAAACCTTCTGCAGCGCCGAATCTATGTCACCGCGCGAATCGATGCTTTGCGTGCGGAGCGGCAGCACCTGCAGACTGAAAAGAAGACGATCGCCGTGCAAATGAAGGGCGCTCGCTAGACTAGAGAGCGAGAAAGCTAGAAATCTAGAAAGCAATACGCATTCATGCGTCCTTCGGCCGGGATTGACGCGCGCTCGACTATGCATGCACAGCTGCGACGCACATTGGCGTCGCAGCACCAGTTGGTGCACGCTCATTGTCGAGCAGGCGATTACAAAAGCGCTCTGGAGGTCGCGAACGGGCTGGACGCCGCCTCCAGGACGAAAACGTTGTATTCCGCGCTGAGGCGATTTTTGGCCTCTCACGCGACCTTTCGCTTTTTCGGGCTGTTTCGCGAGATCGAACGTTGCGGATTGCTGGACAAGAGTATCGACGCGCTTTACGCGAGGGCTTTCGCGCTTCCGATCCTGCCGAAAACACTTTCCGGCCGAGGTTTGCCCGCGGCGCGGCGGGGGGCTCGTGCCAAGTTAGTCTTCGGCTTCAAGTGGCCCGGGTTTCCGCTCGATTTTCACGCGGGTGTTGGCTTGCTCGGGCAGCTCAGGAAGCCGGATATCGTTCCCGAAGTCATTTTGAACTATCTTTACCAAGCCAACGGCGTCGCCGACGACGGGAAGGAGGCCTACAAGGAAGTCATCCTGTGGGGCGCCGTTGCTGAGCTGCTGTATCTGGATATCGCCACCGTCCTCAGCGCAAACGGATCGGAATGGATTCGGAAATTGCAGGCGGACCGGCTGGATGAGCTGTCCGCGGACGTTCACAACGTAACAAAGTCGGGCGGCTCAGTGCTGATGGTCGGCGCGCATGCCGGATTGTTCCGGTTGGGCGTGGATTTGATACAGCGCGCCTTTCCCAACGCCATCAGAGTCGGTGCGCACGCGCGGCCAAGCGATGACGCTGCCATCTCGCTGAAGGAAAATCCGGAAGCGGTCCTGTACCAGATTGTCAAAAAACTGAGAGGCAGCGGCAATGTCGTGCTGATAGGTGGCGACGGTCCTTACGGAACGGGAAAGTACTCGATCAACCTGTTCGGCAGCGAAGTCGACTTTCGGCTCGGAGCACCGTTTGCGGCGTTCCACGCCAAATGCCAGCCGATCTGGTACTACCTCGGATGGAACGGTGATCGTCTGGCATTCAACTATGCACTCGGTCCGGTGGCGCGCGCCGGCGAAAAGTACCAGGACTGGCTTGCGAGATGGTTCGAATTCTATGCCGGCCAGCTTCGACGCATCATCACGGGAGATCCGCGAAATGTTCGCGGCCGAGGCGGCGGGCTCTGGTGGCTTTCGGGCCAGAGCCTAAAGGAAAGCGCGGGCAAGTCTAAGCTCGACGCCGAACTCATCAATCATCGACAGGTTTGACGACGATGAACGCAAGTGTACGAGACCTCGTACTGGCGCGGGCGAAGTCCGAATCCGCAAGGCAGGCGCTTTGGATTGCGGGCAGTTTCTATACGTACCAGGAGCTGTCCGATTTCTCGATCGCCATGAAGAAGACGCTCGGGGACTTGGACGGGGCAACGATCGCTATCGTCAGCGGCCGACCGGCCGGCTCCTACTTTTCGATCTTTGGCAGCATCGTCAATGGCGCCTGCTACGTCCCGATCAACTCACAATGGCCGGCCGAGCGTATCCAGCGGATTTTGGCGCTCGCGCGCCCCGATTTTCTCTTGCTGGATGAGGAAGCGGGCCGTTCCGACTTGGGGAAGGACTTGGCTGATCAGCAGGCCTGTCCCACCTGCATCGTCGCCGTGACGCCCCAGCAGAAGACGCTGACGCCAACGCCGGCGGGATCGAAGCAGGTCAGCACGAGCCCGGGGCCGGACGGTCGTGGTCGCGGCAAAAATGACCTTCTGTACGTGATGTTCACGTCAGGATCGACGGGTGTCCCCAAGGGCGTGCCGATCGGCGCGGCGAACGTGAGTCACTACGTCGTCGAAATGACGAAGCAGTACCGCTTTGATGAGAATGACCGATTTATTCAAAGCGTCGAGTTGACGTTCGATCTTTCGGTTCACGACACGCTGCTGTGTTGGGCCAATGGCGGGATGCTGGTCGTGGTTCCGACCGGAAACGCGCCCATGGCGCCGCGTTTCATCCGACAGCTCGGGGTGACGCGCTGCTTGTCGGTTCCGTCAGCCGCAGCGCAGGCCAAGTCCCTAGGGCTCCTGAAGGCGGGCTCGATGCCGACGTTGAAGACGTCGTTCTTTTGTGGCGAAGCGCTGCCGACGTCATTGGCGGAAAGCTGGGCGGCGGCTGCGCCGGCCAGCGAGATCCACAACATCTATGGGCCTACGGAGGCGACGATCGCCTTCAGCACCTTCAACTGGAAAGAAAATCGATCGAACCCGTATTCCGTGGTCCCGCTCGGCTTCCCGATCGGTGCGCAGGAGATGAGGGTGGACGAGAGCGGCGAATTGCTGCTGAGCGGAGCGCAGGTGTTTGCGGGCTACATCAAGGATGAAAGCCGAAAGCCGGGGCGGCCGGTTCTCGTCGAGTTGGACGGCAGGACCTGGTATCGCACGGGGGACCTCGCAAGCTTCGACGAAGACTTTGGATTTATCTTCAAAGGCAGACTGGATTCGCAAGTCAAGGTGCGAGGGTATCGCGTGGAAATCGGCGAGGTCGAGAGCGCGCTCCGGACATGCGCCGGTACCGAGCTGATCGCCGTGCTGCCGACAAAGCAGGTCGGGCCGAGCACGTATGACGATCTTGTCGGAATAGTATGCAGGGCCGATCGGGCGCCGGAAGAAATCATCGAAGGAATGAAAAAGATTCTGCCGGCCTACATGGTTCCGGAGCGGATTGTTGAGCTCCATGACATGCCAAAAAACAGCAATGACAAGATCGACTATGTCACGCTGGCGCGGACCTATGCGCAGGCCGGAGAAGCGGCGTGACAACAAGCCCGAGGAGCATCGGCGTCGCGAGGAAAAGCCTGTCCGTGCGACGGCAATGACAAGCAATGACCAGTCAAGGCATGGACACCAACCTTCGCAGGCTTAGCCGCGAGGAGATCGAGAAAGACGCTGGAAAGGCGTTTGCGTTTGCGAAGCTCACATACGCCGCGTCCCCCGAGTTCTATGACCTCATCCCGGTGCCGGAGCCCGAGATGCTGCAAATCGTCGCCCGGCAGATCGCTCTGCCGGGCACCGAATTGGAGAACACCTACGCGCTCCGTAGAGATCAGGTGGACGTCGCGTCACTGTCTGCTGTGGGCACGGCGACGTTGCCGGCCGCGCAAAAGGGCAGTCTTCTTGCAATTTTGCGTTCGCTCGACAGGGATCGGGCGGTAAAATTCACGGCTGCCGTCAAGGCGTTCAGCGCCTCGTTGGAGCCGCTGAAGATCGAGAGCACGTATGTGTCGCGGCTCGCCGTCGATGGCGGCGTTCGCGGCAGCGGCGCCGGAACCGAAATCATGCAGGGTTTCCTGGAAGCGAAGAGGCCGCGCTTCTGCACCCTGCACGTTCACAAGGATAACACGACGGCAATTCGCTTCTATTCAAAGCTTGGATTTTCCTTCTTATCCGATGGGCCACATCTCTTTCGCGCGATGGTGCTCGATCGGAGCCAAGCGGCATAGCAGGCAGGCAGGGCAGAGCCTGGCCCATACCGAAAACCAGCGCAACTTCAGCGGAGCAGGTGGATGGATCGTAAAATCGTCGCCGATAAAGTGATCGGATGCGTCGCGGATCACTTTTCGATTGGAGCCGAAAAGGTTTCCGAGACAACGGCTGTGGGTGGTCTGAACGGCTGGGACTCCACGACGCATGTCAGCCTCATACTCGGACTGGAAGAGACCTTCGGCGTCGAATTCGACGTTGCCAAAGTCGGCTCGGTCCAGAACGTTGGCGACATCATCGACCTGTGCTCGTCGGCGGTTTCGCAGCAAGCATAGGCGCGATGGCTGGACCCGCCGGCTTTGCCGGCCGTTATCGGACTTTCGGTCCGATCACGGCCGATCCGTGCAGGCACGGCGAAGACGGTGCAAGCCTGAAATCGTAGCGCGCCTCGTCGACAAACTGCGGGTCCGCCACGATGTCGGAAACGTCGGGGGCCGTTCCGGCATAGTTTCTGCCGTTGCCGTGATAGCAGTTGCGGCCGTGCACCAATCGCCCCGGCCCGTCGGGCTTGCGCACGCCGATCTCGAAACCCACCACGACGTTGTCGCGTGCGGTGACCGTGCCGGAGGCATGCACCTGCCAGATGCCAATCCCCTGCGACCCTTTGGAAAGAGAATAGAGAATATTGTTGAACGCCGAGAAGGACGTTCCGGTGTTTGTCTTTGCCTCGATGGCATAAGGCGAAGCCGCCCCCACCGGCACCACCGCGACCGAGTTCGTCACGCTCATGAAGCCGCCGTTGTCCTGTGCCTCGCGAGGGCCTGTCGTCGTGCGGTAGGGACTGGTGCCGACGGCGATGCAGCGATCGTGTGTCGTCCTGGTGCCGGTTTGATGGTGGAAACCGGCCTTGTCGTTCCACCAGGCCTCGCACCGGACATGGTCCACTTGCGACGTGCCGTGATGGGAGAAGCCGTCTCCCGGGGCGCCGCCAACGGCCGGACCATTGCCGTTGTAGAGCGCCTTGCACCCGATCAGCTTGACGTTCGCGAGGTTTCCGAACGTGTCGAAGCCGTCGCTCTGGCAGAACCAGGCCTCCAGTCCGTCCAGCGTAATGTCGCCTGTGCTTTGGGCTGCGACGCTCCAGCCGCGGCCGTCCGCGAACGCGCTGACGATGTTGCGCCAGGTCCAGTATTGCTTGTTGATCACCATCTGCAGCCGCCGGGTCGGGGTAGACACCTCGATCTCGCCCGCGGCGAGCGCGACACCCGCATTCACATAGAGAGTGTTGGTGCGTTCGTCTCGCGTCCATTTCCCGGGGCCGGGCAACGCCTGCGTGTCGCGCGTCAGGCGCACGACGTTGGTCGAATACCGCTCCTTGAAGGCGACCGCGCCGCTGGGGACGTAGAATACGTATCCGGCCGGATCGCTGGCGAGCGTTCCAGCCGAGTAGACCGTTCCGGAGACCGGGGTGAGCGCCGGGGTTGTCGACCACCGGAGCTGCGCCTTGCCCGTGCCCCAGAGCGCGCCGTCGACGATGATCCGCTTGTCGTTGCCCGCCCCCGCCACAGCCGGCGCCAGCGTTCCCGCCGGTCTGAAGATGTCGCCGCCTTTGGGCGCAATGGTTTCGCCGCCGTGGTAGTTGAAACGAAGCGCCCGTTGCAGGCTCGCCCATGGCGTTCGCTGGCTCCACGGCGCGTCGCTCTGATCGTCGCCATCGGCGGCGACGTAGAGCGTCCGGCCGCTCCACGTCTGCCCAAGCTGGACGGAAAGCGCCTTGAGTTCTGATTCGGGCAGCGCCCGGTCATAGATCAGGACCGGTCCGACAATGCCGGACAGCGATGCACGGCCGGCATCGGCCGCCATGCTGTCCAGCACCAGAGATTGTGCGCCGATGCGCGAGACGGACGTTCCCCGCGCGCCGTCGAGATGGATCTCCGCCGTCCCGTCGTTCACCGATGGGTCGTAAGACAGGATGACGACCTGCATGTTGGTGTTGATGGGATCGGCCGTGACCAGCTCGATGCTCTTGCCCAGGCCGTGAAACCTGATCTCGACTTTTCTGCAGATGTCGTGGTCACCGGCCGCCAGCTGGATGAATGAAGTCGCGAGGCCGCGCGTGCTCAACAGTGTCATCTCGCGCTCGAACGACCTTGGCGCGATCGCCATCGCGATCGTGAAGCCGCGAAGCGCGACTTGCGCAAATTGGCAACAGGCCGGTGCCACGGCTTCGAATTTGAGAGCGCTCTGTCCCAGCGGCCCGAGATCCGTCACCAGGGCGGGGCCGCCTGTCGGCGCGGCAGCAAGCGACGCTTTGGTCCCCCATGCGCCGGGAATTTCCATCGTCTCGAAACGACCCAATGCCGCGGGTGCGTCGGGGTCCCACGCTCTCACAAGACCTTTCGTGGTGAGCGGGGCGAAGCCTGTGGCGAACCAGCCGGAAGCGGCCAACGCAGCCCTGCCCGGGCCGCCGAACGGGGCGGCGGAGAGCGATCCGAGAAAGGCGCGTCGCGTGATCAACTGCGCCCGCTTGCCGGCCATTGCCGTCTCCCGCGTTCAACGCAGAGTTTCGCCAAGCGGCCTTCCGGACACTGCGGCAAATTCTACTCGAGGCGCAGCGGCGCCCGGACGAGGTCGCGCCGCCCATTGTTGATCCTGCCGTTGTCGACCCGGAACCTGGTAAAATACAGATAGGGCCGGGACTCCAACGTATCGAAATTGCGGCTGCCGCTCGTCGGGTCGAGCAGCGAGTAGTACCACTGCGGCCGGCCTGCGTCGCCTTGCTTCCATTGCATGAATTGCGGCGCTTCCAGCAGAACCTTGCGCTCGCTCCAGTTCGTGAGGTCGGTCGATGATCGGTAGATCACCTTGTTCTGGCGAAAGCCGAGCGCCACGAACATCTGCTTCGCCGGGACGTATCGGATGCTGAAAATGTTGTCATCCATGACCGGCTCGCAGGGGGAGCGATTGCCGGTGCAGGCGCCGTTGCAGGCATAAGGGTTGGAATCGTATTTTTTGAACTCGTTGCCGCTCCACATCTCCCATCCGGTGAGTTCGGTCCCCGCGTTGCGGAACACGCACTGGCCGATCCTCGCGCCCGTGTTGCGGTCGACGTAGCTTGCGAAGACATACACCTTGCCGTCTTTGGGATTGCCGACCGCCTTCGGCACGGAGACGCCGCCGCGGCGCATGCCGGGCTTGTACTCATAGGGCAGCGAGATCAGCACGCTGGCTGGTACCGGCGGGCGGCTGAAGCTGCGGCCGCCGTCACGGGATTCGATCATGGTCGAGGAGGCGTACCAGCAGACGCGGTCGCTGGCGCTGCGGATGACGCATTCGCTCTGGCCGTGATCCTCGCCGTGGTATTCGTTGTGCACGAACCCGAGCACGTATTTGCCGTCCTTGGAGTAGAGCGCGGTGACCCACTCCTTGTCGCGATACTGCGATGGGTCGCTGCTTTCGGCCGACTCCAGGATCTGGTCGCAACTCTTGCGGCGAACCTGGTCGAGGTTCGGCCCCTCGAAGAACCAGTTGAAGCGGTTTCCGGCGAGCAGGACCACCGATCCGTCGGCGCGCCGAAACGCGCTGACCGGCATGTCGGTGACGTCGATCCCCCGTCCCCTGTTGGGCTTGCAGTTCATCTGCTCGGCTGTGGCGACGATTTCTTCCTGGCCGGCGATGGTGAGCGTGAGATCGCGTTCCGCGTGCGCGGCTGTAGCGCCGGCGAGGCACAACAGTCCAGCGGCAATGACGCGCGTCAGGATGGTGCTGCTCCGGCTCAGCGGCGAGGGGCGTTCTGTTGGAATCAGCAGTCTCGATGGCCTCATCGGATTCCCTCAGGTTACGACCCGCGCTTTGTGCTGCGATGCAACGGCTGAAATGTGGCGTTGCGCTTCAGCGGGCATTGCCACTCGTCAGATTTTCGCGAGCGTTTCGTGCGAGAGCGGCCGATCAAAGCCTGGAAAACCAGCGCTTCAATTTGGCCGCCACCGCTTCGTCCGGCGCACCGGGATCGATGGCCAGATTGGATGCGGGGACCGGAGCCTTGCCGAAGGACCAGTCGAATAGCGCCACGGGAAAGCCTGCTGCGGCGAGCGCAGCGATCATCGGATGCCCGAACAGTGGCCGGCGCATGGCCGCGAACACAGCCCTGACACCGTATTGCCGCAGAACGCGGCCCAGTTCCTTGAACTCGACGCGGCCGGTGACGGAGACGTTGTCGAGCTTCATCAGATCCAGGTCATTGAGCGTGTGACCGATCGTCACGACTTCGGTTCCGGGCAGATCGCGCGTCAGGGCGCGCACGACCTGGCCCATCATGCGGTGGTCGTGCACGTCGGCATCCATCGCTAGAAACCCCAACGCCTTCGCGTCACGGTCGGGACTGGCGATGGCCTCAACCTGCGCCGTTTGACGGATGTCGAGTTCGACAATCTTGGCGGCGCGCGGGAGAAACTGCTTCGCGAATTGTCGTGCGTGCGGGCAAGGCGCGAGGACGTGGTCAGCCCGGCAGACAACGTCCTGCCACTTGGATCGCCAGGAATTCACCCAGACGGGGTGCGTTGCAATATCCGGCGTGGATAGGCATCCCGAGCAGGGGGCTCCTTGCAGCGCCTCGCAAGCCGTGCCGTTGCTGCCGAGACATGTGCCGCGGGGGCAGATCAGTCCACCATCGCTGACAAGGATGTCGATTGGCGTTCCGGCGGCCCGCAGAAGGTCGAGCAGTGCGTCCGGCGCACAGGCCGGCTCCGCGATCTCGACCCGGGAGGGACGCAGCATTGCAACATATTCGGCCAGTGCGCTTCGCTCTTCGGGCCTTGCGATCTCGAACTGGAGCGATTGAGGAATGTCCTCGAATGGATGGGCGATTTTGACGGTCTGGTCCGGCGACAAGGCGTTGCCCGACACGATCAGAACCTTTTGCCCGTCGTTTGCGAGTTGTTCGGCGCGCGCCTCGACAACGGCTCCGTCTGCAAGCCTGCCTCCAACCAACAGCACCACGCCGTCGCTCAGCGACGGGCTCCGCCGCTCGATGGCCGCGCGGCTTTGCTTGAGCGGGTCAGCCTTGATGAACGCGGCGCATTCCGCACGGTAGTCGCTGAACCGGGCTTCGAGTTTTCCGATATTTCGCATCACCAGCGAGCGCTTCTCGGCGCCGAACGAGCGCGAGCCCACGTGGCCGACATAGACCGACGGCGCGCAGACATTGCGAAAACCCAGTTCGCGTGCGCGCAGGCAGAAATCGGCATCCTCCAGATATCCGCGCTCGAACGCGTCTGATAGCGGGCCTGCGGCGTCCAGGCATTCGCGGGTGATGTAGAGACAAAATCCCGTCCCGTTGGGGATGTCGATGATCTTGTCTTTGTTCACGTCCGCGGCAATGGCGTCGAGAAGACTGACATCCTGCGGTGACCGCACCGGATTGGGCTTGTTCGGCGTCGGAAAGCTGGTGAACTCGCCGTTGTTGGAAAGCGGTACGACGGTGCCGATATCGGGGAACGCGCGTGCGGCCGATCGCAGGCGCGTTATGAAGCCATCCGGCACGATCGTGTCCGCGTTCAACAGGATGACGTCGCCCTCGGCGACCTTCGAAAACGCAAGATTGACGGAGTGGACGAAGCCGAGGTTTCGCTCGTTCTCAACGAGCCGCACAAATTTATTGTTCGCAAGCTTGCGAACGAGATCGGCGATCCGTGGGTCGGGGGAGGCGTCGTTCACCAAAACGGCGCGGGCCTGCGGCTCTCCGCGAAACGCCGCCAGCAAGCTCTCCAGACAGTCCTTGGTCGCCTCGTAGTCGTCGTAGATGGGCACGATGACCGTCAGGGGATCGTCTTGATCTGACGAGCGCTTGGCGGCTGGGTTTTGCGTTCTGGCGTCGCTGCCCTGTGCCGAAGTGTTGCGCCGGTGAATTCGATCGGCAGGGTGCCCGTCCCGATGGTTGGGCGGCAGCCGCAGTTCACAAAACGCCTTCTGGCGCACGGAAAGGGACACGGTCTGCGTCGCATTGGATCGCGGTCGCGATCGCGAAAAGGTCACGGCATGGCTGTCCGGCGTCCGCAGCGGATGCCGGGGATCGGCCGCAAGCGTCTCGATGACCGTGCTGTCACCCTCGATCCGCAATTTCGGCAAGCTGCGGCCCGGCCACGAAGCCCATCCGAAGATTTCGGTGTCCGTATAACGGATCGCGCCAAAAGCCGCGCGCTTGCGGCCCTTGCGCAGCAACGAAACGGCCTTCGCCAGGACCTTGAGATCCTGCTCGCAGCGAACAAGAACCTGCGCGGCCTGGCGTTGCTCGGCGCCCTCCGCCCAGGCCAGCATTCGCCGATTGGCGGTGAGGTCTTCGGGCAAGAGCTCCAGCGCACGCGAAATGTCGCCAATCGCGGCATCGCGCTCGCCCATCTGATAGGAAGCCTCGGCCCGCAGCACATAGTGATAGGCTTGCGCCAGCGGGGGAATGCGGCAGCGGCGGTCGGCGTACTTGAAGGCGTCCCGGAAATTTCCGGAAGACATTGCCTGTACGGCAAGCTTCTCGAGCGCCTCGTGATGCCGCTCGTCGTCCAGCAATACGGGGGCAAATGGGTCCGTCGAACGGTCTTTCGTGGCCGCATGTTTGCGTCGACGAGCTGCCATAACCGCCCGCCTTAGACTGCTTCTTTGTGGAACGAGACAGGCTCGTCTGCGGCCGTGGGCTTTTCGCCTGCATCGAACTCCAGGAAGTCCAGCAGCTTCGGCAGACAGACACGTTTCAGGTCGAAGCGTTCGACCACCATTTCACGTGCGCGGGCCCGGTGCCTGTCGAATCGCCGCGGATGCGCCAGCGCTTCGATGGCGGCGTTGGCCAGCTTGTTGGCGTCGTGAAAGGGCACCAGAATTCCGTTTGTCGAGTCCATGACCTCCCGAACCGGAGGCGTATCGGAGCCGATCACCAGGCAGCCGGCGCTCATCGCTTCCAGCAGCGACCAGGAGAGTACGAACGGATAGGTGAGATACACATGCGCCGTCGAGACCTGCAGGACGCGCAGGTAGTCCGCGTACGCTAACGGTCCGGTGAAATGGATTCGGCTCGCATCGACCTGATCGGCAATTTCGTCGACAAAGACCGAGCGCCACGTTCGGCCTTGCGGCGGCGAAAAGCCGTAAGGCTTGCCCGCGCCGCCCACGATCACAACCTGTGCTTTCTTTTGTTTTGCCAGAATGCGCGGCAAGGCCCGCATGAAGATGTGAAAGCCTCTGAGCGGCTCAAAGCTTCGTCCGACAAATGTCAGAACCTGATCGGCTCGCGTCAAAACCCGGCCGTTCGGCAATCTGAATTTGGCGTCGCTCGCGGGCTTCACCGCGTTGACGTTGACGCCGTCATGGATGACCTCGATCTTGTCATGATACTCGGCCGGAAACGTCGATTTCTGCCACTGCGTGGGCGAGAGGCCAGCGTCGCAATCCGTCAAGGCCAGTAGCGTTGCGGCATTCTTCAGTTGGATGTTGACGTCGCCGTCGAGCCCGACTTTGGGGAACTCGCGATCAAATCCGACGTCCTGCCCTTTGGTCCGATAGAACATCTCGCAGTAGGTCACGATCCGTGCTTTCGGAAAGATCGACCGCAGCGGCAGCGTTTCGCCCCAGCCGGGGTGCGCGAGAATGAGATCCGGAATGAAACCGGACGAGCTGATGTTGGACGCGGCGTAGAGGACCTCTTCCGCCCTGCGGCACTCCAGATCGAAGCGTCTGGCAAACGGATGGGTGGCGGTGACGCCCTGATCCGCGACCGTGTACTTGCGAAGCTTCACGCCCGGCATCGCCCGCGCGGTGCTGGTTCCGATCGCCGCGAGCTGGACGTCGGGCCGTCGGGCAAGCGCGCGTGCGATATGCACGAACTGAGCGGGGAAGTTGTTGTGAACGAATAAAACTTTCTTCATTGCGTGTCTGTGACCGCCAGCTTGCTCGGGTTGTCGCCGAGCCTATCGCGGCCATCGGGAACAATCTGTGACGCTTCGCCTGTCGGCGGAATTTTCGTCGCCGGTATTTTTGTATGACGCTGCGCAGACAAAAGCCATTTTTCGATGAGAGCCTTTGCGCACGGACCTTGAAACGAAATCAGCCAGCCGCCGCCGGGAACCCGGAGTCGGCAGGAAGATTCTCCATGCGCTTGTGCGGCTTCTTCCGAAGCTGTCACCGGGACTTAACATGATGGAGTCACGAAACCCAAAAGTTCCGGAACAGTGTGCGTCTTGGATGACCTCCGCTTGGCAAGAGCGCATCGGCAGCACGCAAGGCCGGAATTTTCTCGCCGGAGCCTGGTCGGCACGACGTCGACCGACTTGAGCGAACACATCGACGAAAATTGTAGCAGCCAACGCCGAAAATGGGGCCGCATGGATCTGATCGCGCAACAGACCAAATCGCTGGAGATTCAGCAGGGCTTGTTTCTTGTCCGCTATGACTCCGCTGACGATCCGGTTCAGCCGCCGCGGGTGATGGTTTCAACCGGCTCCAAGAGCGTCCGGTTCGTTCTTCCGCCCGGAGTGGGCGATCCGGTGCTGTGGTCGCCGGGCGCGTGCCTTGTGGTGCTGGCGAACCGGGGCGGTCGCCTCGAGGTGGCGGTATCTCCGGCACAGGCCAACGGTTCTGTCGGTGCCAGGATCAAGCTGGTGCCGCTTTCCAACGATCCGGCGGCTGCCAGAGAAGAGCCCGGCGCCTCGGCGGAACGGCTGGACGCGTCGCGCATCCAGCTTCTCGGGCACGTTGCCGGCGTCGGCGACAAGGTGGTTCGCTTCGGCGAATGGATCGCCGGCCCGGCGTCGCCGTCGCGGATCGAAGGCATCGCCATCGAATGGCCCAACAAGCCCCGTGGCATCGACCTGCGCTACGCGGTCCGCATCGGTGGCCAGATACCAGGAGCGACCCGGCCGATCGATGTCGGCGGATTTGCCGGCACGCGCGGCCGCGCAGCGCCTCTGGTCGGTGCAACACTCGATATCGCCGGTCCCAGCGCCGGCGGTTATCAACTCGTCGCTGATGCGATGTTTCTTGGCGCGCCGCAGATGCGCGTCGCGGGACAGCATGTGGTTTTGTCCGGGCCGACCGGACGGGAGCCAATGGTTGGTCTTCGGCTCGCCATCGAGCGGTCGGATCGCAACAGTGGCGGACAACTTGTCGCCGCCGTGCCGGCGCGGTTCGGCCGCGATCTTGGGGAGCCCGGTCCGGCTTCCGACCACG
The DNA here is from genome assembly GCA_019746355.1 of Xanthobacteraceae bacterium. The sequence continues at coordinate 89,583 of JAIESC010000067.1, read as the reverse complement.
TCAAGGTCGTTCGCGCGCAGCGCAGGCCATTGGCCGCCGCCGTGGAGCAGGAGGACCGCGCTGAGGCCGACGATGCCGGTGCCGGCGCTGCGCCGGGCCGGCACAGAAACGAGGTCCGCGTCTTTCGCAAGCGCGACGACGACGATCGCCGCCTGGCGGCACGGGCCGAACGTCTTGCCGAGCGAAAAAATCAGAAGCGGGCCCGGTCGGAGCAGGCTCGGAAGAAAGCGCGCCCGTTGGGCGATCCGGCCTGACGACAGTCCAATGACTGGAACCCGGGCCATGCCGACGCGTTGGTTCCGGCGCGTCGAACCGGCTGAAGGTACTGACTTACTTACTTGGCTGCGATGGGGCCTCTATCCCGTCACATCGCTGAGGTAAAGCTGACTAGGTTCTCACGTTCAATTGGGGCGGTTCATCAATGTCAATGGCGAGCTTCGGCCAACTGTCGCTTTCCGAATATCTCGAGCAGAATCGTGACGACCAGAATCTCTGGCTGTTTCTGCACATTCCCAAGACCGCAGGATCGTCGTTGAGCACGGAGCTCAGCCGCGAGCTCGCGCCCTACCGCAACATCCACATCGACTACACCAGGAAGGACGTCGGCCGTCCGACGCAGATCCAGGACGCCGTGGACCGCTTTCTCGCGGACGCGACAACGACCCGGTTCCGCTCCGCGTCCGGCCACATCACGATGCAGCACGCCGCGCAGATTCGTAGTGCGATTTCGCGGACCAGGGCCTTCACCTTTCTGCGCGACCCGATCGCGCGGGTGATCTCGGATTTCCGCTATCAGCGCACGCCGCTGCATCCGCCCTATAAGGACTTCATTGCGAGGTTTCCGCGCATCGAGGACTACGTCAGCGCGCCGCAGTCGCAGGACAAGATGTACCGGTTTCTCGTCGGCGACCGGAAAACGCCGTTGCAGCAGGGGCTCGACCGCATCGGCCGCGAGTTCACCTTCGTCGGCACGGTCGAGAAGTACCCGATGTCGTTCAATATCATCTTCCGTCTGTTCGGCCGCGACGTCATGCCGGAGCAGCACAAGCGCGCCACGCCCAAAACCGAGGACAACGAAGTCGCGGAGACCGCTGAGCTTCGCAAGCTCATTCTCGACGTGAACAAGCTGGACACCGGGCTGTACGACCATTTCTCAGGTCTGCTGCAAGCGCGCGAACGGGAATGGAGCGATCTGCAGGCCACGAGCAAGGCGGCCTAGTTCAGAGGCCGACACGAAAAGCGGTGCTTGCGCGACCGGACGGAAATCTCGGAGTGTTGCTGATTGCTGACGCGCGAACGGACGTGTTTGCGCGCGCGTGATGCGGTTCGGGGTCTGATTACGATGTCAATGGCAAGCTTCGCCGGGCTGTCTCTTGCCGAGTTCCTGGAGAGCCATCGCGACGAACAGAATCTATGGCTGTTCGTCCACATTCCGAAAACCGCCGGCTCGTCTCTCAGTACGGAAATATCGAGGGAGCTGACGCCCTATCGCAATATCCATATCGACAGCAACGAGAAGGGCGTCGAGCATGCCGTGCAGGTGCAGAACGCGGTGAACCGGTTCATCGCCGAGAGCGGCTCCGGCAAGTTCCGATCGGCGTCCGGGCACATCAACATCAGCCATGTCGACCAGATTCACCACGCGGTGCCGGCGGCCAAGACCTTCACGTTCCTGCGGCATCCCGTCAAACGGCTGATCTCGGATTTCCGCTATCAGCGTACCCCGCTGCATCCTCCCCATAAGGAGTTCATCGAAAGATTTCCGACGATCGAGAGCTATGTGACGTCGGAGATATCGCAGAACCGGATGTATCGGACGCTGGTTCGCGACGAGACGATGCCGTTGCAGGAAGGGATCGATCAGATCGCCCGTGACCTGACCTTCGTCGGAACGCTGGAAATGTACCCGATGTCGTTCAACATCCTGTTCCGGCTGTTCGGGATGGACCTGATGCCCGGGGATCACAAGCGCGCCACGCCGCAGACCGAGCACAACGCCGTCGACGACACGCCCGAACTTCGCAACCGGATCCTCGCGGTCAACGCGCTCGACGTGGCGCTCTACCGGCACTTCGCTGAAATGTTGCGCGCGCGGCGCGAGCAGTGGATTGAAATGCGCAAAGGGCGGCGGGCCCCGCAGACCGACGCGGCGGCCGTCGGCGGCAGCCATTGATCCTCGCGTTTTGCGGACCTGGGGCGTTTAGATCGCTGCCTTGGCTTCTTTCCTCGACGCTGCTCGCTTCGAAGTCTCCTTTTTCGGAGCTGCTTGCTTGGGAGAGCCCTGCTTGGGAGAGTCCTGAGGGACGGGCTCTTCCGCCGCGTCGACAATACCCTGCACGCCGCGCGGCTTCTCGACCGTTTCGTAAAGCTGCAGGAAGTAATTGTTCATCTCTGCCATGGTCGGCGGCAGCGCGCGCGCAGCACGCAGCCGGGTCCAGAGCTCCACGTCGCCCGATGCGGTGACGAATGTCTCGGCAAGCGAGGCAATGTTGCGCGCGAGGAAGTGCAGACCGGTGACTCCGTGCTTCACCTTTTCCCGCATGCCGCCGATGTCGGCGACGATCGGCGGGCGCCCTGCGAGAAATGCCTCCTGAATGACCAAAGGAGAGTTCTCCCACCAGATCGACGGGACGACGATCCAGCCGTTCTGGCGCATGAGTTGGCAGACCTGGCCCGGCTCGTACATGCCCATGAACTGGAGGCGGGCGCCGAGCTGTTCGAGCGCGGGTTTCCAATGCTCGCCGAATTGCTGCAGAAACTGCTCCTGGTCGCAGCCATAGATCGCAAACGAGCTGTCGCTGGGACCGTTCGCCACCGCGCGTTGGGCCGCCGCGACGAAGATATCGACGCCCTTGAATCGGGTGGGCTGGCCGAAAAACGCAAAGCGCCGGCTGAGAGCCGGCGAAAGCGTGCGCTCATCCTCCTCCGCGGACCTCTCGTAACCGTTCTCCAGGACATAGATGTCCTTGGTCAGTCCCCATTCGACGAAGCGCGAGGCGAGAAATTCGCTCGGCGCGGTGATCAGGTCAAACCGGCTCAGAAACTGATTGAACAGCCGTCGGCGCGCCCGGAACGCGTGCTTGTCGATCTCCGGGAAGCAGATGTGGCAATCGATGTCGTTCGCCTTGGTGCACAGGGCATTGTTGCCGGTCTTGGTCATCTGGCCGTCGCGGTGGCAGATGGCCAGAAATTCATGCAGCGTGATGACGAACTTCGCGTCCGGAAACGCGCTCATCAGATAGCAGATCGTGTCGACGCCCACATTCCAGAAATGATGGAAGTGGAAGACGTCGATCTTCTGCGACTTCAGCAGGGCCAGAAGCTGGGGGAAGAATGAACGGTTCTCGTGGGTGAACGTGAAGCCTTCGAGCCCGTGCACGGCGAACAGGTATTGTCTCGTTGCGTACGGCAGCAGGAATTCGCCGGGATGGAAAATGCTCAGATTGGGTTTCGACTTGGTGTTGATCGCCGAATAAAGGTACACGTCCTGGCCGGCATCCAGCATGCTTTGAAACGAATTGTACGCGACCACCTCGCCGCCGCCCTTGGAGTAGAACGGATGGGAGTGGGAAAATATCGCGACGACCGGCTTCCTCATCAGCGCCACCAGAAAATGTTGTGGATCGAAGCGCTCTGCTCGCGTGACAGCGACAGCGGCCGGGCCGAGTTGAAGAACACCGCGACGTTCGGCGTCTCGAGAATCCCGAGCGCGTGCGGCGGCAGCGCCCGGATCAGCCGCCTGACGTCGAGCGTGCTGAGCGGCGAGGTCCAGAGCTGGCCTGCGATCGCGCGCAGCGCGCCGGCGCGAACCAGAAGCGGCGGGACCGAATTGCCTCGGTTGAGGCATAGCGTGGCCTCCGCAAAGGCGCCGCGCTGCCTCTTGCCGTAGCGACCGCGAACCTTCTGGCTGACGACGAGGCTGTCTCTCTTCATGGTCATGTCCGTCGGCGCGAGCGCGACCGCGAGCAGTCTCGGATCGGCCGCGAGCAGGTCGTTTGCGGCCTGCAAGTCGGCCTCGAAGCCGGGATCGAGCATGCAGCAGGCGTCCAGCAGCAGCGTGTGTGTCCGCTCGCCCGCCAGCTTGCCGAAGCAGGACTTCAGGCACGCGGACAGCTCGACCCTGTGCCACGCGGCGCCGATCATCCAGACCGGATCGAATTGTGTGCTGTCGGGCAGCACAGCGCCGACGCGTGCCGGCGCAAGGCTCAGATTGGCCAGGCTCAAGCGCAGCATGTGCGTCAAATGCGATTGGGAGTCGAGCCCGTGAACGATGAGTTCGATTGCAAAATCTCCGGCCGCGCTTTGCGGCGCGGCCATGAGTTCTGCCTTTGGTTCAAGATGTCGGTTGATCGTGCCGACAATGCTCGTGACGATGTTGTCGAGCGCGGTCTGCGGATCCAGCACGCGTGTCCAGAACAGTTGTGTGAATTCGGTGCTGTTGCGCGGTTGAAGCAGGATCTTGCTGTATCCGATCTCGTCGCCGACCTGGGCCTCGATGATCATCGTCGCCGATTGGGCCGATGGCGACAGTGTGCCTTGCGAGATGATCGCAAAGCCGGGAGCAAGCTCGGCGGCCGTCGGTGCGTTCGGAAGGTCGGGGCGCCGGAAGGCGGATTGGAAGACGTGGACCTGCCCGCCGCGCAGCCCGATCAGGCAGGCGCTGATGCCGGCCTTGGGCACGTTCGGCGGGGTCATCGCCCAGCCCTCGACGTAGAACTGTCCGTCCGGCGTGCGGGCCCTGTGCTCGATGCCGGCCGAAGTCTTGGGACTGAACTTGTGCTCGAACAGCGAGATTTCGTTCGCCCAGTTTGCCGCAAGCTTTTCCACCTGTTCGTGAACCGCCGCGTATTCGGTGGTATCGGGAAGATTGGAGACGGTGTTAAGCAGCTTGAGCCGGACCGGCTGCCAGGCGTTGAAGAAGAACTGTTCGAGAGTGGTATCGCTGTATTGCACCAGTGGGAGGTCGGCTTGCGAGGGGTCGTCGCTTGTTCCGATCGACAGCCGCCAATCTTCGATTGCGCCCCACTCGCCGTACACGACGGCAAGAAAGCCGGTGCCCCCCTGGCCCTGCATCAAAAGATATTCGTTTGATTGCACGAGGTCCGGCCGCGCGAAGGTGTACACCGCGGACGAGATGTCGGCATCGCCGGTGCTGCTGACCAGGCGCCATCGCAGGGGAGCCGTCGCGTCGGCGATGACCCAGCCGGACATGACGATGACGTTCGGCCCCAGACTTCGTGCCAGATCCATATTGGCGATCATGCGCAAATCCTTGGGCAAATCCCGGGGTTAGGCTGCTGCGTTTCTGAGGAAGACCGGGTCGAGAACGACGAGCGCGGCGTCCGCGGTCTTGTGTTCACCCGCGACCGCAAGCGATAGCTCGATTTCGACGCGCTCGTTCGCAATCCCGTCGATGCGCACGTTCAACGGGCCGCTGGCGCCGGCCTTCAGATACCTTTCAAATGAGCAAATCGGACCTTGGGGGTTCCTGACGTCGATGCTCAGCACCAGATCCGGTGCCGCTTTCGACGGGACCAGATAGCTCGAGTGCAGCTCCGGACGGGCCTGAAGCGTGACGTTTCGCCAGCGAATGGATGCGTTCGGCTTTCCCGGCATGTTGGCATGCAGCGCAAATTTGATGCCGTCCCGCTTTGACCATTGATTGGGCGCAAGCAGTTCGGAGTTCAACTCGCTGCTGCTCTCGCCCGGCCACGGCAGGTTGATCTCCTGCCGTCGGCTCCATTCGTTGGCCTCGAACACCCGTGTCTGGTTGGCGATCGCCACCCAGCGGTCGCGGTCGTCCTCGATCGGCCGGGGCAGGGGCAGGCGGGATGTCCGCGTGACATATGCGCTGAGGCGCGCCGCCCGATCGGCCGGAGCCTCACCCCAGACGTCGAACGAGTGCAGATGGTCCGGCAGGGACCATTCCTGATTGCGATCGGCCTGATGATTGATGGCGAGCTTGAAGCCGCGGTATGCAACTCCCATGATCTGCATCGTCTGAAAGAGTGCGACGTCCCAGCCCGCCGACCGCAAATAGAACAAAGCTTCGGCAACATCGGGGCAGGCGAGATCATGAAGCACAATCGCCGCTGCCGGTTCCATGAACGGCGCGCAGGTTTGAACGTCCCGCAAGGGCGCGGGGGCCACGTGATCGCCATCGACAAACGCCAGCGCCCATTTCTTGCCCAATTTGCCGAGCTCGAGCACCGCCTTGGGACTCGCGTCCGAATGCAAGGTCATTCGACTGCTTGGCGCGGCCACCGACAGCGACTTCTCGAGTTCCGATTTCCATTCCAGGTTCTGCAACACCGGATCGATGACATCCAACGTAACACCAGCGCTTGCCATGTGTGCCGTCGACCATCCTCTCCAGCAGCCGATTTCGAGGGCGTGCTTGCCCTGGAACAGCAGTGCGATGTTGTACAGAAGTACCGCTTCGTCCTTGCTCAGGAACCCGGTGAGCGGATCTCGCCGATCCACGTACCAGCGATGGCTGATGTCACGCCGAAAATGCGGCCATGTCACGGCCGACTTGTCTCCCACTGCCATGTTGGGAAACGCGTCGGTCACGTTCACGTCGCGAAGGCCTGATGCAACGTAGTCGTAGTCGGAGCCCGGCGTTGACGTGTTTCGTTTGAACCAATACACCATCGAGTTCCAAGGTAGTGGCGCTGTTTGTTGGTCTCAAGGCAGGTGTAGAGGGGAAGTACGGTGAGTATTCGATCGTTGTTTGAAGATCGGGATATCATCGCCTACGTCGAACAAAATCGTGAACGAAGAGCTACGCCGCCCTGGGTATTTGTCCATGTTCCCGAAGCGATCGGCGCGTCATTTCGCGAGCAGATCGCCGATGCGTTGCAGCCCGACTATATGGTGACGTTGAAGGGCACGGAGCGCGGCGGAAATTACGACGAAAAAGTTCAAGACGCTGTTCGGAAATTCAGCGAAGCGGACGACTTCCGGCGAGCGCGCCTGATCACCGGGCATTTCAAAGCGTTTCAGCTCGATTCCGTCGATGCCATGAAAAATTCGCATCGGCTGACGATGCTCCGGGACCCCGTGGATCGGCTGTTGTCTGACTTCAAGGCGCAGTCGGAGCCGAAAGCGGTCACGGCTCCAGGCTTTCTTGAATTTGCCAAGAAGCCGATGAACCAGAATGTGTTTCTGCAATACCTCTGCCCCAAGAACTTCTGGAAGCCGAAGGACTGCATGGAATACATGCTCGACCGGTACAGCTTCATCGGTTCCTGGGAGGATGCAAACCTCTCGCTCAAAATGTTCTATTCGCTGTTGGGAATGCGCGGGAATCTGAAGCCGGTGGAGCCGGATACCGCGAAGAGTGCCCTGCAGAAGGGTGATTTGCCGCCCGATATGGTCAGGACCGTCGCGCGGCTCAACGGCGCCGACTACGAGATCTATCGTTTCTTTCATGATCGTTTCATTGCGCTGAAGGAGAAGTTCTTCGAGCTCAATGATTACGGGCGGATGTTCCGTCAGATGGCGCCTGCTGCGCGGGAAAGACATTGAACATTCTTGTCACCGGTGGGGCGGGCTTCATCGGCAGCCACGTGTGCAAGGCGCTGGCGCGCAGGAAGCTTGTTCCCGTCGTTTACGACAATCTGTCGCGCGGACACCGCGCGGCAGTAAAGTGGGGGCCGCTGGAGGTCGGCGAGATCGCAGATCCGCTGCGGCTGCGTGAGGTGCTGGACAAATACCAGCCGGCAGCCGTGATGCATTTCGCCGCCTACATCAACGTCGGCGAGTCCGTGCAGAAACCGGTACTTTATTACTACAACAACGTCGCCGCGACGGCGTCGCTGCTGCAGACGCTGATCGACCACAAGCCGATACCATTTGTGTTCTCGTCGACGGCGGCGGTCTACGGCATGCCGGAGACGGTGCCGATACCGGAGGACCATCCGCTGCGGCCGATCAATCCGTACGGCTGGTCCAAGCTGTTCGTGGAGCGGATGCTTGCCGATGCCGGGCGGGCCCATAAACTGCCATGGATCGCGTTGCGGTATTTCAATGCCGCGGGCTCGGACCCCGACGGTGAGATCGGCGAGCAGCACGATCCGGAGACGCATCTGATCCCGCTGGTGATCAAGGCGGCGCTGGGCAACACGGCCATTCAAGTCTTTGGAACGGACTACGATACGAGCGACGGCACCTGCATTCGCGACTATATCCACGTGATGGATATTGCTGATGCCCACGTTCGGGCGCTCGACCATCTTATGTTGGGTGGAGAAAGTTGTGCGCTGAACCTTGCCAATGCGCAGGGGTTCTCGGTGAGGGAGGTGATTTCCGCCGCCGAACGGGTCTGTGGTCGACAGATCAAGGTGCAAACGACGGCGCGCCGGCCGGGCGATCCAGCGGTTTTGATCGGGGCGGCGGACCGTGCCCATGCGCTGCTGGGCTGGAAGCCGGCCCGCTCCGATCTGAGGCTGCAGATAGCGGACGCCTGGAACTGGTTCAAATGACCCCCATCGGGGATGTCGCGCGCGCCGCCACGCAGTGGTCCCATTTTTAAACTCATATGACATGTCCCGCGGACAGGAGAGTGTGAAATATTCGGAAGGTATCTCGGTGCTGAGCCGGTGAAGCCTGCATATTGGTGGCACTTGAATGGAATTGAGTGGGCTCCCCAGTGTCGTTGAGACAATGCGACGGAGCAGCCGCGGTCCACGGACCGGTGCAAAAACGCGAGGGATGAAAAAATGCCAGTTGCCGACATAACCAGGCACGGCGACATTCTGACATTCCTGCGGCTTAACCGGGATTCACGCGCGTTCAGCACGGACCAATGGTTCTTCGTTCACATTCCAAAGACCGCCGGATCGTCGTTGCGTGAGGAAATCGCCAACGTCATCCAGCCGGACCTGAACATCGAGGTCAACTACAAGACATTGGACCCGCAGGACTGGTTCAAGGACTTCGACCGCAAGATCTGCGAACGCCTTTGCGAGGTCACGTCGTCGGAGAACTTTCCGTTCTATCGGTTCTTTTCCGGCCACCTCAAATACCAGGACATCGCCCAGCACAGCGCGTTCGATTCCGTGCGTCTGATCACCATGTTGCGCGCGCCGAAGGACCGGCTCAAGTCCGACTATCGCTACCAGATCTCCGAGGACAATCCTCTGCACGCGTCCGTGAAGGCGAAATATCCGACCTTCGAGGAATTCTACCGTGATCCGGTCAATCACAACATCATCTACAAGTATCTATGCCGCGACTATGACCGGGACGTGACTGAGACGATCAAGTTCGTCGAAGATCGCTTCACGTTCGTCGGCGTGCAGGAAATGTACCCGATCAGCATCAGGCTGCTGTTCGCCTTGTTCGGCATGAGGGCGCAGCCGCAACTGCGCCTTCGCGAAAGTGCGTCGCGTCCCGAGTCGGAAGCGCTGAAGAAATCGGTCGATGAAATCGCCGAGGCCAACAGCCAGGAGATCGTTGGTCTGAATAGCCTGGATTTCAGGCTCTACGACTACTTCCGGGAAAAGCTGTCCGAGCAGACGAACGACATCTGGCCTCTGTTCGATCGCAACGTCATCTTTCAGAAGATGATCGGCATGGCCTGACAGGCGGCGCTTGGTCCGCTGGCTGCAACCTTGGCGTTGGGCGGTCGTGGACATTTTGGGGCACGGCAGGCTTTCGGCGCCGAATTCTTGTCGTCACGCCGCGATACGCGGGATAAATTGCGGCCGGAGGGGCCTGCGGCCGACGCAAGGAGACGCACATGATGATCGAAGGACATTGGGTCAACTTCGTGCCGGTCGCGATGATGGTTGCCATTCTGGTGGCCAATCACGCGCTGACGCATCATCGCAGCGGGCGGCGCGAGGATGTGGAAGGAACCAGGCTCAAGGCGGCGCTCACCGCCGAGCTGAAGGCGCTGCGGGAGCTCTATCAAAAGAATCTCAAATTGCTGGAGAGCGAGGCGGGCTACCTGATATCGACCCGGGCGCCGATGATCATCTACAAGAGCAATCAGGCGAAGCTGACCGCGCTGATCGAGGCCGAGCTCCTCGAAAAGCTCGTATCGCTGTATGCGAAAAACGACATGATCGAAGAAATACTGTCGGCGAACGCAAGCGCCAACGGTCCGCTCAGCTTCAAGCTTCGGCCGGAGTGCGACAGCGACGAGCTGAAGGGCCTGTACGCCGAAGGCATGCAACAGATCGCCCGGACGTGGCGGATGCTCAATCCGGAGGCGCAGGCGGCGCGCGCCACACTGCAGCGCTCCGTCACGCCCGCGGTTTCCGCACGACCGAATCAGGAATCGGCGCGGGCCTGACGAGGCGCGACCAGTTGCTGCAACTGTGCCCGGGGAGGCAGGCCTTTAATGGCCGCTGACGATCCCTCGCGCGGTCATCGCCTGGACCACCTGCTCGGCAAGCGCCTCCGGCTGATGACCGGACGTATGCAAATGCACCTCGGGCGTCTGCGGCGCTTCATAGGGCGCATCGAAGCCGGTGAAATTCTTGATCTGGCCGGCCTTGGCCTTGGCGTAGAGGCCCTTCGGATCGCGCCGGACGCATTCCTCGATCGGGGTGTCGACGAACACCTCGATGAATTCGCCGTCCGGAACCAGGCCGCGCACCATGTCGCGCTCGGCGCGATACGGCGAAATGAACGAACACAGCACCAGAAGTCCGGACTCGGCCATCAGCTTGGCGACCTCGCCGACACGCCGGATGTTCTCCACGCGATCGGCCTCGGTGAAGCCTAAGTCGCGGTTGAGGCCGTGCCGGACGTTGTCGCCATCGAGCATCATCGTGTGATGGCCGGCGGCGTGCAGCTTTTGCTCCACGATATTGGCGATCGTCGACTTTCCGGCGCCTGACAGGCCGGTGAACCACACCACGGCCGGCCGCTGATGCTTGAGCGCGGCGCGCTCGGATTTGCCGACCAGCAGCGGCTGCCAGTGGATGTTGGTGCCGCGGCGCAGGCCGAACGAGATCATCCCGGCACCCACCGTGTGATTGGTGAAGCGGTCGATGATGATGAAGGCGCCGGTCCGCCGGTTCTGCGCGTAAGGGTCGAAGGCCACCGGGACGCTGGTGCTGAGGTTGCAGACGGCGATGTCGTTCAGGCCGAGCGTATTGGCGGCGAGATGCTTCCGGGTGTTGACGTCGATCTTGTGCTTGATCGCCGTGACGGTGAGCGGCGCGGTCTTGGTGCCGATGCGGGCGAGATATGAGCGGCCCGGAACGAGCTGTGTCTCGCTCATCCAGATCACGTGCGCGGCAAATTGGTCCGAAACCTCGGGCCGGTCGGTCGGGGCCACCAGGAGGTCGCCGCGCGCGACGTCCACTTCGTCGGTCAAGGTGATGGTGACGGCGTCGCCGGCCTGCGCCTCAGGCTGCGGGCCGTCGTAGGTAAGGATTTCCTTGATCTTTGAGCTCTTGCCGGAGTTCGCGACCACGATCGGCTCGCCGACCCTGATCGCGCCCGAGATGGCGGTGCCGGCATAGCCGCGGAAATCGAGGTTCGGGCGGTTGACCCACTGCACCGGAAAGCGGAACGGCTTGTCGGCCGCGTCGCTCTCGACGTCGATGGTTTCCAGATACCGGATCAGCGCTGGTCCGCGATACCAGGGGGTGTTGCCGGAGCGCTCGGTCACGTTGTCGCCGTAGCGGGCCGACATCGGGATCGGCATGATCGAGGCGAAGCCGAGCTCCGAGGCGAACGCGGTGTAGTCGCTGACAATGCGGTCGAAGGTTTTCTTGCTGTGGTCGACCAGGTCGATCTTGTTGACCGCCACGACCACGTGGCGGATGCCGAGCAGCGAGCAGATCAGCGAATGCCGTCGCGTCTGCACCAGCACGCCCTTGCGAGCGTCGATCAGGATGATGGCGAGATCGGCGTTCGAGGCGCCGGTCGCCATGTTGCGGGTGTACTGCTCGTGGCCGGGCGTGTCGGCGACGATGAACGAGCGGCGCGGGGTGGTGAAGAACCGGTAGGCGACGTCGATGGTGATGCCCTGCTCGCGCTCGGCCTCCAGCCCGTCGACCAGCAGCGCGAAATCGATCTCGTCGCCGGTCGTGCCGTGCTTGCGTGAATCCTTGGCGAGCGTCGAAAGCTGGTCCTCGAAGATCAGCTTGGAATCGTGCAGCAGGCGGCCGATCAGGGTGGATTTCCCGTCGTCGACCGAGCCGCAGGTCAAAAAGCGCAGCAGGTCCTTGGCCGGCTGCTCATCGACATGGCTTCTGGCAAGTGGCGTGTGCATCAGAAATAGCCCTCGCGCTTTTTCTTCTCCATCGACGCGGCTTCGTCGCTGTCGATCAGGCGGCCCTGCCGCTCGGAAACGCGCGCGGTTTTCATCTCGTTGACGATGTCTTCGATTGAAGCCGCATCCGACTCGATCGCGCCGCTCAGCGGATAGCAGCCGAGCGTGCGGAAGCGCACCAGTCGCATTTCCGGCGTCTCGCCGGGCTCGAGCGGCAGGCGGTCATCGTCCACCATGATCCAGGTGCCGCTGCGTTTGACGACAGGACGTTGCTTGGCGAAGTAAAGCGGAACGACCGGAATGTTCTCCAGCATGACGTAGTGCCAGATGTCGAGCTCGGTCCAGTTCGAGAGCGGAAACACGCGGATCGTTTCGCCCTGGCGAATGCGGGTGTTGAACAGGTTCCACAGCTCCGGACGCTGGTTGCGCGGGTCCCACGCGTGGCCCTGCGAGCGGAACGAGAAGATGCGCTCCTTGGCGCGGCTCTTTTCCTCGTCGCGGCGCGCGCCGCCGAACGCTGCGTCGAAGCCATGAAGATCGAGCGCCTTCTTCAGCGCTTCGGTTTTCATCACATGGGTGTGCACGGAGGAGCCGGACGCGATCGGGCTGATGCCGTTCGCGACGCCCTCCTGGTTGATGTAGACGATGAGGTTGAGGCCGAGCCGCTTTGCCGTCTCGTCGCGGAACGCGATCATGTCGCGGAACTTCCACGTGGTGTCCACGTGCATGAGCGGAAACGGCAGTGGCGCCGGATGAAATGCTTTCACCGCGAGGTGCAGCATGACGCTCGAATCCTTGCCGATCGAGTAGAGCATCACCGGGTTCTTGAACTCGGCGACCACCTCGCGAATGATCTCGATCGACTCGGCTTCGAGGCGCTTGAGATGTTTCGGAAGAATGCTGACCGATACGGTTGGGGCGGATTGCGCAACGCTCATGAAAGGTCCGGGGATGTTTGTTGACAGATTACGCGTTCCAGTTGGCGGGCGTCCGGTGCGTGCGGATCCAAGCGAATTGAATTCGATGCTCACGAGGCAGTCACATAGTCCTGGTCTATGACTTGGTCGAGACAATCGAAGTGGAAAGTATGATTTTGTCTCTTTGGCGACGTTCACGAACAAAAGTTCCCAAGTGCGGCGAGTGTTGCTAAAGAATCGTTCCACGCGATGATGAGATTTGGATGGGCTCCCGACATGCACTTCGTGTATTGCAATGTTGCAATCGAACTGACGCAGAACCGGCGTCTTGCCCGAAGCCTGTGTCGTCGAATCCGGAACCGCGCAGCGGAATTTCGGTAATTGAATGTGGTCATGCCGTATGAATGCTTTATCGCGTGACGATCTGGCTTTTGCCTTTGCGAGGACCGCAGTCGCCGCAGGTAAAATCATCATGTCTGCGCGGGACGCTTTGAATGATGTTCAGCACAAGGCCGACGGATCGCCGGTAACCCGTGCCGACAGGGAGGCCGACGATTTCATCAGGTCGCAGCTTGCAGCCGTTCTGCCGGACGTTCGCCTCATCACCGAGGAGACATTTGAGCGGTCCCCGCATCACAAAAATGCCGCATCGCTCGATCGGTTCGTTCTGGTCGACCCGCTCGACGGCACGCGCGAGTTTGTCGCGGGACGGAACGAGTTCACCGTCAATATCGCGCTGATCGAGGCCGGACGGCCCGTCGTCGGCGCGGTCTATGCGCCGGCGATGTCTCGCTTGTATATGTCGTCAGCCAGGGCGTATCGCGTGGAGGTGAAGCCGGGAGATGACCTGCCGGCGCCATCAATGTGGCGCGAACTGAAAACCAGTCCTGCGCCGGGCGGCGGGCTTCGCGCGGTCGCCAGCCGCTCACACCTTGATCCCGACACCAAGTGCTGGCTCGAGCAGCGAAAGATCGCGAGCGTCGTTTCCGCCGGCTCGTCGCTGAAGTTCTGCACCATCGCCGAAGGGCAGGCCGACGTCTATCCGAGATTTGGGCCGACGATGGAATGGGATACGGCCGCCGGTCATGCGATCCTCGAAGCCGCCGGCGGATGCGTGCTCGGCCTCGATGGCTCGCCACTATGTTATGGCACAATGACGGCGGCGTTCCGCAATTCCGCCTTTGTTGCCTGGGGGCGCGCGCCGGTTTCGTGAATCGATTTGTTTTTGCCCGCGAATTGATTCTAAATTGCCGCGACACCATCACCGCGAAGGATCTGGCCGCGGAGCGAAAATGTCGACCAAGCCTTCTGACGAACTTTGCGAATTGATGTGGTCGACGTTCGGCGTCCGCGAGCCGTTCTTTCATAGGGTGTACAGCCGCCTCAACGTGAACGGCGAGGAGCGCGTCTGGTTTTGTTTTTCGGACCGGACGCTGGGAATCGACGTGGCCAGCGCCGCGCAACTGATGAACGATCTGAACGCGATGCAGGCCAGTTGGATGGCCGGACTGATCGCAAAGACAATTGAATCGCCTTAACGGAGAGCTTGCGGCGTCTGCTGCCAGTGCAAGGCGTCGCGGATCTGCTGTTCGAGGCTGGAGCGGGCAGGCGTCCAGCCAAGCGTCGCGCGGGCGCGTTCCACAGAGCCGATCAGGACCGCCGGATCGCCCGCCCGGCGGGGCGCAGACTTGGCAGCGATCGGGCGGCCGCAAATCGATGTGGCGGCGCCGATGACCTCCCTCACCGAATGGCCGCGGGCGCTCGCGACATTGAACGGTCCGCTTCTGCCGCCGTTGAGCAGATATTTCAGCGCCAGCACATGGGCTTCGGCGATGTCTGCGACGTGAGCATAGTCGCGAATGCAGGTGCCGTCGGGCGTGTCGTAGTTTTCGCCGAAGATCGTCACGGCCGTGCCGCTGAGTGCCGCGCGGATCGTCAGCGGAATGAGGTGCGTCTCGGGATCGTGGTTCTCGCCGATCTCGCCGTCGGGATCGGCGCCCGCCGCGTTGAAGCAGCGAAGTGCAGCCCACGGCATTGCCTTGGCGGCGCCAGTGTCGGCCAGCATGCGCTCGACCGCGACCTTGTTCGCCCCGTAAGGGCTGATCGGGGCGAGCGGGCTGTCCTCGGAAACCGGAGCCTTCGTCGGCAGCCCGTAAACCGAAGCGCTGGAGCAATAGATGAACGGGATGGGCTTGTGGTCGGCGACGGCACGCAGCAGCGTCGCAGTATGGTCGACGTTGTTGGTGTAATAGAGCAGCGGGTTGGTGACGGATGCGCTGATCGAGGTCAGGCTTGCGAAGTGCATCACCGCGGCGGGCTTATACTTGTCGAGAATCTCCGTGACGCGGATACTGTCGCCCGTGCTGCCAAGCTCCAGCGGGCCCCATTTGATAGCGTCCCTGCGGCCGAGCGACAGATCGTCGAGCACGACAGGTCGATAGCCGCTGGCGGCAAGCCGCTTGCAGACGTGACTTCCAACGAAGCCCGCGCCGCCGGTCACGAGAATATCCAATCGATCCCCCAAGGACGCCCCCCAAGGATCGCCCTAAGCATCGTCCCAACCTTCTCCCAAGCGATGCGCTCGGGAGCCGCCCGTTCCAAATATCGGGCGGGGTCAGCCTTCAGCAGACTGCGGAATCAAACGCTACAAACGCGAAAGATGGCGCTCAGCGCCCGGCGCGAGCCATCGAAACCGAGACTTCGGAAATCTCGCTGCCCGGTGAACGGATGACGACGCTCTGGCTGTTGCCGCGCGTCGAGATCGACACGGCGGCGTTGAAGCCCACCGCCGAAGTCTGCGCCGTGATGTGGTTGGCGGTGGCGCGGCCCGAGATCGAGCCATGGACCTGCCGAGTGGTTTCGCTCCACGAGCCGGAGATGTTGCCGCCCTCGTAGTTGATGTCGCTTGCGATCTCGAACTTGTAGCTGTCGCCGGCGCAGCGCAGCCGGAGCGCCAACGTGCTGCCCGACTCGCTGGCCCGGTAGGTGCCGCGACAGCGGATGCGCTCGCTCCCGCCATTGTTGGCGGTGAGCTTGCCGTTGCCCGACCAGCTTCCGGTGAGACCGGCGAATGGGCTCTGGGCATGTGCGGGCCCCGCCAGGAAGGCGAGGCCGAGGAAAGCGCCCAGGGTGATTGCAACCGCTCCGGATTTCATCGCGTTCATGGATCGTCCGATCACACGGTCCTCAAGCGCCTGTTCAAGCAAGGCCATCGTTCGCAATTGCCGGCTGATGTTCGGTGTCAGCCCGACGGCAACCCAATAACAGATTCTCCGGCCAAGAGACTATGCGGCCGTGGGTTGCTTGGTACGGGTCTTGTTCTCCCGAATCTCAGTGAGCTTTTGGTCGACGTGACGTGAAAAGACGTATTGTGCAGGCCGCTGGCGATCGAGCGGAATTTCCGGGGCCATGTCGCCCTCGGTCTTGATGCCCTTCATGGTGGACACCAGCGCCTTGAGCGGGTGCTTGAAGGTGTCCTGCACCGCAGTCGCCTCGAAGCCCGAATGGACCATGCAGTCGGCACACTTTTCGTAATTGCCGACTCCGTAGGAATCCCAGTCGGTGGTTTCCATCAGCTCCTTGAAGGTCTTGGCGTAGCCTTCCCCGACCAGATAGCAGGGCTTCTGCCAGCCGAACACCGTGCGAGTCGGATTGCCCCACGGCGTGCAGTGATAGGTCTGGTTGCCGGCGAGGAAGTCGAGGAACAGCCCGGACTGGCTGAACGACCACTTCTTGCCGCCGTTGCCGCGCTTGAAGATGTTGCGGAACAGCTGCTTGGTGGTCTGCCGGTTGAGGAAGTGCTGCTGGTCCGGAGCGCGCTCATAGGCGTAGCCCGGCGAGACGGTGATGCCGTCGACGCCCATCGCCATCACGTCATCGAAGAACTTCGCCATCCGCTCCGGATCGGCGTTGTTGAACAGCGTGCAGTTGATGTTGCAGCGGAAGCCGCGCGCCTTGGCGGCCTTGATGGCGGACACGGCGCGGTCGTAGGTGCCGGCCTGGCACACCGACTTGTCGTGGTCTTCCTTGTCGCCGTCCAGATGCACCGACCAGACGAAATAGGGTGAAGGCTCGTAGTCCTTCATCCGCTTTTCCATCAAAAGCGCATTGGTGCAGAGATAGACGAATTTCTTCCGGGCGATGATGCCCTGGACGATCTTCGGCAGTTCCTTATGCAGCAGCGGCTCGCCGCCGGCGATCGAGACGACCGGCGCGCCGCACTCGTCGACCGCCTGAAGCGCGTCCTCGACCGAGATCCGCTGGTTCAGGATCTCGTCCGGATAATCGATCTTGCCGCAGCCCGCGCAGGCCAGATTGCAGCGAAACAGCGGCTCGAGCATCAGCACCAGCGGATAGCGTTTGCGGCCCGACAGGTGCTGGCGAATGAGATAGCTGCCGACGTGAAGCTTCTGGAGGAGAGGGATGCTCAAAATGACCGCCTGATTTCGATGGAGTTTGTGTTTGCCGGGTCAGACCTTCGAACTCAAAGATTTATCGCCCTCTTAAGCCAAGCCGTAAGCGACCGCAGCGCGGCATAACTGAAGATATCTAGCATTTCCGCAATCGTTCGCAATGCCGGTTCCCCGGTCGGGATGGCCCGATAACACCCATTTGGCGCGCACTGGGGCATCTCGGCCACGATCGGCCATCCGTCTGATCGGATTGGGATTATCGGGCAAGGTCATCGACATCGGCGGCCGATTGTGTGACATAGCCGCAGCGGCCGTTCGGGGGTGGCCAGGCAAATGGCTCGGCGGGGGGTGCAAGGGCTCCCACATCTTCGGAATTTGACGTTATGGCCCAATATCTTCGCTTTACTCGGCATGGCCGCTCGCCGGCCCCTGCGTCAGATGCGCGTCTTGCAGCTTTTGCACAAGTCCGCTTCGTGAGCGTGCGGTGCGGATGTTGGCTGGGCACGCCGGGTGCATCGCAGACCGTAAGATTTGATTGGATGATCACACGATATTGACGCGCGTTTCTTGGCCGCAGAGACGGCGATGAAACATAAGGAGCTCACTTTGGATTTGTTGGATTTTCGGCAATGAAAACGTCGGTACGCAATCGCGCAGAGGGGGAGGGCCGGTCGGCCGAAGCCAACGCGCGCCAATGCGAATGGCTTCAACGGCAGGGTGCGTTCGCTCCATGCTGATATCCGCGGTCAGCAGGCTCGTCCGGTTGTGCAGCCACCACGCCTGGCTGGTGGCGATTGCGGCCGCGGTGATCACCGTGGCCTCGGCCATTTACGCCGCCTCGCACTTTGCGATCACCACCGACATCAACAAACTGCTGTCGGCCGATCTCGGCTGGCGCCAGCGCGAACACGCGTTCGAGACCGCATTTCCCGGTTCGGTCTCCTCGATCCTGATCGTGGTCGACGCGCCGACCTCGGAGCTTGCCACCGAGGCGGCGTCATTGCTGGCGGGCAGGCTCGCAAAAGACACCAAGCATTTTACCGAAGTCCGGCCGCTCGATGGCGATCCGTTCTTCAAGAAAAACGGCCTGCTGTTTCAGTCCACCGATGAGCTGGCGCGTACGACGCGGGGGCTGGGACAGGCGGGCCCGATCATCGGCGCGCTGGCCGGCGACCCGTCGCTGCGCGGGCTGACGCGCGGGCTGTCGTTCGGGCTGCTCGGCGTGCAGGCCGGCGGTGCCAAGCTTGACGACATGCTGCGGCCGCTGTCGATGTCCGCGGACACGGTCGAGCAGGTGCTGAACGGCCAGCCGGCGAGCTTTTCCTGGCATGTGCTGCTCAGCGGGCAGCAGCCCAAGCCCAAGGATCTGCGCCGCCTGATCGAGACGCGGCCGGTGCTCGACTTCACCGCGTTGGAGCCCGGCCGGGCCGCGACCGAGGCCATTCGCACCGCAGCCTTCGATCTCAACCTGGAGCGGGACTATCGCGCGCGTGTGCGGCTCACCGGGCCGGTGGCGATGGCCGACGACGAGTTCGGCACGGTGCAGGAGGGCGCGCTGGTGAACGCCCTCGCAACCGTGGCCGTGGTGCTGCTGATCCAGTGGTTTGCGCTGCGCTCGGGGCGGATCATCCTGGCGGTGTTTCTCAATCTGGTCGTCGGCCTTGCCGTGACCGCGGCCGCCGGCCTGATGATGGTCGGCGCGCTCAATCTCATTTCGGTGGCGTTTGCCGTGCTGTTCGTCGGTCTGGGCGTCGATTTCGGCATTCAATTCGCCGTGCGCTACCGCTCGGAACGGCACGAGAACGGCGAGCTGCAGCCGGCGCTGGCGGGCACCGCGCAGAAAATCGGCGCGCCGCTGACGCTTGCGGCGGCGGCCGTCGCCGCGGGCTTCCTGTCGTTCGTTCCAACCGACTACAAGGGCGTCTCCGAGCTCGGCCAGGTCGCCGGCCTCGGCATGCTGATCGCTTATTTCACGAGCGTCACCGTGCTGCCCGCGCTGCTGACACTCATCAAGCCGCCGGGGGAGCCCGAGGAGATCGGCTATCGCGCGCTTGCGCCGGTCGACCGGTTTCTTGAAAAGCACCGCATCGCAGTGGTCGGCGGCACGGGCCTCGTCGCGGTCGCGGGCCTGCCGCTCTTGTTCTACCTGACCTTCGACTTCAACCCGGTCAACCTGCGCAGTCCCAAGGTCGAGTCGGTTGCGACCTTCCTCGATCTTCGCAACGACCCGACGTTGGGCGTGAATTCGATCAGCGTGATGCTGCCGAACACAAACGACATCGACAAGGTTGCCGATCAGCTCCGCAAGATCCCCGAGGCCGATCACGTCACGTCGGTGAAGGACCTGGTGCCGGCCGATCAGGAGCGCAAGCTCGCGCTGATCCGCGGCCTGTCGCGGCAATTGCAGCAGAGCCTTGCGGCGGAGCACGGAGCGCGCGGTCCGCTGGACGAGCAGAACATCGCGGCGTTGCGCGGGGCGGCCGATACGCTGGCCAGGCTCGCCGCCTCGGCGAGCGGGCGCGGTGCGGACGAGGCGAACCGCCTGGCGCGCGGCCTGACGCGGCTCGCACAGGCGAGCAAGGCGCAACGCGATGCGGCGGAGACCGCGTTCGTCGTGCCGCTGCGGATCGCTCTCGGCCAGCTGCGCGATTATCTCAAGGCCGAGCCGATATCGATCCAAAATCTTTCCGAAAGCGTGCTGCGGCAATGGGTGACGAAGGACGGCCGCACCCATGTGCAGGCCTCGCCCAAGGGCGATCCCAACGACAACGAAACGCTGCGGTCCTTCGCTCGCGCCATTCAGGCGCAATTCCCGGACGCGGTCGGGACCCCGGTGTCGATCCTGGAGTCGGGCCGGACCATCGTGAACGCGTTCATTCTGGCCGGTGTCTACGCGCTGGTCTCGATCGCGATCCTGCTCTGGATCGTGCTCAAGCGCTTCGGCGACGTGCTGCTGACGCTGATTCCGCTCTTGGTCGCCGGCCTCATCACCCTCGAGATCTGCGTGCTGATCGGCATGCCGCTCAACTTCGCCAACATCATCGCGCTGCCGCTGCTGCTCGGCGTCGGCGTCGCCTTCAAGATTTATTACATCATGGCGTGGCGGGCCGGGCAGACCGATCTGTTGCAGTCCAGCCTGACCCGCGCCGTGGTCTGGAGCGCGCTCACCACCGCGACCGCCTTCGGCAGCCTTTGGCTGTCGAGCCATCCCGGCACCTCCAGCATGGGCAAGCTCCTTGCTCTGTCGCTGGTCACCACCATGTTTGCGGCGGTGCTCTTCCAGCCGGCGCTGATGGGCAAGCCCCGCACGGTCGAGGGAGCGGAGCCCGCCAAATCTGAAGCGAACGCGACCGATGCGGGCGACCCTCAGCCGGCAAAGCCTTGAACCTGCTCGCAGATATCCGCGACCAATGCGGGCATCGATGCGCTATAATCGTTCGGTTACCTGCGGGCGGTACCGGAAGGGCAGGGGCATCGGCGGTAACTTAGGTAACGATTTTTGGAACTTTTGCGCCTAAATTGGACTTGTTGATTTCGAGCATGGCGGGGCTCGTCGAGATAATTGGATTTTTGCCGCGGGTCGCATTCCGCGGCAGTTGGGCTGGGAATGCCGTTTTGTGCGCGGCATTGGTGCTGAGCAATGAAGCCTTCTGAGATTGATCTGAAAATGATGCGCCGATGCGTTGCGCTGTCGGCCGAAGCCGTTCGCGCCCGCGAGCTGCCGTTCGCCTGCGTGATCTGCAAGGACGGCGAGGTCGTCGTGGAGACGACCAATCGCGTGAGCCGCGATGCCGACGTCACGCGCCATGCCGAGATCATCGCGATCTCCGAGGCGCAGCGCGTTCTCGGCCGCAAGAACCTCTCCGACTGCACACTTTATTCCAACGTCGAGCCGTGCCCGATGTGCTCGTTTCCGATCCGCGAGACGCGGATCGGCCGCGTGGTCTATTCGATCAGCTCGCCGATGATGGGCGGCTTCTCGAAATGGGACGTGCTGAGCGACCGCGAGATTTCCGACGTGATGCCGCAGGTGTTCGGTCGGGCTCCCGACATTTCCGCGGGCCTGATGTATCGCGATGCCGCGGCGGTGTGGCGGAGCTGGAATCCGCTGTTCTGGTTCGGTATCCGCCTGCGCGGTTGCCTTGCCGAATCCAACAACGACGCGATGGCTGCGCTGCAGACCCGGCCGGAGCGGAAAAATCCGCTGAAGCGGCTGGCCGCGTTTCTGCTGCAGCTCTTGCCCGGCAAGCGCCCCGAGCCGGCGCCGGTCGCCGCGCGGCGGCCGCAGGCCAAAATCGCCGGCTGATGCGCTTCGCTACTTGACCGCGTCGGCGCCCGCCTGGGCGACCTGCGCGTCCTGATGCGATTGCACGCCCGACACCCCGATCGCGCCGATGATCGTGCCGCCCGACACGATCGGCACGCCGCCTTCGGCGACGCTCGCCCCGAATGTCAGCACGCGAAGGCCCACGCCGCCGCCCGCGACCGCGTCCTCGAACACTTTCGTGGGCCGGCGGAATTCGGCGGCGGTCTTCGCCTTGGCCTCGGCGATGCGGACCGAGGACAGCTGTGCGTTGTCGAGGCGGTGCAGCATGACCAGATTCGCGCCGGAATCGACAATGGCGATGGCGACGCCCCAGCCGTTCCGCGCGGCTTCGGCCTCCGCTGCCGCCATCGCCTTCTTGGCGGCATCGAGCGGGATCGGCGCGCCGTAGGGCGTGCTGGGCGGAGCGACTTGCTGGGCCATGCGGTACTCTCTTCTTTGTCGGTCAGGCGGCTGCGGCCTTGAAGCGCGGCGCGAGCGCGGTGGCCTTCAGCGTCGCTTCCAGCGCGGCGATCTCGTCGCGTGTCAGCGGCGAATAAGGCGGGTAGGGATCGCCCGCCGGGATCCCGATCAGGTTCATCGCGGCCTTCATCGCCGGCGCGAGCCCCCGGTGCATCCACTTCGAGGGGAACAGCGCGAACTGAAGCTGGATTTCAGCGGCGCGTTCATGGTCCTTCGCGACAAAGGCATCGATGACGGCGCGCGCGATTTCCGAGCCGGGCGGCGGCATGGTGGCGCCGGAGCCGCCGAGCTGAAGCGTCGCCAGCAGCATCTGCATGGTGGTGAAATAGCGCGCGTGACCGGCGCGGTCGATCTCGACGATCAGCCGCGAGACGCGGGCGAGATCGCGTGAGCTTTCCTTGATCAGTTGCACCTGCGGCAGCTTGGCGAGCGCAATGGTGTCGGGAATGGAGACATCGGCGCCAGGGCCGGGATTGAGATAGAGCGTGATCGGCAGTTTGGTTTCGCGGCCGATGGCTTCGAAATAGGCAAGGAGATCGGCCTGGGTCGGCGGGCCGGCGAAGGGCCGCAGCGGCGCGAGCAATTGCACCGCCGCGGCGCCGAGCCGCTCGGCTTCATGCGCCAGCGCCACCGCCGTCTGGAACGAGGGATGCGAGATGCCGACCATCACCGGCACGCGGCCGGCGGTGAGCTCGACGGTGCGGCGGATCAGGTCCTTGCGCTGCTCGAAGCTCAGGTAGGTGTATTCCTGCGTCTCGACGCCGGCTGCGACGATCATGGTCGCGCGGCAGTCCTTGATGACGTAGTCGATCTGGCGGGCGAGCGCCGGCTCGTCGACCTGAAGGTCGGCGGTGAACGGCGTGAGCGGCGCGACAATCAGTCCCGGCGTCGGCATGGCTTTCTCCTGCTCAACCGACCTCGAGCTTAGCGCGGCAACACGGCCATGCGAAATGGCCGTCGATGCATTCGGCGGACATCTGCTATCGTTTCTGCGCAGTCATCGACCGTAGTGCGGAGCACCAATGCTGCTGACCGGCAAGGAATATCTCGAAAGCATCCGCGATGGGCGCAGGGTCTATGTCGGCCGCGAGCTGGTCGAGGACGTGACGACGCATCCGGCGTTCCGCAACGCCGCGCAGTCCTTCGCCATGATCTATGACAAAAAGCGCGCGCCGGAGAACCGCGACGTCATGACCGCGGAGGAGGACGGCGAGACCTTCTCCAGCTACTTCCTCCTGCCGCGTAGCCGCGAGGACCTGCACAAGCGCTTCGAGACGCATCGGCGCATCGCCTCGTGGACGCACGGCCTGCTCGGCCGCTCGCCCGACAACTTCCCGAGCTACGTGAGTGGCCTGGTGATGGATCCGGCGATGTTCGACGGCATCCGCCAGGGTTTCGGCGAGAACATCAAGAAATACTATTGCCACATGCGGGCGAACGACATCTTCGCCTCGCACACCGTGACCAACCCGCAGGGTTGGCGGTTCCCCAATCCGAAGGACGCCGAGAAGCGCACGCCGCCGACCTTGCGCGTGGTGGACGAGGACGACGCGGGCGTCACCATCAACGGGCTGAAGATGCTCGGCACCGCGACGGCATTCTGTCATGAGACGTGGTGCGGCAACCTGCAGCCGGTCGCGCCGGGCGCTGAGAAGGAGTCGATCACCTGCGTCGTGCCGCTCAACGCGCCGGGCGTCAGCATCTGGTCGCGCAAGCCTTACGAGAAATATGCGGTGAGCGAGTTCGACAATCCGCTCGCCTCGAGGTTCGACGAGAACGACGCCGCGGTGCTGTTCGAGAACGTGCGCGTGCCGTGGGAGCGGGTGTTCTGCCACGACAACGTGGAGATGACGCGCGCGATCTACGTGCGCACGCCCGGCCACGCGATGGCGAACCATCAGGCCAATGTGCGGTTTCTCGAAAAGCTCAAGCTGATCGTCGGCGTCGCCGGCAAGGTCGCCGACATGAACGGCGCGCGCTCGGTGCCGGCGGTGCAGTTCACGCTCGGACGGCTCGCGGCGATGGAGGCGACGCTCGAAGGCCTGATCATGGGTCAGATCAACGCCGGCGAGGCTCATCCCAACGGTTATCACACCGTCAACCGCCGTTATGTCTACGCGGCACTGCACTGGTGCACCAATCACCACGCCGAAATCTGCGACACCGTGCGCGAGCTGATGGGCGCGGGCGTGTTCCAGATGCCCGCCGATGCCTCGGTGCTTCAAGACGAAAAGTTGCGCGCGCTGTTCGAAACCTACTGGTCCGTGCCGGGCCAGCAGGCTGAGGCGCGTATGAAGCTGCTCAATCTCGCCTGGGACCTGCTCGGTTCCGACTTCGCCGGGCGGCACATGCAGTACGAGAAGTTCTATGCCGGGCCGGGCTTCGTGATGAACAGCTACAGCTACCTCACCGGGCCGTGGGCCGAGTGGGAAGCGCAGGTGGACGAGTTGCTCGCAAGCTACCATGCGCCCGGCGCGAGGCCTGGAATGTAGCCTGCAATCCTGCGGCGACATGGCCGCCTTGCGCTCGGTGCCGGGTACTGGTCAGGGTTTCTGCCCTATGCCATGCTTTTGCGGCTGCGGCACCAGACGACAACACTGCACAATAACGTCCAGGTTCGCCGCATCGAGCGCTGCCGCGCCGCGAAGGGAGGTTCTGAGATGCGTATCACGCGAGGTGCTTTTCTTTCTGCGGTCGGCGCCGTGCTCGCGGCCGGAGCGATCGCAGTTTCGGCATCGCCCGCACGGGCGCAGGCCGACAAGACCTTCGTCATGAAGCTCGGTGTCGCCACGATCAACGACACCCAGCACGAGTGGCTGAAGCGGTTCGTCGCGGCGGTCGAGAAGGATTCGAACGGCCGAATCAAGGGCGAGATCTATCCGGCGAGTCAGCTCGGGCCGATTCCGCGCATGATCGAAGGCGTGCAGTTCGGCTCGATCCAGGGCTGGATCGGCCCGCCCGAATTCCTGGTCGGCGTCGATGTGCGCTACGAGGCGTTGAGCGCGCCGGGCCTGATGAACGACTTCGACCAGATGGTGAAGGTGCTTTACGCCCCCGAAGTTGAGAAGTTCATGTTCGGCCTCGGCGAGAACAAGGGCCTGGAAGGCGTCGGCTTCGCGCCGATCGGCCCCTCGACCATCATCACCAAGAAAGAGGTCAAGAAGCTCGCCGACCTCAAGGGCATGAAGATCCGCGTGCTGGCCTCGCCTTTCCAGCTCGAGCTCATCCGGCGGATGGACGCAAATCCGGTCGCCATGACGCTGGCCGATGTGTTGCCGGGCATCCAGCAGGGCACCATCGACGGGTCGCTCTCCACCTTGACCGTCTATACGACGATGCAGTTCCAGGACGCCGCGAAGTACGTGCTGGAAAACGACCAGCCCTACATCAACTCGATCGTGGTGATGAGCAAACGCTGGCTCGCAACGCTGCCGCCGGACCTGCAGAAGGTCGTGCGTGACAACGGCCGCAAGGCCTCCAAGGAGGTGATCCCGTGGGTCAAGACCTTCTTCGCCGACCAGTATGATGTCTGGAAGAAGAGGGGCGGCGTCCTGAACAGACTCCCGGCCGACGAGCAAGCGGCCATGATTAAGAAAGTCAGCACGATCGGTGAGGACCTGTCGAAGGACAAGCCGGAGCTGAACAAGGCCGTCAAGATGATGTTCGAGGTGGCCAACCGGAAATGATGGCAGGCATTGCCCCGGCCATCTTGCCGCCGGCTGCGGAGGATACCGCGGCCGGCTGCCGCCGGCGCGGCAGCTTTGCGCTCAATCAGGGGGACGCGTCGACCGCGGACGTATGAATGGCCGAGACCGTATTGCGGGGCGTGCGCGGGCTCGTTGCCATGCTCCGCGGAATTGCGGCCATCCTTCTGGTGCTGAGCGTCGCGATTAATTTCGCAAATGTCGTCGGCCGCTATTGCTTCGGCGTCTCGATCTATTGGGCCGAGGAGGTGATGCTGTTCCTGATGGTTGGCTGTGTGTTTCTCGGCAATGGCGTGGTGGCCTGGTCGGGGCGGCAGATCAGGATGGACGTCATTGTCGGCATGATGCCGCCGAAAGCGCGGGCGGCGGCCGATCTGTTCTCCGAGCTTCTGTTTATCGTCACCGCCCTGATGATCGTCTGGTTCGCCTGGCCGGTGATCCGCGATCTGTGGGCGTTCGATCAGCGCAGCCAGTCCGCCGAGGTGCCTTTGGTCTTTCCGCAGGCGCTGATCCCGATCGGCTTTCTGCTCATGGTTCTGCTGGTCGTGACCCGGCTCTTGTCCGGCGGCGAGGCAGAGAAGCCCGCCGGTTCGGGTCACTGACGGATCGACACGGGAGCCGGCGCCGATGTCAGCGATCCTCGCCTACTTCGTTCTGCCCGCGGCGCTGCTCGTTCTCGGCGTGCCGATCTTCCTCGTGCTGCTGGTGACCTGTCTCGTGGTCATCCTGTTCGTTGCCGACGTGCCGACCGAGACGGTGCAGACCTTCCTGTTCAGCAGCCTTGATAACTTCCCGCTGCTGGCCGTGCCGTTCTTCGTGCTGGCCGGCGAGATCATGGCGCAGGGCGGCATCGCCCGGCGGGTGGTGGTGTGGGTGATCTCGCTCGTGGGCGGCGTGCGCGGCTCGCTCGCGGTGACGACGGTCGCGGCGTCCGAGGTGTTCGGCGCGATGGCCCACACCGCGGTCGGCACCGTGGTCGCCGTCGGGCGCATGCTTTATCCCGCGTTGCGCGAGAACGGCTACAACGAGCGCTTCGCCGTCGGCCTGATCGCCTCATCCGGTGCCATCGCGGTGGTGATCCCGCCCTCGATCGCCATGATCCTTTACTCGCTGTCGGCGCAGCAGTCCGCGGTCGCGCTGTTCACCGCGGGCATTCTGCCGAGCCTGCTGATCGGCCTGGTCGACGCCCTTTATGTGATGATCTATGCCCGCATCAAGGCGGTGCCGCTGACTTCGAAGGCGCGGTGGTCGGCGATCTGGACGTCGACCAAGGAGGCGAGCTGGTCGATCAGCACCATCGTGGTCATTCTCGGCGGTATCTATGGCGGTGTGTTCACGCCGACCGAGGCCGCCGGCGTCGCCGTGGTCTATTCGCTGTTCGTCACCATGGTGGTGCACCGCGAGGTGGGCCTGAAGGAGCTCTGGCGCATCATTCAGAGCGCGGTGTTCCTGAACGCGCAGATCCTCCTGATTGTGACCGCCGCGGGCCTGTACTCGTGGCTGCTGACCACCAGCGGTATTCCGCAGCACATCATCGCCGAGGTGAACGCGCTGCACCTGCCGCCTTGGGCGCTGCTGCTTTGCATCAATGTCATTCTGCTCGTTATGGGAAGCTTCCTCGAGCCGCCGGCGGCCATCCTGATCATGACGCCGCTGCTGCTGCCGGTGGTGCAGCTCATTGGCGTCGATCCGGTCCATTTCGGTATCATCATGACGATTAATCTGAGCATCGGCATGTACACGCCGCCATTTGGCCTCAACCTGTTTGCCACTCAGGCCGTTTTCCAGACGCCGCTCGGCAACATCTATCGCGGCGTGCTGCCGTTCCTCCTGATCAATTTCACCACCTTGATGCTGATCACCTACGTGCCGGCGATCTCGCTGGTGCTGCTCGGCAGGTAATAGTTGAAGAAAGCCGGCGATGAAGTTCGGTGTCACCCTGTCGAATCGCGGCGTGCTGGTCGGCCTGACAACCCCCGCCGATCTCTTGAGGCTCGCCGACGCGGTTGAGGCCTCGCCGCACATGGACTCGGTCTGGTGCGGCGATGCGCTGTTCGTCAACCGCAGGCTCGACGCGCTGACCTTGCTCGCGGCGGTGGCCGGCCGCACCGAACGCGTGCTGCTCGGTCCGGCCTGCATGGGCTCGTTTGCGCTGCGCGATCCGCTGGTTTTCGCCTACGAATGGGCCTCGCTCGACGTGCTTTCGGGCGGCCGTACGCGCCTCGTCGCTTGCGCCGGCGGCGGGGCGGGGCCGCTGTGGGAGGCGGAATCGGCGGCGATGGGGGTCAGGCCTGACGATCGCCGCAAGCACATGATCGAGAACATGCAGGTGCTGCGGCATCTGTGGACCAGAGACGACGCGCCGTTCGAGGGCCAGTTCGTGAGGTTCTCCGGCGTGACGCTCGAGCCGAAGCCGTTGCAGAATCCTTGCCCGATCTGGCTTGCCACCAACGCCGAGCGGCTGTCGCACGGCCAAGCCGACTCCGGCGGCTCGGATTTCGCACTGCGCCGCGTCGGCCGCATCGCCGACGGCTGGATGACCCATTCGGTCAGCCCAGAAGGCTTTCAGAGGTCGTGGCAGTTCATCCTCGACGCCGGCCGCGAGCAGGGCCGCGACATGAGCGGCTTCGATCACGTGCTCTATCACCACATCAACGTCAACGACGACAAGGAGGCGGCGCTCGCCGACTCCAAGAAATTCCTCGACCTCTATTACACTGCCAACTACTCGAAGGAGCGCCTCGAGGCCTGGCTGACCTACGGCGCGCCGCGCGACTGCATCGAGCACCTCAAGCGCTACAAGGCGCACGGCTGCAAGCGCGTCACCTTCCGGATTTCGACCATGGGCGATCCGATGGCGCAGTTGAAGCGCGTGACCGAAGAGGTCCTGCCGTTCGTTTGACGGGGATCGCTACTGCACCTTAAGTCCGGCGCGCTCCGCCGTTTCCTTCCAGTTCCTGATCTCGGTCGCGATCAGTTTCCGGAACTCCTCCGGCGAGCCGCCCGCCGCCGTGGTGCCCTGCTGCGCGAGCTTTGCGATGAGCTCCGGGTCGCGCAGCGCCCGGTTCACCTCGGTATTGATCTTCGCCACGATCTCCTTGGGCGTTCCTGACGTGGTGAGAAGCCCAGCGACCACCACCGGCTGGCCCAGCGACTTTTCCAGGTGGGGCCGCAGCAGCCGCGCGATCACGTCCTGCGCCGCGCCCGCCTGGGTCGGCACGATCAGCCGGATCGGGCGGCTCGGAAACGTGTCGGCCCCCGCCGGAAACGCGGCGCACACGGCGAACAGCCCTGCGGCGATGCCGCAGCGCACACGATCGAATGACATTGGGCTCAATGACATTGGCGTCGCCTCCCGGTGGCGCGGTAACGCTAGCGGGCGTGCACAGCATGTGCAATTTGCGGGACTCGCAGCGCGGCGGTTCTGCTAGGCTTGCGGCTGTCCGGGGAAGCAACAAGAAGCAAGGTAGTGCCAGCGTCTCAGCCGACCGCCAGCTCGGGCCCGCTCGCGGGCGTCCGCGTGCTCGACCTCACTTCGGTCGTGCTCGGCCCCTATGCCACGCAGATGCTGGGCGACCTCGGCGCCGACATCATCAAGATCGAGCCGCCGGAGGGCGACACCACGCGCTACACCGGCCCCCGCGTCAGCGCCGACATGGCCTCGCTGTTCATGGGCGTCAACCGCAACAAGCGCAGCATCGTGCTCGATCTCAAGACCCTCGCGGCGCGCGACGTGCTGCTGCGCCTGGTCGACAGGGCTGACGTGTTCGTCCACAACATCCGGCCGCAGAAGCTCGACAGGATCGGGCTCGGCTCGCAAACGCTGCTCAAGCGCAATCAGCGGCTGATTTACGCCGGCATCCACGGCTGGCGCGAGGACGGGCCCTACAGCGGCCGCCCGGCCTACGACGACATCATCCAGGGACTGTGCGGCGTCGCAAGCCTGATGGACCAGCTCACCGGCGAGCCGCGCTATGCGCCGACCATCCTCGCCGACAAGACCAGCGGGCTCGTCGCCGCGCAGGCCATTCTCGCCGCGCTCTATCACCGCGAGAAGACCGGCCGCGGCCAGTTCGTCGAGATCCCGATGTTCGAGACGATGGTGGCCTTCATCATGGTCGAGCACCTGCATGGGCTCGGCTTCGAGCCCGCCCGCGGCGAGCCCGGTTATGCGCGGGTGCTGGCGCCGTGGCGGCGGCCCTACCGGACCGCCGACGGATACCTGTGCATGCTGGCCTACACCGACGCGCAGTGGCGGAAATTCTGGGGCGAGGTGGGCAGGCCCGAGATGATGCAGGACCCGCGCTTCGTCGATATGGGCGCGCGCAGCCGCAACATCGACGAGGTCTACAGGCTCGCCGGCGAGCAGCTGACCGGCCGCACCACCGCCGCCTGGCTCGCCGCGTTCGACCGGCTGGAAATTCCGGCGGGCCCGGTGAAGTCGCTCCGCGAGGTGATGGACGATCCGCATCTTCGCGACGTGGGTTTCTTCCGGCACCTGACGCACCCGAGCGAGGGCGCGCTGGTGATGCCGGATGTGCCGGTGCGCTATTCCGCGTCGCCCGCACGCATCGAGCGGCTGCCGCCGCGGCTCGGCGAGCACGGCCGCGAGATCCTGAGCGAGATCGGCCTGCGATCCGAGGAGATCGAGGCGCTGGCGAGCGATGGCGGCCTGGTGCTGCCGGATACGGCGCCGACGGCGTGCCGGGCGTAACGGGAGATCGACATGCAGACGCTGGGGCTCGGCTTCACCTATGAGCAGCTTTCGCCGGGCCAGAAATTCCGCACTCTCAACCGCACCATCACCGAGGCCGACCTGATGATGTTCGTCGGCGTCACCGGCATGGTCGAGGTGATCTTCACCGACCAGACCTTCGGCGCGGACAAGGGCGCGATCCAGGGCCGGTTCGTGCCGGCGGCGCTGACCTACAGCCTGATCGAAGGGCTGCTGTGCCAATCGATGATCCAGGGCACGGGCCTGGCGATGCTGGAGCTGAACAAGAAGGTGCTGAAGCCGGTCCGCGTCGGCGACACCATCCATGCCGAGGTCGAGGTGACCTCGGTGCGGCCGATCTCGAAGGGCAACCGCGGCATCGTCGCCTCGAAGATCGACATCATGAACCAGAATGGCGAGGTGGTCATTGCCTACGAGGCAACCCGCATGCTCGCAGGGAAATCGTGAGATGATTTCAAATAGTGCGGCATCGGCGGTGAACTCCCTCCCCCGCTTGCGGGGGAGGGTTGGGGAGGGGGCAGCGGCACGTACCGAATGTGGAGCGCCCCCTCCCTGGCCCACCCCCCCAAGCCAGGGGAATCGCATTTGGATTTTGGCCAGGTATTGCGCTGGGGCGAAAGATGGATTCTGAG
The DNA here is from genome assembly GCA_019746355.1 of Xanthobacteraceae bacterium. Next base: position 58,159 of record JAIESC010000067.1, on the reverse strand, counting down.
GACGACTCCCGAAGCCTTGGGGGTGTCCGATGGGCGAATTCAAGAAGGTGTTCCGCAAGCTGGCCGATCCTCGCGCCGCGAACGCGCGGCACGAGCTGTGGGAGATTTTGTTCATTGCATTGGCGGCGGTTCTCGGCGGGGCGAAGAGCTGCTGCGAGATGGCGTTGTTCGGCCGTTCGAAGGAGGAGCTGTTTCGAGGAAACCTCCGGTTGGAGCACGGCGTTCCCAGCCACGATACGTTCAGTCGCGTGTTTCGGTTGCTGGATCCGGAAGCCTTCGAGAAGGCGTTTCGACAGTTCATGGCGGCGTTCGCCGAAGCAAACGGAATCGATCTCAGCGGCGTCGTGGCGATCGATGGCAAGGCGCTGCGTGGCGCTTACGAGCGCGGCAAGGCGGCTACTCCGCTCCACATGGTCAATGCCTTTGCGGCGGAGGCACGGATGGCGCTGGCTTCGCGCAAGGCCCCCGGTCGCAACGAGAGCCAAGGCGCCCTGGAGCTTTTGGACATGCTGTCGCTGGAAGGCTGCATCGTCACCAGCGATGCGCTGCACTGCAGCCGTCCGTTTGCCCAAGCTGTGCTCGCACAGGGTGCCGACTACGCGCTGGCACTCAAGGGAAACCAAGGCAAACTGTTCAATGCCGTGGCGAGCCGCTTTACCCGTGGCGGCAAGCGCAGCGTCGCCCAGTGCGTCGAAGCGCCCACGCACGACCGTCACGAAACGCGACGAGCAACCATCATTCGCGACACCCGCATCGGTCTCACCAATCGCTTCCCCGGTGTCGCGGCGTTGGCGCGCATCACTTCGCGTCGACGCGCCCAGGGAAGACGAGCCGATCAACCGCTCGTGCGGTACTTCTTGCTCTCGAAATACATCCCGGCCAAACGACTGCTGCAGGTCGTGCGCAGCCATTGGGGCATCGAAAACCGTCTGCACTGGGTGCTCGATGTCGTCCTCGCCGAGGACGCCAATCGGTCCAGAAAAGACAACGCCCCCGAGAACCTTGCCATCCTGCGAAGGCTCGCACTCAATATCGTCCGCAATCATCCCCCTCGTATCTCCTTGCGCCAGAAAATCAAACGCGCAGGATGGGACAATGCCTTCCTCCTCGACGTTCTGGGCCATATGCGATAGCCCTGCCCCGCAAGCGGGGGAGGGGACGATGTGGCGCCATCCGTCACCATAAAGGACATCGTGCCGTGCGCGGACTGAAAGACAAAACCGTTCTGCTCACCGGCGGCGCCAACGGCATCGGCGCGGCGATCGCGCGCCGCCTCGGCGAGGAGGGCTGCACCGTCGGCATCCTTGATCTCGATGGCGCAGGCGCGGAGAAAATAGCAGGCGAGATCAGGAGCGCCGGCGGCAAGGCCGGCGCGCAAACCGTCGATATTTCCGACTACGAGGCGGTCAAGCGCGCCGTCGAATCCTTCGAGGCCGCGGCGGGTCCGATCGCGTTCCTGGTCAACAACGCCGGCTGGGACCGCGCCGCGAACTTCCTCGACACCGATCCCGCGTTCTGGGCGAAGATCGTCGCCATCAATCTCTACGGCCCGCTGAACGTCAGCCATATCGTGCTCAAAGGCATGGCCTCGCGCGGTTTCGGCCGTGTGGTGAACGTCGCCTCCGATGCCGGCCGGGTCGGCTCCTCGGGAGAGGCGGTCTATTCGGCCTGCAAGGGCGGCATGATCGCCTTCGCCAAGACGATGGCGCGCGAGCTCGTCAGCAAAGGCATCATCGTCAACACGCTTTGTCCCGGACCGACCGATACGGCAATCCTGCGAAGCTTCCTCGAAGGCCCGGACGGCGCGAAGATCGCCGAAGGCCTCAAGCGCGCCATCCCGATGCGCCGCCTCGGCCAGCCCGAGGACTATCCAGGCCTCGTCGCGTTCCTGCTCTCCGACGATGCCGCTTACATGACCGGCCAGACCATCAGCGTCTCGGGCGGTCTCACCATGCATGGATAACGCGAATGCAGCCTTACAAGGACATCCTGTTCGACGTGACCGACGGTGTCGCCAGGATCACCATCAACCGCCCGGAAAAATACAACGCCTTCACCGCCCACACCTGCGAGGAGCTGATCGACGCGTTCCGCCGCTCAGGCTACGACAAGTCGGTGGCGGTGATCGTGCTCGGCAGCGCGGGCGACAAGGCGTTCTGCACCGGCGCCGACCAGAGCGCGCATGAGGGCGCCTATGAGGGCCGCGGCACCATCGGCCTGCCGGTCGACGAGTTGCAGTCGCTCATCCGCGACGTGCCGAAACCGGTGATCGCCCGCGTCCAGGGCTTCGCCATCGGCGGCGGCAATGTGCTCGCCACCGTCTGCGACCTCACCATCGCCTCCGACAAGGCGGTGTTCGGCCAGGTCGGGCCGAAAGTGGGCTCGGTCGATCCGGGCTTCGGCACCGCCTATCTCGCCCGCCTGGTCGGCGAGAAGCGCGCCCGCGAGATCTGGTATCTCTGCCGCCGCTACACCGCGAAGCAGGCCCTCGACATGGGCCTGGTCAATGCCGTGGTGCCGGCCGACAAGCTCGACGAAGAAGTCGACAAGTGGTGCGCCGAGATCAAGGACAAGAGCCCGACCGCCATCGCCATCGCCAAGCGCTCGTTCAACGCCGACAGCGAGAACCTGCGCGCCATCGGCGCGCTCGGCTTCGAAGCGCTGGCGCTGTTCTACGGCACTGAGGAATCGAAGGAGGGCGGCCGCGCGTTCCGCGAGAAGCGTCCGCCGCGGTTCCGGGAGAAGAAGAAGTGAGCGCGCCTCCGGCGCTAACCCACCCTGTAAATCCGACGGCTTGGATCGGGAGGCGGGCTTGAAGCGAAGCGATCAGCGAATTCTTACCACTCACGTCGGCAGCCTGCCGCGGCCGGACGACCTGATGGCGCTCTACGCGGCCAACGCACCCGACGAGAAACTTGAGCCGCGGCTCTCCGCGGCCGTCGGCGACATCGTCCGTCAGCAGTCCGCCTCCGGCATCGACGTCGTCAACGACGGCGAGTACGGCAAGGCGATGCGGAGCGCGATGGATTTCGGCGCGTGGTGGTCCTACGTCTATCCGCGCCTCGCCGGCTACGAGTTGCGTGAGGAGCAGGCGAAGAAGGGCCGCGCCGCCTGGACCTACGGAAGCAAGGAGCGCAAGGAGTTCGCCGCGTTCTACGCCGCCGAGGCGAGCGCCGCCGCAAGCGCGGCGCGGCAAAGCGGCTCCAGCACCGCGACGCTCTACGGCCTCACCTGCACCGGACCGGTCAGATATGTCGGCCATGCCGCGATCCGGCGCGACATCGACAATCTCGCCGCGGCTGTGCGCGCCAACCGCGTTGAGGATGCGTTCATGACCGCGGTGTCGCCGGCGACGCTGCAGATCCTTCCCAACGCGTACTACAAGAGCGCGGAGGACTACACCGTCGCGCTCGCCGAGGCGATCCGCGAGGAATACAAGGCCATCGTCGATGCCGGCTTCATCCTGCAGATCGACGACCCCGCGCTGGTCGACATCTACGACTGGTGGTTCTCGATGAACGACGACGTCGCCGGCTATCGCAAATGGGCGGCGTTCCAGGTTGAGGCGGTGAACCACGCGCTGCAAGGGATCCCTGAGGATCGCGTCCGCTTCCACATCTGCTGGGGGAGCTGGCATGGCCCGCACAAGGGCGACGTCGAGCTCAAGGACGTGATTGACCTGCTGCTCAAGGTGAAGGCGCAGGGCTATTCGGTCGAGGCCGGCAACGTCCGCCACGAGCACGAATGGAAGGTCTGGCAAGACACCAGGCTGCCGGACGGCAAGGTCGTCATCCCTGGCGTGGTCAGCCACGCCACCAACGTGCTGGAGCATCCGGAGCTGGTGGCCGACCGCATCGTTCGGTTCGCCAAGGCGGTCGGCCGTGAGAACGTCATCGCCTCGACCGACTGCGGCCTCGGCGGCCGCGTCCATCCGCAGATCGTCTGGGCGAAGCTCGGCGCGCTCGCCGAGGGCGCGCGACGTGCGACCAGGCAGTTGTGGGCTTGATGGGCGGAGGAAAATCACGGGGATTGACCCGCGCCGCCCTGCCGGCGCCGCTAGTCTTCCATAATCCGGCCTCAGCGGCGCTTTCTTGAAACGGCGGCCCTGCCACATAAATAAGCCGGGCATGGGACCCGGACGCACTTCGGGGCGGATTGCCGGCAATGTTTTTTCGAGCCCGGAAAGCTGACAATTTGCAGCAGCGCGTCACGGCGCTGCAGGCTGCGCTGCAGCAGTGCTCGGAGATCGCCGGGCGTTGGACCGCATTCCGGCGCCGGACCACCGTGGCCATCGCCGTTCTGATGCTGGCGCTGGGCTTCGCGCTTGGCGCCTATCGCGAGCCGATCCATGAAACCATCGTCAGCCTGGCGCAAGCGGTTGGTGTCGTCAGGCCGGCCTCGGCCCTCGATGCCGTGCAGGCCGCGTATCGGAAGGGCGACTACGAAACCGTGCTGCGGCTCGGGCGTCCGCTCGCCGAGGCGGGCGATGCCCGCGCGCAGTCCATTCTCGGCCTCGCGCACTATCGCGGTCGCGGCGGCGTGCCGCAGGATCTCGACGAAGCGGCCAGGTGGTTTCGCCAGGCAGCCGACCAGGGTGACGCGACCGCCCAATTCTATCTCGGTCTTATGTATGCGGAAGGCCGTGGCGTACCGCAGAGCTATACCGAAGCGGCGAAATGGTATCGCCTCGCCGCCGAGCGCGGCGAGGCTCCCGCGCAGTACAATCTCGCGCTCCTCCTCTCCAAGGGCGAGGTCGGGGCCGCTGACCATGTCAGCGCCTATTTCTGGTTCAACCTTGCGGCCGCGCGCTTCCCGAGCGGCGACCCCCGGCGCGCTGCCGCCGTCGCCCAGCGCGACCTGATGGCGGGCAAGATGGCGCCTGGTGAAATTGCCATAGCGCAGCGCTGGGCGCGCGAATGGAAGCCGACGCAATAGCGGCGGTTGTTAGAGCCTTTTCCAGTTGGTTTGCACCAGCCTCTCCACGTCATGCCCGCGCTTAGCCGTCCGAGGGACGGCGTCCCATGTCGCGGGGCCCATGTGCCCGGCCCTGACGATGGATGATGCAGCGCGAGTGGGAAACGCTCTAGCCAAACCAGCCCGGCGTCTCGTGCACGATCCGGCCGCCGACCAGGGTCATCAGCGCGGTGGTCTCGGAAATCTTCTCCTCGTCGACCGTGAGCGGATCCGCGCTCAGCACCGCGAGATCGGCGAACTTGCCCGCTTCCAGCGAGCCTTTCTTGCCTTCGTCGAAGCTGAGATAGGCCCCGTTCAGCGTGGCGCAGCGCAGCGCTTCCATGCGTGAGAGCGCCTGCCGCGCGCCCACCTGGCGGCCGGATTTGTAGTCCTTGCGCACGATCGTCTGCTGCACCGGCAGCCAGAGCGATACTGGCACATTGTCGGAGGCGAGCGAGACCGTGATGCCGGCGTCGCGCAGCGCGTTCATCGGCACGATATGGTCATGCTGCTCCGCCGGCAGGCGGTTCGCGGTCGCATCCAGCGCCTTGTAGAGATAGGCGTTGGTGTGGGTCGTCAGCACCAGCCCCATGCGGGCGATGCGCTCGACGTCGCGCGGCGAGACCACGTTGATGTGGCTGATCATCCAGCGCCGGCCTTGGAGCGGGATCGAGCGGTCGACCTCTTCGTAAAGGTCGAGCATGCCGAGCCCGCCGGCGCCGGCGATCGCGCAGGCGCGGATGTCGTTTCGCGCCAGGTGCAGCAGAAGCTCCTTCACCTTGTCGCGCGGCAGGCCGTGATTGGAGTTGAAGCCGGCCCAGCCGGTGTAGGGCGCGGCGGAGGCGCGGGCGTTGTCCGCGGGGCTCCGGCCGATATGGACGTAGAGGCCGCTCATCTTCAGCCAGTCGTTGCCGAAGCCCGGCTCGCCGAGCCAGCCGGCCCAGGCCTCGATGAAGGGTCCGAGCGGCGCCTCGCCGGCGGCCGCCCAGTTGGCGCTCAGCGCCAGCGTGGTGCGCATGGTCAGCGTGCCGTCGCGGTACGCCTGCTTGTAGACGCGCAGCAATTCCGTCGCTGCGCCGTGACCTTCGAACGCGCTGGTGGTGCCGAAGCGGTGGTACTCTTTCGCGGAGAGCGGCAGGGCGCGCAGCCGGTCGGCATGCGAAAACTGCGTCGCCTCGCGGAACCAGATCATCTCGGCGATCGGCTGCATCTCCTGCTCGATGAACACGCCGGTCGGATCGCCGCTCGCGTCCTTCTGGATCGTCAGCGTCGGCGAGGGCGGTACGGTGTCGCGGCTGATGCCGGCGCGCTTGAGCGCCTCGGTGTTGGCGCAGGATACGATCGGCAACGTGCCGCGCCAGAAGCCCCAGATCGCACGGATGTAGACCGGATTGTCTGGAGCCGCGGCATCGAGCTCCTGGCGGGTCGGCCAGCGCTTTTCCGCAAGGATGTCGGGCACGTCGAAATAATAGGGCGGATCGCCGATCGGCATGGTGACGATCCACTCGCCGGGCTTCTTGCCGCGCGCGAGCTCGGCGATGCGCTCCTGGATGTCCTTGACCGAGCGCACCGGCCCCAATGCGGGAAACACGCCGCGCAGCGCCTCGCGATCCACGTGCGCGTGGCCGTCGGTCAGGCCCGGAATGACCGCGCGGCCGTTGAGGTCGCGCACGCGGGTCGCCGGCGTGGTGTGCGCGGACATGCTGGCGTCGGAGCCGACCGCAATGATGCGGTCGCCGGCGATCGCGACCGCCTGCGTGATCATCGACTGGCCGTCGACCGTGATGATCTTGCCGTTCTTGAGGACGAGGTCAGCCGGGCGCATGGCTGCGGACTGCGCGGCGGCGGGCAGACGCAGTCCCGCGGTCAGGCCCGCGATGGCGACTGTGCTCGCCGCGCCTTTGAGAAAGGTTCGACGCGGGATTCTCCTGGTCGCCATGGCCGTTCCTCTCCACGATTCCTCCCCACACGAGACGGTGAGCATAGCGCGCCATCCGCATTGCGGCCACGGGCGCAGCCTTTCTTCAGGCTGCCTCGGCTCGTGCGTAGCGACCCGGCGGCTGGCCGACGTGACGGCTGAAGGCGATGCTGAAGGTGCTCGCCGAGCCGTAACCGACCCGTTCGGCGACCGCGGCAAGCCCGAGTTCGTTGCGGCGGAGCAGGTCCTTGGCGACGGCCATGCGCCAGGCGAGAAGGTATTCCATCGGCGGACGGCCTACGGCGCGGGTGAAGCGATCGAAGAACACCGAGCGGGACATTGCGGCTTCCTTCGCGAGCTTGGCCACGGTCCACGACCGCGCGGGTTTGTCGTGCATCTGCCGGATCGCCGCCGCAAGTCGCGCATCGCTGAGGCCGCGCAGCAATCCCGGCGGCGCCGCCTCACCCTGCGCTGACCGCAGCGCTTCGATGAGCATGACCTCCACGAGACGGGCGAGAATGAGATCGCGGCCCGACCTTTGCCCGCTCGACTCCTCGCCGACGAGCCGCACCAGCGTGGCAAGCCGCTCGACGCCGCGCACATGCAACAGCGCCGGCAACAGCGATACCAGAAGCCTCGCGTCAGGAGAGTCGAACACGAAGTATCCGCCGAGCAGGCGCACATCGGGTGGACCGCTGCGCCGGCCGTGGCGAATGTCGCCTGCGCGCGAAGCCGCCGCATTCGGATCCACGCGCTGCGGGGTCACCGGTTCGAAGCCCGAGATGGTGAAGCCCGGAGTCGCGGGCATCAGCACGAAGTCGCCGGCCTCGAGCGTGATCGGATCCGTGCCGTCGACGGCGAGGCGACAACTCCCCTCGATCACCGTGCAGAAGCTCGGCTGGCCGAAGTCGGTGTAACGGACGCCCCAGCGGCCGGCGCCGCTGATGCCCTTGGTGAACACGGTGCGCGGGCGGAGAAGGGCGATGACTTGCGAAAGGGGATCGCTCATGTCCGGACTGTAGCAAAAGAAATCCGGACTATGAATTGTAGAGCGTCCGGCCTGCCGCGGTTATCCCTGCACTATCCGAACCGCAAGGAGACACCGCCATGAAGACCGTGCTGATCACCGGCTGCTCGTCGGGCTATGGCCTCGCGACCGCCCGCCATTTCCACGCGCGAGGCTGGAACGTGGTCGCCACCATGCGAACGCCGCAACAAGGCATCCTGCCTCGATCCGAGCGCCTGCGGGTGCTGCCGCTCGACGTCACCCGGCCCGAAAGCATCGCGGCGGCGCTTGAAGCCAGCGGGCCGATCGATGTGCTCGTCAACAATGCGGGCATCGGTCTGTTCGGCGCCTTCGAAGCAACGCCGATGGCCCGGGCGCGGAAGGTGTTTGAGACCAACACGTTCGGCGTGATGGCCGTGACGCAGGCCGTGCTTCCCCGGTTCCGCGCGCAACGGTCAGGCGTGGTGGTGAACGTGACGTCCAGCGTGGCGTTGGCGCCGATGCCTCTGGTCGCGGTCTATACTGCCAGCAAGATGGCGATCGAAGGCTTCACCGGGTCGCTCGCCCACGAGCTCCAGGCGTTCGACGTGCGCGTCAAGCTGGTCGAGCCGGGCTACGCTCCCACCACGCGCTTCAGCCAGAACACCGACCTTCGCATCGACGAGATGATCCCCGAGGCATATGCGCCGTTCGCGCAGCCGATCTTGGCTGCGTTTGCGAAGCCGGCGCTGGTGACGACGGAGACCGATGTGGCCGAGGCGGTGTGGCGTGCCGCGAACGATGTCTCCGGGCAGCTCCGCTTCCCGGCAGGGCCCGACGCGGTGGCGCTGGCTCATCGAGCTGCCTGAGCGCCGGCATTGCTTTTGCGTTTGTTTGGCCAGTTCTGACCGGCTCGGCCGTCGTCCCGATGCGACGCGAAGAGAAACTAAACCTAAGAATAGTGTACGGGCCGCCAGACCCGCGCGTACGTTCATAAAGCCGATGTCCATCTCTTTTTTATCAAGATGGGAGTGCATCGATGAACAAGCTGGCGACGATCGCATTTGCGCTGGCCATGACTTCTTCCGCGCAGGCGATGCCTGTGGCTCCGATTGCGCAGCCGGAAAGCTCGGTTATCGAAATTCGCGCGGCCTGCGGGCCGGGCCGGACCAGGATCAATGGCGTGTGCGTGGCACGGACGACCAAGCGCCAGGTTCGCAGATGCGCGGTCTGGGGCGTAGGGGGCGTTTGCGCCCGCTGGTATTGAGACGGCGCCGCGGGCGCCGGACAGAGAGGTATCCCCGGGGCCGGGAGCGCGGGAGATCTGACGATGTACATGCTCATCATCGTAATCTCGGTGCTCTCGCCGGCCACCAGCACGGTTGTTCCGGTCGGCGTGACCTCGCAGATTGTCGGCAGGTTCGACAGCCTGGAGCAGTGCAAGGCGGCAGCCAACGAGCCCGGTGCGACGGGCGCGATCGTGGACCTGACCCTGTCGCGGGGGGTCTATTGGCACTGCGTGTATGCTGGTCCCAAATGAAGGTGGCACAAGTGAAGGGGGCATAGGCGTGACGTCGTGCCTTCGGCAGGCCTCACGGCATGCCTGAGAGCCCCTTTCTGCAGTCCGCGCCGATTGGCTACGATGGCCGTGCTGGGGAGCCGTGCCGGCCGATGGTGCTCGAACAACGCAAATCGTCTCATCGTTTGCTCGATCCCGTCGACCGGGTCACCGAAGTTCTGTTCGGCTTGATCATGGTGCTGACCAGCACCAACACGCTCAGCGTCGCCACTGCAGGCGGTGCCGAGATCGGAACGATGATCATCGGCGCGCTCGGCTGCAACCTCGCCTGGGGTATCATCGACGCGGCCCTGTATGTGATGGGCTGCCTCAACGAGCGCGGGCGCGAGCTCCTGATGCTGCGCGCGCTGCGGCAGCCGGTCAGCCCCGAGGAAGCCAGGCGCCTGATCGCGGACAAGGTGCCGGAGTCGCTTGCGGCCGTCCTGTCGCCGGACGAGGCCGAGGCGATGCGGCAGAAGCTTGTTCGGCTTCCCGATCCGCCGCCGCGTCCCCGGCTCACCAGGGATGATGCGCTGAGCGCGGCCGGCATCTGCCTGCTGGTTTTCGTGTCCACGTTCCCGGTGGTCATACCGTTCCTGTTCATCGACGAGGTTCGTCCGGCGCTGCGGTTTTCCAATGCCGTCGCCATCGCCATGATGTTCCTCTGCGGCTACGTGTTCGCGCGGTGCACCGGCCTTCGTCCCTGGCCGTCCGGGCTTCTGATGGTCGCGATCGGATGCGCGATGGTCGGCGTCGCCATCGCGCTGGGCGGGTGAAGCCGGCCAGGTTCTCGAAATCGATGCTGCGCGACGCTTCGAACTGGGAATAGACTGGCCCGGTTCGGGTACGAGGCGCGGGCAAAGCTTGATCGGGGGCAACGCTTGCAGGCCGTCAAACCATTGCTGGAGCACATTCGCGACACCAGGCTGCTGTGGCTGCTCGCCATCGTTCCTGTGCTGTTTGCCGCCGAGGCGTTCAAACCGCAAGCGCATACGCTGCTGTTCGTCCTCTCGGTCCTCGCCATCGTCCCGCTCGCCGCACTGCTGAGTCACGCGACAGAGTCGGTGGCGGCAAAGACCGGCGATGCGATCGGCGGTCTGCTCAACGCCACGCTGGGCAATCTGACCGAGCTGATCATCGCGCTGACCGCGCTGCACGCCGGCCAATATATACTCGTGAAAGCCTCGATCGCCGGCGCGATCGTCACCAACACGCTGTTCATGCTCGGCGCGTCGTTCCTGCTCGGCGGGCTCAGGCATCATCTGCAGGACTACAACCGCAACAGCGCCCGCCTGCAGGCCGGACTGCTGTTTCTGGCGACCGTTGCGCTCCTGATTCCGTCGATGCTGGCTGGGACGGACGCCGCGGCGGCGGCGGAATTCAGCCAGACCCTGAGCCTTGGACTGTCGGTCCTGCTCATCGCCTCCTATGCGCTGGGCATGCTGTTCTCGCTCCGCACCCATCGCGAGCTGTTCGGCGGCGGAGATCAGGCGGAAAGCCACGAGGCGGCTTGGCCGATGGGGCTCGCGCTGGCAACGCTCGCCGGCGTGACGGTGCTGGTCGCATTGGTCAGTGAAGTGTTCGTGGAATCCGTGCAGCACGCCGCCGAAGCCTTCGGCATGACGCCGGCCTTTGTCGGCTTCATCGTCGTGGCGCTGGTCGGCGGGGCCGCGGAAATGGTCTCGGCATTTTCCGCCGCGCGCAAGAACCGGCTGGACCTGGCCGTCGGCATCGCGCTCGGCAGCGCCTCGCAGATTGCGCTGTTCGTCGCGCCCGTCCTCGTCCTTATCAGCTATCTCATCGGCCCGGCCCCGATGAATCTGCAGTTCTGGCCCGGCGCGATCGTGATGATGCTGATTGCCACCATGACAGCGTCACTGGTGACCAACAGCGGCCGTTCCGCCTGGTTCATTGGCGCGCTGGTCATCAACGTGTACCTGACCTTCGCGATGACGCTGTACCTCTTGCCGCCGCAAGTCCGTTGAGCGGCGGAACACTGGGTTTTTGATGTCGGAGTTGTGCCGCAGGAGTTGGCTGTGCCGCGCGGTCGCCCGCGCCGGCGGGCTCGGCATTGCAATGCTCGTGGCCGCAGAGGCGCGCGCGCAGGCTGTTGTCCCGGCGCCTGCGTCTTCGGCGTCAGGCGCGATCAATCTCGGCGGGCGTGGCTGGTCCGGGTCCGAGAGCAGGCACGCGGTGCCGGAGAGCGCGAAGAGCCAGCTCGAGTTCGAGGTCCGCGGCGGACTTGCGTCCGACTATGTCTACCGCGGCGTCACGCTGTCCGACCGCAAGCCCGCCGTCGGCATGGCGATAGAAGCCACCTACAACGTGCTTTACGCGGGCGTCACCGTGGCCAGCGTCAGATTGCCGACGCAGCCGGCCGCCGAAATTTCGTTCAGCGGCGGCGTCCGCCCGACACTGGGGCCGGTCGAGTTCGATCTCGGCGTGACCTACTACCTCTATCCCGGCGAAGCGCCGTCGGCCGAGTCGAACGGCATCAATTACTGGGAGGCCGCGTTGCGTGCCGGTACCAAGCTCGGCGAGGCGGTGCGCATCGCCGGCGGCTTTGCCTATTCGCCGAACGTCTCCAACACCGGTGCCTGGAGCAGCTATGCCGCGGGAGGGCTCGGCTACGACGTGCCGGAGCGCTTCCTGCCGAAGGATGTCGGCGTGTCCGTCACGGCGGCGACCGGCTATTCCTGGTTCGGTCACCAGTACGAGGAGCTGGGCGGCTTTCCCTTGCCGGCCTATCTCAACTGGCAGGCGGGCGTGACCGTCACCTACAAGATGCTCAACCTCGACCTGCGCTACCACGACACCAACCTGACGAAAGAGAACTGCTTCGTCTTCACCGGCGATCCCAACGCGCAGCCGGGCGGCCGTCCCGATCCGCTGACCAATCCGGATGGCCTGACGTCGCGCTGGTGCGGCGCAGCCTTCGTCGCAAAGCTCTGGTTTGCGCTGAATTGAATTCGCGGTGACGGGACGAAGGTAAAAGCCGGAATGGACTATACACACGTATGGTTCATGATTTCCGGCGGTTTGCGACTGTGTAACGCTTCAAAGACGGTGCGTCCGCATTCCTTCGCGTCTATGACCGCGCCACGTCGGAGTTTGAGCGGCACCGCGATTCTCCTCCCGCGGCGCCTTGCGGTTGGTCAGTAGTACTTGTCGTCCGGCCCGTCGATATACGGGAACCCGCTCAGCACGTGCGGCGGGCGCACCGGCGGGGCCGGGCGCACATAGGACGGATCGAGCTCGCGCAGCCGGTTGACGCCGGATAGCCCCATGCAGCGGGTGATCTCGTCGTGCAAGAGCTCCAGTACGCGATAGATGCCGTCGCGGCCGGCGGCCGCCATGCCGAAGCCGTACAGCCTTCCGACGCACACCATGTCGGCGCCGAGCGCGATCGCCTTGATCACGTCGGTGCCGCGGCAGAAGCCGCCGTCGACGATGATCTCGGCGCGGCCGTGCACCGCCGGCACGATCTCGGGCAGCATGTCGATGGTGCCGAGGCCGTGATCGAGCTGCCGCCCGCCGTGGTTCGACACATAGATCACGTCGACGCCGTGCTCGACCGCGAGCTTGGCATCCTCGGCGGTGGCAATGCCCTTGACGATCAGCGGCACCTTGTAGCGGGCGCGGAGCTTGTCGAGCTGCGCCCAGTCGAGCGAGCGCTGGTAGACCGCGTGGTTCTCGGTGCGCGCCGAGGCGGCGGCGTAGCGCTTGGAGATGTCGCGCTCCCGGCGGCTGTAATGGTGCGTGTCGACGGTGAGGCAGAGCGCGCCGAACCCCGCCGCCACCGCCCGGTCGAAGATCGCCTCGACCCAGGCGTGGTCGCCGCGCACGTAGAGCTGGAAGATCTTCAGGCCCCCCGGCGCCTCCTTGGCGGTCTCCTCCAGCTCGGGCTTGGACACCGAGCTCTGGAACATCGGGACGCCGAACGTGCCCGCGGCGTTGGCGACGGCCGCGGTCGCCGCCGGGTCGAACCGCTCGATGCTGCCGATCGGCGCGAGCGCCACCGGCATGGTGAACTTGCGCTTGAGGAAGGTCGCGCTGGTGTCGGTGTCGTTGACGTTGCGCAGGATGCGTGGGCGGAATGCCAGCGAGTCGATGGCCAGGCGATTGCGGCGCACGGTGGTTTCGGTTTCCGCGCCGCCGATCAGGTAGTCCCAGTAATTGCGGTCGAGCCTGGCGCGGGCGGCGAGCACGATCTCATGCAGGTTCTGGAACTTCTCCCGAACCTGATCGAGGTTCGTCGGCGTCTTGGCGTTGGATGCGTCGTTCATTCGTGTTCGATCCGTGACTCTGTGGTCCTTAGGCTGTCATTCCGGGGCGCGCCCATAGCGCGTCGAAGACGCGCGTAACCGCGCTTCCGGGCGCGAGCCCGGAATCCAGTTTCGCAGGGACTTCCTCCTGAACTGGATTCCGGGCCCGCCGCCCTGGCGCCACGAAGTCGCGCGTGAACGCGCTTACGGCGGCGTCCCGGAATGACTGTGGAGAGTTCACAATCATTCTCTTATAGCCCGATTTGCGCCGGAGCGCCGGTTTCAAGCGATTTGAGGATGGCCTCGAAGGCGCCGATCAGGTTCAGCGTCTGGTCCGGCGAGACCAGGAAGGCCCCGCGGCCTTCTACGGCATCGGCAAAGGACTCCACCAGCACTTTCAGCGAATCGACGTGCTCGTAGGTCTGCGTCTGCGGCGGCGGCCCGCCGATCATGCCGACCGTCAGCAAGTCCTCGTCGCGCGCCTCGGCCATGCCCTTGGCGCCGAACACGTGCACCCGCCAGAAGTTCGGCGCGGCGCGCACCGTCGCCAGGGTGCCGGTCGCGCCGGAGCTGAACTGCGCCAGCACCGCCAGAACATCCCGCGGGTCGGGCGGCGGCTTCTGCTCGTAAAGCTTCGCATCGACGCTGCGGATCGGCCCGCCGAGGTTGATCAGCGCGTCGAGCACGTGCAGCCCCGCGCCGGTGAGCCCGCCGCCGGGCGACTCGCGCGGGTCGTCGCGCCAGCCGCCGCCGACCACGCGGGTCGAGTGCTCGTTGGAGAAATGCGCCTCGATATGGATGATCTCGCCGAGCGCGCCGCTCTCGACGAGCTTCTTCAATTCGCGCATCGAGGCAAAGCAGCGCTTGTTGTTGCCGCTGCCGAGCACCACACGGGCCTCGCGGCAGGCGTCGACCGCGCGCTGCGCCTCGGCGCGGGTGAGCGCCAGCGGCTTCTCGCACCACACCGGCTTGCCCGCCTTGGCGACCGCACGCACCTGCTCGACATGCAGCGAATGCGGCGTCGCCAGGAACACCGCCTGCACCTGCGGATTGGCGATCGCCTCGTCGAGCTCGGTCGAAAGCTCGAAACCGTGCTGCGTGGCGAAGCCGCGGACCTCGTCCGGCTCCTTGCTGACCCCGTGCACGAAGCGAAGTTTCTGGCTTTTTCCCTGCACCGCGGTGACAAGCGACTTGCCCCAGCGTCCGAGGCCGATCACGGCAGCATTGATCATGGCAGATGGGGTCCCCCCGAGATTTGGCGTTGCCAATGTCTTGCATTCACGGTGACATGGCAACTGGCGCGGTGCCGAGGCATCCTCCGCCGTCATTCCGGGGCACGCGCGTAAGCGCGTGAACCCGGAATCCATACTCCGCAGCGGTGGTTATGGATTCCGGGTTCGCGCCTTCAGCGCGCCCCGGAATGACGGCGGTGCCAAAAACAAGGGTCAGGGAATGAAACAAACAGTGGGTGTGATCGGGCTCGGCCTGATGGGCGAGGTGCTGGCGACGCGGCTGATGGCGGCCGGCTTTGACGTGCTTGGCTACGACGTCGATGCTGCGAAGAATGCCAAGCTCACAGCGCTCGGCGGCAAGGCTGCGGCGTCGCCCGCCGGCGTTGCCGGTTGCAGCGTCATCGCCCTTGCGGTGTTCAACACCGACCAGGTCGAGGAGGTGACGGAGCAGGCGCTGCTGCCGAACGTGAAGCCCGGCACGGTGGTGCTCTGCACCAGCACCTGCGATCCGGACCGCATCGAGGCGCTCGGCCAGCGCCTCGCCGGCTCGAGCATCCGCTTCCTCGAGACGCCGGTGTCTGGCACCAGCGAGCAGGTGCGCGCGGGCGACGGCGTCGGCCTGATCGGCGGCGATCCGAACACCGCCGGGGACGTGAAGGGCGTGCTCGATGCGCTGTTTCCGCGCCGCTACCACATCGGCAAGGCCGGCGACGGCGGCCGCGCCAAGCTCGCCGTCAATCTCATTCTCGGGCTCAACCGCATGGCGCTGGCCGAGGGGCTGACCTTCGCCGAGCGCATGGGCCTCGATCCCAAGGCGTTCCTCGCCGTGGCCCAGGGCTCGGCCTCGCAGTCGCAGGTGATGGGCACCAAGGGCCCGAAGATGCTGGCGCGGGATTTTGCGCCCGAGGGCCGGGTGAAGCAGACACTCAAGGACGTGCACATGATGCTCGACCAGGCCGAGCAGCTCGGCCAGGAGCTGCCGATGCTGCGCGTGCATTGCGACGTGCTGGAAGCCTGCGTGCGTGCCGGCGAAGCCGAGCGCGACAACAGCATCATCGTGGAAGAGATACGAAGAAGACGCCGCTAACAGTCTCGTGTCCCGGGCGCGGCGCAGCACTTCGCGCCTTCGGCGCTACGTGCTGCAATGCATCCGGGACAAGAGGGGCTTGACCCTTCCAACCCCGCTGCGTTTCATCCTCGCCGGGTTGGAAACGTTCGCTTCATCGGAAAGGGTGTTGTCATGCTGACGCTGTATTACGGACCGGGCGCGTGCTCGATGGCCTCGCACATCGTGCTGGAGGAGAGCGGCGAGAAATACGAACCCCGGCGCATGGACCTCGCCAAAGGCGAGCAGCGCACCGAGGCGTACCTGAAGATGAACCCGCAGGGCCGCGTGCCGCTCTTGCAGCTCGACAACGGCGAGCCGCTCGCCGAGAACACCGCGATCCTGCCCTATCTCGGCAAGCGCTTCGGGCTGTGGCCGAAGGACGGCACGGCGGAGGCGAAGGCGCTGTCGACGATCGGCTTCTTTGCCGCGAGCGTGCATCCGGCGCACGCCCATGTCGGGCGGCCGGAGCGCTACACCGCCGACCAGTCGGCGTTCCCCGGCATCAAGGAGCAGGGGCTGAAAACCTTCCACGGCCACCTGAAGCAGATCGACGGCATGTATGCCGGCCGCGAGTGGCTCGGCGACGGCTATTCGGTGCTCGACCCTTACGCCTTCGTTTTCTACACCTGGGGCGTGCGTCGCGAGCTGCCGATGGGCGAGCTCAAGAACTACACCGCGCTCAAGGACCGCATGGTGAAGCGCCCCGCGGTCGGCCGCGTGCTGGAGGACGAGAAGATCAAGGTCTAGCCGGTTGCTGAAAAGTCCGGGCCGTCATTCCGGGGCGCGCCCGCCAGCGCGTTCACGCGCGTCTTCGACGCGCTATGGGCGCGAGCCTGGAATCCAGTTCCGCAGGGACTTTCTCGGTAGCTGGATTCCGGGCCCGCCGCTTTCGCGGCGTCCCGCAATGACCGCGGAGTGTTTTCAGTGGCGTAGCCCGGATGGAGCCATAAGCGCGTTTACGCGCGTCTTCGACGCGCTCTGGCGAAATCCGGGACGACTTGCGCCTTGGACCCCGCATTCCGCTGCGCTCCATGCGGGCTACGAAGCGCGGACACGACCTACACCACCGTCATCGCCCGCGAAGGCGGGCGATCCAGTGTCCCAGCCCCCATAGCAGTTGAGGCAAGGCAACCCCATGGCCGTCATCGATTGTCATCACCACGTCTGGTGGCTGGACAAGTTTCCGCACCAGTTTCCGCCATCGTGGGGCACGGCGCTCTACCGTGACTTCACGCCGGACGATCTCGAGCCCGAGCTGAAAGCCTGCGGCATCGACGGCACGATCCTGGTGCAGTCGCTCGACAAGTACGACGAGACGCTGCACTACCTCGACGTTGCCGAGCAGAACGATTTCATCCGTGCGGTGGTCGGCTGGGTGCCGCTCGCCGATCCGCCGGCCTGCGCCAAGGCGCTCGACGCGCTCAAGCCGCGCAGAAAATTCGTCGGCATGCGCCACCTGATCGTCTACGAGAAGGATCAGCGCTGGCTGCTCCAGCCCACCGTGCAGGAATCACTCATGGAGTTCGCCCGCCGTGGCTTCGCCTTCGAGGCGATCACCAACACCGAGGAACAGCTTGGCACGGTGCTCGACACCGCGCGGCGGATGCCGAACCTCAACATCGTGCTCAATCATCTCGGCCGCCCGCCGTTGCCGGAGAAGGGTTGGGAGCCGTGGGCCTCGCAGATGGTCAAGGCCGCGGCGTTTCCGAACATCAGCGCCAAGCTGTCGGTCGGCGGCGACGTCGTATGGCGATGGAAGTGGTCGACCGCGGAAATCCGCCGCTACTCCGACCACGTGATGCAGCACTTCGGGCCGCAGCGGGTCATGGCCGGCAGCAACTGGCCGGTGGTGCTGCTCAGCGGCAGCTTCGTCGAGGTCTGGCACGGCATCGAGAATCTGCTGACCGGCCTGTCCGCAGCCGACCGCTCCGCGGTGCTGGGCGGCACCGCGGAGCGCATCTACCGGATCTGATCGAAGCCGCGGCTTGCGGCCGGCTCAGGTCTCGTATTTGAACGACAGCGCAACGCGGGTGCGGTACGCCGCGACCTTTCCGTTCTCCACCGTCATGTCCATCTTCGTGACCTCGGCGATGCGCAGATCGCGGATCGAGGTTGCCGCGGTTTCAACCGCGCGCTTTCCGGCATCCTCCCACGACGTCTGGCTCACACCGACGACATCGACGATGCGGTAGACGCCGCCTTTTGCCTTTTTCGCCATTTCAGCCTCCCATGGTTTTGCAGGCATGCATTGACGATTGCTAGCGCGCCCATCCTATCCGCGCCGGGGCATGGTCCCAATGGGCCGGAGAGCGATTGCACTTCGGTCCGGCTCGGGCGGTGCACTCCTCCCGCTCAAAAGAGCAAGGCAATCGCACGTGACCCAACTCGGGTGCTGAGCTCCCTTCCCCTGAAAGGGGGAGGGTCGGGGAGGGGGTCTGTTGTGGGCGTAATCCTAAATCGCAATCCGGCTCGCCATCGCGCGTCGCCCACCTCCGCCCGCGGTGCAAGCCGCGCAACAAGACGCTGGAAGCCGGCGCGCCACGCACTTAGGTTGTCGCGGCAACAGCGGCTGAGGCATGAGCAGATCACCTGACATCGACTCCTACGACTTCGTTATCATTGGCGCGGGATCAGCCGGCTGCGTTTTGGCAGCGCGGCTCAGCGCGCACGCCGTCAATCGCGTTCTGTTGGTCGAGGCCGGGAAGGATTATGCCCCCGGCCATGAGCCTTCGGAGATTCTCGATATCTTCGCCGCGACCGCCTACGCCAAGCAGCAGTTCATTTGGCCGAACGTGACGGCCAAGTTCGGCCCGCGCCCCGGCAATGCGCCGGACCGCAGGCCGCGGCGTCTTTACAACCAGGGCCGCGTCATCGGCGGCACGTCATCGATCAACGGGATGGCCGCGCTTCGCGGCTTGCCGTCGGACTACGACGGCTGGGCCGAACGAGGGGCAGTCGGGTGGAAGTGGCAAGACGTGTTGCCGTATTTCAAGCGGCTGGAAGCCGATCGCGACTTCGACGGGCCGCTCCACAACAAGTCGGGCCCCATTCACGTGCAGCGCTATGCGCCCGCGCAATGGCCCGGATTTACCCGCGGCGTCGTGACGGCGATCGGAAATCAGGGCTGGCAGGATATCGCCGACCAGAACGGCGTATTTGCCGATGGATACGCGCCGGTGGCCCACAGCCATACCGACCATCGGCGGATGGGCGCCGCCTGGTCGTATCTCACCGCCGAGGTGCGCCGGCGTCCCAACCTTGTGATCATGGGCGAGGTCGACGTCGAGCGGATCCTGTTTGAGGGGGGTCGCGCCGCGGGAATTCGTGGTCGCCGCGGCACCGACCATTTCGAGGTCCGTGCACGCGAGGTCATCGTCTCCGGCGGGGCGCTGCAGTCTCCGGCCCTGTTGCTGCGTTCGGGGATCGGGCCCGCGCGCGAGCTCGCGCCGCTTGGCATCGCCGTGGTCGCCGATCGCGCGGGGGTCGGCAAGCACCTGATGGAGCATCCGGGCGTGAACTTCGGATGCTTCCTGAAGCCCGACGCCAGGCTGCCGCGAAGCATTCGCCGGCAGATGTTCGTCGGGCTGCGCTGGTCTTCGGAGTTCGAGGGCTGCCCGCCGGGGGACATGTACCTGATCCCGAGCAACAAGGCGCAATGGCATGCGATCGGAGAACGGCTCGGCCTGATGATGTTGTGGGTCAATCGTTCTTTCTCCACCGGCGAGCTCAAGCTGACCTCGCCGGATCGCGCGTCGCCGCTCGATATCGACTTCAACATGTGCTCCGACGCGCGTGATCTCGAGCGGCTGATGATCGGAGTCCGCCTGATGCATCGATTGCAGGCCGACCCGGCGGTGCAGGATACCGTCGAGCAGGTGTTTCCCGTCAGCTACAGCGACTGGGCGAGGGCGCTTTCGGTTCACAGCCGGGCCAATGCCGCGCAGACTTTCATTGGCGCGACGCTGATGGATTCATCGGCGGCCCTGCGCCGCTGGATGATCGACAAGCTGATTGCCGATGCGCCGTCGATCGAAGACCTGGCGCATGACGATGGCGCCTGCCGGGACTGGATCAAGACCGCCGTCGTCGGCCACTGGCATGCGTCATGCACCTGCCGGATGGGAGCGGCGGACGATGCCGGCGCAGTGACTGATCCGGCGGCCCGCGTCTACGGCGTCGAAGGCTTGCGCGTGTGCGACGCGTCGATCATGCCCACGGTGCCCTGCGCCAACACCAACATTCCGACGATCATGATCGGCGAGAAGGTGGCTGCGACGATCCTCGCCGGTGCCTAAGGCAGATTTCAGTTGGTTTGCACCACCCTCTCCACGTCATGGCCGGGCTTGACCCGGCCATCCATGAGGTGGTGCTGCAGTGGCAGTCTCACGTAAGTCCGCTGCACGTCGTCGTATGCAGCGGCGAGAGTTGCGTAAGCTAACTGAAAAGCGCCGTAGGCTCGTTACTGCGGCCGATATCCCGACGCCTTGACGATGTTGGCATTGACCGCAAGCTCCTTGCGGATGAACGCATCGAATTCCACCGGTGCCATGGGCATCGGCACGCCGCCGAGGGCAGTGATCTTCTCGGCCACCTCTTTCACGGCGAGCGCCGCGCCGATCTCGCGATTGAGCCGGTCGACGATCGGCTTGGGCGTCTTGGCCGGGGCAAAGGCGCCGACCCAGAACACGTATTCCGCCGCCGGCAAGCCGGCTTCTGCCAGCGTCAACACGTCGGGCATCAGCGGCAGCCGCTGCCGTGCGCTGACGGCGAGCGCGCTGATCTTGCCGTCTCGCGTCAGCGAAATGGCGTTGACGGCGGGCGCGCCATAAACGTCGAGACGGCCCGCAATGAGTTCGGTCATGCCCTCAGGTGTCCCGCGAAACGGCACGTGCGAGCCGGGAAACCCGGCCGTCCGGCACAGCAGGTCCATGAAAAGATGACCCGAGCTCCCGGCGCCGGCGCTTCCGTAAAGGATGGTGCTGCCGGGTTTCTTTCCGGCATCGATCAGGTCCTTCAGCGTCTTGTATCGGGGCGGCGTCGTCACGACGAACGGAATGTCGGCCAGTCCGCCTACGGCGACAAAATCGTCGGTCACGCTGAACGGCAGCTTGGCGTAGGTGGATGCCACGACCACGTGCGAGGTCGAGTTCACCAGCAGCGTGTAGCCGTCCGGATCCGCCTTGGCGACGGTGCCCGAACCGAGCGTCGTGCCCGCGCCCCCGCGGTTCTCGACCACGAACGTTTGGCCGATCTGCTTGCCGACCTGTTCGAAGACCGTGCGGGCGGTGATGTCGGTCGCGCTGCCCGCGGTGAACGGCACGACGATCTTGATCGGTTGTTTGGCAGGCCAGTGCTGCGCCGCCCCGGCCGTCGGCGACAGAAAAATCAGAGACATCCCAACCCAAATCGATGATCTGAACATGCGCTTTCCTCTCAGGCGTCCCTTATTCGACCGGACCTGACGGGATGATATCCGCACGCAGGATGTTTCCTAGCCGTGCGTCAAAGCTGACGTAATCTGCGGGCCTCTCCCACCGCCATGCAATGGCGTCTGATCCGCCGCGCGCGGCGTGCGCGTTGCTGGAGCCGATTTTTGTTTCAGTGGAATCAAAAGCTCTCTCCGTTCGTCCCCGCGAACGCGGGAAAGAACGGATTGGTGCGGCTCAGTGCCAGCGGAATTCGATCTAGCAGGCTGCTCAAGCCCTTGCACGGTCATTCCGGGACGCCGCGAAGCGGCGGGCCCGGAATCCAGTTCAGGAGAAAGTCCCTTCGAAGCTGGATTCCGGGCTCGCGTCTTCGGCGCGCCCCGGAATGACCGCGCGAGGGTTTTTCAACGGCCTGTTAGGCGCGGTTCTCTTCCTTGAGCACATCCATCGCCGCGCGGTGCGCTTCGTTCGCCGCCGGGATGCCGCAATAGAGCGCGACCAGCAGCAGGATTTCGCGGATTTCCTCCGGCGTGCAGCCGTTCTTCAGCGCGCCCTTCAGATGCACGCGCAATTCCGCCGGGCGGTTGGCCGCGGCCATCATCGCGATCATCGCGAGGCTTTTGACGCCGAGCGACAGGCCCTCGCGGCTCCAGACGTCGCCATACGCATAGGCGTTGATGATGTGCTGCAGCGGCTCGCCGAACGCGCCGAACGCGTTCATGCGCTGCTCGACGGCCTTGTCGCCGAACAGCTCCTTGCGAAGCTTGAGGCCTTTGTCGGCGAGGTCCTTGGTGTCCATGCGTTGTCCCTGTTGCAATCTCGGCGTGGCAATCCATACCGCCGTTGTTGGCGGGCTTCATCCGCCATTCTCTGCTGCGCCGGCTGCGTCATTTGACAGCACTCGATTATTAGAACATATAGAGAACATTGGTTGGCTACGACATCCTTCAGGATCGTCTGGGCCAGCAAGAGAAGCCGCCGGGCGGGGAGAACGTGCCCCTGGCCAAGCGGTGTCCATGGTGGAGCGCCGGGAGGCGCCGCCCCCCTGCGTCACTGGGGGGCAGCGCGCCTCCGCACAAGGCGCGCGGCGGACCCGATGGTCCGCAGGGCCCTACGTCACTGGGCCCGGCGCCTCCCGGCGCTCCATTCCCTCGTTTCGAGGGAGACGGAAAAAGGGGAAAGGGCGAGCCCGGCAGCCCGAAAAAGTGAAGCGGCCGGGCAGCGTAGCGTTGCCTGTCGCGCCGGAGCTCGCGCAGCGAGCGAAGGCGGAGCCTGCCCGGCGTAGGTCGCAGCGCGAGTGGAGCCCGGTCCCTCGTCCTTGCTCCGCAGCGAAGCCGCTTTGGCTTCGCGAAGGCGAGAGTTCGCGTGAGCGATGGCGGTAGCGACCGCCTGCGCAATCGTGGTTGCGACGTGCATGGATGGATTTATGCAACCATTGATGGCGAACAGAAAAAACGAACCCAATTCCGTCTTGAGTAATCAATAGGCCTCAGTGCGCCGCCATCTTCGCCAATCGCGACGCCACCTTGAGCCGCTGCACGGTGTCGCCGGCGAGATGGCTCCAGATGAAGCCGTCGCGCACGAGCTTTTCGGCGTGCCGCAGCGCCGCGCCGCCCGCGCCCGCGTGCAGCTCGAGGTTCAGCTCGGTGACCTCCTGGATCACGTCGGTCGAGTAGTTCATCGCCAAACCGGCGTTCGCCGAATGGACCTTGTGGTCGTGCTCCCACGCCACCCGCATCACCAGCGAGCGCAGCGCCTCGGTCAGCATGTTCATCTTGTTGATCTTGAGCTGCACCAGCTGCTGCTCGAACAGCGGCCTCGCGCCTTGCGTCGCCATCTTGGCGTGCTTCATCGCCGCCTCGCAGGCGTCGTCGCAGACGCCGAGCGCGTTTGCGGCAAGCTCCAGATCGCCGAAGATGTCGCCGCCGGTGCGGTCGCCCGCGGCTTGCGTCTTCATGTCGGAGTTGTTGACGTGGCCCACCACGTTGGCGTGCGGCACGCGGGCGTTCTCGAAGATCATCTCGCCGTTTCTATAGAACCGCCAGCCGCTCTTGTTGAACACCTTGCCGATGCGGAAGCCCGGCGTGTCGCGCTCGACCAGGAACATGGTGGTGCCCTGGCGCAGCGGCGCGTTCGGGTCGGTGCGCGCGTCGATGAAGAACAGCTTGCCGACCGGCGCGTTGGCGATGAAGCACTTCTCGCCGTTGAGGATCCAGTGGTCGCCGTTGCGCTCGGCGCGCAACTTCAGTCCGGCCTTCGGCGCGTCCTGCGGCGGCATGCGGTTGTCGGAGCCGGCGGTCGGCTCGGTGATGCCCTTGCCGAGGAGGTAACGGTGATCGGCCACGAACGGCCGCAGGAAGCGCTCCTTCTGCTCGGTGGTGCAGGCCTGCGCAATCAGGTGGCTCCACTTCCAGTTCTGGCTGAAGGTCTTCGAGATCGCGCTGTCGCCGCGCGCGAGCTCGGCCATCACCAGCGCCTGGGTCACGTAGTCGGTGCCTTCGCCGCCGTAATCCTTCGGCACCGCGAGCGTGCGGAAGCCGAGCTTCGAGCCCTTCTCGACGATGTCCCAGTTGAAGGTGCCGTGCGCGTCGGGCGCCTCGTCGAGATCGAGCGCGATCGGCTTGATCTCGTCCTGCGCGAACTTGCGCGCGGCCATCTGCCAGGAGCGCTGCTCGTTGCTGAGCGAAAAGTCCATGATGAATTCCTTCTATTCGGCTGCGAGCATCGGCGGGCTGCGCCGGTATTGGGTGAGAGCCTCGGCGATCCGCAGGCGGTCGTCGGCCGTGCCGTTGCGGCTGTTGAGGCAGACGCGCGCGTCGTGGATGTATTTCTGCAGCGGCATGTCGCGCATCACGCCCATCGCGCCGAAGCATTCGGCGGCGTCCTTGGCGGCGCGATAGACCGCCTCGGCGGTGGTGACCCGGGCGATGGTCGACAGCGGCAGGTCGGGCAGGCTCCGGTCGGCGAAGGCGTCGGGATGGTCGGCGGCCCAGGCCGCGCGCCACACCACGCTGCGCGCCACGTCGAGTCTTATGGCGATGTCCGCAAGCTTCGTGCCGATCGCCTGGTGCTGGGCGATCGGGCGGCCACCCTGGACGCGCAGCTGCGCGTATTCGAGCGCGGCCTCGGAGGCGGCGCGGCCGATGCCGATGGCGAGCGCCTCGGCATAGGGCACTGCGCGGCCGCCGTCCTGCGGCCCGCTGATGCTCAGGAGGTTTCCTGCCGGCACGCGGCAGTCTTTCAGTTCGATCCGGCCGCAAGCGCCGTGATACCAGCGCGGGCCGGGCTGCTCTGTGACCGAAAGGCCCGGCGTGTCGCGCGGCACCAGGATCAGCGCAGGCCCGCGGTCGGTCTGCGCCTCGACCGCGATCAGCTTGGCGACCGGCGCATTGGCGACGCTGTCCTTGATGCCGTTGATGACCCACGCGCTGCCGCTGCGCGTCGCGGTCGTCGCGACCTTGCGCTCGCCGGTGACCGGGCGGTGGTAATTCACGCCCAGCGCCGAATCCTCGCCGGGCTCGCGCTCGGCGCAGGCGAGGTGATAGTCGTCGTCTTGCAGAAACGCCGCGAGGAAACGGTCGCCCTGTTCCGGTGTCATCGCCGGAAACAGCCGCCGCGCCAGCGCCGAGGTCTCCATCAGCACCGCGGCGACGTCGGTGTCGCCCACGGCAAGCTCCTCGATGACGATGCAGCAGGTCAGCGCGTCGGCACCGACGCCGCCGAGGTCCTCGGGCAGCGCCAGCGCGCGAAGCCCGATCTGCGAGGCCTTCCGCAGCACGTCCGTCGGCAGCGTGCGGTCGGCCAGATCAAGCCGGTCGGCCTTGAGCGTGACCGGCTTGACCTCATCGTTGACGAAGCCGCGGACCGTGTCGCGGAACTCGAGCTGCTCCGCGGTCAGATGGAGATTGTACATCATTCGACCTGTTGCGCTTTCCGTTGCTTGTTACTGCTGCACCTTGATGCCGGCCTTCTTCACCACGTCGTCCCATTTGGTCAGCTCGGATTTGACGTAGGCCGCCAGTTGGTCGGGGTTCTTGTAGCTCGCGGTGATGAACTGCTCGCTGAAGTACTTCTTCACCGAGGGGTCTTCGAGAAACTCGGCCGTGGCCTTCGAGATCTTGGCGATGATGTCCGGCGGAGTCTTGGCCGGGACATAAAGGCCGATCCAGGCCGAGAACTCGTAGCCGGGAACGGTTTCGGCGATGGTTGGGGTGTCCGACAGGCCGTCGAGCCGCTTGGCTTCGCCGATCGCGAGTCCGTTGGACTTGCCGGCCTTCACGTGCTCGAGCGAGGTCGCGACGTTGTTGTAGAGAAGCTGCACCTCGCCGGTCAGGATCGCCTGGGTCGCCGGTCCGATGCCGCGATAGGGGACATGGGTGATCTTGATCCCGGTCTGGCTGGCGAGAAGCTCGAGCCCCATGTGGCTGAAGTTGCCGATTCCGCCCGACGAATAGTTGAGCGTGCCGGGCTTCTCCTTGGCGATGCGGATGAGATCGGCCACGGTCTTGATGCCGCTGGACGGATGTGCCGTCAGCAGCGACGGGAAGCGGTTCACCATCGCCACCGGCGCGAAGTCGCGCAGCGGGACGTAGGGATTGTTCGGATAGAGCGCCGGATTGACGATCATCGGCCCGTCGGAAATGACGCCGATGGTGTAGCCGTCCGGCTCCGCGCGCATCACCGCCTGTGTGCCGATCGACCCGTTCGCGCCGCCGATGTTCTCGACATAGACCTGCTGGCCGAGCCGGTCGCCGAGATGCTTGGCGACCAGCCGTCCCATCAGGTCGGTGCCGCCGCCTGCCGGAAATGGCACGATCGCCTTGATCGGCCGTGTCGGCCACTGTTGCGCGGCGGCGAGCTGCGGCGCGACCGCAAGAAGGCCGAGCACGATTGCCGATTTGATCAGAATGCCCTTCATTGTTCGTCCTCCCGGTGGTGGTTTTGTTTTTTGTTTTTGAGTTCAGATCGCCCCAGCGATCGCGTCGCCCATCTGCGTGGTGCTGGCCTTGCCGCCGAGATCGCGCGTCAGCGTCTTGCCTTCGGCAATCACCTTGGTGACCGCCTTCTGCATCAGGTCGGCCGCGGCGGTGGCCTTGGGCTCGTTGTGCTTTCGCCCGAGCCAGCCCATCAGCATCTGCCCGGACATGATCATGGCATAGGGATTGGCGATGCTCTGGCCGGAAATGTCGGGCGCGGAGCCGTGCGTCGCCTGCGCCATGGCCTGCTGCTCGCCGATGCAGAGGCCAGGCGCCAGGCCCAGGCCTCCGACCAGGCCCGCGCCGATGTCGGTCAGGATGTCGCCGAACTGGTTGGTGGTGACGACCACGTCGAAGCGCTGCGGATCGGCGACGAGCTTCATCGCCGTCGAGTCGATCATCATCTCCTCGAACTGCACGTCCGGATAGTTCTTCGCCATCTTGCGGCATTCTTCCGCGAACATGCCGCAGGCCAGCCGATAGACCGGCTCCTTGTGCGCGGCCGTCACCTTCTTGCGCGGCCGGGTGCGCGCGAGTTCGAAGGCTTCGCGGGCGACGCGGCTCGAGCCTTTCCGCGTGATGACGCGCGACGAGATGGTGATGTCGTCGTTCGGCCGGAATTCCGGCAGGCCCGCGATCACCGTTTCCGAATAGAGCATGCCCTCGGTCAGCTCGCGGAAGAACGCGATGTCGACGTTCTTGTGCACCGACGGGATGTTCGGATGCGACAGCGCCGGCCGCAGCGCGGTGAACAGGTCGAACTTCTTGCGGACCGGCGGCATCACCCAGGTCATGTCGCCGCGCGGATAGGCGTTGTGGCCGATCGGCCCCATGAACCAGCCGTCGAGCGTGCGCAGCGTGTCTTCGGTGATCTTCGGCAGCGTATCGCCGTATTTCTCGTGACCGGCCTTGCCGATCAGCAGCTCCGTCCACTCGATCGAAAGGCCGGTCTTGGCAGCGGCGGCCTTCATCACCTTCACGGCTTCCGGAACGACCTCGAGGCCGATGTCGTCGCCGTGCATAATTCCGATTTTCAACATTTCACTCCCAAGGGCCGTCATGCCCCGCGAAGGCGGGGCATCCACCAGTTATTCGAACGCGATCATCTAAGAGGTGACTGGATCGCCCGTCGTCGCGGGCGATGACGTGCTGCATGCACCGCTCTGCTTCATTCCTCCACCTTGATCCCCGCATCGGCAATGTCGCGCCGCCAGGTCTCCATCTCGTTCTTGAGCCACGCCGCCGCCTCGGCAGGCGATTTGTCGTTGGGCGCGATCATGCCGCCCTTCTCGAAGATCGCCTGCAGCTCCGGCGTCTTCGCCGCCTCGGCGAGCGCATTGAACAGCTTGTCGATGATGTCCTTCGGCACGCCGGCCGGCGCAAACGCCGCCGACCACTGCGAGGGACGGAAGCCGGAGAAGCCGACTTCGTTCAGCGTCGGCACATCGGGCCAGGCCGGCAGCCGCGCCTCGGCCGCGACCGCGAGCGGCCGCACCCGGCCGGCCTTGATCATGCCGACCGGGTTGGTGACGTTGAACCACGACACGTGGGTGTCGCCGCCGGCGACGTCCTTGAGGATGCCCGCGCCGCCGTCCTTGAACGGGATGTGAATGAGCTTCAGCCCGCCCGCGCGCTTCGCCAGGATTTCCGTGTTGACGTGCTGGTAGGCGCCGATGCCGGCGGAGGCGTAGCGCACCTCTTCGGGGTTCTTCTTGGCGTATTCGATGAACTCGCCGAAGGTCTTCGGCGGGAAGTTGGTGGTCGTCGCCATGAAGAACACCGGCGCATCCGCCAGCCGGGCGATGACCTGCACGTCGCGGTCGTAGTCGATCTTCATGCGCTTGGCGAGCAGCACCGGCGTCAGGCAATTGGTCGAGATGTTGCCGATCATGATGGTGTAGCCGTCGGGCTTGGCGCGGGCCATTTCCTCGATGGCGATGATGCCCGACGCGCCGGGCTTGTTCTCGACCAGCACGTTC
This sequence comes from Xanthobacteraceae bacterium, assembly GCA_019746355.1. The sequence goes on along the minus strand of JAIESC010000067.1, from coordinate 29,759 downwards.
TGGCCGAGCGACTTGCGGAGCTGGTCGGCGTAATGCCGCGCCACCGTGTCGGTCAGGCCGCCGGGCGCGTAGGGGACGAGCACGCGGATCGGGCGGCTGGGGTAGCCCTGAGCCAGCGCCGCGCTCGTGGCGAGCCAGAGCCCGGCGAGCGACACGGCGATCCGGAGCAATCCGCGCATGCATTTCCTCCCGCTTGTGCCGGGAGCGGTTGGTCCGCTCTCCGGTTGCCGGGGGATTGTAGGGCGGATGGCGCGCCGCACAAGCGTCTCTCCATCGTCATCCCGGGGCGCACCCGCCAGCGCGTTTACGCGCGTCTTCGACGCACTATGGGCGCGAGCCCGGAATCCAGTACCACAGGGACTTTCTCCGCAACTGGATTCCGGGTTCGCGCTTACGCGCGCCCCGGAATGACAGGACTAAACGAGCCGGAACAGCTCGTCGCCCAACTGCTTGCGCGCTTCCGCATAGATCGGCTGCACCGCCTTCGCAAAAGCGTCATGCTGCGCGCGATCAAGCTCGACGATCTCGCAGCCCTCGGCCTTGATCGCGGCCTCGGCGTCCTTTTCCTCCTGCACGTGCAGGCCGCGCTGGAACGCAACCGACTCGTTCACCGCCTTCTGCATCGCGGCTTTCAGGTCGTCCGGCCAGGCGTCGAAGGTCGGCCGGTGCAGGAAGATCGGCCGCGAGATGTAGAAATGATTGCTGATGGTGTGGAAGCGATGGAATTTGTGCACGCCGTAGGTGACCGTGTTGGTCAGCGGGTTCTCCTGTGCGTCGATTTCGTTGTTCTTGATCATGCGGATCGCGTCGGTGAGGTCCATGATCATCGGTTTCGCGCCGAGGAGCTCGAAGGTGCGTGCCTGGATCTTGCTCGGCAGCACGCGGATGGCGATGTCCTTGAGGTCCGCAGGGCTGCGGATGGTGCGAACCTTGTTGGAGATGTGGCGGAAGCCGTTCTCGTACCAGCCGAGAATGCGGAAATCGGTCTTGCTCTCGATCGCCTGCGTGAGCCTCTTGCCGAGCGCGCCATCCATCGCCGCGCGCGCCTTTTCCGTATCTGGGAAAACGAAAGGCATGTCGACGAAGCTCAGCTCCGGCACGCGGTCGGTGAGGTAGCTCGACGACTGGTAGCCGAGCGTGAGCAGCCCGCTTTCGACCAGCCAGACGATCTCCTCGGCCTTGTAGCCGAGGTCCATGATGTTCCAGGCGTACTTCACGTCGATGCGGTCGCCGAACTGGGCGATGAGCTTGTCGCCGATCAGCTTCATCGCCCGCGAGAAGCCGGTGGTCGGCGGCCCGTAGCCGCCCATGCGGATGACAATCGGATTGGCCATGATCGTGTCCGTTACTTCATGTTCTCGGCGAGCCAGTCGGCGGCGAAGTCGATGCCGATCTGCCGGTTGTCGACATGGGCATGTTCCGCGCCGCCTTCCTCGGTGGTGAAGATCTTGATCGTCTTGTTGGTGGAGCCGACCGCGTCGTAGAGCTTCTGCGCGTTCTCGACCGGCACGACGCGGTCGTTGCCGGCGTGCGTGACCAGGAACGGGCAGGTGATGTTCTTTGCCGCGTCCTTCAGCGAGAACTTCTTCGCGATCTCGATGCCTTCGTCCTCGTCGGCCGCGCCCGCGACCCAGCGCCACTGGAAGTTCGACTGCGCGACGCTCTTGGGGGCGTTCTTGTTCGCCTCCTTGATTTTGGTCTGCCAGGCGGCGAGATCCCAATGCAGCGCCGAGAGCGCGATGCAGGCGGCATAACGCTTCTCGAACGCGGCGACGCGCGACGAGTAGTAGCCGCCGAAGCTGTAGCCCATGATGGCGATGCGCTTTGAGTCGACGTCGGGCCGCTTGGCGAGACAGTCGAAGGCGGCCGCGCCCGGCACCTCGTAGTCGAAACGGCTCGGCATGTCGCGCATGCGCCGCATCTCGCCCATGCCGGGGCCGTCCATGCAGAGCGTGTTGAAGCCGCGGCGCGAGAACTCGAGGCCGCAGAAGAAGATGCTCATCTCCTTGGCGTTGTCCATGCCGTTGAGCACGACGACGGTGGGCTTCGGACCGCTGCCTTGCCCGGGCATGAACAGCGCGGGCAGCGTGGTGCCTTCGTAGGGCACCTCGATGAATTCGATCTGCGGATAGCGAAGCCGGATGCCCTGGTGCCAGACCTTGTAGGCATGGGCGCATTGCGCCTTCTTTTCGGGGCCAGGCGAGATGAACCGCTCGGCGTTGTAGTGGTAGATGCCGGCGCGAAGGTAATAGTCGCCGGCCGTCACCTTGCGGCCTTTGTCCAAGGCCTCGTCGCCGCGCTTCTCGATCTGGTCGCCGAGCGCGCGCCATTCCTCGAACCAGGCCTTGCCGCGGTCGGCCTCGCCCTGCCGCGCACGCAGCTTCTCGCAGCAGCGGTCGATCTCCTCCAGCGAGACCGTGCCGTAGGGCGCCATGCCCTTGAGGATGAGGGTAGCGTTCGACCAGAGAAAATTGTCGCCGAAGTGATCGATCCAGGGACCGCGAGAGGGCATGTGCTTCCTATTGCTTCCAAGTTGACGAGAGCTCGAACCGTGCGAAGCCCGATCCTCGAATGGGCGAAGGCCCCGAATGTGCCCGTCATCCTTCCAGGCGCGCAAGTGCGCGCACCTTCAGGATGACGGATCGAGGTACGTGTTTTTGGCAGGCTTACTGCGGCGGCTTGAGGTCCGCGTCCTTGACGATCTTGGAATAGAAGGCGAACTCCTGCTCCATGTACTTGGCGTATTCCGCCGGCTGTGTGCCGCGCGGCTCCATGCCCTGCTTGGCGAGCGTCTCGACCACTTCCTTCGGCTGGATCGCTTTCGCCGCCTCGTCGCGGAGCTTCTGGGCGATCGGCTGCGGCATGCCGGGTGGGCCGAACATGCCGTACCAGCCGGTGACGACAAACGTCGGGAAGCCCGACTCCTGCATGGTCGGCACGTCGGGCAGCATCGGCGAGCGCTTGGTGCCGGTGACCGCGAGCGGCGTGACCTTGCCTTCCTTCGCCTGCACCGACATCACCGGCATGGCGTCGACCATGGCGTCGATGTGCCCGCCGAGCAGGTCATTGAGCGCAGGCGCCGCACCGCGGTACGGCACCATGTTGACCTTGATGTCGGCCAGGGACTGAAGCAGCACGGTGCTGACACCGAGCGAGCTGCCGACGCCGCCGCCCAGGCCGAACCGCACCGTGCCCGGCTTCTGCTTGGCCAGCGCGATCAGGTCCTTGACCGATTTGACGCCCAGATCGTTCCGCACCACCAGGATCAGCGGGCCGGTCGCGACCTCGCTCACGGCCGTGAACTTCCTCAGGTCGTAGGGGTAGTCCGGAAACAGCGTCTGGGTGATCAGCGAGCTCGTCGAGGAGAAATAGAGCGTGTGGCCGTCCGGGGCGGCGCGCGCCACCTCCATCAGGGCGGGGATGAAGTTGCCGCCGGCCTTGTTCTCCACCAGCACCGTCATGCCGGTGCTGCTTGCCATCTGCTGGGCGATCAGTCGGGCGGTGACGTCGGTGCCGCCGCCCGGCGAAAGCCCGACGATCAGCCGGATCGGCTTGCCCGCTTGAAGCTCCTGCGCCGTGGCCGGTCCCGCAAGCGCCAGCGCGCCTACCAGCAAAAGCCCGGCGAGACGCATGCCCCGGAGCGCCATCATTGCATCCTCCCTCGATAGGTTTCCGTGTTGTTGTCCTATTCGGCCAGCAGCGTAGCCATGATCCGCTCCCGCGTCAGCGGCAAATCGCGGACTCGCTTGCCGAGCGCGCGGGCCAGCGCATTGCCGATGGCGGCCCCGGTCGGCCCGACCGAGGCCTCGCCGAGGCCAAGCGTCGGCTCGTTCGGGTTGTCGATCACCTCGATCTCGATCTGCGGAATGTCGGAGAAGCGCAGGATCGGGTAGTCCTCCCAGGTCTTGGTCGCGACCCGGCCGACCGCGAATTTGACCTGCTCGCGCATCACGAAGCTTGCGCCCTGGATGATGCCGCCTTCGAGCTGGTTCCTCGCGCCGTCGGGCGCGATGACGAGGCCGGCGTCGGCGGCGCACCAGATGCGCTTGAGCCTGATGTCCGCCTCGACCTCGATCTCGACCACCACGGCGGCGAACGAGGCGATGTTCTTGTAGCGGGCGAAGCCGAACCCCTTGGCGCGGCCCTCGGGCAGGCGCTGCTGCTCGAACCAGCCGCTCATGCGCGCCGCGGTCTCGACCACGCGGCGCGGGCGCGGGTCGGAGAGGAGCGACAAGCGGTAGCTCACCGGGTCTTCGCCTGCGGCCGCGGCGAGCTCTTCGATGAACGACTCGATCGCGAACACATTGGCCCAGGCCCCGAGCCCGCGCAGCGACGAGGTGCGCATCGGCACCTCGGGCAGCATGTGATGAATGAGCCGATGCCGGGGCAGGTCGTAGATCGGGATCGCGTTGCGGGTCGCGCCGCCGCCGCGTTCGTCCGGGACGTCGCTCAGCGGGTTGAGGGCAGGGGCGTTGGGCAGCGCCGCCGCACCGATCAGGTTGGAGTTGCCGTTCATGCCGGGCCGCTGCGCGTGCGGCGGGCTCCACAGCTCGATGGTCCAGTCGGCCGGCTTGTTGTCCTTGTCGAGCACCGCGCGGAGCTTGATCGCCATCGCCGTGCTGATCGGCGACGCGCCGAACTCGTCCTCGCGCGGCCATTGCACCCGCACGGTGCGGCCGGGATGGCGGAGCGCGAGGAAGGCCGCGTCGAACGCGGCGTCGTCGGCGGTGTTGTGGCCGTAGGCGCCCGCGCCCTGGCGATGCAACACGGTGACCTGCGCGGCCGGAAGCCCGAGCGCGCGGGCGAGCCAGTCGCGCAGCACCGCGGGGCCCTGGCTGTGCGACCAGACCTTCAGCGCACTGCCCTTCCATTCGGCGAGCGCGCAGCACGGCCCGATCGAGCCGTAGGTGAGGAACGGGCGGGAATACTCGGCCTCGATCACGCGACCCGTCGGTGCGGGGCCACGATCGCCCATGTCGGTGATCTTGTCGCGCGATTTCTGCGCCTTCAGCCATTCCTTGGTGCCGACATTGGCCGGCGGCGGCGTGCCGCCCTCCCAGCGCGCCAGCGTTCGCGCGGCCTCGGCCGCCCGCATCACCGCGATTTCGCTGTTCGAGGCGAAGGCGACAAATTCACCCTCGCGAACGATCTCGATCGGTTCCTTGGCCGCCTTGCGCAAGGCATTGTCGTCGAGCGCGGCAAGGAGCGCGCCGCGCCACGGCTGCCGCAGCACGCGGGCGTGCAGCATGTTCTCGACGACGATGTCGTGGATAAAGCCCGCGCCCTTGATCTTGGCCGGCAGGTCGAGCCGTGGCAGGTGCTTGCCGACGATCTTGTAGCTCGACGGCTTCTTGACCGGCGCGGTGCCGGTGGCACGGCGCTCCAGCGAGATCTCGCCGGCCATGGACCAATAGTCGCGGCCGGTGTCTTGTCCGGAGCGAAGGAATTTTCCGTCCTCGATGCTGAGCTCGCCCGGCGGACAGCGCAGCGTCTCGGCGAGCCGCTCGAGAAACAGCGCGCGCACCTCGGCGCAGACCAGGCGGATCGACGCACCGCCGACCGCGATCGAATAGCTGCCCGAGGTGAAGCCCTCGGCCGGGCTCACATCGGTCTGGCCCGAGACGAGGTTGATCCGTTCGGGCCGCACATCGAGCTCCTCGGCGGCGATCTGCGTGAGCGCCGTGAGGATGCCCTGGCCGATCTCGACCTTGCCGGAGCCGACCCGCACGCAACCTTTTTCCCCGAACGCGATCCATTGCGACAGGATCGGATTGTCGGTGAGGCTCAGCGGCAGCGCGTTCGAGATCATGACCGCGCCCCGCCGAGCGCCGCGCCGGCCTTCTGCACGGCACGGACGACGCGGTTTTGAATGCCGCAGCGGCAGAGGTGCGGGTCGAGCGCGGCAATGATATCGGCCCGGCTCGGATTCTTGTTTTTGTCGAGCAGCGCCATGGCCGAAACGAGAATGCCCGAGAGGCAGTAGCCGCATTGCCCGGCCTGCTCGTCGAGAAACGCCTGCTGCAGGGCGCTGAGCTCTTCGCCGTTCCACAATCCTTCGACGGTGACGATGGCCTTGTCGGCGACAGTCGCGGCCTCGCGCGAGCAGGAATATTCCGGCTTGCCGTCGATCAGCACCATGCAGGCGCCGCATTGCTCGGTGCCGCAGCCGAACTTGGTGCCGCGCAGGCCGAGATGATCGCGCAGCACCGTGAGCAGCGGCACCGTGCCGTCGCAGGCGACGGAAACGGAGCGGCCGTTGACGAGGAAGTCCAATGTGTCCGTCACGCCGGCTCCATTCGCGAACGCCTTATTGCTCGACCTTGATGCCTTTGTCGTCGATGAACTTCGACCAGTTCTTGATCTCGTTCTCGAGCTTGACTTTGAGCGCCGCGCCCGGCGCGAACGACGGATTGGTGTCGACCTTTTTCAGCCGCTCCTGGACCGCAGGGTTTGCCATCGTCGCCTTGATCGCCTGTTCGAGCTTGGCTTTGACCGCGTCCGGCGTGCCTTTCGGCACGAAGATGCCCCACCAGAACTCGAGATCGACCTCGGCGAGCTTCACGCCGAGATCGCCCTTGAGCGACAGTGTGTCCGGAAGCGACGCTGCGCGCTTCGGGCTCGTGACCGCGAGCCCCTTCACGAGCTTGCCTTCCATCTGCGCCTTCGCCACCGGCAAGGCCGACGCGACAGCCGAGACATGCGTCCCGGCGACGGCAGCGGCCGCAGGTCCGCCGCCGCGGAACGGCACGTGCAGAGCCTTCAGGCCTGCGGCGTCGTTGATCACTTCAACGGACAGATGCGATACGCTGCCAGGGCCGGCGCTGCCGTATTGGTACTTGTCCGGATTTGCCTTCGCCCAGGTGACAAACTCGCCCCAGTTGTTGACCGGCACATTGTTGGCGACGGTGAAGACCAGCGGCGTGCTGCCCATTGCGGCGACGGCGTCGTAGTCGCGCAGCGGGTCGAAGCCGGACGGATGCTTCTTGAACAGCGCCTGATTGATGCCCAACGCGTTTTCCGCAACCAGAACCGTGTAGCCGTCCGCGGCCGAGCTCGCGACATGCTGCCAGCCGACAAAGCCGCCAGCGCCGCCCCTGTTCTCGATCACCACGGTCTGGCCGAGCGCCGCCGCAACCTCGTTGGAAATCTGCCGGAAGAACGTGTCCGTCGCGCCGCCGGGCGGGAACGCCACCACGAACCGGACCGGCCGGTCGGGATAGGTGCCCTGCGCCACGGCGAATGAGGGCGCCAGCAGGGCGCAAAGGATCGAGCACCATCGAATGAAGCGCGTCATATGAATTCCCCAAGATCAAGTCCGGCTGCCCTATTCGACCATGGGCAAAGCGGTCCGTCGATAGGGCCGCAGCGGATGCGGCACTTCGCCGTTCCGGACGCGCTACTCGGCCTTGATTCCTTTGGCGTCGATGAACCGCGTCCAGTTCTTGATCTCGCGTTCGAGCTTGGCGTGCATGGCCGGGCCGTCGATCACGTCCGGCGTGATGTCGAGCTTGGCGAGCCGCTCACGCGCGGCGTTATTGCCAATCACCTTGGCCAGCGCTTGCGCGATCTTTGCCTTGACCGGTTCCGGCATGCCCTTCGGCCCGAACACCGCAAACCAGAAGCGCAGCTCGACGTCGGCTGCCGGCACGCCGGCCTCCTGCATGGTGGGCACGTTCGGCATCGCCGGCGAGCGGGCCGCGCTCGTCACCGCCAGCGCCTTCACTTTGCCGCTCTCCACAAGGCCTTTCGTCGCCTGCACCGAGGAGATTGTCATGGGCACGTGGCCGGCTATCACATCGCCGATCGCCTGGCCGCCGCCCTTGTAAGGCACGTGCACCGCCTGCATGCCGGTCTTGTCCATGAACACCTCGAAGTTGAGGTGCGAGACGCTGCCGATGCCGGCGGATGCGAAGTTGAGCTTTTGCGGCACTGATTTGGAATGAGCGACCAGTTCGGTGACCGTCTTGGCGGGGACGTTGTTGGCGATGATGAGCGCCGAAGGCGCGGCGGCGAGGCCCGCGACCGCGTCATACTGCGTCAGCGGGTCGAAGTTCGATTTCGACTTTTTGTAGAGCGCCTGGCTGATCGCGACCGCGTTCTCGGCGAGCAGCAGCGTGTAGCCGTCCGGATTGGCAGAGGCGACGTAGTTCCAGGCGATGTAGCCACCGGCCCCGGGCTTGTTCTCGATCACGACCGGCTGGCCGAGCGCCTCCTGAAGATCGGGCGCGATCTGCCGCGCGAAGGTGTCGGTCGCGCCGCCCGGCACGAAGGCGACGATCAGATGCACCGGTTTGTCGGGAAAATTGCCTTGCGCCGACGCGGTGGAAATTGTGGCCCATGCGGCTGCGGCAGCGATGACGCAGCGTACAAGTTTGAACATCACGTCCTCCCGGTTCGGCCGCTTTGCGGCTCTCAGTGTCTTTCTCCGCGGTCATTCCGGGGCGCTCGAGAAGCGAGCGAACCCGGAATCCAGATACAGAAAGATTCTTTGCTTGTCTGGATTCCGGGTTCGCGCCTTCGGCGCGCCCCGGAATGACCGTGCCTCATGAGCTTACATGTTTTTCAAAAGCCAGTCGCCGATGAAGTCGACGCCGAGCTGCCGGTTGTCGACCTGGCAATGCTCTGCGCCGCCCTCGGCCTCGGTGAAGATGCGCAGTGTCTTGTTCTTCGAGCCGACGCGCTCGTAGAGTTTCTTTGCCTCGTCCAGCGGCACCACGCGGTCGTTCTCGCCGTGCAGGATCAGGATCGGGCAGGCGACCTTGTCGGCCACCCCTTCGAGCGTGAACTTCTTCGACCACTCGAGCGCGGTCGTGACGTCCGGCGCACCGACCACCCAGCGCCATTGGAACGTCGAGCCTGACGTCTGCCGCGGGTCGGTCGGGGCATGGCCTTTGACGAAATCGTAGATGTTCCAGTGCATCGCGCCGAAGCACACGCAGGCGGCGTAGCGCTTGTCGAAGGCACAGATGCGCGGCGCATGATAGCCGCCGAAGCTGTAGCCCATCACCGCGACGCGGTTGGGATCGACGTCGGGCCGTGACGTCACGTAGTTGTAAGCGGGAATGCCCGCGGCCTCGTAGTCGTGCCGGCTTGGAATGTTGTTGAGCCGCAGCGGCTCCGACTGGCCCGGCCCGTCGATCGCCAGCACGTTGATGCCGCGTTTGGCGAGATCGAGGCCCGCGAAGATGACGCTCATCTCCTTGGCATTGTCCATGCCGTCGAACAGCACGACTGTCGGCCGCTTGCCGAGCCCCTTGCCCTTGACGAACCAGGCGGGGAGCGTGGTGCTCTCATATGGCACCTCGACGCGCTCGATGTCGGGATGAAGCCGCTGCATCGCGTCCTGGTAGCAACGCAGCGCTTTGCTATACACCGCAAGCTTCTCTTCGCCCGGCGGGATGAAGCGCTCGGCGCTGTAATAGTAGTTGCCGGCACGCATGTACTGGTTGCCGGCGGTGATCGAATTGCCGGCGGCGTCGGCGTCATCGCCGATCTTCGCCACGCGGTCGGCCTCGCGCGACCATTCTTCCATCCACACGGTGTCGAGGTTGCCTTCGCCGCTTCGCGCCTTCAGCCGCCGCGTGATCTGGTCGATCTCGGCCGCCGCCGCCGCGCCATAGGCGACCATGCCTTTGACGATCTGCGTGGCGTTGCTCCAGCGGAGATTTCCCGGAAACGTCACCTGCCAGCTGGCTTCCGTCGGCATCGCAACCATGTCGTCCCCCTAGCTCAGTTTTTCCCACGCCCACTGCGTGCAGGCGAACAGTTTTCGGTCGTCGTGGCGCTTGCCGATCAGTTGCGCGCCGATCGGCATGCCGTTGGGTCCCTTGAACACCGGTATCGACACCGCAGGCACGTGCAGCGTCGTCCAGATCTGGAACAGCGGCACGCCGGCGAAGGCCGGGAAACCTACAGGCGCCTCGCCGAATGCGGCCGGCGTGAGCAGCGCGTCGATGTCGCCCCACAGGCCGTCGAGCCGGTTACGGCATTGGTCGGCGATGCGCTTGCTCTCGATATAGCGCTCGAAGCTGCCGTGGATGCCGTCGTTCAGCCGCCCGCCGCGCAACGTGTCGCTGATCTCGTCCCAATGGTTCTCGATCTCATAAGTGAAGGTGCGGGCGAACTCGAAGCTCGAAATCGAACGATGCGCTTCGTTCAGCCGTGCGAAATCGTCGGGCATCCGGAATTCGCTGACCTTGGCGCCCGCGCGAGCGAGCCGCGCCGCCGCATCCTCCGCGAGGGCACGCGTCGTCGGCTCGAACTGGTCCCAGACATGGCTTCTGCACAATGCGATGTGCGGCGCGCGGTCGAGCTTCGGCATCGGCTGCGGCGGAATGCCGAGCAGCACGTCGCGGTAGAGCGCGATGTCTTCGACCGAACGCGCGAGAATGCCGAGCGTGTCGAGCGAGCCGGACGCCTCCATCACGCCGTGCAGGCGGTGCTCGCCGAAGGTCGGCCGATAGCCGAACACGCCGCAGAACGACGCCGGGCGGATGGTCGAGCCTGTCGTCTGCGTGCCGATGGCGATCGGTACCATGAAATCGGCGACCGCTGCGGCCGAGCCGCTCGACGAGCCCGCTGGCGTCCGGGTGAGGTCATGCGGATTGCGGGTCGGACCGGGATGCAGGTTGGCGAATTCGGTGGTGACGGTCTTGCCGAGCAGCACGCCGCCGGCCTTGCGCGACAGCGCGACGCAGGCGGCATCGCGCTCTGGCTGCCGGCCCCGGTAGATCGGCGTGCCCCATTCGGTCGGCATGTCATAGGTGTCGATGATGTCTTTCACGCCGAACGGCACGCCGGCGAACGGACCGCGTTTCCCGCTCTTGTCCACGGCGCGGGCCGAGGCGAGGGCGGTTGCCGCATCGATGTAGGCCCAGGCATGCACCTCACGCTCGCGGGCGTCGACGCGCTCGAGGCACGCGCGCGTCACCGCCTCGCAGGTGAAGCGGCCTTCGCCTACGCCTGCGACGATCTCGGTGGCGGTCAGTTCATTCAGCGGTTTGATGGGCTCGCCCCTCCGCGAAGGGCGCCATTCAACCATCATGCCTTCGCCGGGTGCTAGATTTTTTTGCAGCCGCAGGGCACTCATGTGATGGGACACAAATTCGCAGGGAGGAAGCCATGCCGAAGAAGCAGATCAGCTCAGACAAGATCAGCAAGCCGAGCGGTCACTTTTCGCAGGCGACCGTGATCGAGGCGAAAGGGCGGATCGTCTTTATTTCCGGTATGACGTCGCGGCGGCCGGACGGCACCATCGCCGGTATCGGCGATATCGAGGCGCAGACCCATCAGGTGTGTCAGAACGTGAAGGCAGCGGTGGAGGCCGCCGGCGGCACGATGGACGATATCTGCCGCGTCGACGTGTACGTGCGCAACATGGAGCACTTCGAGAAGATCCACAAAGTCCGGCGCGAGTATTTCAAGCCGCCGGCTCCGGCCTCGACCATGGTTGAGATCGTCAAGATGACCTCTCCGGAGTATCTGATCGAGATCAACGCGATCGCGGTGATCGAATAGCCCGCACGCAGGCACAGGCTGCCTTTGGCGCGAACGGGCCCGCCTTTCGGCGGGCCGCACGTCCAAGGTGCGCTTTCGGTTTCAGCGCGCGGCGAGGCCTTCGTAGCTCTTGTCCTTGAGGAACTGCGCGAGGTCCCAGCGCTTCACCTGGTCCATCACCTCATCGAATTCCGAATGCGGCAGCGTCTTGTAGACGAAGCGCTCACCGCGACCGAATTTGCTGAAGTCCCACGTGTGATAGGTCTCGAACTCGGCCGGCACTGCGAGCTTCCACAGCGGCAGGTACTTCGCGAGATCGGCGTCCATGGCCTTCTCGGCGCGGTCGAGCGCACGCAGATAGGCTTGGGTGGCTTCGGGCGGGAAGCCGTCCGGCACCCACCACAGCGTATGAAACGTGTCCTCGATGACCTTGCGCAGCCCGAGCTGCTCGGCCATCGCGATCTGCGGCGGCAGCAGCGAGGCCGCTTCCACCTCGCCGTCGAGCAGCGCCTTGAGCCGTGCGCCGAAGCCGCCGGTGTTCACCGTCTTGATGTTTTCCAGCGGCAGATACTTTTCCAGGCGATAGGGCACGTTGAAGTGGCTGCCGGCGCGCATGCCGACCGAAATCGGCACGTCCTTCAAATCCTTCGGCTCGCGGATTTTCGAATCCGGCCGTACGAAGATCGCCCAGGGTGAATCGCCGTAGGCCTCCGGCACGAACTTGCCCATGCCGGCGCTGGCGTTGCAGATCGAGCCCCAGACACAGGCGCCCTGGATCACCTCGGACTTGTCCTGCGTGTACGGCCGGTCCTGCGGCCGCTCCAGGTAGTTGAGGCCCTTCCAGCTCGACTGCGTGCCGCGGAAGGTCTTCCAGTCGAAGGTCACGTCGAGGCCTTCGGCCTTGAAGAACCCTTCTTCCATGGCGACGAAATCGTTGAGCCCCATGCCTTTCGGCGCGACGGTGACTTGCCTCATTGCATTTCCTCCGTTGGTCTTTAGGCGCGCGTGGCGCGGTCTGTTGTTGTATGCCTATAATTTTAGCACCGTCGGGGCGGCCGAGACACCCGTGGGCAAGCAAGGAAGAAGCAGGGAAGGTGGGCTCGGCGATGGAACCTGGTGTCGCGGTTCGGAAGGTCGCTTGAGTTCCCGGCTTGCACCGACACGAACTCCCGAACCAAAGGGACGCTGGCATGGACTTTTCTTTTTCGGCCGAGCAGCAGGCGATCCGCGACGCGGTCGCGAGGATTTGCACGCGCTTCGGTGACGACTACTGGCTGAAGAAGGACCAGGACGGCGGCTTCCCGGAGGACTTTCATCGCGCCTTCGCCGAGGCCGGCTGGCTTGGCGTCTGCATGCCGCAGGAGTATGGCGGCGCGGGGCTCGGCGTCACCGAAGCCGCGCTGCTGATGCAGGCCGTCGCCGAGTCGGGCGCAGGCATGTCCGGCGCCTCGGCGCTGCACATGAACATCTTCGGTCTCAACCCGGTGGTGGTGTTCGGCAGCGACGAGCAGAAGCGGCGCGCGCTGCCGCCCCTGATCGCCGGCAAGGACAAAGCCTGCTTCGCGGTGACCGAGCCGAACGTCGGCCTCGACACGCTGAAGCTCAGGACCAAGGCCGTGCGCGACGGCGACCGCTATATTTTGTCCGGCCAGAAAATCTGGATCTCGACCGCGCAGGTCACCAACAAGATGCTGATCCTGGCGCGCACCACGCCGCTGGAAGACGTGTCGCGACGCACTGAAGGCTTAAGCCTGTTCTACACCGATCTCGACCGGCGCTTCGTCGAGGTCCGCGAAATTCCGAAGATGGGGAGGAGCGCGGTCGACTCCAACGAGCTGTTCATCGACCGGCTGCCGGTGCCGGTGGCAGACCGCATCGGCGACGAGGGCAGGGGCTTCGAATATATCCTGCACGGCATGAACCCCGAGCGCATTCTGATCGGCGCGGAGGGGATCGGGCTCGGGCGTGCGGCGATCCGCAGGGCCACCGCCTATGCCAGGGACCGCATCGTGTTCGATCGGCCGATCGGCGAGAACCAGGCGATCCAGCATCCGCTCGCCGCCTGCTGGATGCAGCTCGAGGCGGCGAATCTGATGGCGTTCAAGGCGGCCTCGCTCTACGACGCGGGCGAGCCTTGTGGCGTCGAGGCCAATGCCGCGAAGTACCTCGCCGGCGAAGCCGCGTTCAAGGCTTGCGAGACCGCACTGATGACGCATGGCGGCATGGGCTATGCCAAGGAGTTCCACGTCGAACGCTATTTGCGCGAATCGCTGATCGTGCGGATCGCACCGATCACGCCGCACCTCATCCTCAGCTTCATTGCCGAGAAGGCGCTGGGCCTGCCGAAGTCGTACTAGCGCTGCTCAGCGTTGCGCAGTGGTCGGCGCGGGTGCAGGCGGCTGGGCCGCGCCGCGCGGCCTTGGCGCTTGCTGCTGTGGCCGGCCGCCTGGCGTGCCCGTACCGCGCGCCTTCTCCGGCATATACTTCGCGACCACGGTCGGATCGACGGTGGCGAGCGCATTGTCAGGCAGCCGGTGCCAGACCTCGTCCATCCCGAACATCGGAATGCCGAGATAGCCGCGAACCGTGAGTTGCTGCCCGTCCTTGCTGAGCGTCATCTTGGCTCGATAAACGTTGCCGTCACGCGGATCGAGGATGTTGCCTTCCTCGAAGGAGAGGATCGAGGTGCGCTTCATGTCCCGAATCAGCGACAGGCCGAGCATCGGCTGATCCTTCCGGTCGTCGGTGCAGCGCGCGCAGACCGGGTTCGGCGGATCGGTCGGACGCGGGAACGCCTTCGCGACGGCGCCCTCGAAGATATTGTTCGGGCGCTCCACGAACAGGAACCAGACCACCGGTCGTCCGTTCTCGACCTTTTCCCACAGCCCGACCACGGTGGGATCGGCGGCGCGTGAAGGAAGCGTCGTGACTCCAAGCGCCGCTGCGGTTGCCAAGGCCAAAGTCGCAGGTTTCGCTCGCATGGCCGCAGTCCTTCCGAATCAGTTTTCCGAATTCCTACCCGAACGCCGGTCTCGTGTTTGCTCCGAAGCGAAACTTACCAGAGCGACACTCGCCGTTCGACTCACTCCGATAATATGGCCGTTTCACGAAACTGCAGCGGTCAATCGATGGGCGGCCGCCTCCGCCGGGTGGCATTTTTTGTGTCCTTTTTCAGGAACGCATTCCTCATCACTGTGTTAGGGATAGGGAGTGACTGGCGGCCTGGCCGGTTTCCCGGTCCGGCCGCGCGAATTCGACTGTTTTGCACGGACCGGCACAGCGCATGTCCCGAACGAGCCTCGCCCTGAGCAATTTGCGAGCGATCGTCATCGTGATTGTGCTCGCGTTCCATTCGGTGCTCGCCTATCTCGCGTCGCTTCCGGCCAAGCCCTATGCCTTCGACCTGCCGCCCTACCGCTGGCAGGCAGCGCCCATCATCGACAGCGAGCGCTGGTTCGGCTTCGATCTGTTTTGCGCATGGCAGGATGTCAGCCTGATGTCGCTGATGTTCTTCCTGTCCGGCCTGTTCGTGCCGGGCAGCCTGGCGCGCAAGGGAAGCTGGGGCTTTCTTTCCGACCGGCTGCTGCGAATCGGCCTGCCGCTGGCTGTGGTCGTCGCGGTGCTGATCCCGATCGCTTACTATCCGGCCTATCGGGTCACCGCGATCGATCCAAGCGTGTCGGCGTTCTGGCAGCACTGGACGGCGCTGCCGTTCTGGCCCTGCGGGCCGCAATGGTTTCTCTGCCAGTTGCTCGCATTGAATGCGCTCGCGGCCGGGCTCTACCGCACTGCACCCGAGTTGAGCGCACGCCTGGGACGGCTTGCCGCGACCGCGCGCGAGCATCCGCTGCGGTTCTTTGCCGGCCTCGTCGCCGTGTCGGCGGTTGCCTATGTGCCGCTCGCCTTGATCTATACGCCCTGGGCGTGGGTCAACACCGGGCCGTTGTCGTTCCAGCCGAGCCGTCAGCTGCACTATCTCGTCTACTTCTTCGCCGGATGCGCGGTCGGCGCCTACGGCCTGGATCGTGGGCTCTTGTCGACCGACGGCCCGCTGGCGCGACACTGGGCCGCGTGGCTCGCCGCCGCGTGCGGCGGGTGGCTCCTGTGGGCCTTGCCGACCTCGCTGACCCTCGACGGCCGCGAGGCGCCGCTGATCGTGCACGTCGCAGGCGCGGTCGGGTACACCGTCGCCTGCGCCGCCGGCTGCTTCTTTTTCCTTGCGGTCTGCCTGCGCTTCGCGACGCGCCGGCATTGGGCGCTCGACAGCCTTTCGGCCCATGCCTACAGCATGTATCTCAATCACTATGTATTCATGGTCTGGCTGCAATTCGCCGCGCTCGGCCATGCGCTGGGAGCCGTCGGCAAGGCGGCGATCGTGTTCTGTGGCACTTTTGTGTTGAGCTGGGCCGTGGCTGTGGCAACCGGCGGCCTTTCTCTCGGCGCTTTCTTCACCCAAGCGAAACCGGGGGCGGCGTTCAGCTTCGGCCAGAAACAACCATTCGTGGTGAAACGGGACGAATAGGCCGCGTTGCCCCCAAAGACCGGGCTGAGGAACGGACACAGGAACGGACGACAGGGAGACCGGATTAAGCCACGATGCCGCTGACCTTCACACTCGCCTTCCGCAACCTGTTTCACGACCGCCTGCGCCTCGTCGCGACGGTGATCGGCATCGTTTTCTCCATCGTGCTGGTGATGGTGCAGATGGGCCTCTATCTCGGCTTCGGCAGGATGGTCACGACGATGATCGACAACGCCTCCGCCGACCTCTGGGTCATGCCGAAGGGCACCAAGTGTTTCGAGGATCCTTCGCTGCTCGACACGCGGCAACGCAGCCGCGCGCTGTCGGTGCCGGGCGTCGCCGAAGCGATCCCGGTGGTGATCGGCTTTGCCGACTGGCGCACGCCGGCGGGCTCCTCGACGCCGGTGTTCGTGGTCGGGTCGGATCTCCGCTCCGGCGGGCTGCAGCCGTGGAATCTGGTCCAGGGACGCATCGAAGCGCTGTCGACGCCGAACGCGGTCGCGGTCGACAAAACCTATTTCGACCGGCTCGGTATTTCCGGCCTCGGCTCGCGGGCGGAAATCCGCCAGCAGGGCGTGCGGGTTGCGGCGGTCACCGAAGGTATCCGCTCCTTCACCACCACGCCTTATGTCTTCATGGACGTCGACCGGGCGCGCTCCTACACCGGCGTGCCGTCGAGCAAGGCGACGTATTTCCTGATCCGCACCGACAACGGCTCCGACGTCGGCACGGTCCGCAAGAGCCTGCAGGCGACGCTGGGTGACGTCGAGGTGCTGACCCCGTCGGAATTCCGCGAGCGCAGCCGCTCGTTCTGGCTGTTCGGCACCGGCGCGGGCGCGGCGCTGTTCGCCGGCGCGCTGCTCGGCGTGATCGTCGGCACCGTGATCGTCGCGCAGACGCTCTATTCCAGCACCAAGGACCACATCAACGAGTTCGCGACGCTGCGCGCGATCGGCTCCTCGCGCAAGTACATCTACAAGGTCATCATCTGGCAGGCGATGCTCAATGCGGTGATCGGCTTCGGCCTCGCGGCGCTGGTCGGATGGGTGGTGGTGAAGGCGACGGCGACCAGCGCGCTGCCGATCGTCATCACGCCCGAGCTCGGCGTCGGCCTGTTTCTCCTCACCGTCGTGATGTGCGTCGTCTCGGCCATCGCCGCGATCATGAAGGTGACGCGGATCGATCCGGCACAGGTGTTCACGCGATGAGCGGCATCGTGATGGAAGCGCTCAATGTCGAGAAGGTGCTGGGCACCGGGCCGGCGCAGGTGCGCGCGCTCAAGGGCGTGAGCCTGACGCTGCGCGGCGGCGAACTGACCTTGCTGATGGGGCCGTCCGGCAGCGGCAAGACAACATTGCTGTCCATTCTGGGGTGCATGCTCAGCCCGACCCAGGGCATGGTGCGGGTGCGCGGCGAAGCCATCGCGGGCAAAGGGCCGGAGGAACTCGCCAAAATCCGGCGCGAGAACATCGGCTACGTGTTCCAGTCCTACCACCTGTTTCCGACGCTGACCGCGGCCGACAATGTGCGGCTGGCGCTCGACGTGCGCGACGAGGGCGGCCGGAAGGCCAAAAAACGGGCCAGGGAGGCGCTGGCCCGTGTCGGCCTCGCGCAGAAGACGATAAACTATCCAAAGCAGCTTTCGGGCGGCGAGCAGCAGCGGGTGGCCATTGCGCGCGCGGTGGTTGGCGAGCCGTCTGTGATCCTGGCCGACGAGCCGACCGCGGCCCTCGACGCCGAGAACGGCAAGGCGATCATGGGTATCCTGGCCGAGATCGCCAAGGACCCGAATCGGGGCGTATTGGTTGTTACCCATGATCCCCGGCTCGTGCCCTATGCCGATCGGATCGTGCATATCGAGGACGGCAATATCGTGCGCGAAGAGACCCGCGGCGGGACGCGGCGCGAAGAAGCGTCAGGAAAGGCCTGAAGAATGGCGAAAAGCCTCACCGTCATCGCATGTGTCGTCAGCGTGGCCGCGGTCGCCACCGCCGTTGCGGTGGTGAGCCCGGACCGGATCGACCTGCGCGGGGCGATCGCCCAGACGGGCGACAAGTTCACCGACCGGCTTTCGGAAAAGGGGCCGGACAGGCCGTCCGACAAGCCGTCGTCCGAGCGGCGCTGGCTCGCCGTCGCGCCCGGCCGCGTCGAGCCGCCGTCCGGCATGATCAAGGTCGCAGCGCCCGCGGTTGGCATCGTCAGCAAGGTGCTGGTCAAGGTCAACGACACGGTGTTCGCGGGCGAGCCGCTGATCCTGCTCAACGACGACGAGATCCAGTCGCGCTACGCCGCGGCCGAGGCGCAGGCCGGCATGCGCAAGCGCCTGCGCGACGAGCAGCCGGCGACGGGCAAGGCTGCCGACCGCCGCAAGGCCGAGGACGCGGTGGCGGACGCCGAGACCGCGATGTTCGACGCGCAGATGGCGGTCGATCGCGCGGCGATCACCTGGCGGTCCGGCGGCGGCTCGAACGAGGCGCTGACCAATGCCCGCTCGGCGCTGGCGCGGGCGCAGGACGACCTGTCGAAACGGCAAGCACAACTTCGCGCGGGCGCCGCCGACGCGCCCCTGCCGACGCCGCTTGAGGCACAAGTGGCATCCGCGCGGGGCGATCTCGCCTTCGCCCGTGCCAATCTTGAAAAGCTCCGCATCCGCGCGCCGATCGACGGCACGGTGCTGCAGATCAATATCAATCCCGGCGAGCTGGCGACGCCGAATTCGCCGCAGCCGCTCCTGATGGTCGCCAATCTCATGACCTTGAACGTGCGCGCCGAGCTCGACGAGCGCGATGTGTCGGAGATCAAGGTCGGGCAGGTGGCCTCGATCCGGGCCGCCGCGTTCCCCAACAAGGAGTTCGCCGGCTCCGTGACCTCGATCGCGCCGCTGGTCGAGCCGTCGCGGATCGGGGGTCGCGCGCAGCAGGGCAGCCGCTCCGACATCGACGCGATCGAGGTGCTGATCAAGCTGCAGCAGCCCGGCCCGCTGACCGCGGGGATGAAAGTCGACGTCTATTTCAACGCCGACAAGCAGGCGAGCCGGTAGCGCAGCATCTTTCGCAGCCGAGGGCGCTGATATGGCAGACTTGATGGCTCGCTGCCGCGAACCGGCCCGTTCCTCGTCGGCGGAACTCGCTGAGCTTGATCGTCAATGGGCTGCGATCAAGGCCGGCGAATCGACCGTACCACACCATGATGTCGTGCAGTGGCTCGACACGTGGGGCACGACCGCCTTTCGGCGGTGGCCTAGCCGGTAACGCTCGAACCTCCCCGGATCACCTTTTGCGCTGTGATTTGTTGCGTTGTGCCTTGGAAATTTCTGGTTTTGCAGCACGCGGCCGCAACACGCTTCCCCACTTCTGCTCGATCTCGCGCGCCTCGTCGGCGGTGAGCGCCGAGGTCGGCGGGTAGCGGTCCTTCCAGCCGAACGGCCGCACCGCCTCGATGATCGCCTTGGAGTGCGAGGTGATGCCCGCCTGCTTGAAGTCGTCGGGGATGCGCGGGTCGAGCGCCGAGCTCCAGGCGTTGCGGACGATGTCGATCTGCTCGGCCGGCTCGCAGCGCGTGGTGATCGCCCACATCACGTCGGCGAGGTCCGACGGATCGACGTCGTCGTCCACCACGACGACGAGGCGTCCCATGTAGCTGTTGGCGGCCGCGATCAGCGCGGCGCGCTTGGCATGGCCGGCATAGCGCTGGCGGATCGCGAGCACCGTCATGAGCTGCGCGACGTGCTGCCAGACGCCGACCACGTCGGTGACGCCGGCCATCTCCAGATTGCTCCAGATCGAGGCGGCGCGGAACGGCAGCCCGAAATGAAACCGCGGCGGCTTCATCGGCGGCGAGCCGAGCAGGATCGGGTCGTCGCGATGATAGATCGCGCTCACCTGCATCACCGGCGCGGGCCGCGCGTCGGCGGCGTAGTAGCCGGTGAACTCGCCGAACGGGCCTTCCGGCAGCGTGCTCTTGCTCGCCGGCAGAAGCTCGCCTTCGAGGATGATCTCGGAGAGCGCCGGCAGCGGCAGGCCGGTGAGCGGGCCGCGCATGGTCTCGACCGGCGCGCCCTTGATCGCGCCGGCGAAATCGTATTCCGACTGGCCGTCCGGCAGATATTCGAAGCCGGCGATGAACAGCGCCGGGTCCTCGCCGTTCACCACCGCGACCGGGCAGGTCTTGCCCTGGTCCCAGTACTTCCTGGCGATGATGGCGCCGTGCCGGCCCTGATGGTCGAACTGGACCGTCACCTTGTTCCTGCCGTGCACCTGGATGCGGTAGATCGAGGCGTTGATCCAGCCGCCGTCCGGATCGCGCATGATGACGATCGAGCCCGAGCCGATATACGGGCCGCCGTCCTTGCGGTGCCAGTAGGGTGCGGGAAGCTTCGTCATGTCGACGCTTTTGCCGCGCATGGCGTTGTCCATGAACGCCGCCTTGTCGACCTCGGCCGGCCGCTGCGGCGTGAGCGTCTGCCGCTTCTTCATCCACGCCTTCAGCGCGTCGAGCGGTTTCAGGTTCGGATCGATGCCGAGCGCGAGCGCCGCGCGCTGCGGCGTTGTCGTCGCGTTGGTGAACACGCGCACGCCGCTGTCGTAGCCCTTGATGCGGCCGAACAGCAGCGCCGGGCACTCCGCCGTTCCCGCCGCGACCTCGGTGATGCCGCCGAGCTCGAACTTCGGATCGGCGCCGTTGACGCGCCGCAGCGCGCCAAGCTCGTCCACCTGCTTGATGAAGCCGCGCAAATCCTTGTACATCAAACCACCCCTCGGCATGGCCCGCGCAACCCTAGCGAACTTCAGGAACCGCCGCATGCGCTACATCGATGCGTTTTGTCATTTCAGCCCCCAGCGCTACTTCGACGCCCTGATCGATTCGCCGGCCGGCCAGAAGGACATCGGCAAGCGCGTGCGCGGGATTCCTGCGCTCTACGATCTCGACCTGCGGCTGAAGGTGGTCGACCAGTTCCCCGACTACACGCAAATCCTCTCGCTCGGCCTGCCGATGGTCGACCGCCTCTGGGGGCCGGACCAGACGCCCGACATGGCGAAGCTTGCCAATGACGGTCTCGCCGAAGTCTGCGCCAAGCATCCCGACCGTTTCGCGGGGTATTCCGCGGTGGTGCCGATGAACGCGCCGGAGGCGGCGGCGAAGGAGGCCGAGCGCGCGCTGAAAAACGGCGCCAACGCCGTGCAACTCGGCACCAACGTCAACGGCAAGCCGATCGACGGACCGGAGTTCTGGCCGCTCTACGGGGTGATCGAGAAATCGGGAAAGCCGATCCTGCTGCATCCGGCGCGCAGCCGCGAGATGATCGATTACCAGGGCGAGGCCAAGTCGAAATACGAGATCTGCTCGGTGCTCGGCTGGCCCTACGAGACCGGCGTCGCGCTGTCGCGCTTCATCTTCTCCAAGATCATGGACACCTATCCGAAGCTGAAGATCGTCTCGCACCATCTCGGCGGCGTCATTCCCTACCTCGAGGGCCGCATCGGCCACAGCTTCGACCAGATGGGCGCGCGCACCTCCGACGAGGACTACGAGTCGCTGCGCAAGAGCCTGAAGAAACGTCCGTTCGACTACTTCAAGGATTTTTATGCCGACACCGCGATCGAAGGCGCCCGCGCGCCGATGGTCTGCGGCATCGAGTTCTTCGGCGCCGACAAGGTGCTGTTCGCCTCCGACTGTCCGTTCGACAAGGAAAAGGGGCCGGGCTACATCCGCTCCACCATTGCGGTGCTGGAGTCGCTCGACTTGAGGCCCGCCGACCGTGAGAAGATCAGCTACAGGAACGCGCAGGCGATGTTCGGCGTGAAATAGATGGCGGCGAGGCTCACCCGGCGCGCGTTGCTGTCGGCGATGGTGGCTCTCGCCGCGGCACCTGCGGTCGCGCAGACCAACAGCGCCGTGACGTTTGTCCGCGACTTCTACACGCGTGAGATCGCCCGGCACGCGGCGAACGAGGGCAGCAGCGAGCCGGATTTTCTCGCGGTCTTCACTGCGGATGCGCAGCGGCTCTGGCGCGCGGCGCAGGCCAACCGCAACCGGGCGAACGAGCCGGCCGGACCGATCCTGCATGCGTTCTTCGGGCACGGCGCATTGCCCGGCCGCGAGATCACGCTCGGCGCGGTGACCGCGTCCGGCAGAAACGCCGTTTCGGTCGCGCTGAGCATCCAGGGCAATCCACGCACGCTGGTGGTCCAGACCGCGCGCGAGGGCGGGACCTGGAAGATCGCCGACATCGACTATGGCGGCGACAGCTTCGTCGGCTATTTCCGCAGGCGCGCCCGCCAATAACGGGCAACCGGCGGCATGTGAAATCTGCATCCGGGGCTTCGGGAGCCATGTCTTCGGGCCCATGTGTCGCATCCGCCGGGCGCTGGCAATGCGGCAAGGACGGGCTATGCTCTTGCCGCATACAAAGGATACTCAGGGAGATCGCCCATGATGCACCGTCGCCTCGTCAACGCCGCGCTCGGCTCCGCGCTGCTTGCGCTCGCCTGCGGTCCGGCGCTGGCACAGGGCGATTTCCCGACGCGGCCGATCACGGTCGTCGTGCCGTTCCCGGCCGGCGGCACCGCCGATCTGCTGTGCCGCTATGCCGCCGAGAAGGCCTCTGCGGGGCTTGGCCAGCAGGTCGTGATCGAGAATCGGCCGGGCGGTGCCGGCGGACGCATCGGCATGGAGCAGGTGATGCGCGCCACGCCGGACGGCTATACGCTGCTGTGCAGCACGCAGCTCAGCTACAGCATCACCCATCTGGTGTTCACCAAGGCCGCATTCGATCCGCGACCGCTCGAGCCAATCAGCGTGCTTGCGACCTATCCGCTGATCATCCTCGTCAAGAAGTCGCTGCCGGTGAACACCATGGCGGAGTTCATCGCCTACGCGAAGGCCAACGAGGGCAAGGTCAACTACGGCAACCAGGGCGTTGCCAACACCGGCCACCTGCTCGGCGAGCTGATGACGATGAAGGGCGGCTTCAAGATGACGCCGGTGTTCTACCGGGGCAGCCAGCCGGCGATCAACGACTTGCTCGCCGGCACCATCGACATGGTCCCGGACTATCTGCTCGCCAACAAGGGCAACATCGACGCCGGCAACATCAAGTTCCTCGCGGTCGCGCAGGATCAGCGCCTCAAGGACTATCCCAACGTGCCGACGCTCTCGGAGACCGTGCCCGGCGTCACCTCGATCACCTGGATGGCGGTGTCGGCACCGCCCGGCACGCCGAAGGCGATCACGCAGAAAATCTCCGACGTGATCGGCAAGGGCTTCAGGGAGGCCGACATGCAGTCGCGCATCCTCAAGCTCGAAGCCATCCCGCTCGGCAGCACGCCGGACCAGATGCGGAAGCTGATCCAGGAGAGCCTGGATACATGGGGTCCGGTGGTGCAGGCGGCGAAGATTTCGGTGGATTGAGGCCGAGCGGTTTGGGGGCTTAGCTTCGATCTCTCCACGCAACCGCTGTCATGCGCGGGCTTGACCCGCGCATCCATACGATGGCGCCACGTGCGTTAAACTTACGTGAGATTTCCGCCGCTGCGCCGTTTTATGGATCGCCGGGTCGTAGGCGAGCGGAAGCGACGCCGTCCTTTGGACGGCTATGCCGACGATGACGGCTGTTGTGGCTGTCAGTGGGCGATACGCCACAAATCCGTTCGCTAATGCGCGATCAGGTTCTGCAAGTCCTTCAGCCGCCCGTCCAGGAACGCCTTCAGGTTCGGCTCGACGATCCGCATGGTCTGCTCGACGAACCGGTCGCTCCGTCCGCCGATGTTCGGCGTGATGATCACGTTCGGCATGGTCCAGAGCGGATTGTCCGGCGGCAGCGGCTGCTTGGAGAAAATATCAAGGCCCGCACCCGCGATCTTGCCGGCCTGAAGGTGCTCGATCAGCGCCGCCTCGTCGAGCACGCCGCCGCGCGCGAGATTGATCAGGAATGCGGACGGCTTCATCGCCGCGATCACATCGCGGTTGATCAGGTGGTGCGTCTCCGGCGAATAGGGGACGAGCAGCATCAGGAAGTCGGCGCGTCCGGCAAGCTTCACCAGCTCCGAGCGCGGATGCACCTCGTCGAAATGTGGCGCGTTGCCCCGGCCGCCGCTCACGCCGATGGTGGTCATGCCGAACAGCCTGCAGCGCTCGGCGAGATGCTCGGCGAGCAATCCTAAGCCGACGATGACGATGGTCTTGCCTTCGAGGATCGGCTGGCCCCATTGCTCCCACTTCGCCTCGGCCTGGTTGCGCTGCATCTTCCGGAAATTCCGCTGCAGCGCGATCATGTTCAGGAACGCAAGCTCGCTCATCTGCGGCCCGTGAACGCCGCGCGTCGAGGTGAGCAGCACGTGCGGCGGCAGCACACCAGGCGCGGTCAGCGTGTCGGTGCCGGTGGTCAGCGCCTGGATCCACTTCAGGTTCTTCGCCTTGGCGATCAGCGCGTTCGGGATGTGATGACCGAGCGCGACGATCACCTCGATATGGTCGATTGCGGGCTCCGCGTCGACGGCCTTGTGCACCGCGAGAAACTCGACGTTGGGAAACGTGCGCTTGAGTCGCGCGTGATACATGTCCGCGTTCATGTCGAGAATGAGAATCCTGGCCGCCATGCTGTCTCCCGCCAACCCTTAGCGCTTCGAACTTTGGTCTTTTAGCTTATCCGAGCTCCGGCGTCGGCCAGCCCTTCTCGAACTTCACGCTTTTCACCACCTCGGTCACCACGCCGCAGAGCGGTAGGCTGATGCGCAGCCGGTCGGCCTCCGACAGCACGATCCGCATGTCCTTTTCCGCCCATGGCATCGGCTGTTCCTCGGGCCGCGTCTGCATCGCCCAGTTGCCGGCGCTGGAATCGAGCAGCGCCGTGCGCAGCCGCTCCGGATCGGCGCCGAGCTTTCTGGCCAGGTTGAAGCCCTCGTGGTTGGCCGAGATGCAGGCCCACAGGATCAGGTTGTTGACCATCTTGCCGACCTGGCCCGCGCCGAGATCGCCGACGTGATAGATCGAGCTGGCGAACGTCGCGAGTGCGGGCTTGCAGGCCTCGAACGCGGCAACGTCGCCGCCGACCATCGTCAGGAGCTTGCCGGCCTCGGCGGCCGGCTCGCCGCGGGTGATCGGCATGTCGAGCAGCACGATCCCCGAGCCGGAAATCTTGCCTGCGATCTTCTGCATGGTGCGCGGCGCCACGGTCGAGGCGATGCCGACGATCATGCCGGGGCGGCCGGCGGCGGCAATGCCGTCCGCGCCGAGCACCACCGCCTCGGCCTCGGCGTCAAAGCCGACGACGACGGTGATGAAGTCGCTCTCGGCGGCGACCGCCGCAGGATTCGCCACCACCTTGATGCCGGCGGCCTCGGCCTGCGTCCGCGCCGCGGCATTGACGTCGCAGGCGGCGACCGCAAAGCCGCCGTTGCGCAGATGCCGCGCCATCGGCAGTCCCATCTTGCCGAGACCGACGATGCCGACGCGGCGAATGTTGCTGACCATGGACGTTTGCCCTCCCGATTGCGGCGCATCCTGCCACGGCGGCGGGGCGGCGCGACACCCGGCGCGTGCATAATGGGTCTGCCGAACCGCTATCGGGATTTGCCGCCGCGGGTCTATAGTCCGCCCGCACAGGAGCCGCTGATGAACGTCCGAGCTGCGCCGGGCGAGCCCGCTCTCACCATGCGCGACCGCATGGCGATGTACACCGGCAATGCGCTCAAGATCGGCCTGTTCGGCGCGAACTGTTCCTCCGGCCGCTGTGTCACCACCGTGCCCGAGCGCTGGACCGGGAGCTGGGAGGACAATCTCGCGCTCGCGCGCATGTGCGACGAGCGCGGTATCGAGTTCATGCTGCCGGTCGGCCGCTGGAAGGGCTATGGCGGCGACACCGATTACATGGGCACGACGCTGGAGACCGTCACCTGGGCCACCGGTCTGCTCGGCAAGACCAAAAACCTCATCGTGTTCGGCACGGTGCATGCGCCGCTGTTCCACCCGCTGATCGCCGCCAAGCAGTTCGTCACTGCCGACCACGTCAGCAGCGGGCGCTTCGGCCTCAACATCGTCGTCGGCTGGAACGAGGACGAGTTCCAGATGTTCGGCGTCACCCAGCGCGAGCACGAGCTGCGCTACGAGTACGCCCGGGAATGGCTTGAGGCGGTCAAGCTCGCCTGGGCCCCGCAGGAGAACTTCGAGTACGACGGCCAGTTCATCAAGCTGAAGAAGGTCCGCGCCAAGCCCAAGCCCTACGGCGGCACGCGGCCGCTGATCATGAACGCCGGCGCCTCGCCGACTGGCCGCGCCTTCGCGATCCGGAACTGCGACGCGTTCTTCACCCAGGCCGACCGCACGTCGACGGAGACCACGCGGCGGCACGTGCAGGCCGCGAAGGATGAGGCCGCGGCGCAGGGCAAGGAGCTCGACGTCTACACGGTGGGCGTCGTCACCTGCCGTCCGACGCAAAAGCAGGCCGAGGAGTATTACCACCACGCCACCATCGAGCAGGCCGACTGGTCGGCGGTGGACGGCATCCTCGGCAAGAAGAACATCTCGCCCGCAACCGTCGGCGAGGAGGAATTCCAGAAACAGCGTCATCACTACGCCCACGGTCTCGGCGGGCTGCTGATGGTCGGCGATCCGGACCAGATCGCGAATCAGCTCGCTGACCTCAGCCGCGCGGGGCTGCGCGGCATCGGCTTCTCGTTCGTGAATTACCTCAAAGAGTTACCGTACTTCTGCGACGAGGTGCTGCCACGCCTTGAGCGCATGGGCGTCCGTGAGAAACGGAAGGGGTAAAGTTGGATTGACCGAGGCAAACTTCACGTGACCCGGGGTCCCGGCTCGCCGCGCCGCCGAGTGGCGCGGAGCGACACGAGGAGCCGGCGCGGTCACTCTAAAGTGCTCGCGCTGGCCGCTCGCTTCGCTCGCCAACGCGAGCGGGGACGAACGGTTGAGGGGAACGCACCCTCTCTCCACGTTCGTCCCCGCGGAAGCGGGGACCCAGACTTTCGGCGGCTCGACAAACGCTCAGGCAATGCAGCAGACGATGCAAGACACCAGCAACCGCCGCCGCAATCTCGGCTACTTCTTCGACGCCACCGTCAATCGCCTTCCCGACAAGGTCGCGATCATCGACCTCCACGGCGGCAGGGAGCGCACCTCCACCTACCGGCAGCTCGACGAGCGGATGAACCGCGTCGCCGCGATGCTCGCGCGGCTCGGCGTCCGTCCCGGCGAGCGCGTCGCCATGCTGGTCGGCAACCGCATCGAGTTCGTCGAGTTCTTCTTCGGCGCGATGCGGGCGGGCGTCATTCCGCTCCTCCTCAACACGCGGCTTGCCGCGAGCACGCTCGAAGGCCTGATCGCCGATGCCAAATGCGTGCTCGGCATCTTCGATCCGTCCTGCAACAAGGACGCGCTCACCATTGCTGCGCGCGTGCCGGTCCGGCATCGCATGCTGCTCGACGACAAGAAGGACGGCTTCCTCGACTTCGAAGCCGAGATGGCGGTGCCCGCGCCCGCAGTCCCGCCGCCGCCGATCGCCGACGACACCCAGGCGTTCCAGCCCTACACCTCGGGCTCCACCGGGCGCCCCAAGGGCGCGATCATGACCCACCGCGGCATGCTCTGGTACGTCGACTACAACCAGCGCTACTGGCCGTCGGCGGAGACTTCGCGCGGCCTCGTCGCACTGCCGCTGTTCCACAAGAACGCACTGCGCGGCACGGTGAAGCCGATGCTGTTTGCCGGCGGCTCGTTCGTGCTGATGCCGGCCTACGAGCCGCGCGCCTATCTCGAGGCGCTCGCCAAGTACAAGTGCACCTATTCGCGCGGCGTCGCGGCCGTGTTCACCATGTTCCTGCAGTACCGCGACCTCTTGAAGACGCTCGATCTGTCGAATCTCAAGAGCATGACCATCGGCTCGGCGGTGGTGACGCCGGAGCTGCTCGAGCTCGTCAACCGCGCGCTGCCGCACATCAAGGTCGAGGAAAGCTACGGGCTGACCGAAGGCGGCAGCCCGTTGCGGCCGCCGATCGACGGCCGGCCGGTGCCGCGCGGCAGTCCCGGCGCGCAGGCGCCCGAAATCGAGCTCAGGATGATCGATGCCGGCGGCAAGGATACGGAGGAAGAGGGCGAGCTTCTGATCCGCTGTCCCTACGTCTGCCTCGGCTATTTCAACGAGCCGGAGATCACCAGGGCGAAGCTTCGGGACGGCTGGCTGCGCACCGGCGATATCTTCGTGAAAGACAAGAACGGATTTTATTATTTCCGGAGCCGCGTCGACGACATGTTCAGCTGCGGCGGCGAGAACGTCTATCCGAAGGAGGTCGAGAACCTGCTGTTCGGCCATCCCGACGTGGTCAACGCCGTCGTCACGCCGGTGCCGCATCAGGTGAAGGGGCTCGCGCCCGCTGCGATGGTGATGGTGCGCGAGGGCTCGGGGCTCTCCGCCGAGACGCTCAAGCAGTATTGCCTCGACAAAGGGCCGGCCTATTCGCACCCGCGCTACATCGACATCGTGCCGGCGCTGCCGCTCAACGGCGCGGGCAAGGTCGACCGCGGCATCATCCAGGCGAAGCTCACCGCCGCCTATGGCGGCGCCAAGGCTTAAGCGCGCGATGCCGGCCGATCTCAACGCCGTGCTGCCGCAGATCACGGCCGAGCGCGCCAAGGCGCTGATGGTCGAGCTCGGGCGCGTGCCGAGCCCGCTCACTGAGCTGTTCGAGGCCGAGCCGCAGCTTCGCGCCTTCGTCGACAAGGCGGTCGAGCCGCGGCTTCGCGAAATGGGCGTCAGCGATATTCGTCGCGACGCCATGGGCAATCTCTGCGCGGCGCTGGGGCGCAACGAAACCGGCCGCTCGCTGATGCTGGTCACCAACGCCATGACCCAGCCGCCCGCGACCATGCCCAACCCTTACGGCGGCGAGGTGCGCGACGGCGCGCCCTACGGGTTGCCGGGCGAGGTGGTGCTGGGCAAGGGGCTCAGCGAGCAGAAGGCGCCGCTGGCCGCGATCCTGCTGGCGCTGCAATCGATCCTTGCCGCGAAAATCCCGATCATGGGGCAGGTCGTGTTCCTGTGCTGCGTCTCGGGCGAGACCGGCCGCCATGACGCGATCAGGAGCATCGTCGAGGCGACCGGCGCGCGTGCCGAGATGGCGATCCTCAACGGCACCGGCAACCGCATCAGCCTCGGCAACCGCGGCCGTGTCGACGTCACCGTCGCGGTGCACGGCAGCCCCGGGCACTCGAGCCGCCCGCAAAGCGCCTGCAACGCGGTCACCGGCGCGCTCGAAGTGATCCGCCGCCTGACGGAAGGTTTAAACCTCGGCGCGCCGCATCCGGCGCTCGGCAAAGCGACGTTCGCGGTGAACAGGATCCGCAGCTTTCCGGACTCGACCCACACCATCCAGGACCGCTGCGAGATCGGCATCGACCGCCGCCTGATGCCGGGCGAGGACCCCGACAAGGCGGTGGCGGACATCGCGGCGATCGCCGCGACCGTCAACGGCATGAACGATCCGGCGAGCGGCAAGCCGTGGCGCGTCGAGGTGACGAAAGGCCCGTTCATGTATCCGGCACTGGTCACCCCGTCGTCGGCGGTCGTCACTGCGGTGATGCAGGCCTCGCAGGCGGCGCTCGGCGTCGCGCCTGCGACGTTCCACCAGACCAACGCGTTCGATCAGGGCTATCTGCAGCACATCGGCATCGAGCCCTGCACCTACGGGCCCGGCGAGGAGAAATACGCCCACACCGACCTCGACATGGCGTC
>JAIESC010000082.1 GCA_019746355.1 Xanthobacteraceae bacterium | reverse complement strand
CGATGCAACGCAAGCCGAGACGATGATGCTGTTTGCGCAGCGCAAATTCGACAATTGGTAAGGTGTCACCGTAATTCGAATTCGAAACCACCGGCCAGCCGCACGGTTCGCAGAGCTTTCTCACCGAAATCGAGCGCCGCTTGCGCCGCAGGCTGCGCCCGCAACGGCGCGGCCCCAAGCCGCGCGATGCAACGCAGGCCGAGACGATGACGCTGTTTCCGCGGCGCAATTCGGCAATTGGAAGGTGTCAAAG
Source organism: Xanthobacteraceae bacterium (assembly GCA_019746355.1). The sequence continues at coordinate 168,150 of JAIESC010000082.1, read as the reverse complement.
CAATTGTAATTACACCGGATACAATTGTTATTTGTGGCGACACAATCAGCTGCTATCATCAAACAAGTCTGCGATTGCGCGCAGCTGTCGGGGGCGGAAGTTTGCGCAAGCTGGGCATCATACTGGTTGGTGTTCTTTGCATTGTTGCTATTGCGGCATTGGCCTATGAGCGCCTCGCGACACATACGTTCCGCTATCGATTGTCATTGTTAGTGGACGATAACGGACGGCTTACCTCAGGTTCATCCGTTATCGAGGTTATCAGCCGATTGGACTTTGTGCCCGGGCGGCCGATTAAATACACGCGCGCTTTTCGGGGTGAGGCGGCCTTCGTAGACCTTGGAGGTGGCCGCAATCTGTTTGCTCTGCTGCAGCGGCAGGATGGTGTCGATGCTGCCTATTACGCCGATTCGGTGTTTTTTTCCACGTTAATATCGGTCAACCGTACTGAGGCCGCGGATCGCCTAGCCATATTAGAAAAGTTCTCGCGAGACCAGATCAGCCGGCCTTTGGAAAAGGCGAACACTCCACAGCTCGTAGCGTTCCGCGACCTAAATGATCCGACGAGCGTTTATGCCGTCTCGCCAGACCATCTCGACGCGGCGCTCGGTCAAGGGGTTCGACTAGAGCGCGTGGAAGTTCAGATGACGACCGATCCCATCACGGCACAAATTGTACGACAGCTGCCGTGGCTCGATGGCATGAAAGGCTATCTCGACGGACGATCCGTGTCGGATAGTAACCGTCTCGCAAATAGGCTTTCAGCTTCTCAATTTGTTCGGCCCAGAAGACGGTAGGAGGACATCGATGATGAATCGAGACCTGTTCCTGGCTGTTCTAGCGATGGATTCCTACAATAGAGGAAACGCGCCGGGTGTATCGGGACTGAGCGACGCGGTTGGCGCACTAATCGGCGATGCATCCGTCATCGGGAGCAAAGACGACGCAGCGGCAAGAGCCGCGGGCTTTTATGCAATCGCTTACAATTCCACGTCGCTTGGAAAGATCATTTCTTATCGCGGTACAGACTCAAATGCCGGCCTTGAGGCTACGATCACAAGTGGTGACGCGCTGAATGGGTATGGCCTCGCGCTGGGATCTCCTTATGGGCCTCAGGCCACTATGGCGATCGACTTCTACCAGCAAATTGTTGGCGCTGAAGCAACGGTTGCAGAGTTGAGGTCGGCGGAAGTCACGCTTACAGGGCACTCGCTCGGTGGCGGCCTTGCTGGTCTAGTTGGCGCACTTTATGGCAAGTCTGGCGTTCTCTTTGACAACATGCCGTTCGAAGGCGCCGCTATAAACGGCTATGTTAATGCGAAGACGATTTATCAGCGCGGACACAGCATTCCCGGTGAGGCGGCTGCGGCCGCTTTCTTGAACGATGTTTATGGTTCGGATGAACCCTTTGCAAATAGTCTAAGCGGCCTTCAAGGATTTGCGACGACAGGTGAGTTTCTGACGGCGGCGAGGGCTGCGCAGTCGACATCTGTTTCCTATTTGAACCCACATGCAGGTTTGCTCAATCCGTTTACTCAAGCACATTCTTCAAGCCTCCTTGTCCTTTTGCTCTATGCTCAGGTCTATGGCCTTACGGCATGGCAGACCGTGAGCCCTGCTCTGATACCCAGGTTGTTCAGTTCGACAGCGCTGGAGATCGGTACGAAGCTCGGGCTCGCGGAGTTTGCAGGGTCAGGTGCTGACAATGACTACGCCGGAGTATTGCGCGATTTGATCGCTTACTCGGCCATCAGTGAGGGCGCGCGACCCTTCGGCGACACGGGCATCCGTGCATTTTACGACGATGGCAACGAATTGGGGCAACTCCTGTCGAAGACCGACGTCGCTCGCTACCTAAAGGACGACATCCGCGTTCAGCAGGCGTTGTGCGATTTCGTCATTGAATACGCAGGCCTCCTGGCGCGGAATAGGGATATTGCCTCCGGCATAACCCCTGGTGACACGGGTCGTGAGAAAGGCGCTCTTTATTTTGACTCAGCAGCCAATCGGCTTATTGGCAATTTTAATCACGATCTTTGGCGAAAGGTCGATAATGGGCAAGTCGGCGATGAGGTGGATATTGTCGGTAAGAAGTCGCTTGCGGACATCGCAACACGAATCGGCTCAGTGAGTCCGTCAACGTTTTCTGAAGCTGTAGCGAGAACTTGGCTCGATGCCTCCAGCCCCGGCGGCACCACAAAGCACATCGTCAAGCTCGTCGCGGCGACGACTGACGCGCAAGCTATTCTGAAGTCTGAGACAGACGGCGGCATCGACGAAAACGTTCCGATCAATGGTGACGGAGCCATGTTGATTGGCGCTGGCGCGGTAGATCGCTTGATCGGAGCGCAAGGCAAAGACCTTTTGATTGGCGGGCAGGGAGGCGACTTTTTAATCGGTGGCAGCGGCGACGATCTCATTTTTGGAGGGGCAGGTGACGACACGATCAAGGGGTACGATGATACGGACACGGCGCCGCAAGCAGATAGTGAGGCTATCGGCTTCGAAGGAAATGACTGGATCGATGGCGGAGACGGCAAGGATCAGGTCGACTATTCAGATCTAGAGGACGCAACAGACGTTTCCTTTGATAACGAGCACAACGTCAGCACCGGGCGCGTTGTCACTACGAAGGACGGAACGGGGGGTACCGATACGTTGGTTGGTGTCGAGATTATAACGCTGACCGACGAGCAAGATACCGTGACGGTCAAGGCATTCGATGGCCGCTACTATCAAAACGCGCTCGGGCCGACTCTTAAGCAATACACTGTCGTCAATATGGGCGATGAGCCCGGTGACTATGAGGCTGGCGATACACTCGATTTCTCCCAGTATGGGAAATCCCTTTATTTGCGTCCGGTCTCATCCGCGGATGGGCCGGCAGTCGGGCAATACCTGGATCGCGCCTATCAGCGTGAGACGGGACTCCAGTTCAAGAATTTTGAATACCTCATTGCAACATCGAAAGATGATCAGGTTAGGCTTCCGACAACGGAGCTAAAGGTTCTCGTCGATCTCGGTGGCGGCGACGATGTATTCATGGGGGGCGGACAGGGGACGATTGTTTATGGTGGGACGGGACGCGATAAATTTGAAGTGTCCCACAACGTTCTCATCGCCGACGCTGAACAGCACGATCAGATCACCTATTTCGGAAACCAGCTGACGGGCGGCGTTCAATGGGGCGCATCCGAGACGCCGTGGACGATGGGGCGTTTCAATATACGCTACGGAATTGACGTTGCAGGCGAGCTCGTCATTAGGGACAACACCGGCCGCGAGACGTACGTGGCTAATTTCGATGCCGATACAGATGCGACCTTTCGCACGGCCGGCATCTTGCTTGCTCAGATTACCGTGTCTGCGTATCGCCTGTTCGAGATACCTGACGGCGCCAGCATTTTCAAAACGTGGGAAGCATTGATGGGCACCGCCATGGTGGCCCTCACTGGTGAATCCCGGTTTGGCACCGTCCATACGGATCCGCTGATCCTCGATCTGGACGGCGATGGAATAGAGCTGTCGGCCCGTGCCGCAGGTTCTGCGACTTTTGATATCGACGGGGACGGTTTCGCTGAAGTGACCGGTTGGGTGCGGGGCGGCGACGGGCTGCTTGCGCGCGACCTCAATGCGAACGGCAAGATCGACGACATTGGCGAACTGTTCGGCAACGAGCACCAGTCCGGCTTTGCGGTGCTGGCAACACTCGACACGAACGCCGACGGAGTCGTTGATGCGTCGGACACGGATTTTTCGTCGCTTCGCGTGTGGCGGGATATCGATGGGGACGGCGTCACGGATGCCGGCGAATTGATTTCCCTCGGCGACGCCGGCATCGCGTCCATTTCGGTTCAGGCCACCGCCGCACCGGCCAACACCACCATAGCCGGCAACCTGATCACGGAAACTGCTGTCTTTACGCGGACCGATGGCAGCACCGGGACCGTTGCGAACGCTCAACTCCACCAGGACGATTTCAACACCGTATGGCGTGGCGATGGCACGATCAGCTCGGCAGCGGCGGCGCTGCCCGAAGTGAAGGGTTACGGGACGCTGACCAGTCTGCGAGTGGCCGCCACGCTCGATCCCACGCTCATTGCGGTCGTGGAGAACACGTTATCCCTGCTCAACACGACCGATCTGGCGGCGCTCCGGCAGGCGGCCGGTCCGATTCTGACTGCGTGGGCCAACGCCGTTCCTGTGCCGGCGGGCACACCTGGCACCACGCCGCGCTCGGACTTCAATGTGGTCCTCGAGCAGACCGTGACGGGTCCTGCGGTCAGGGACTATCTCGTCAAGATCACCGACAGTCAGGGGACCTACTGGGGATTTGCCAGCGGAGCCGACGTTCGGGACGCGCAGGGCGATATTATCGAGCGCCCAACGCAGCTGCAGGTACTTGAAACCACACCGAGCGAAGGAAGCTGGTCGATTATCACCGGCGCGGAGATCACCTTCCTCGAACGTTATCTTGGCGACCCCATCGATCTCGATGACGCCGTTCTTCCGGGAGCCGTCAGCGCGCTTAATTCGGTGCTGGATGTCGCGATCCGTCAGCTCGACAAGATCGTGGTGCGGCTTGCGATGCAGGGGCCGCTGGAGCCGTTTTTTGCCGGCCTGGAGTACGACGCTTCGACCGACCAGTTCCGTCCGACCACGGAACATCAACTTTCGCCAATGCTCGAAGCGATCTTCGGCGCCGCGCCGGCGACGGCGCAAGCGGCGACGGACTACATTGCGGCCTGGCAGGACGTCGTTCACGTCATCTTGCCGGATCTGGATCGTGGCGGAGCCACAATCCAGGCCTCGTTCGCTTATCTGTTCCAGAACGTCGTCTCGGCATACGAGAATGTTCCGATCCCGCTGAGCCTGGTGGAAGCGGCCGCGGTGTTCTCGATTCCCGCCGACTTGATCGTCACGGGGACTGGGAACATCACCGGCACCAGTGACCCGGATCTTTTCTATCTCGATTCCAGCGATCAGACCGCCGAAGGAGGCAGCGGCCCGGATGCCTACATTGTCGGCGCGAATTTCGGTCGTGACGTTATCCATGACGTGACCCCCGGCCTCGGCGCCGGCAATGAAGACGCGGTCCGCTTTGCTCATCTCAACGCGAGCGATCTGACCTTCACGCGCGACGGGCTGGACCTCGTCATAACGCAGACCGGAACCGACAATGAGATCCGCGTCGTCGACGAATTCGCCGGTCGCCGGGTCAATCCATTCGGCGGCTATCTCGATCCTGATGCACAGATCGAAGTCATTACGTTTGCCGACGGCACCGTCTGGGACAAGATCGATATTGCCTGGGCGGCGGTGAATATCCCGCAGGCCACCGATGACGCGCTCGTCGGCAGTCCGGACATGGACGTGCTCGATCCAGGCGCCGGCAACGACTACCTGTCCGGCGGCGATGGCGGCGACGTGTATCTGTTCGGGTTTGGCTACGGTGGCGATGTCGTCTTCGACCAGACGGCTGGCAACCCGTTCGACACCAGCCCGGACGTCATCAGCTTCAACAGCGGCGTCACGGTGGCAGACGTCAGTTTCGCACGTGTTGGCGACAGCAACGACTTGATGGTCAAATTGTCGGATGGGTCGGTCCTGACCATTAACGATCAGTTTGGCCGTGCGTACACGGCGCTGGGAAATTTCGAATTCAATCAGATTGAAGGCTTCCTTTTTGACGACGGGTCGATCTACTCGTTCGAATCGGTGAACGAGATCCTGTTGCAGCAGGCGACGACCGATGGCGACGATCGTCTGATCGGCTTCTATACCGATGACGTGCTCGATGGCGGGTCGGGCGATGATTACCTTGACGGCAGGGCTGGCAACGACACCTACGTGTTCGGTATCGGCTCGGGCCGCGACACGATTCACGAGCATTTCAATGACGCCTTGGCTGAGGATGATGACACGGTGCAATTCGGCGAAGGAGTCGCGCCGTCGGATATCGAATGGATCTTCTCTGACGAGACGATCACGGCCCATATCCGTGGAACGGGCGATGTTCTGACCATTCTGCAGGGTTCGTCCACTGATCCGGACTTTAGGGTCGAGAACTTTGCCTTCAGCAATGGCACGGTGCTGTCGCTCGCCGACGTCATCGCGTTGTCGCGTCAAGGAACCGATGGAAACGACGAGATCGCCGGCGATGACAGCGGCAATGCTTTGGACGGCGGAATTGGCAATGACTATCTGATCGGCAACGACGGCGACGACCACTACTTCTTCGCGCCTGGTGATGGCGCGGATCTGATCTATGACTACGCCGGCGCGGCCGACGTGCTGGAGTTCGGCGTCGGCATCGCTGCGGCGGATGTCACGGTCTACTATTTGGCGGGCATCGGCGACCTGGTGCTGACCTTCGCCGGCAGCGACGACCGGATCGTTCTGCCCAACGACTCGATTTTCCCGGATCCGGTTTCCGCGATCGAGACGTTCGTGTTCGCCGGCGGCACCACGTGGTCGGCGGCTGATCTTGTCGCGCAGGCGATCGAGATGCCGCGCGCGGTGGCGATCGACGTCGACTTCACCCGGGTGATCGACTTCGACGTCGCCGATGGTCTTGCCGCGCCTTTTTGGGGCTTCACGATCGGGGAGGATCACGTCCTCAACCTGCACGGCGTCACGCCGGATGATCTGGTGCTCCAACGCGTCGGTGACGAATCCGAGGCATTCTTCTTCCTCGGCACCGCCGGTCCGGACGGCGGGGGCCTCATTTTCACCAGCCCCAGCTACTTCCCGGACATCGACCGGGTGGTGTTCGACAACGGGGCGGTCTGGGACGGCGCAACCCTCGATCAGCGTTTCCTCGCGCTTGCGCAGACCGATGGCGACGACGTGATCCATGGTTTCTACGACAGCGCGGAGATCGTCGGGGGCCTCGGCAACGACATCATGATCGGCCAGGGCGGTGCCGATACCTACGTCTATCGGCGCGGCGATGGTTTTGACCGTATCCAGGAGCGCGGCAGTGCCGGGACGAGTTCCGGCGAGCCGATTATTGACACGCTGTCGTTTGCCGACATCGAGCCGAGCGAGGTGAAGTTCAGTCGCGGCGGCCTCGACGACGCGGATCTGGTGATCGATGTGCTCGGCGACGAGCCGGGCCGCGTGGTCGTCGCCGGCCAATTCGTGCAGGACATCTTTGACGACCGCATCGAGCGGTTCGTGTTCGCCGACGGCACCACGCTGACGATGCAGCAGGTCGAGGCGCTGGTTGTGGCGCAGAGCGCGACCGGCCGTGATGATCGCGTGATCGGATGGGACGGCGACGACGTGATCGCCGGCGGGATCGGCGATGATCATCTGATCGGTGGCGGCGGCAGCGATACCTACGTTTGGTCGGTGGGTGACGGGCGAGATGTCATCGAGAACCGAGACAGTGAAGATGGCCGGACCGACACGCTGGTCCTGCACGGCGTCGACCCGGATGACGTCACGGTCGTGCGCATGCCGGGGACGCCCGACACGCTGGAGCTGCACATCGGGGGCAGTCCAGACCAGGCCATCGTCCTGCGCAATCAGATGCAGGACTATCGCGCCGATCACATCGGATATGTGAGGTTCGACGACGGGACCGTGTGGCTGGCCCACGATCTGGTGGTGCGGGCGATCGGCGGTTACGGGTCGTCGGTGACCGTTGCAGGAACAGCCGCGTCTGAGACGATTAGTGGCACCCTGGGCGACGATGTCATCGACGCGGCCGGAGGTGACGACGTCATCAAGAGCGGTCCGGGCAGCGATCTTGTGCTGTTCGGTGCCGGTTACGGCAATGACGTCTGGACCGAGGGCATCCTTGATAACGCGCTGCCCGGCCATTTGTGGCGTGAGGCCGATACGCTCCGGCTGGTCGGACTCAATCCGGATGACGTTGAGTTGAGTCGCAACCAAAGCGAGCTCACCGTCAAAATCCTGTCCACCGGCGAGACCCTGAAGGTCACGAACCAGTTTGACTTCTCACCGGAATCTCCGTCGTATGGTTTGCAGGGTATCGAGCAGATCGAATTCGCTGACGGCACGGTCTGGAACTACGAGCAGATCTTTCTCGAGGGCGCCTATCGCGGCACGGCCGGGGACGACTCGCTCTCCGGAAACATCGCCTCGGAATCCTTCATCGGGCTTGAAGGCGCCGACTGGCTCCAGGGCGGCGACGGCAGCGACACCTACACTTGGCAGCCCGGCGACGGCGACGATTCGATCGTCGAATACAACTCGACCGACATCGACACGCTGCGGCTCCGAGGCGTCGATTCGGCCGATGTCTTGCTCACCTGGATCGGCAACACGCTCGATGTTCAGGTCGGCGACGAGACGATCCACGTGCTCTACCAGCGGGACGGCGCCGGCTACGGCGTCGAGCGGATCTCCTTCGACGACGGGACGGTGTGGACCACGGCCGACATCAACGCCACCGCCGCGATCCGCGGTACCAGCGGCGACGACTCGCTTGGTGGCACGTCGCAGAACGACCGCTTGATTGGGGGTCTCGGCGACGACTATCTCGCCGGCGGCAGCGGATCCGACACCTATGTCTACGCCGCCGGCGACGGCAACGATGAAATCGACGATCAGTATGACGGCTTGGCCGATGTGGACACGCTGAGCCTCGTCGACCTCGCGCCGGCGGATGTTGTGCTCAGCACCGACGCCCAGGGTAACCTGATCATCGGCATCCTCGCGACCGGAGACGAGATCGTCGTCGACGGCGAATTCCGTAGCGATTTCTTCCTCGGCCAGGGCTCGCCGAACGCCGGCGTGGAACGGCTCGTGTTCGCCGGTGGCACGGTCTGGGATCGCGCGGCGATCGCCGCGGCGGCCGGCGTTATCACCGGCACCGAGGGCGCCGATGTCCTCGCCGGGGGCAATGCTCCGAACCTGATCCGCGGTCTCGGCGGTGACGACACCATCGCCGGCCATGGCAGCAACGACATGCTGCAGGGTGGCGGCGGCTCGGACACCTATGTCTACGCGGCCGGCGACGGCAACGACACCATTGCCGACAGTGGCAATGCCGACAGCGCCGGCGATACGTTGCAACTCACCGATCTGACAGCGGCGGACGTTGCGCTGTCGTTCGACTGGAACGGCCAGCTGACGATCGATATTTTGTCGACCGGTGAGTATATTGCCGTTGCCGGCCAGTTCCTGCCCGAATTGTTCGGCGGTGGCCAGCCGGACGACGGCATCGACAGCATTGCCTTCTCCGGCGGTACGGTTTGGGGCCGTGCGGACATCGCGGCCGCGGCCGGCATTCTGACCGGTACCGAGAATGCCGACGTCATCAACGGTGGCGACGGCCCGAATGTTATCTTCGGTCTTGGCGGCGACGACGTCATCGACGGTGGGGGCGACGATGACGAGATCTACGGCGGCACCGGCGCCGATCAGATATATGGCGGTTTTGGCGACGACTCGTTCTTCGTTAGTGCCGGCGAGGGCGGCGACACGATCGACGGCGGCGAAGGCGACGACTACCTCGAAATCGACACATCGTCCTCGGTGGAGGTCGATCTGTCCCTGGGCACCGTGACGGGCGTCGATATCGGAGCCATGACGGTTTCCAATATCGAGGCCGTCTTCACCGGCGAGGGCGACGATACGTTGATCGGCAGCGGCGGCGATAACGCGCTGGGTGGCTGGCTTGGCGACGATACGCTCGAGGGCGGCGGCGGCGACGACTATCTCGAAGGCGGCGAAGGCGCCGACACCTATGTCTTCAATCTCGGCGACGGCGCCGACGTTATCCGCGACCAGGGTGATGTCTCCGACACGGATGTGCTGATTCTCGGCGCGGGCATCGATCCCGACGACGTCTCGCTTTCTGTCGAGGGCGATGGCGACGTCATCCTGACGATCGGCTCGAATGGCGACGTGATCCGTCTCGTGAACCAGCTTTCGGGGCCGGAAACGGAGTCGGAAGATGCCGTCGAGGAGGTGCGCTTTGCGGACGGCACGGTGTGGACCGCGGCCGACATTGTCGATCTGATCAATGGTGGTGGCGGCGGCGAGCTGGACATCATCAAGCCGCAGTCGACGGCCAATACGTCCATTGCAAGCGCAGTGACGGTGCCGGAGGAGGCATTTGATCTCTCCGAGAACGGGAATATCTTCTCCTCGACCACCATCCCGCACGCGACTGTCGTGGCGACTGCGAGCGGTCAAGGGCAGGAGTTCTACGCCGTCACTGTCGGGGCGGGCGACCAGGTCATCTTCGACATTGACCATGGCAGCTTCGATACGGTGATCCAACTGTTGGACGCGGGCGGCAGTCAGCTCGCCTTCAACGATGACAATGCCGGCGACCCGGGCAGCTCGCCCAACAGCAGCCTGCTCAGCTACACCTTCGCCGAGGCGGGGACCTACTATCTTGCGGTCGGCATGTACGGCACAGGCGCAGGCCCCAGCACCGGTGCAACCTATACGCTCAACATCTCGATCGAGGCTGCCGTTCCGGTCCTGGAGACCGTCGACAAGCCCGACGTCATCAAGCCGGGGACGCTCGCCAACACGTCGATGGCCGCTTCGATCGACCTCGCCGGCTCCTACGATCTGGTAGCGAATGCGAATATCGAGCAGGCGACCTCGCTGCCGCATGCGACGGTGGTGGCGACGGCCTATGGCGGCGCGGCCGAGTACTACACGGTCGAGGCCGCGGCAGGGGACCGCGCCATCTTCGATATCGACGGCGCAAGTTTCGACACGATCATCGATCTTCTCGATGCGGCCGGCAATGTTCTCGCATCGAACGATGACAACGACAGCGACCCGGGGAGCACCTCCTACAGCAGCTTGCTCAATTACGTCTTTGATGACGCCGGGACCTATTATCTGCGGGTCAGGGAATACGGCAGCGGCAACAGCATCAGCGCCGGTGAGACCTACACGCTGCACGTCTCGCTGGAGAGCGCCGGCGTCGAGATTGCGGGTGGTAGCGGCGACGACGACATCACGGCCCGTCAAGGCGACGATACGCTGATCGGCGGAGGCGGAAACGATACCTTGGATGGCGCCGCCGGGACCGACACGGCGGTCTATTCCGGCGACCGCGCCGACTATGCCGTCACTTTCGATGCCGAGACGCAGACCTTCACCATTGCCGATCTGCGCGCCGGCGCGCCCGATGGGACGGACACCGTCACCGACGTCGAGCTGTTCCAGTTCGCCGACGGGCCGGTGACGGCCGCCGAGCTCGCCGAGGGCGGCTCGAATACCGCGCCGACCGACGCGAGCCTGTCGGCTGCGACCGTCGCCGAGAATTCGGCCGACGAGACCGTTGTCGGCACCGTGACCGGGGTCGATCCGGATGCGGGCGATGTTATGACCTACACGCTGGTCGATGATGCGGGTGGGCGGTTCGCGATCGACAACGAAAGCGGGATTGTCACGGTCGCCGACGGCACTGCGCTCGACTACGAGACGATGGCGTCGCACGACATCACCGTCCGGGTGACCGATTCGGACGGGCTCAACTTCGACAAGGTCTTCACCATCACGCTGACCAATGTGTCCGGCAGCGTGGGCGGAACCGGCACCGATGACGTCCTTGTCGGGACGAGCGAGGAAGACACGATCCAGGGGCTTGCTGGAAACGACTCGCTGCAAGGAGGGCTTGGCAACGACCAGCTCTATGGTGGCGACGGCACCGACACGGCAACCGGCTATGGCAGCAACTGGTCGCTGGCCTTCGCGGACGGCCGCTGGACCGTCAGCAACGGCAGCGAGACTGACACGCTCGATGGCATCGAGAAGGTGGTGATCAACGGCGTCACCCACGTGCTCGTCGATCAATCCGGCACCGGCGGCTATCAGTCGGTGCAGGCCGGCATCGATGCGGCGTCGGGCGGCGACGTGGTTGATGTGGCGGCGGGGACTTATGCAGAAAATGTCACCATCGCCGGCAAGGCCGTGACCGTGGTGGGCGCGGGCCGCTCGGGGTCGTCGGTGACGACCCTGCAGGGCCAGATCACGGTCAGCGGCTTGCTCGATGGCGCGCTGGCGCTGAAAGGCATGGCGATCGATGCCGCCGGACGCCAGTACGGTGTGTTCGTATCGTCGAACTCGACCGCGGCGGCCGGCTCGGTCACGCTCGATGGCGTTGCCATCTCGGGCGCCCAGGTGAACGGCTTTGCCTACATCCGCGCCGGCAACGGCTCGACGCCGACACTGACCGACACCATCGGCTCGGTCTCGATCCTGCACTCGGAGTTCTCCGGCAACGCCACACAGACATCGGGCTCGAACGGCCGTGGTGACATTCTGCTGTTCGGCTTCGACGGCGATCTCACGATCGACGACGTCGATATCCATGATCCGGGCGCGGGCGCGCAGAAGGCGATCCAGATGCGCGGCCTTCAGGACAGCTCGGACGTGACCAACGTCGGGCCTTACGATCCGGCCGGCAACGTGTCCTTCACCGACCTGAGCGTCACCGGCACCTATCTGCAGGACCTGATCGCGTTCTATCGCATCGCGGGCTTCGAGTCGTTCGTGACCAGCGGCGTCGAGCTCAACGCTTCGGCGCCCTGGGGCCTGGTCAACTTCGACGGCGTCGGCGGCTCGATCGACCTGTCGTCGGGCTTCGCCGGAAGCAATGCGGCCGGCGGCCTTGTGGCTGTGCTCCAGGGCTTGTCGTCGGCCGACACTCTGACCGGAAGCGACAGCAACGACGTGCTCGATGGCCGCGACGGCGCTGATGTCATCAGCGGCGGCGGCGGCAACGATGCCATCCTGCTGGCGAGCCCGGCATTCCACGATGCCGGCGAGAGCATCGATGGCGGCTCCGGTACCGACGCGCTTCGGTTCGTTTCGACCACGGCGGGCCAGACGCTGACGCTCAACGCCGCGATCACCAATGTCGAGGAGATCGAGATTTCCAACGCCTCCGGAGCGAACACCGGGACCACGGCGCTGAACATCGATGCGTCGGCGGTCGCCGGCGCGTACACGCTGACCGGCAACGACGGGGCCAACACGCTGACGGCCGGATCCGGCAACAACGCCGTGTTTGGCGGCGGCGGCAACGACGTCATCACCGGTGGTGCGGGAAACGACAACCTGACAGGCGGTTCAGGCAACGACACGTTCGTGTTCAAATCCGGCTTCGGCCTGGACACCATCACGGACTTCGCGGCCGGTGCAGCGAGCGACGACGTGATCCAAATCCAGGATGAGCTGTTTGCCGACTTCGCGGCGGTTCAGGCCGCCAGCGCGCAGGTCGGCAGCAACGTGGTCATCACGCTCGATGCCTCGAACACGATCACGCTGCAGAACGTGGCCCTGGCGAACCTGCACCAGGACGATTTCCAGTTCGTCTGAGGCCTTCGCGCTGTATTTCCGGGAAGGTTGCTTCTTGCGGCCTTCCTTTGATGCGATCTGAAGCTGGAAGGCGTCGAAACGGCGTGACGCCAGCCCCGCCAGGATGTCGAGAAGCTTCGCCGCTGCGTCTGCTGCGCCGGAAGCTCACAGGCGTGTGTGCAGGGCTCGCCGGGCGCTCAAGCCGGAATTTCCTTGCGAACGCAAGCGGATAAGGGAGGGCAGGACCGCCGGCTGGCAGTCGGCCCTTGATGGGTTGACTTGCTGTATGTTCACTTTATGTTCCAAACATCCTGCTCAATCGACGATCGCCATCGATCGCGGCGTTCGAACGCAGAGCGGGGTGCGGTGCCCAACAATGGCATCGCGTTGGAGCGCCGGGAGGCGCCGGGCCCTGCGTCATTGGGCCAGCGCGCCCGAAAGCGGCAACCCCTGGTAACAGGGGACCTGCCGTGGCGCGCGGCGGACCCCGGATTCGGGTTCGCCAACGGGCGGCGATCCGCCCGTGGCGCCTCCCGGCGCTCCATCGCCTCTTGCGAGAGGGACGGAAAAAAGGGAAGCGGGCCGGCCCGGGCGCCCGAGACCAAAACCAGGGATCGCGAACGCGTGGCTGAATGCGAAACGAGAAGAATGAGGCGGCAGCGAACTCATTTGGAGCAATTCGGGTGCGCTCCCTCCCCTTGAAAGGGCCCTGAAAGGGAGAGGGTCGGGGTGGGGGTCCAGTTGTGCGCGCCGACCTCCGATGGCCGCGGCGTCAGCCCATCACCGCGTCGGGCTTCTTCTCGGCCAGGAACCGCTCCGCCGTCATCGGCACGCCGTCGGGGCCCGCCACCACCGGCACATTGGCAAAGCTCGTTGCCTCCTCCACCCAGCTCTTCGGCGCGGGCAGCCCCCAGAGGTTGCTGTTGACGCCGGGCTGCACCGGACAGGCCACCGGTTCGTCGTCGATATCGATGATCTGGATGCCGGGCAGGAGCAGCTCGGTGCGGTGGCCGTCCGGGTCGCGCAGGTAGGCATAGTAGGAGTGCTGGTGCCCGTGCCGTCCCGGCCCGTGCTCGAGCCGGTCCTTGAAGCCGAGGTTGCCGGCCATGTCGCAGGCGCGGACGATGTCGTCGAACGACTCCACCACGTAGCCGCCGTGGTGGAAGCGCGGGCCGGTGCGCGTGAGGAACACGATGTCCCAGGGATTGTCCTTCCTGTGCAGGAAGGTGCCGACGACCTTTCCGGCGCTCTCGATCACGATGTAGTCGGAGATGCGGAAGCCGAGGTCCATGTAGAACTGTGCGTTCTTCATCACGTCCGGCACCAGCACCTGAAAATGGTCCATCCGCAGCGCCGCGGCGCCCCGGTGCATGTGCTTCTTGGTGTGCATGCGCGGCACCACCGGCATGGTGGCGCAAAGCTCGACCGGCGTGCCGGCGGGATCGTTGAAATGCAGCGTGCGGCCCTGGTGCGGCACCTCGACGAACCGGTACCTGATGCCGGTCTTGTCGAAATGCGCCGTGGCCTTGTCCAGGTCCTCGTCCATGAACACCCGGAAGCCTATGCGCTCGCACATCGGCTGGCCGTTGGTGCGCTTGAGCGTGAGGCTGTGATGGCAGCGCTCCTCGACGCCGCGCAGCCAGAGCGTGTCGGCCGTCTCCTCGGTGACGATCAGGCCGATCACCTCGGTGTAGAAGTCGCGGCTTGCGGCGAGGTCGCGCGCGGTGAACACGAGATGGCTCGCCCGCGTGATGTTGAACGGCGGGAAGAAGTTGGTTTTCGGCAGTTCCACGGTCATTCCGATTTATCCGCTTGTCATTCCGGGGCGCGCGCCTCAGCGCGTTTACGCGCGTCTTATACGCGCTATGGCGCGAACCCGGAATCCAGTTACGAAGGAGTTCCCGCTGGTCTGGATTCCGGGCTCGCTCGCTTTCGCGAGCGTCCCGGAATGACCGCGGAGCTAACTCTTGATCTGCACCCCGGTCTCGCGCACCACGTCGCCCCACTGTTTGAGCTCGCGGTCGATCATCTCGCCATACTGCTCCGGCGACAATATGCCCGGCTCGTACGACGCCTCGACCAGCCGGTCGCGGATCGCGCCGGTCGTATTGAGCTTGACCATCTCGCGGTTCAACGAACGCACGATCCTGTCCGGTGTTCCCACCGGTGCAAGCAGCCCGTTGGCGACGTGCAGGTCGTCGAAGCCCTCATAGCCGAGTTCCTTGAACGTCGGCACCTCGGGCGCCGAGTTCGAGCGCTTGGTGCCGGTCACCGCCAGCGCGATCACCTTGCCGGCGTCGCGCACGCCCTTGGAGTTGCCCGGCGTGTCGAACGTGAACTGCAGGGTGCCGGCCGCGGCGGCAAGCAGCTGCTGCGTCGTGCCGGGGTAGGGGATGTGCTGGCCGGTGATGCCGGTGCGCTTGAGCAGCACCTCGGTCACCAGATGCCCGCCGGTGCCGACGCCGGGCGAGCCCCAGTTGAGCTGTCCCGGCCGCGCCTTGGCGTAGTCGACGAACGCCTTGAGCGTCTTCACGCCGAGATCGGGGTTGACCACCAGCAGGAATGGGAAGGTGAACATCAGCGCGATCGGCACGAAGTCGCGCCTCACGTTCACCGGCGAGCCGCTGATGACGAGCGGCGCCAGCACGATGTGGCTGTTGGAGGCGAGCAGCAGCGTCTGCCCGTCGGCCGCGGCGCGCGCCACTGTCATGCAGCCGACCGAGCCCGAGCCGCCCGGCATGTTCTCGAGCACGAAGCTCTGCCCGAATGTGTCCTTGAGATGGTCGGCGTAGAAGCGGAAGTTCTGGCCCGGTCCGCCGGTCGCGGTCGGCGAGATCACCCGCACCGCACGCTGCGGCCAGCCGTCCACCGTCTGCTGCGCGAACGCGCCGCGCGCGCTCCATCCCGCCAGTGCGGACGCGCCGAGCGCTCCGACGACTTGCCTGCGTGTCCGCATTGCTGTTCCTCCCGGCGGGCGTTGTTGACGGCGCTTTTGCGCCTTGGGACAAAGATGCATGATGTGACGACGCCCGATCAATACGGCGCGTCGCGTGCCGGGAGCGTGAAAACGAATGGCTGAACGTCTTTTGCCGACAACCGTGGTGGGCAGCTACCCACAGCCGGACTGGCTGGTCGACCGCGCCTTGCTCAAGACCGGCGTGCCGCGGGTGCGGATGCATGAATTGTGGCGCGTGAAGGAGCCGTATCTGGGGGAGGCGCAGGACGACGCCACCGTGCTCGCGATCCGCGACATGGAGCGCGCCGGCATCGACATCGTCACCGACGGCGAGATGCGGCGTGAGAGCTATTCCAACCGCTTCGCCACCGCGCTCGATGGCATCGACAACGACAATCCCGCGGTGATCACCAACCGCGCCGGCCGTTCGGTCAGCGTGCCGCGCGTGGTCGGCCGGGTCAAACGCCGCGGCCCGGTCGAGGTCGAGGACATGAAGTTCCTGCGCCGGCATACGGCGCGCCAGGCGAAGATAACCTTGCCCGGCCCGTTCACCATGGCGCAGCAGGCCAAGAACGAGTTCTACAAGGACGCCGACGAGATGGTGATGGACTTCGCCGCCGCGGTGAACGAGGAGGTGAGGGACCTCGAGGCCGCCGGCGCCGACGTGATCCAGCTCGACGATCCGTGGCTGCGCAACGATCCCGACGCGGCGAAGCGCATCGCCGTGCGCGCGCTCAACCGTGCGCTCGAAGGCCTGAAAACCACGACCGTGGTGCACCTCTGCTTCGGCTATGCCGCGGTGGTCGCCGGCCAGAAGCCGTCCGGCTATTCGTTTCTGCCGCAACTCGCCGATTGCGCGGCCGACCAGATCTCGATCGAGGCGGCGCAGCCGAAGCTCGATCTCGGCATGCTGAAGGACCTGTCGGGCAAGACCGTCATGCTCGGCGTGATCGACCTCGGCGATCCCTCGGTCGAGACGCCGGACGCGGTCGCGGGCCGTATCCGTGCCGCGCTCAAGCATGTCGATGCGAAGAAGCTCGTGCTCGCCCCCGACTGCGGCATGAAGTATCTCAGCCGCGACACGGCGTTCGGCAAATTGCAGGCGATGGTCCAGGGTGCCGAGAAGGTGCGAGGCGAGCTGAGCTAGGATCGGCGTCAAGGCCTGTTCAAAGGCCCGATGGCGCGGGGGGCAATTCCCGATGCGGCTACGATTGCGGTTCTGGTCCAGCCTGCTCGCATTCGCTCTTGCCGCCGTGGTTACGCCGCAAGCCGCGCACGCCCAGTCCTTTCCGTCGCGTCAGGTCACGTTCGTCGTGCCCAATCTCGCCGGCGGCAGCTCGGATCTGATCGCGCGCGCGGTGGCCTCGCACTTGTCGAAGGTGTGGGGCCAGCCGGTGGTGATCGACAACAAGCCCGGCGCGTCCGAAATGATCGCGACCGAATTCCTCGCGCGCTCGGCGCCGGACGGCTACACCATCGCGATCCTGTCCAACGCCTTGTCGATCAACGAGACGCTGTCCCCGGCGCGCCGCTATGACGCGAAACGCGACCTGTCACCGGTCACCAAGCTCGCGGAACTGCCTTTCGCGCTGATCGTCGCGGCGCCATTGCCGGTCAATACGCTCAAGGAATTCGTCGATTACACCAGATCCAACACAACGAAGCTCAGCTACGGTCACGTCGGCGTCGGTGCGCCGCATTACCTGACGATGGAATGGTTCAAGCGCGAGGCGGGCATCGACCTGCTTGCCGTTCCTTATCGGAGCTCGCCGCCGGTCTATACCGGACTTCTCGGCGGGGAAATCCAGGTCACGGTCGGCGCGCTTGGCGGCGCCACCCAGCTCATCGAAGCGGGGAAGGTCAAGGCGCTCGCCGCGATGTCGAAGCGCAGGCCGGTGTCGCAGCCCAACCTGCCGACGGTTTCGGAGTTCGGCTACAAGGAATTCGACCTGGTACCGTGGATGGGCGTGTTCCTGCCGGCCAACGTTCCGGCCGATATCGTGCGCAAGCTCGAAACTGATATCCTCGACGCGGCGAAGAGCCCGGAGGTGCGCGACCAGTTGCTCAGGATCGGGCTCGAGCCGTCACCCGCCGGGGCCGGCGAGTTTGCCGATCTCGTGCAGCGCGACATCGGCAACTGGGCGAAGGTGATCCAGGATGTCGGTGTGAAGCCGCAATAGGGCCCCGTCACCCGCCCAGGCTGTCCGGCTCCAGCAGCGCCCGGCTCGACAGCGCCGCCGAGGTGCGCGGATGCTTGGCGTGCAGCAGTTGCGCGAGACTGATCCTGATCCCTTCGCCGCTCGCGACCACCGCCTCCTCGAAGATGCGATGCTGGAGGTCGTGCGGAAGCTGGCCCCAGATCTTGAGGACGGCCGCGCCAAGCGCGCCCGAAAGCCTTTCCACGGTATCCGGCGAAAATCGATCCATGAAACGCTCCTCTGGCAAGCAGGAGTTCACTCCCGGGCGCGAATTCAACGCGCCGGCGGGGGAATCGATCCCGGCATTGTAGCGGAAGACGCCGCCGAAGTCCGCGACGCGCTACGCCACGTGGCCCGGGTCGTCGACCGGCGGGATCTGCTCGGCCTCCTGCTTGGTCAGCGGCGCGGGCGGCAGCTCGGGCGAGCCTTTGACACCGCCGAGCTTCTCGAGCGCCATCTGATCCTCGGTTTTCCGCTGCTCCCGCTGCGCCTTCGGTCTCAGATCGCGAGCCATATCAACGCTCCGTTGGTCCGCGTGGAACTCTCTGGAATATTTAGACCCCATCCAGGTTTTCAAGCTGGATGGGGCCAAAACGGCGACTGTCCATTTCTGGATTTTTCCCGCCGTGCTCCGTCATTGCTGGCGGTAGCATTCGATCAACCCGCGAGGCGAGGCGGCGTTCCGGAAGAATCGCGGTTTCAGAAAAATCGTTCGGCAGGCGCGACGTAGACTTTCGATCGTCGGCGTTCGGCTTACGGACGGGTTTCCAGACGCCCGCCAGCCCATTCGATGACCGTAAAACAAGTGCACGCCGGGCAATGGAAAATACGCACGCCGGGCTCGTTGCCGAGCGGGGACACCTGCGCGGTAAAGTTCGTTGCGCCGCCGCAGCGCTCGCAGCGGTATTCCATGCGGGACTCTTGGCGGGATTCAAGCGGCATGTACGCGCCCCCTTCTCGAGGGCAACGTGTCATCCGGCGCATCGTTCCGGGCGGCCTCCTGCCTTAATTCAGGAAAGGCTCCGCGCGAGGTGGCAAGAAGTTCCGTTCCCATAAGCGACGAGGTCAAGCGTCGCAGGCCTGCCACGCGCACCCGGTCGAGAGAGGCGCGCGGGAGCGCGGTTACTCCACCACCACCTTCATATAATCCCCCGGCTTCACGCGGTCCTTCTCGGAAAGCCCGTTGAGCACCCGGAACCGCTCCACTTGCCGGTCGCTCACCGCCATGCGCTTGGCGAGCTTGTCCACCGTATCCCCGGCCTTCACCTGGATCGCCTTCAGCCGCAGCGGTTGGGCCTGCGCCATCTCCGCCACCGTCATGCGGCGGAACGTGTGCAGCGAGTCGCGGAAGCTCTTGTCCACCGCGTCGGTCCGCTTCTTCGCCGCGAAGATCACGCGATAGA
Source organism: Xanthobacteraceae bacterium (assembly GCA_019746355.1). The sequence continues at coordinate 148,288 of JAIESC010000082.1, read as the reverse complement.
CCTCGCTGCCGAAGCGCACCACATAGAGCCGGAACGTCCACTGGTCGCCGCTCGCCGTTGCCGTCGCCGCGGGGAAGCCCGACACCGTCAGCTCCTCGACGCTTTTCGCGTCGATGTTTTCGATCCAGCCGGACATCAGGTATTCCGGCAGCGTCTGCTCGGCCGGCACCCGCACCACGTCGAGCCGCAGCGCCTGCGCGCCGCCCTCCTTGACGCCGAACACCGCCTGCGCCGAGTTGTCGAGCGTGAAGCCTTCCGGGGCGGTGAAGGTGAAGCCCAGCTTGGGATGCAGGAACTTGCGGCCGCGCACGAAGCCCTCGCTCGGGTCCTCGCCGTAGACCATGCCGTCGAGCAGGCCGAGATACACCGACTTGTCGCGTTCGCCCGCGCCCGGTCCCGAGTATTGCCGCGCATTGGCAACCGCGTTGGTCACGCGCTCGGGCGTGGCCGGATGCGACGACAGGAAGTCCGGCGCGCGCGGGTCGATCGCGCGCTGCGCGCGAAGCTGCGCGTTATGCCCCATCGAGGTGAGGAAACGCTCGGCGCCATAGGGGTCGTAACCGGCGCGCGCCGAGATGCCGACGCCGATGCCGTCGGCCTCGAACTCCTGGGCGCGGGAGAAGTTGGCGAGCGCGATCTTCGACTTGGCAAGCGCCAGCGCCCCAAGCTGCGGGTCGCTCAGCAGGTCGTTCGCGACGCGGTTGACCAGGGCTGCCTGCCGCGCCTGGTCCTCGCGGATTGCGGCATGGCGGGCGATCACGTGCGCCATCTCGTGCGCCATCACCGAGGCCACTTCCGACTGATCGTTGGCGAGCGCGATCAGCCCGCGCGTGACATAGAGCTGGCCGTTCGGCAGCGCGAAGGCGTTGACCGCGGGCGAGTTCAGCATCGTCACCTGGTAGCGCAGGTCCGGCCGCTCCGAGGCGGCGACCAGCCGGTCGACGGTCTTGTCGAGCATCGTCTGGATTTGCGGGCTGTCGTACTGCCCGCCGTAAGCGGCGAGGATGCGCATGTGCTCGCGCGCCTCGCCGGGCGCGAGCTCGGCCTGCTGGCGGACGGCGGGCGCCGACGGCGCCTGCACCGTCGGAATGCGCGCGGTGGAGCAGGCGGCAAGCGCAAGGCTCAGGGCGCCGAGCGCCGCGAACGCAAGCCCGCTCGCGCGCTCAGGGCGCCGCTTGCCGGCCGCCCGCCGCGTCGGCCATGACGGAGAATGTGGCCAAAGCGCCGTCACTTCTGCTCCACAACCTCGATCTGCGCAGGGTGCATCGCCTCGATCCACGGGCCGCCCCGCTCCTCGACCGTGCCTCTGATCCTAACACGCCGGCCTTCCAGCTTCTTGAGCGGCAGGCCTGCGTCCGCAAACGTGCGCTCGCTGCGTTTCAGCGCGGTGACGGTGAAGTCTTCCGTCCACCGCCGCCCGAAGTTGACGTAGATCGTGCCGCCGCTTTCGCGGACCGACAGCACGTTCCCCTCGACCACGGCGAAACGGCCGCGAAGCGCCAGGATAGCCTTGGGATCGCCAGCGTCCTTCGCCGCGTAATATGCTGTTCCCCAGAGGCCGGCGCCAGCCGACCGGGCCGTCTTTTCCGCGCTCAAAAAAGCGGCAGCACATCCGGCGTGGCCCCCTTGTCCCGCCACCAGCGCGTGCCCTTTATTGAGCAATTCCAACTGGATCGGCTTGCCGTCCGGGCCCGCGATCCCGCCGACGAACCGGCCGTAGCGGTCGGTGTCCGGGCCCATCTTCAGCAGCCGCACGTCCGGCCCGGGCACAAGCTTCTCCAGCGCCGCCCGCGCCGCCGCGTCTTGCTCGTCAGGAACCTCGATGCCCGCGAGCCGCACGTCGCGGCCATCCGTCAACGTCAGCGTGCGGCCATCGGCAACGGAACGCACCGCCGCCGGGCCAGCCGCCTCCGGGTTGCATCCGGCCATACCGCCAGCCGTCGCATCCGCCGCGGCAACCGCAACCAACGCGCAGGCCAAAGCCATGCTGATACGCAAAGGCCCACCCCTTCCGCGGCCCAGAACAATCCCGAACCGTGGCAACGCCGTGGCAAGTCCGCCACCGGCCGGTCATAAACATAGGCCGTGGCGCAAAATCCGCGCAGTCACATTGCTGGCATCGCGGCGGCCCTCGGCCGCCGATTTTCCATCAGCTGTCGGCCAGCGCCGGGCTGATCGTGGTCTTGATCTCGTCTTCGAGACTGGCGTCGGCCGGCTTGATCTGGTGTCCGGCCATGCAATGCGGGCACCACACCCACATCGTCAGGTCCATCGCCCGCATTTTGACGAGAGTGTCCTTGCTGGTTTCGATGGCCGTCGTGACTTCTTCGCCCGTCTTCGGGCACCGGTAGCACACAACACTCATATGCAACCCCCTCAACCCACCGCAGCGAAAGAGGATGTGGAAGTTGAACGATCGGGTCAAGGATTTTCTAAGGCTAACGAAGGGTTACCGCGCTGCGCCAACGATCCGGTAACCATCTAACGCCGCGGCTTGCCCGGCGACTTCGGCGGCGCGCTCTCGTCGACGCGGCGCACCTCGGTGTTCATGCCGACGTCGCTCCTTCGCCGCCGCTCCAGCATCTCGGCGTTGTCGAGGTAGTCGCCACGCACCGCGCGCTCCGCCATGGCGTCGAACTCCTGGCCCCACTCGCCGAGCGAATAGCCGAACCACGGCGATTCCGGCTTGAGCTTCGGCAAGCCAAGCTCGTCCCAGATTTTCTTGGCGCGCTCCATGTATTCGCGCTTCGGCAGCGAGATCGGCGGGAAGTCCTCCTTCAGCGTTGCATCGATCAGCACCGAGGCGTCCTGGCCGCCGTTCCTAAGGCTCCGCGGGCCGTGCCCCTGGTCGCGGTGCGGCAGGATGTGGATGTCGAGGCTCGCATTGGCGCGATACGACATGGCCCAAAGCAGCGCATCGGCGTTGGTCGGGTCGATATCGTCGTTGATGGCGATGACGAACTTGCCCGCCGCGCGATGCAGCACGGCGGCACCATACATCGCCCGCCAGACTTCCGTCGTCGGCATGTCGCGCTCGCAGATCAGCGCGATCACCTTGCGGATGTTGGTCAGCGGCTCGTGCATCGACACCCGCTTGACGCCCTTGATGCCGAGCGTGTTGCGCAGGAAGTTGAGGAACAGCGGCTCCATGCCGATGAGCTTGATCAGGCTCGATTCCGACGGCGTCACCTGCGAGATGATCGATGTGAGGATCGCGTCCTTCCGCCGCGTGATGGCGGTGACGTCCATGTAGGCGTTGAACTCCTGCAGGTTCACGTGCCCGTGCGACTCGCCGAACGGCGCCTCGGGCTCGAGATACTCGGTGTCGATGAAGCCCTCGATGACGATCTCGGCTTCGGCCGGCACGAGGAGATCGACGGTCTTCGCCTTCACCACATTGATCGGCGTGCCGACCAGCGCGCCCGCCACGTGAATCTCGTCGAGCGTCTCGGGCAGCTTCTGCACCGAGGCGAAGGTGATGGCGGGCGGCGCGCCGAGCACCACGGCGCAGGGCAGTTTCTTGAAGCCGCGGTTCCTGAGCTTTTCCCAGTGATTGTAGATGCCGGGCCGCAGCTCCAGCGACGGGTTCATGCCGAGCCGCCGCCGCGCCTTCACCTGGCCGCGGTAGTTGCCCATGTTCTGCACGCCGCTGTCGGGGTCCTTGGTGATGTATTGCGACAGCGTGGCGTAGGGCGCGACATCCCAGCCCGGTGTCGAAATCGGCAGCGGAATGCCGTCGAGGCCCTTGCCCGGCTTGTCGAGCTCTTTGCCGGTGATGACGATCTCGTGGCACGGCGCGTGCGTGACGACGCGGGGCGGCAGCGGGCTCTGCGCCGCTTTCACCCAGCGCGCGTCGATCTGGTCGAACTCGCAGCCGATGCCGATGCGGTAGATCTCGCGGTTCGCTGCAAGCCCGCCGACCAGCACCGGGATGTCGTACTTGCGGCCCTTTGAGTCGGTGACGTTGGTGAACAGGAACGCCTTGCGGTCCTTCTCCTCGATGCCGCCGCGGAACTGCCAGCGCACCAGCGGGTGCATCTCGGTGTCCTTGTTGATCGGGCGGTCGACGCGGATGAGCTGGCCGGCCTTCTCCAGCGCGCGGACATGGTCGTGCAGGTCGGGGTAGGCGGGTCTCTTGGACGAGGCGGCGACGCCGGCTTTTCGTCTGGGTTTTGTGGTGGCGTCCATACTCTGGCGTCCTTTTGGCGTCTCAGTTTATTCTATCACACGATTGCGCATACAAGCTGGCAGGCAATCGGCTAGGCTTGGCTACGGAAGCGCGCTAACCGGGTCTTTGCAAATCGTTAGACTCGGAAAATTCCGCGCGCTCCGGTGCCATTCTCCAAATCTTGCTGCCTGCGCGTTTGGGATGTTTTCTGTAGTGCGCATTGCGTTCCTCAAAGGAGCAGTCGATGGCTGCTTTCGCTCAGCCCGGATGGCGCGATCCGACATCCTGGCAAACGCGCGCGGAACAGGCGTCCTTGACGTTCTACGGATAATCCGTATCTTATTATGAGTAGCGAATTTGAATGGGATGAAGCCAAGGCCGCCGAAAACTACGCCAAGCACGGTGTGAGCTTTGAAGTGGCATCCCTGGTTTTCGAAGACCCATTCGCCATCGAACGGCTGGATGACCGCGACGACTATGGCGAGGATCGTTTCATCCTGACCGGCATGGCGGAAGGTGCGTTGCTCACCGTCGTCTATACCGAAAGGAGCGGTCGAGTCCGGATCATCTCCGCACGTCAGGCAACCAAACACGAGCAAGATGAGTATTTCGTCGAAAACAACTAAACGGCCCTTGCGTCCGATGACGCAAAAGCAGATCGAGACCGCCGCCAACGCCGATCACGACAATCGGCCCCTGACGCCGGCCGACCTTGGTCGTATGAAGCGCACGCCGCAGGTGAAGATTATCCGCCGCGCGCTTGGCATCAGCCAGGAAGACTTTTCGGCGCGCTACCAAATTCCACTCGGCACGCTGCGCGATTGGGAGCAGGGCCGCGTCGTGCCTGATCAAGCTGCGCGCGCCTATCTGACCGTGATCGCTCGCGATCCCGAGGCCGTCCGTAAGGCGCTCAATCCGCCGCAGCGCCCACATTCGTGATGGTGCGTCTGTTGCCAGCTTGCGCGCCTAACAACAGGGCCAGGCTTCGCCAGCCTGGCCCCGAGCTCACACTCGTTCTCTTCAGGTGCCTCTAATTGCTGGCGAAGCAATAGAACAGCCCATCCCCGCCCGTGCCGCGCAGATCCGCCTGGCTGCATCCGCCGTCCGGACCGCGCGAGGGATGCGACGAATTCCACGACTTCGACGGCGGGTCGTCGCGCAGGCCCTTCTTGTCGATGTGGCCGACCATCGCTGTACCTTGGGTGCTGCTGGTCCAGTTGCGGCAGGTGCGATCTTCGCCGGCCGGGAACGCGCGGCCTTCCATGGTCGAGCCGGTCAGCACGTCGTGGCGGTTCGGCGCAAAGCCCACGCCAGGGATGATCTGGCCGCGCTCGGAGAGCGAGTTGTCGAAGCCGAGCTTGTTGTTGTCGCTGTGCAGCTCGTCGAGATTGGCGGCGACCACCATGCCCTTGAAGTTCTGCCACGGGCCGTTGCCGATGCGGTCGCGCGCGTTGATCGCGGGCTTGCCGTCGGCGGGCTGCGTGCTGAGATAGGCGCGCCAGGTCTTGCCGCCGGCGCCGTGACGCTCTGCCAGCGTCTGGCAGTGCCGGTCGGCGCCCTCGATGCCGCCGAGATCGGCGCCCTTGCCGGGGCCCGCGCCGGTGACGAAGAACGACATGTTCGGCGCCTGCGGCAGTGGCGGTGGTGCGGGCTGTTGTGCGGTGACGCTGGATGACACACCCAGCGCCATTGCGGCCGCGATGAAGATCTTCGCTTTACTCATAGGTTCGCCTCCCTCTTGGACATGACTCGTGCATTTCTGGAACTGACGAGCGGCCGGGATGGTAGTCCCGTTGCCAGCCACTCCAAATCCACGAAAGCGTGAACACCGGACGACTGGCCTTTATTCGGTCTTCGGGTGTGAGGTTGCGCCGGGTTTGCGCGCCTTCAAGGCATCCTGCGCATCTGCTGATAGCATTCCGTCCGCGTGGGATCGCAATGTCACCAATATCTCTGAACCGGTCGAACCCAAACGGATGTCCGCTGAAACATTTGACGCCGGCGTCCTGGGCGGAGGCGCTGGCGGATTGTCGGCCGCGCTCGCCGCGGTCGAGCACGGCCTCCGGCCGGTCCTGTTGGAGAAGTCGGATCAGGTGGGTGGCGCCACTTCGGACTCGTACGGGCTGGATAGCTTGCAGGGGTGTGATCTTCCAATCAACCTGAGGTCACGCGGGATGACGCCGCATCCATTCCGCCAGATCCTTCACCGCCTGCCGCAGCCTGAACTCGGGCTCCCAGCCAAGCGTTTTCTTCGCCCGCGCCAGCTCGGCGTGGTGATCCCGGTTCGACAGCGACACGCCGGTTCCCGCCGGCGCTTCGAACTTCACCTTCGCGCCCGGCACCACGGCCTGGATCGCCTCGGCCATCTCGGCGGGCGTGGTCATTGCGCCCATGGTGATGTTGAACACGCGGCTCCCCAGGTCGTTCGCGTCGAGCGCCAGCACTGTGCCGCGCGCGGCGTCCTTGGAATAGACCCATTCCATGGCGCCGGGCGGCACGGTCGCTTCCTTCCCCGCAAGCGCGTTGCGCATCGCCTCGCGAATGACGTTCGACGGCCCGCCGCCGCCCGCGCCGCTCCAGGGGCCGAACACCGCGCCGTAGCGCAGTCCGGCGAACTCGATGCCGCACCATTTGGCGTAGTTCAGCCCCAGGCTTTCGACCGCCTGCTTGGTTGCCGAATAGAAGGTGGTCGGCCGCGGGAATGCCTCCTCCTTGCCGAAGTTGCCCTGGTCCTCGCCGCCATCGAGGTAATGGTTGAGCACGCTCGACGACGACACCACGACGCGCTTGAGGCCGGTCACGCGTGCGGCCTCCAGCACGTTCACTGTGCCCATGATGTTGAGATTGATCGCGGCGTAAGGTTCGCGCTGCGCACCGACCGTCAGCAGCGGATTGGCGGCGGTGTGGGCGATGCGGCTGATGCCGTGGGCCCGGAGCACGTCGACGATCGACAGCGGCCGCAGGATGTCGCCCTGGACCAGCGTCACCTTGGCAAGATCGACGATCTGGCCGATGGCGGTGGTTTGCGCCGCCACATCCATCAGCACGGGCTTTTCGCCGCGTTCGGCCAGAATGCGCGCGACCTGCGAGCCGATCAGCCCTGCGCCGATCACAAGTGTCGTCATTTGATCCTCCCGTTATATAAACGAAGCCTTCCGGGACGGCGCGAAGCGCCGGGCCCGGAATCCAGATGAATACTCCACCCTTGCGTCTGGATTCCGGGTTCGCGCCCATGGCGCGTCGTAGACGCGCGGGAACGCGCTGGCGGGCACGCCCCGGAATGACAGCGGAGAGCTTTCGCCCTATTCTTGACCGCAACAGCGCCAAAGGAGAAGCCCGATGACCATGAGCGTCGGCGTGCTCGACCACTACAACATCTCGACCCGCAAGCTTCCCGAGACCATCCGGTTCTACGAGGACGTGCTGGGCTTCAAGAACGGTCCGCGGCCGCCGTTCAATTTCCCCGGCGCCTGGCTCTACAGCGGCAGTCATCCGGTGCTGCACATCAATGATATCTCGGGAACGGACAAGGAGCAGCGGCCGGATTCCGGCGTCATCGATCACGTCGCCTTCGGCAGCCGCGGCTTCGAAGCGACGAAGCAGCATCTTGCTGCCAAGGGCATCCAGCACCGCGTCAACCAGGTGCCGGGCAGCACCCGCTGGCAGATTTTTCTGCGCGATCCCAACAATGTCGAGCTTGAGCTGAATTTCGAGACCAAGAACGAAATGGCCGCCTGATCAGGCGGCGGAAGTCATAGCGGCGAGGACGTCATGGCAAAGTATCTTCTGGTGAGCTTCAAGACCTGTCCGTGGGTGCAGCGCGCCGCGATCGTGCTGCGCGAGAAGGGCGTCGAATTCGAGTTTCGCCACATCGACCGCGACAACCGGCCCGACTGGTTCCTCGCGATCTCGCCGCACAAGAAGGTGCCGGTGCTCCGCATCGACGACAAGGTGTCGCTGTTCGAGTCGAACGCGATCAACGAATACCTCGACGAGACCATCGAGCCGCGGCTGCATCCGGAGGATCCGGTGCAGCGTGCGATCAATCGTGCCTGGACCGACTTCCTGCCGACCTTCTCCGAGATGGTGACCGGTCAGGCCTATTCGGAGGACGAGGCGGAATACAAGGACGACATCGCGAAAATCCCGCAGGCGTTCGAGAAGCTCGAAGGCGCGCTGAAGGCGCAAAGCGCGCAAGGCCCGTTCTTCAATGGCGCGAAATATTCGCTGGTCGATGCCGCCTATGCACCGTTCCTGCAGCGCTACTACTATCTCGACCGCATCAAGCCGCTCGGCGTGATCGAGAAATTCCCGCGGGTGAAGGCGTGGGCCGAGACGCTTATCAAGCGGCCTTCGACGCATTCGTTCCCCGAGGCGGAGTTCGAGGCGATGTACCGGCTGAACGTGAAGCTGCGGAAGAAGTATCTGTCGCAGTTCATCGCCGACCAGGCGGTCGCGGCGGAGTAGGCTGGTCGCAGTTCACTTCGGCGTCTGCATATGTGCCCTCTCCCCTTGTGGGAGAGGGCTACACACAACGTTCCGCATAAAGAATGGGTGAGGGGTCACGGTCTCTCGATCGACCGTGACCCCTCACCCGTTCGCGCTCGTTGCGCGTGCCGCGTGGCCCTCTCCCACAAGGGGAGAGGGCACAAAAACGACGACCGCGGTAAATCATTCATTCCGGCTTGATGCCCGCCGCCTTGATGATCTCGCCGAACTTCTCGATGCCGTCCTTTTGCAGGGCGGCGAACTGATCCGGCGTGTCGGCGATGATCGTCATGTCGCCCTCCGCGATCTTCGCGCGCGAGTCCGGGGCGTTGATGGCGTTCCGCATCTCGGTGTTGAGCCGCGCGAGAATCTCCGGCGGCAGCTTCGCCGGCCCGAAGAAACCGAACCAGGTCGAAGGCTTGCGGAATTCCGGCAGGATCTCCGTGAGCGAAGGCACGTTCGGCATCTTGTCGTAGCGCTTGGGCTCCAGGATCGCGAGCACCTTGGCCTTGCCCGAGGCGAGCGCGCCGCGCGCGCTGGAGAGCGAGATGTGCAGGAGCTGGATATGGCCTGCGGCGGTGTCCTGCATCGGCTGCGCGACGCCGCGGTAGGGCACATGGATCATATTGACGCCGGCAATGCGGTTGAACAGCTCGCCGGTGAGATGGAACACGGAGCCGACGCCCGAGCTGCCGTAAGACAGCTTTCCGGGATTGGCCTTGGCATAGGCGATCAGCTCCGGCACCGAATTGACCGGCAGGTCGGCGTTGACGATCAGCGCGGTCACCGGCTCGACCGCGGCCATGATCGGCGTGAAATCCTTCACCGGATCGACCGGCAGGTTCTTCATCAGATGCACGGCGGTCACATGCGACGCCGGTGTGGCGGCCAGCAGCGTATAGCCGTCGGGCGCGGCATGGGCGACAAGGCTCGAGCCGATCATGCCGTTGGCGCCGCCGCGGTTGTCGACGATCACGGTCTGACCGAGCGAGTCCTGAAGCTTCGCCGCGACCATCCGCGCGATCATGTCGACCGTCGGGCCCGGCGGCACCGGCACCACGATGGTGATCGGCTTGGCCGACGGCCAGGTCTGTGCGGAAGCGGCCGTGCTTCCAGCGATGGCAACGCCGCCGAGAATCGCGGCGATCGCGCGAAATGCTGTTCTCATTGTTGCGGTGTCCTCGATTTCCAGATTCCGGCGCAGTGACCTATTCCGGCTTGATGCCGGCGGTGCGGATCACCTTGGCCCATTTGTCGATCTCGCCCGCGACGAACGTCTGCATCGCGCCGGGCGTGCCCGGATAAACCAGGCAGCCGAGCTCGGCGAGCCGCGCCTTCACCTTGGCATCGGTCAGCCCTGCGTTGATGTCCTTGTTGAGCCGCTCGACGATCTCCTGCGGCGTGTCCTTCGGCGCGGCGATGCCGTACCAGCCGCTGGCCTCGTAGCCCGGCAGATACTCGGCCATCGCCGGCACGTCCGGCATCACCTCGAGCCGCTGCTCGGTGGTCACCGCCAGCGCCCGCATCTGGCCGTTCTTGATGTAGGGCAGCGACGACGGCACCACGCCGAACATCATCTGCACCTGGCCGCTGAGCAGATCGGGCCGCGCCACCGGCTCGCCGCGATAGGCCACGTGCACCAGGTCGACGCCGGCCATCTGCTTGAACAGCTCGCCCGCCACATGCAGCGGCGTGGCGTTGCCGCTGGAGGCCATGTTGATCTTGCCGGGATTGGCCTTCGCATGGGCAATGAATTCGGGGACGTTTTTCGCCGGGATGGACGGGTGAACCTCCATCACCAGCGGAATGCGGCCGATCAGCGCCACCGGCGTGGTGTCGCGGACGAAGCTGAAACGGAGGTTGTCGAACAGCGACGCGTTGATGCCGTTCGCCGACATGCAGAACAGGAGCGTGTAGCCGTCCGGTGGCGAACGCACGACAGCTTCGGTCGCGATGTTGCCGCTTGCGCCCGGCCGGTTGTCGATGACGACCGGCTGGCCGATCCGGTCCGACAGCCATTGCCCGACCACGCGGGCGATGATGTCCGGCGCGCTGCCGGCCCCGACCTGAACCACGAGACGGACCGGCTTCGACGGATAGGCCTGCGCCGACGCGACGCGCGATAAAGCCGGAAGCGCCGCAGCGCCCGTCATGAGCCGCAAGATTTGCCTGCGAGGAACTGTCACCCGGCTGCCCTCGATGCAGGGCAGGAGCATCTCACATTTGCGCGGCTGGCGGAATGCTCTCCACGGTCATCCCGGGCGCTCGCGTCAGCGAGCGAGCCCGGAATCCAGACAAGAAGGGATTTTCTCCGGAACTGGATTCCGGGTTCGGCCCTCGGGCCGCCCCGGAATGACGCCGGTGTCTACGCCGAGACCTTCTGCCGCGCGATCCAGTCCTCACGCAGCTTGTCGCGCACCACCTTGCCGCGATCGCTTTTCGGCAGATCGGCCACGATCAACACCCGCTTGGGCATTTTGGCCGGCGGCAGGAATTTTGCGCTGTGGTCGAGCACGTCCTGCTCGGTCAGCGCCTTATCCTTCGCCACCACGTAGCAGATCACCTCTTCGCCGTAGATCTTGTCCGGCACGCCGACCGCCGCGGCCTCGGCGATGCCGGGATGCTTGATCAGGATCTCGTCGATCTCCAGCGGGGCGATGTTGACGCCGCCGCGGATGACCAGATCCTTGGTGCGGCCGGTGACGCGGACGAAGCCGTCCGGGTCCTGCGCGCCGAGATCGCCGGTCTTCATGCGCTTGCCGAGAATGGGCTCGACCGAGCCGTCGTCGTTGACATAGCCGATCGCCATTTGCGGCCCGCCGACGGTGATCTCGCCCTCGGCGCCGGGCGAGACGTCGTTGCCGGCGGCGTCGACGATCTTCAGCTCCTGATGCACGGCGGGCGGACCGACGGTGCCCATCTTCTTCCGGTAGTGGCGGTTGCCGCAGATCCAGCCGGTCTCCGACATGCCGTACCACGTGAGCAGGGTCAGGCCGTACATCTCCTCGAACTGGGTCCACTGCTGCGCGGTCAGTGGCGCCGACGAGCAGCTCATCAGCCGCAGCGTCGGCACGTCCTTGGCGGTGAAGCCAAGCGGCTTGTTCAGCAGCATGTTGATCACGGTCGGCACGCCGGCCGAGAAGGTGATGCCGTGCTTCTGCACCCATTCGAAGAAACGGCTGTGTGAGAAGCGCTTGGCGACATGCATGGTCAGGCCCTTTTCCAGGAAGGGCATGAGCGTGACGATCTGCGGCGAGTTCCAGCCGAACGAGCGATACTCCAGGATGCGGTCGTCCTCGGTGAGGCCGAGATATTCCAGCGTATTCAGGCCGTTCATCCACATGATGGCGTGGTGCAGGATGATGATCTTCGGCCGCGCCGTCGTTCCCGAGGTGCAGACCACGAGCGCGTGATCCATCGGCTCGTTGCGCTCCGGCAGCGTGGCGGCGTCGCCCGGCGTCAGCGCGCGGAAGAACTCGTCCTCGGGGTCCTTCACGCCGTCCGGCGACCAGCGGCCAAAGCGGATGCGCGGGGCCGGGTGGTCGCCCACCATCTTCTGAAGGTCGATCTCCTTGTGATAGACGATCAGCGCAGGCCCGAGCGTCGCGCTGAGCGGCACCATCTGCTTCTCGTTCATCTCCAGATTGAACGGGCAGACCACGGCGCCGATCCGCCACGCTCCGAGCCAGATCATCAGCATCTCGAGATTGCCGTCGGAGAGCAGCAGGATACGGCTGCCCTTCCTGATGCCGTGGCTCTTGAGATAGCTGGCGACGTCGATCGCGACCTGCTCAAGCTCGCCGAACGTGACCGACGTGCCGGTCTCGAGGTCGACGATGGCGGTCTTGTTCGGATCGCGCTTTGCGTACTTCGCGAGCAGGTCCGCCACCGGCTCGTAGGGAATCTTGAGCTGATGATCGCCGAAGGGGCCCGTCATCCTTCACTCCCTGGATATTGCCACCGTCATTCCGGGGCGCTCGCGAAGCGAGCGAACCCGGAATCCAGTTTCCGCACACCGTCCCCGGTTCTGGATTCCGGGCCCGCCGCCATAGCGCGTCGAAGACGCGCGTAAACGCGCTTGTGGCGGCGTCCCGGAATGACCGAGGTGAGATGGTGCGGCGAAGCCTTATGCGAAGTGCGGCTCCACCTTCTTTTCTTTTGCACTGATCCGCCGGTAGCGGACCAACGATTTCGTCTCGACCATCTCCAGATGCCCGAGCACCACCAGATGATTGAGATGCCCGATCGCCTCCCCCATGGCGAAGCCGACCTGATGGCCGTCGAGCCCCGGCGTGAACATCACGTCGATCAGCTCGCCGGCGCGCGCTTCCTGGCCGACCGCGTCCAGCACCACATTGAGCCGGTGCGCGTGATGCACCGCAAGCTGGCGCAGCCGGTGCTGCACGTTGCGGAACGGCTTTCGGTGCGACGGCAGGATCAGCGTGTCGGGGTGCAGCACGTCGAGGAAGGTCTTGCAGGTGTTGAGGAAGGCGCCGACCGCGTCGAATTCCGGCTCCACATGCCAGGTGCTGACGTTGGTGGTGATGCTCGGCAGGATCTGGTCGCCGGCGATCAGGATCTTCCGCTCGGCGCAGTAGAGCGAGACGTGCTCCGGCGAATGGCCCTCGCCGATGATCACGCGCCATTTGTCCTGGCCGACCGGCACGAGATCGCCGGAGCGCAGCCGCTTGTGGCTCTTCGGCAGCGTGACGCCGTCGCTGTAGAGCACGACGCCGGTGAGAAACCGCTGCACGCGCGCCTCATCGAGCCCGTGGCGGCGATAGAACACGCCGCGCGATTCCACATGGTCGGTGTTCTTGTTCATCACCGCGAGATTGGCGGTCAGCCACTCGCCGTGCGACATGCGCGGCCGCAGGCCCCACTTCTCCGCGATCCAGCCCGAGCCGCCCGCGTGGTCGGGATGGAAATGCGTGACGATGAGCTGCTTGACCGGCCTGCCGCCGAGGAGCTTTGCCCACACGGTCTCGATCAGCTCGCGCTGTGTCGTGCCGCCGTAGCTGCAATCGACCATGGTCCAGCCGTCGCCGTCGCGCAGCAGCCACAGGTTGACCTGCTTGAGGCCGACGAACGGCACCGGCGTCGACACCCAGAAGATGCCGTCGGCCACCTCGATCGTCTCGCCCGCCGCCGGGAACTCGGCAAACGGAAACATCAGCCCGTCGATGACATCGCCGGGCTTCTGCTGCGGCCGCGACTTGGTTTCCGCCCTGGCGTCCATCACGTCACCGGCCATTTCAATTGCACCATCTGGTCGACCTTCAGATGCTTGCTGAAGCGCGACACCGCAACGGGGATTTCCTCGTAAAGCCTGCTCTCGTCGATCTTGGTCAGCGCGCCGCCGGCCACCACCTGCTCGCCCGCGACGAACACGTCGCGCACCGAGTCGCCGGTGGCGCTGTAGACGAGGTTCGCGACCGGATTGATCAGCGGCTGCCATTCCGGCCGCCGCGTGTCGAACAGCACCACGTCGGCCTCCTTGCCGACCTCGATCGAGCCGATGCGCTCGGAGAGCAGCGCGGCCTTGGCGCCGTTGATGGTTGCCATCTCCAGCCCGGTCTCCGGCGGCATTACCCGCGGATTGAGCCGCGTCTCCTTGTAGCAGCAGCAGGCGAGCCGCATCTCCTGCGGCATGTCGACGATGCCGGATGAGGCGTGGTCGGAGCCGACCGCGACATTGACGCCGAGCGCGATCAGTTCCGGCAGCTTGCCGACGACGAAATTGCCGTAGCCGTTGTGCAGGCTCGACGACGGCGCGCAGACCAGCGACGGCTTGCGCCTGGCCAGCATCGCCACCTCCTGCGGCTCGAGCCAGCCGGAATGCACGATCAGCATCCGCTCGTCGAGCACGCCGAGGTGTTCCAGCCGCTCGATCTCGGCGAGCCCGCCGCGGGCGATGCTGGAGTCGTGCGTGGAGTAGGAGAAGCAGGCGTGGGTCTGCAGCAGCGTGCCGTATTTCTTGGCGAGCTTGTCGAGGCCGGTGATCAATTCGTCCGACGCGTTGTTGAGCCCGCGGAACGACGCGCTGGCGGTGAGCCGCGGGTTGCCGCTCTTGGAGTATTTCTCCAGCACGGCTTCCGCCCGCTCAAGCGCGGTCGCCGTGTTCTCGATCATTCGCTCGGGCAAAAGCCCCAGCACCGATTTGGTCAGGTCGAACGAGGAGCGCGACACCACCATGCGGATGCCGGTGGACATCACGCCTTCGACCGACGCCTCGGGGTGGTAGTTGCCGGGGTCGATGAAGCAGGTGACGCCGTGCTTGAGCAGCTCGGTCGCGGCCAGCGTCGCGGAGACGCGCACGTCGTCGCCGTCGAGCGCCGCCTCGTAAGGATACATGCGGTCGAACAGGAACGACTGTGCATTGGCCTCGTCGGCGAGCCCGCGCGAAAGCTGGAACGACGAATGCAGATGGCAGTCGACGAAGCCCGGCGTCGCCACCGTGTTGCGGCCATCGACGGTCTGCCGGCCGGTGTGGGTCCTGGCAATCTCGGCCGATTTGCCGACCGCGACGATCCTGCCGCCGTTCACCGCAACCGCCGCGTCGCGGATGATGCGCCGCTGCGGATCGACGGTGATCAGCCAGGCGATGTCCTTGATGATGAGATCGACGGTTTGCACTTAACTTGTCTCTCTACACACTCGATGGCGGCGGATGCGGTGACTCTCTCCGCGGTCATTCCGGGACGGCGCGCAGCGCCAGGCCCGGAATCCAGAGCCGCATCGAGACTGTGGCTCTGGATTCCGGGCTCGCTCGCTTCGCTCGCGCCCCGGAATGACCGGGGATAGAGTCTCGCCACGTTCGCATTACCGAATGCCCGCCGCTTCCTTCAGCGCCGCCATGATGCCGGCGTAGCCGGTGCAGCGGCAGATATGGCCGCTCAAGACCTCGCGCAGGTCCTCCTCGGTGGGCTTCGGGTTGCGCGACAGATAGTCGGTGAACGACATCAGGATGCCCGGCGTGCAGAACCCGCATTGCAGCGCATGATGGTTCTGGAACGCCTGCTGCAGCTTGTTGAGCTTGCCGTCGGGCGAGGCGAGCGACTCCACGGTCCTCACGTCGCGGCCCTCGGCCTGCATGGCAAGCGTCAGGCACGAGCGCACCGCCGCGCCGTCGATCTGCACCGTGCAGCAGCCGCAGACCCCGTGCTCGCAGCCCACATGGGTGCCGGTCGCGCCGAGCGAATGGCGCAGGAAATCGGACAGGAGTGTGCGCGGCTCGGTCTCGGCCGACAGCTTGCGGCCGTTGAGCGTGATGCTGACGCGCACCTTCTGGTCCTTGTTCACGCGGCGCACGCTCGGGCCTCCTCGATCACCACCGGCCCGAGATTGCGCAGGATGTCGCGGCGCAGCTCCGCCGAGGCATGCAGGTCCTCGTAGCCCTCGAGCTCGTCGGCGAGCGCGTTGACCGCCTCTTTCGCGCTATCCAGCGGGACGCGCCGCACCACCGGCTTGCCGGCGATGCCGCCGATGCCGATCCGCGCCGTGTTCTCGTCCTCGATGATTGCGCCGACCGCGATGATGGCGAAGTCGCCGTGCCGCCGCGCCACCTCGCGGAACGCGGCCTTGCGGTTCGGCGCGACCGGAAAGCGCACCGCGGTGATCAGCTCGTCCGGCTCCCGCGCCGTGGTCAGCATGTCGAGTTGGAAGCTCTTGGCGCCGACCGTGCGGGTGCCGCGCTTGCTCCGCAGCACCACCTCGCCTTCGAGCAGCGCCAGCGACAGCGGCAGCTCGGAGCTCGGGTCGGCATGGGCGATCGAGCCGCAGACCGTGCCCTTGTTGCGGGTCTGGAAGTGGCCGACGTTCGGCAGCGCCACCGCCACCAGCGGCAGCTTCTCCGCAAGCTTCGGCCAGTTGAGCAGCTTGTTCTGCGTCACCGCCGCGCCGACCTCGATCCGGCCGCCGAGATCGCGGATCGCGTCGAGCTCCGGAATGCGCGCGATGTCGACCAGCACCGAGGGGTCGGCGAGCCGCAGGTTCAGCATCGCCATCAGCGACTGACCGCCGGCCAGCACGCGGGCGTCGTCGCCGTATTCGCCGAGCACGGCGATGGCCTCGTCGGCGCTGTCCGGCCGCACATAGTCGAACGGGCGCGGCTTCATTCCGCGGCCTCCTTCTGCGTCATCAGCGCATGGATGCGCCGCGGCGTCGCCGGCAGCCGCACATCGCTGACGCCAAGTGCATCGGCGATGGCGTTGGCGACACAGGCCGGCACGCTCATGCAGTTGCCTTCGGCCAGGCCCTTGGCGCCGAGCGGCGTCAGCGGCGAGGGTGACTCGATGTGCAGCAGTTCCACCGGCGGGATTTCGCTCACCGTCGGCACCAGATAGTCGGCGAACGTGCCGGTCAGGAACGCGCCGTCCTCGTTGGTGACGAACTCCTCGTAGAGCGCCGCGGCGATCCCCTGCGCGAACGCGCCGCGGATCTGCCCCTCGGCGATCAGCGGGTTGAGCAGCTTGCCCGCGTCGTGCATCGACACATAGCGGTCGACCCGAACCTGATAGGTGATCGGATCGATCTCGATGCCGCACATGTCGAACACGAAGCCGTACGTCAGCGAGGTGTTGATGCGGTCGTCGCTCGACGGCGGCTCGAGCTCCGGCGGGTTCCAGACGCCGGTCTCGCTCAGCACCGGCGCCATGCCCTCCG
Source organism: Xanthobacteraceae bacterium (assembly GCA_019746355.1). The sequence goes on along the minus strand of JAIESC010000082.1, from coordinate 130,968 downwards.
GCAGCATCACCGGCGACCAGTGCGAGGTGCCGGCGACGCGGCCGAACGACAGCGCGTTGTCGGGGTTGCTGATGCTGCGGATCTTGCCGTTCGCAAGCTCCACGTCATCGGCGCGGACGTTGAGCTGCTTGGCGCCGATCTGCTTCAGCTTGTCGGCGATCTTTGCCGCCGCCATGTGCGCCGCCACCGCCGTGCCCGGCGTGAAGCGGCAGGAATAGGTGCCGGCCGCGATCGACCACTGGTCCTTCGCGGTGTCCATCTCCAGCGTGACGTCGATGTCCTGCGGGCGCAATCCCAGCTGCTCGGCGACGATCTGCGACAGCACGGTCTCGTGGCCCTGGCCCTGCACCGTGACGTCGGCGGTCACCGACACCGCGCCGAGCGGGTCGATGTTGACCGTCACCATCGAGGTGGCGCCGTTCTTCGGCCCGGCCTTGTCGCGCGCTTCGGGCGTCAAGAGTGTCGAGAGATACCCCATGTTCGACATCGCCGGCTCGACCACCACGGCAAAGCCGATGCCGTATTTCTTGCCCTTGGCGCGGGCCTCGTCGCGGCGTTTCTTCAGTTCGTCGAGGCGGCCGTCGCCGATCGCCGTCTCCACGGCGCGGGGATAGTCGCCGGAGTCATAAAGCGCGCCGGCCGCGGCGCGGTACGGGAACTTCTCCGCCGGGATGAGATTTCTCCGGATCACGTCGATGTGCTCGAGCCCGAGCTCGACCGAGATCCGCTGAATGAGCCGCTCCAGCGCGAGATAAAGCTGCGGCCCGCCGAAGCCGCGAATGAGGCTCGCCGGCATCTTGTTGGTGAGCACGACGCGGTTGGTCACGTCGCAGTTCGCAATGTCGTAGCCGCCGGTCTGAGCGCCATGCATGCGGTAGAGCGGTCCCGGCATCGGCGCGCGCAGGAACGCGCCGTAGTCCTCGAGCTGGTCCATGCGAAGCCCGAGGATTTTCCCGTCATTGGTGACCGCGGCCTCGATCTCGGTCACTCGGTTCGGTCCCGTGCTTGCGGCCAGAAGATGCTCGGCGCGGTCCTCCACCCATTTCACCGGGCGGCCGGTGACCTTGGCGGCGAGCGCCGTCAGCACGACGTAAGGAAACACCGAGAGCTTGATGCCGAAGCTGCCGCCCGAGTCCGGCGGAATCCGCAACCGCATTTTCGGCCCGGGAACGCGCAGCGCCCGCGCCATCACCGGATGCGTGCTGAACGGCCCCTGGAAGTTCGCGAGGCAGTCGTAGCTGCCGTCGGCGGGATTGTGCTGCGCGACGCAGACGAAGCACTCCATCGGCGTGAACGAGAGCCGGTGGAAGTCGACCGTCATCTTCACCCGCCGGTCGGCCTGCTCGAACGCCGTCTTGGTGTCGCCGTACTTGAATTCGCGGACCGAAACCTCGTTGGTCTTGGCCTCCGGATGCAGGATCGGCGCGCCGTCTTTCTTTGCTTCCAGCGGATCGATCACCGCCTCGCGCGGCGCATATTCGATCGCCACCAGCTCGGCGGCGTCCTCGGCAATGTAGCGGCTCTCCGCCACCACCAGCGCCACCGCCTCGCCGACATAGCGCACGCGTCCGACCGCGAGCGCCCACTGATCGATCGGCGCCTTCAGCGCCACCAGGAACGGATCGGAAATCTTGGCGATGTCCTCGCCGGTCAGCACCGCCCAGACGCCGTCCAGCGCCAGCGCTGCGCTCGCGTCGATGCTGACGATGTCGGCGTGCGGGTGCGGCGAGCGGATCACATGGGCCGCGAGCGTGCCGGCCGGCACCGGCAGATCGTCGGCATAGCGGCCGCGGCCCGACAAAAGCGCCGGATCTTCCTTGCGAACCACGGATGTGCCGAGACGCTGTGACACTGAACCGACCTTACGAAAACCGGCCCCCACAAAGCCCTGATTTCAGCCGGGAATCAAGCGTTGACCGGCTGGGCCGCCGTCTCCATAACGCATGGCGGAATGCTTTGCTTGCTAAGCAGTGCCGGCGCAGAACGCGCGTCCGGCGGAGTGCCCCGATGCCGTTCGAAATCCCCTCGCCAAGCCTGACCTTCGAGGTTCCGCTCGCCGACGGCGCCCGCATTCTGATGCGCCGTCACGGCAATCCGGCCGGTGTGCGGCTTCTGGTCACGCACGGCAACGGCTTCGCGGCCGACGCGTACTACCCGTACTGGCAACAGCTCCTGGCAAAATTCGACGTTCTGGTATTCGATTTCCGCAATCATGGCCGCAATGTCCCGGTCACGCCGTCGAACCACCACTACGCGCAGCTTGCCGACGACCTCGAGCGCGTGGTGCAGGCGGTGAGCGAGAAGCTCGGCGCGCGCAAGACCGCGGGCATCTTCCATTCCATGTCGGCGCGCAGCGCGATGAAGCACGCCGTCGAGATCGGCTGGCGCTGGGACGCGCTCGTGCTGTTCGATCCGCCGGACGTGCCGCCGAAGGGCCATCCGCTTTACGCGGCGATGGAGATTTTCGAGAACCGGCTGACCGAGTGGGCGAAGGGCCGCCGCCGCAAGTTCAACTCGGTCGATGAGCTTGTCGAGGAGTACCGGGCCTCGCGCGCGACGGCGCGCTGGGTGCCGGGCCTGCACGAATTGATGGCGCGCTCGGTGCTGCGCAAGTCGCCGGACGGCTCGGGCTACGAGCTGGTCTGCGCGCCCGAGAACGAGGCCACCATCTATGCCCAGGCGCTGACGCTCGATCTCTGGCCGAAGGCTTCCGAGCTCGGCGGCCCGGTGAAGCTCATCGGTTGCGACCCGAACTTCAAGGGCGCGCCCGCGACCGGCCCCGCCAACCAGGCGCTCGGCATCGAGGGCGGATACGACTACAGCTTCGTCGCGGGCACCGGGCACCTGCTGCAGATCGAGAAACCCGACGAGTGCGTGCGCCTGACGCTGGAGTTCCTTGGTAAACACGGGCTCGCCTGAATGCCTTGCGGCGGTGGTTTGCGCCGTCCCACTCTGATATTCAGGGGGCGTGTGGTCCCGTAGCTCAGCTGGATAGAGCAGCGGTTTCCTAAACCGAAGGTCGCAAGTTCGAGTCTTGCCGGGATCACCAAAGCCCTGCATCGGGCGGCTGCAAACCCGCATATTTCCTGAATCGTTACCGACCCCCACGCCCGATTAAGACTCCGGCAGCCATCTTTCTTCACGGCCCGGTGACTCAATTCCTGCAGCGATTTTTAACCGCGAAATTGCGCGGAATTCGTTAGCCATTTTTTTTAGGACCGCATTACTCCACGCCGCAGAAGATGGCGCACGATCCAGTAGGGATCAGGGACCACCCCGAGTGGGGACATACAGGGAGTATTCCTTCAATGGCTGACATCGTTCTTTCGGCCGGCGTTCGTTCAAACCTTCTGCAGCTGCAGAAGACGTCGGATCTCATCACCGCGACCCAGTCGAAGCTGGCGACCGGCAAGCGCGTCAACAGCGCGCTCGACAATCCGGTCAACTTCTTCACGGCGCAGGGCCTGTCGAACCGCGCCAGCGACTTGAGCAGCTTGCTCGACTCGATGTCGAACGCGTTCAACACCATTCAGGCCGCCAACAACGGCATCAGCTCGATCACCAAGTTGGTGCAATCGGCTCAGGCGCTGGTGTCGCAGGCGCAGCAGACCTCCGACACGGCGGTCCGCACCAGCCTCGCCACCCAGTTCGGCGAGATTCTGACCCAGATCGACCAGCTCGCCGCCGACTCCGGCTTCAACGGCATCAACCTGCTCGACTCCGGCTCGAGCACGGACCTGACCGTGACGCTGAACGAGACCGGGACCTCGAGCGTCACCGTCGCGGCGGTCGACTTCAGCGCCGCCGGCGATCTCGCGATCAACAACGCGGTCAACAACTGGGGCGGTGTGGCCGACATCACCGCGGCCTCGGCCGAACTGACCACAGCGCTCACCACGCTGCGCTCCCAGGCCCAGGCGTTCGGCTCGAACCTGTCGACCGTGCAGATCCGCCAGGAGTTCACCAAGGCGATGATCAACACGCTGCAGACCGGCGCCGACAGCCTGACGCTTGCCGACTCCAACGAGGAAGGCGCAAACCTCCTCGCCTTGCAGACCCGGCAGCAGCTCTCGACCACCGCGCTGTCGCTGGCCTCGCAGGCGAGCCAGGCCGTGCTGCGGCTGTTCTGATCGAACGGCAACAAGACGAAAGCAGGCGGCGGCACGCGAGTGCCGCCGCTCTCAGTTTGGACAGGGCCGATCGGCCGAGGCTTGCCGCGCCGCGCGTCAGTTCTGCGTGCTGGGGCCCGCGACCGTCGGCTTCGCCGCCGCGGCCGCCGGATTGGCCTTGAGCACGCCGGCCTGCGCCAGTGCGGCGCCGACCTGCTGCATGCGGTTGATCAGCTCGACCGCTGCGACCGGGGTCAGCACCATGCGCTGCGCCGGAAAGCGGCGCCCGGTCACCGGCGCATTGGGCTTGACGTCGTCGAGCCGGGTGATGCCGAACTCGAGCCGCAGCGACTGCCCGTCGAAATAGACGTGATTGATTGAGTCGGCAAAGATCTCGCCCATCTCCGGCCGGTCGACGTAACGGATCGTCGCCGTCTGCGCGCCTGCCGGTGCGCTCTTGTTGTCCTGATCTGCCATAATGCCTTCTCCTGTCCCCCGCGGCCCAACGGCCAGCCCGGCGATTATAGACTATTCGCCCGCCGCGACCCCTCCGTTAAAGTCGCCCTGCGACGGCTGAATGTCGGTTGAGACGGGGAAGCTTGCATGAAAGCGATGGTGCTGAACGGTCCGAACCTGCCGTTTGAGCGGGTCGAGCGCCCCGATCCCGCCGCCGGGCCGGGCGAGGCCGTGGCCCGCGTCATCACCTGCGGCGCCGGCCTGACCATCCAGCACGTCAAGGCCGGGCGGCGGAAGGTGCAGTTCCCGCGCATCATCGGCCACGAGATCACCGGCGAGATCGTCGAGGTCGGCCCCGGCGTGCGCGGCCTCAAGGTCGGCGATCCGGTGACCACCTATTTCTATCTCAACTGCGGCCATTGCCGCTGGTGCCTGCAAAACCTCGAGCCGCTGTGCGAGAACAGCGGCGGACAGGTCGGGCTCGAATGCGATGGCGCCTATGCCGAATACGTCAAGCTGCCGGAGCGCAACTTCATCAGGCTGCCGGAAGGCCTCGACCACAAGAAGCACCCCGCCGAGATCGGCGTCGTCACCGATGCCCTGGCGACGCCCTACAAGGTGCTGCGCCGCGCGCGCGTGAGCGCCGGCGAGACCGTCACCGTGATCGGCGCGGGCGGCGGGCTCGGCATTCATCAGGTGATGATGGCGAAGTGGGCGCGGGCGCGCGTCATCGCGGTCGATACGCGGGCGAGCAAGCTCGAGGCCTGCCGCAAGGCCGGCGCCGACGCGGTGGTGGATGCGAGCGGGGGCCGCGTGACGGAGCAACTCCTGGAATTGACGCAAGGGCGCGGCGTCGACGTGGTGGTCGACTATGTCTCGGCCACCGCGACGCTCGAAGCCGGCGCCAGGGCGCTCGGCCGCCGCGGCCGGCTGGTGACGCTCGGCGGCTCCGGCAAGCCGTTTCAGGCACTCGCGGCCGACATGCTGAACAAGGAGCAGGACCTGTTGGGCAGCCGCTACGTGACGCGCAGCGAGATCATCGCCTCGCTCGATCTCGTGGCGCGCGGCGAGGTGTTTCCGCTGGTGACGGTGCTGCGTCCGCTGGAGGAGGCCGAAGCGGTGCACGATCTCGTGGAGCGCGGCGAGGTGACGGGCCGCGCCGTGTTGCAGGTGGCGTAGACCACCCGGCCTCCGCATTCGCCGCATGCCGGCAGCGAGTAGCGTCTGTTCGGCTCGCGGTGTTAGCCTTTCCGCCTGAACCATCAGGGCGACGCAGATCCGATGATCGATCTCTACTCCTGGCCGACCTCGAACGGCCACAAGGTGCACATCATGCTCGAGGAGTGCGGCCTGGCGTACCAGGCGCACCCGATCGTCATCGGCAAGGGCGAGCAGTTCCAGCCCTGGTTCCTCAAGATCAGCCCGAACAACAAGACACCGGCGATGATCGACCGCGACGGTCCGGGCGGCCGGGAGGTCGCGCTGTTCGAGTCCGGTGCGATCCTGTTCTATCTCGCCGAGAAGACCGGCCGGTTCCTGCCGGCCGATCCGCTCAAGCGCCATGACACGATGCAGTGGCTGATGTTCCAGATGTCGAGCGTGGGTCCCATGCTCGGGCAGGCGCATGTGTTCTTCAAATACGGTCCCGACCATCACCCGCGTGAGCAGCTCGAGGTCGGCATCGAGCGCTACGTGCGGCAGGCCAACCGGCTCTACAACGTGATGGACCTGCATCTCGCGGACCGCGAATGGTTCGCCGCCGGCGAATACACCATTGCCGACATGGCGGTGTTTCCCTGGCTGCGGATGCCGTCGTTCCACGGCGTCGAGATCGACGAATACCCGAATGTGAAACGCTGGCGCGATGCGGTCGGCGCGCGGCCCGCGGTGCTGCGTGCGCTCGAGGTGCTGAAGTCGAACAACCGCTTCGTCAGGCACAGCGACGAGGAATGGGACATCCAGTTCGGTGCCACTCAATTTGCCCGCCGCGACCCCGCGGGCAACATCGTGCGGAGGGCCTGATGGCCGGCCAAATAGTCGTCGCAGCCGCGCCGCTTCGCGCCTTCGCGTGCGAGATGTTCCGCAAGGCCGGGCTTGCCGAGGAGCAGGCGGCGGTCACCGCCGATGTCCTGGTCTGGGCCGAGCTGCGCGGGCACCCCTCGCACGGCGTGTGGCGCATCCCGCTCTATGCCGGCTGGATCGGCAGCGGGATCATCAACGCCGGCGCGCGGCCCAAGGTCGTTCTGCGGAAGGGCGCGGTCGCCAAGCTCGACGGCGCCGGCGCGGTCGGTCCCGCGGCCATGGCGCCGGCCGTCGAGACCGCCATTGCGCAGGCGCGCGAGCATGCGGCCGCCTGGGTGCTGGTGCAGGACCACACCCATGCCGGCGCGATCGGCTTCTACGCCGAGCGCGTGGCGGCGGCCGGCATGGCCGCGATCGTGATGTCGGCGCTGCGGCCGATGATGGCCTACCACGGCACCCGCGGCGCGGCGGTGTCCACCAACCCGATCGCCATCGCCATGCCGGGCGGCATCATGCTCGACATGTCGACGTCGGCGAGCTCGCGCGGCAAGCTCACCGTCGCCAAGGCCATGGGTAAGCCGCTGCCGCCGGGCATTGCGCTCGACAAGGACGGACGCCCGACGACGGATCCCAACGCCGCCGTGACGCTCACGCCGATGGCCGGTCCGAAGGGCGCGGGCCTTTCGCTGATGATCGAGGCGCTCACCAGCGTGGCGCTGGGCAATCCGCTGATTGCAAGCGCCTTGAACGATCGCAAGCTGATGAGCCAGGTGCGCCAGAACAGCCTGATCGTGGCGATGGATGTGAGCGTGCTGGGCGACATGGCGGGCCTGACGCAGAACCTCATGTCGCTGGCGGAGGCCATCAAGGCGGAGCCGCGCGCCGAGGGCTTCGACGAGATCCTGATGCCCGGCGAGCGGGGCGCGCGCGAATATGAGAAGCGCATGCGCGAAGGAATCCCCATCGCCATGAAGACCTGGCAAGAGGTCAACGAGCTGGCCGCAAGGCTCGGCGTCGCGCCACCGCAGGACATCGCTGCATGAAACTCGCCGTCAACGGCTTCGACATGAACTTCCGCATCGACGGCCCGGAGGGCGCGCCGTGGCTCACCTTCGGCAACTCGCTCTGCACCTCGCTGGAGATGTGGGACGGAGAGGTGCGGGCGCTCAAAGACCGCTACCGCATCCTGCGCTTCGACATGCGCGGCCATGGGAAGACCGATGCGCCGCGCCCGCCTTACACTCTCCGGCAGCTCGCCGACGACGTGCTCGGCCTCTGGGGCGCGCTCAAGGTCGAGAAGAGCCACTGGGTCGGCCTCTCGCTCGGCGGGATGATCGGCATCCATCTTGCCGCGCGGTGCCCGGATAAGTTTCGCACCATGGTTGCCACCGACTGCCGCGCCGATGCCAACGAGGCTTATCAAAGCGTGTTTATCGAGCGGATCAAAACGACGCGTGAGAAGGGCATGGCCGGGATGGTCGAGCCGACGCTCGGGCGCTTCTTCACCAGGGATTTTGTCGCCAGAAATCCTAAAGCCGTTGCGCAGATGAGCGACATGATCCGCAGCACCTCCGCGGACGGCCACATCGGCTGTTGCGAGGCGCTGCGCGGGCTCGCCGAGGGCCCGAGCCTGCTGAAGATCACCGTGCCCGCGCTGTTCGTCGGTGGCGAGCATGACCTCGGCGGACCGCCCGAGCTGATGCGCGCGATGGCCGCCGCCACCCCCGGCGCGAAATACATCATGATCGAGGGCGCCGGGCATATCTCCAACATGGAGGCGCCGGATCGCTTCCTCGCCGCGATCGAGCCGTTCCTCGCGGCGCATTAGTCTCGTGCGATGTGCTCCGCTCCGCTCTCTCACCCGGTCATTCCGGGGCGCGAGCGAAGCTCGCGAGCCCGGAATCCAGCTACGGAGGAAATCCCTGCGCGTCTGGATTCCGGGCTCCGGCCTTCGGCCGGCCCCGGAATGACCGGGGGATAGAGCCGTCGTATAAGACTTCCGGATTTCCTCCCAACCGAGTACTCCATGAAGATCGCCATCCCCGACGACTACCAGGACATGGTGGATCAGCTTCCGTGCTTTTCCATGATCCGCCACCACGACGTGGTGCGCCACCGCACCCCGGCCAAAGACCTCGATGAGCTGGTCGCGCGCCTCAAGGACGCCGACGTCGTCGTGTCGATCCGCGAGCGCGTCGAGATCTCCCGCGCACTGCTGCAGCGCCTGCCAAAGCTCAAGCTGATCGCGTTGGTCGGCCGCAACTCGCACATGCTCGATTTTGCCGCCGCGACCGATCTCGGCATCCCGGTCTCGACCGGCGTCAGCAATTCGCCGGTCGCCCCGGCCGAACTGACGCTGGCGCTGATCGTCGCCTCCCGCCGCAACATCGCGCTTGAGGCCGAGCGCATGAAGCGCGGCGACTGGCCGTGCACGCTGTCGCACCGCATCCGCGGCTCGACGCTTGGCATCTTCGGCCTCGGCGCGATCGGTGCGCTGGTCGCCGAAGGCGGCAAGGGGCTCGGCATGAAGGTGCTGGTGTGGGGCCAGAAGAACTCGCTGGAGAAGGCCGTTGCTGCGGGCTACGAGACCGCCAAAAGCAAGGCCGAGCTGTTCGAGCGCTCCGACGTGCTCTCGCTCAGCATCCGCCTGCGGCCGGAAACCAAAGGCCTGATCGGCCCGGACGACTTCGCGCGGATGAAGCCGACATCGCTGTTCGTCAACGTCGCACGCGCGGAGCTGATCCAGCCCGGCGCGCTGCTCGACGCCCTGAAGAAGGGCCGCCCCGGCTACGCCGCAGTGGACGTCTACGAGCAGGAGCCGATCGTCAACGGCGATCACCCGTACCTGAAAATGCCGAACGTGCTGTGCACGCCGCATCTCGGCTGGGCGGAATGGGACAACTTCGAGCTCTATTTCCGCGAGTGCTTCGAGCAGATCGTCAAGTTCGAGAAGGGCGAGCCGTTGCGCCTCGGCAATCCGAACGTGAAGCCAAGAGCAACGGCCTAGCACCACGGTCATTCCGGGGCGCGTGCAAAGCACGCGAGCCCGGAATCCAGCGACGGAGACGGTCGTTTGCTTGTCTGGATTCCGGGCTCGCTCGCTACGCGAGCGCCCCGGAATGACAGCGGAGAGGTTCTGCTACTTCGCCAGCGCCTCGACCAGCGGCGCCACATCCGCAGCCTGATCCACCGTCCACAGCCGCTCCGACAATTCCTTCGCCCGCTTCTCGCCGAACACCGGCTCCACCAGCCCGTGGAACTTGGCGATCAGGCCTGCATCGTCGAGCGGCACCTGCCGCGAGCCCCAGGCCTCGTCGGCCTGCCGCACGAACTTGCCCTTGCCGGTCGTCACCGTCACCCGCGCCGGGCGGAGCTTCGGATAGAGCTGGTCGATCTCGGTCGGCGCCGTCACCGTCAGCTTCTGCGCAAACTCGGCAAATGCCGGATCCTTCCGGGTTTTCTCGTCGAAGTGCTCGAACTTCACCCCGCGGTAGCGCGCGGCGAGCCCGACGAGGTACGGAAAGCTCAGTTGCGCGCTGGCGAAATCGTCCCACGGCACATGCGCGTGCTCGGCCGCGATCTTGTAGGTCTCGACCTCGACCTTCTTGATGTCCTCGAAGGCGATCTTCTCGTCGTTCGCGAGCCCGAACATCGCCTCGACCGCGGGCTGGATGTGCCGGCAACAGGCATAGGGCTTGATGTAGCAGTCGGTGATGCCGTATTCGGCCGCGGGCGGCAGCTTGATCGGCCGTGCCTTGTCGATCCGCCCGAACGCGAACGCCTGCATGAAGCCGTCGCGCGATTCGATCACCCCGGGCGGGCCTTCGACGCCCTGCTCCGCAAGCAGCGCCGCCTGCATGCCCTCGCGCGAGGCGTGGCCCGCATGCAGCCGCTTGATGTCGGCGCCGCCGTTGACAAAGGCGAACAGACCGGCCGAGCTCGAGGCAGCGATCCCGAGCGCGTTCGCGAACTGCGTCGTGTTCATGCCGCGCAGCTTGCCGGTCGCCATCGCCGCGCCAAACGGGCCGACCGCGCTGGTCGGATGGAAGCCGCGGTTGCGCAGGTCCGGCGCGCACGCGCGAGCGAGGCAGATATTCGTCTCGTAGCCCGCGACGATCGCCTCGATCAGCGCCTTGCCGCTGACACGGCGATCGTAGCCGACCGCAAGCACCGCAGGCACGATCACGCAGCCGCAATGCGCTGAGCCATGACGGTAGCCGTCGTCGAGCTCGATGCCGTGCGCCGCGGTGCCCCCGAGAAACGCCGCGTCGAGGAGGTCCGCCCGCCGCGCCCGGCCCGCGACCGGGATTTTGCCGTCCGGCCGCACCGCCTTGATCACGCTCTCGGCCTGGGTCGCGATCGTGCCGCCGGCGCCGGCGATCATCACGCCGACCGTGTCGAGCAGGTGCCGCCGGGCATGGTGACGCGCGTCTTCCGGCAGCGCGTCGTAGCGGACCCCGGTGGTGAACTGCACGATCTGGTCGGTCGCGCCCGCGGCGGGCTGCAGCGTGTGAACGGCTTCGGCGTGGGACATGGCTCTCCTCCGGTCAAACGAGCTTAAGCGTTCCCGCGAATCTTCTCCAGCACCGGCAGCAGATACGAAATGAACTTCGGCGGGTCCTCGCTCATCGGGAAATGCCCGAGCCCTTTCATGATCACGGCCTCGGCGCCGGTGCGCTTCGCCACATCGAGCGTTCCTTCGGTGGTGCACGAGTAGTCGTATTCACCGGTGAGCAGATAAAGCGGTGTGGTGCGGCCGTCGATCTGGTCCACCTTGTCGCGGATGTCGCCGTCCACCTTGTAGAAATGCAGGTCGCCCTTGAACACGCCTGGCCCGCTTTGCAGGTAGTGCCACAGCGTCTCCCAGCGCGCCTGGTCCGGCGCGGTCGGCGCGGCGAGCCCCGAGACGACGCCGGCCGACACCTCGCCGCCGTGCACGTCGCCCCGGTGCAGCCAGCTCACGTCGTAGTAGGGCGCCACATGCGCCGCGGTCTCGAGCCCGATGATGGCGCGGAAGCGCTTGGCGTGCTGGTGCGCGAGATAGAGCACGATGCGCCCGCCGATCGAGCAGCCCATGACCACAGGCTTGTCGAGCCCGAGCGCGTCGGACACCTCCAGGATCATCTGCACATAATCGCGCGAGGTGAGCTTGTACTCCTCGTTCTGGTAGCCCTCGGGCGGCGAGGATTTGCCGTGCCACGGCATGTCGAACACGATGACGCGGAAGTGCTCGGTGATGCGGCTGTCGTTGAGCAGGCCGCGATACTGCCGCCCGTCCGAACCTGCGGTGTGCAGGCAAAGGAGCGGAATGCCCTTGCCGGCCTCCTCGACGTAGAGCCGGTGCGGCCGGCCGAGCAGGTCGAGGTTGAGGTAGCGCCCCACAATAGGTTCAAAGCTCGGCTCGAAGCGCGGCTTGCCCGCGTGCGCGGGCGCGCGGCCGGCGCTTGACCCGCCGGCGAGCTTCCGCGGCGACGCCAGCACGTCCTTGATGTAAAGCAGGTTCGCCATCAGCGGATGCAGGTCGCCTTCGATGACGAGCTTGCCACGCTTGAACAGCGCGAAGATGTCGTGGTGGCCGGGCGGCGGCAGCGCGGTCCAGAACAACTCCCATTCGTCGCGCGGCGCGCGCAAGGCGAAGCTGTAGTTCGGGGTCACGAACGGCCCCGGCGTGACCGAGACCACGCGGCCCTCGATGATCTTCACCAGGTAGCCCTTGTCGCCGATCTCGATCAGGAACGTGGTGCTGAGGAAACGGCCGCGCCGGACGAGGTCCTCGTCGGCGTTCACGAGGTCGGCAATGCGTTCGATCATGTGGCTTTCCTTCAGGTCCTGGCCCGCGCCAGCAGATCGGCGCGGATCACCTTGGTCCAGTCGGGAATTTCGCGAAGTTGGTTCGCGGCCTTCATCCGCTCCGCCTCAGCCTTGATGTGATCAACGATCTGCGGCGTCATGTCCGGCCTGACCTTGATCTGCTTGACGATGTTTTCGGCCATCTCGCGCGTGACGTTGGAATAGCCCGCGCCGGCGTACTGCTGGTGAATGATCTCGGCGACACGCGCCGGATTGCGGTGCCAGAACTCCACACCGTCGAGCCAGGACTTCAGGAACGCCTGCACAGTCTGCGGCGATTTCTCGATCAACGCTGACGTGAGCACAAGGCAAGTCGGGTTGGGGTCGATCTCTCCAAACCGCATCAGCATCGTGCCGATGCCCTCCTTCTCCGCCACGGAAAGATACGGCTCGAATGACGTCATGGCGTCGACCGACCCGGCCACCATCGCGGCGACCTGATCCGGCGGGCGCATGTTGACGAGTTGGTAGTCGCCGGGCTTCAGCCCATGTGCCGGACCCACGGTCTTGATGAAGATGTTCGCGGTGGTGGAGCCGGTCGACACGCTGATCCGCTTGCCCTTGAGATCGGCGATGCCGTTGATGCCCGCGCCCTTGCGCGCCATCACGCCCACGGTGTCGCCGCCGAGTGACACGACGCCGACCATCGTCAGCGAGGCCGCCGCGGCGCCGACGATGAAAGGCGTGATGTTCATGGTGCCGGCATTGAGCGCGCCCGAGATCATCGCGTCGCGCACCGAACGGCCGTCGGGCATCTGCTTGCCCTCGACGGCAAGGCCATGCTTTTGCGGAATCTTGTTTTCGGTCCAGACCGTTGCGACCGCGCCGGTGAAGATCTGGATGCCCATCTGCACGGGCATGAGCGCGCCTTGTGCGCCGGCATGGCGGAGCGCCGCCGGGCCGAGCGAAAGCAACGATGTGCCAAGAGCGATCTTCAGCGCATCGCGACGCGACGGAATGGCGCAGATCATGGAGGTGTCGCTCCCTTGTGCGGTCTCTGTTGGATGGGCTGGACCGTCATGATGCCGATCATACGACAGGTCCGCCAATGGCAAACGCCCGCCGGCGCGGAGCACGGCGGCAAAGGAAACATGGCGGCTACGCCAGCTTCACCAGCGCATCGACGGCGATCACGCCTTCGCCCTTTGGCCGCACGATCAGCGGATTGATCTCGGCCTCCGCCACAGTGGGCCCGTCATGCACGGCAAGCCGCGACAACGACACCAGCGCCTTCGCCAGCGCGTCGAGATCGCCGGCCGGCTTGCCGCGATAGCCGGCGAGCGCCTTCAGCGCCGCGACCTCGCCGATCATCGCCTTCGCCTCGGCCAGATCGACCGGCGCCAGGCGGATGCTGCGGTCGCGCAGGATCTCGGCGAGCACCCCGCCGGCCGCGAGCATCACGGTCGGCCCGACGTCCGGATCGAGACGATAGCCGACCAGGACTTCGCCGAGCCCGGAAACCATCGGCTGCACCAGAACGCGATCGACGTTTGTTGCCTGCTTGATCTTCACGATGGCGGCCAGCAGGCCTGCGTCGTCGCGGACGTTCAGTACGACGCCGCCGACATCGGACTTGTGCGCGATCGCAGCGGACAAGGTTTTGACCACCACGGGATACGAAAACGGCAGGGCAGGGGCCTTGGCGAGAGCCGCCTCCGACACGACCGACGGCGCATGCGGAAGACCGAGCTTGTCGAACAGGCCATAGGCCTCGAGCTCATCCAGCATCCGTGAAGCGCCGGACGCCGTATGCGAGCGACCTTCGATCGCTCTTGGCGCATGCCGCCGCAACGCTGCGGCAACTGCATCGGCGCAAGCCTCGGGCGTATGGAAATTCGGCACGCCGGCGGCCGCCAGCCGCGCCAGCGCGTCGGGCGCTTCCGGGACCAGAAACGCGGCGATCGGCTTGCTCGCCCCCGCGCTGTCGATGATCGGCTTCACCGCGAGGTCGGGATAGAACCGCGCCGACGAGCCGACCACCACCACGACCAGATCGTATTCCGGCGCGGTGGTGAGCACGTCCAGCGCGCCCTTCATCACCCTGTATTGGGCACCCGCCAGCGTCAGGTCGATCAGCCGCGCCGGCGCGACGTCGACGCCGGTGGTTTCTTTCAAACGCGCCAGGGTCTGCGGCGTCGGCGGTGCGACGTCGATGCCGCGCACGCTCAGCGGATCGACCACCATCGTCGCGCCGCCCGCGGTGGTCGTGACGACGGCCACGGCCGGTGGCCGCGCGCCGCGCACCGGAGCCGGCACGCGCGCCAGCAGCGGGAAACCCTCGATCAGCCCTTCCATCGTGTCGACGCGTGCGATGCCGCACTCGGCCAGGAACATTCCGGCAATGTCGTCCTCGCCGGCCAGCGCCCCGGTGTGCGACACCGCAAGCTCGCGCGCCGCGGCCGAGCGGCCGAGTTTGTAGGCCAGCACCGGCTTGCCCCGCTTTGCCGCCTCCAGCGCAAACGCGCGCAGCGTCCCGGCCTTGCGCATGGTTTCGAGGAACAGCACGTAGCCGTCGATGCCGGGATCGTCGAGCGTCGCCGCGCAGATCTCGCCGATCGACAGATCGACCTCGTTGCCGACCGAGACGAGTCCCGCAAAGTGAATGCCGCGCGCCTTGCCGCGTGACAGGAGCGTGCCGATCATTCCGCCGGAATGCGACGCCGCAAAGATGCGCCCGACCGGCAGGTCAGCCTCGTCGAATGCAGCGTTGGCGGTGAACAGCGCCTTGTGCCGCAGGTCGACCACGCCGAGGCTCGATGGGCCAACCAGCCGCGTGCCGGAATCCTTCAGAAGCTGCCTGATCCGCGCCTCGCGCGCGGTGCCTTCCGCGCCGGTTTCGCTGAAGCCGTTGGCCAATGCCGTGACGACCGGCACGCGAAGCCTCGCACACTCCTCGATCGCCTCCATGGTCGCCTCGGTCGAGGCGACGATGTAGGCGTGCTCCGGAAGCTCCGGCAGGTCCTGCAGCGACGGCCAGGCGCGCTCGCCCAGCACCTCGTCGCGCCGCGGGTTGACCGGATAGATGCGCCCGGCAAAGCCCGCCTGCCGGAGATACTTCAGCGGCCGCCCCGCGGTCTTGGTCGCGTCGTTCGACTGCCCGATGATCGCGACCGACTGCGGCGCGAGCAGCACTTGCGCCAGTGGCTTGGTCACTCGGCGGCCTCGGACGCTTTCGGCTTCGGCGGCCGCTGATCAAAGCGCCGGTCGAGCACATGCTCGGCGATCCGGTTCTTCAGCATCTCGACCGAGCCGCCGGCGATCATCCAGCCGCGGCAGCGCCGCATGCAGTATTCGACCAGCGAGGTCTTGCTGTAGCCGGCCGCGCCCATGATCTGCATCGACTCGTGTGCCACCTCGAAGCCCGTCTGGTTGCACGCCGCCTTCGCCACGGCGGTCTCGTAGGCCGACGGCAGCCCCTTGTCGGCGTTGGCGGCCGCGCGATAGAGCAGGAGCTGCGCGCTTTCGAGCTTGATCGCCATGTCGGCGAACTTCCATTGCAGGCCCTGGAACTCGGCGAGCGGCCGGCCGAACTGCTGGCGCACATTGGCGTGCTCGCGCGCCCGTTCGAAGCAGTAGCGGCCGAAAGCGAGCGAGCGCGCGGTGTTGCCGAGCCGTTCGACGTTGAAGCTTGCCATCTGCTTCTTGAAGCCGCCCGGGCCGAGCAGGACGTTTTCCGCGGGGATGCGGCAGTTGTCGAAATGCAACTCGCTCCAGAGCTCGCCGCTCATGAACTCCTGCGGCGGGCCGATGGTGAAGCCCGGCATGCCGCGCTCGACCAGCACCGAGCCGATGCCGCCGACGCCTGGCCCGTAGCGCAGATACACCAGGAACACCGAGGCTTCCGGGCTGAAGGTCGAGAACACCTTGGTGCCGTTGACGATGTAGCCCGAGCCATCCGGCTTCGCCGTGGTCTTGAGGTCGGTGACCGCCGAGCCCGCCTCCGGCTCGCTCATGCCGAGGCTGATCACCGCGTTGCCGGCGAGGCATTCGGTCAGCCACTTCTTCTTCTGGTGGTCGGTGCCGTATTCCGAGAACGTGCGGATCGGCCCGAAGTTGCCGAACTGCACGATGTCGGCGCTGCGCGGGCACACCGCCGCGGTCTGCTCGATCGCGATCACCGCGTCCATCAGCGAGCCGCCCTGGCCGCCGTCGACCTCGGGGATGGTGATGCCGAGCAGGCCCTGCTGGCTCATCAGCCTGGCGACATCGAACGGAAAATGCGGCGAGTGCGCGCGCTTCAGCGCGTCCTTCGCCAGATGATCTTGCGCGAAGCGGCGTACAGACTCGGCGAACAGCTTCTGCTCTTCGGTGAAGTCAAAGTTCATGCAACTCTCGCAACTCGGTCATTCCGGGGCGCTCGCGAAGCGAGCGAACCCGGAATCCATAACCACAATTATATCGATGAAGCGCAGCGCTGCGAACACATCTATATTTGGGGTTATGGATTCCGGGTTCGGCCCTTCGGGCCGCCCGGAATGACGTAGAGAGCTACTCCGCCTTCATCCCCGACTTGCGGATGATCTCCGACCACTTCGCCTCTTCGGCGGCAATATCCGCGTCGTGCTCCTCGGGCCGGACCGGCAGCGCCTCGGCCCCTTCGAGCGCGAGCCGCCGCCTCACGTCCTCGGTTCCGAGCGCCGCATTCAGCGCCGCGTTGAGCTTTTCGACCACCGGCCGCGGCGTGCCGGCCGGCGCGACGATGCCGTAATGCAGCACCGCCTCGTATCCCGGCAGCGCCGCCTCGGCCACCGTGGGCAATTCGGGAAACAGCGCCGAGCGTTTGCCGCCGGTCACCGCGAGCGCGCGCACCTTGCTGCCGTCCCTCACAAGTCCTGCGGCGCTCGCCGCGGTGCTGAAGATCATGGTGACGTGCCCGCCGACCAGGTCGTTCAGCGCCGGCGCGGAGCCCTTGTAGGGCACGTGGTTGATCTTGACGCCGGCCATGCCGGCGAACAGCTCGGCGGCGAGATGCACGCTCGAGCCGGTGCCGGTTGAACCAAAGGTGAGCGTGCCGGGCTGCTGCTTCGCCAGCGCGATCAGCTCGCCGACCGACCGCGCCGGCACCGCGGGATGCACCAGCAGGATATTGCCGCTCGAGGCGATCAGGCCTATGCCGGCAAAATCCTTGCGCGGGTCGTAGCCGACATTGGGATAAAGCGACGGATTGATCGCGAGCGAGCTTGTGGCGATCAGGATCGTGGTGCCGTCCGGCTCGGCCCGCGCGACCTGGCGGGTGGCGATCGTGCCGCCGGCGCCGCCGCGGTTTTCGATCACGATCGACTGGCCCAGGCTCGTCGCCATCTTCTCGGCGACGATGCGGGCGATCACGTCGTTGCCGCCGCCGGCCGCGTAAGGCACGACCAGCGTGATCGGGCGCGTCGGATATTCGGCCGCGGCCGCATGGACGGCACTGCCGAGCAGCGCCGCGGCGACGGCGATCGTTCGCAGCGCAGCTCTCATTCCGCCGCTTTCATTCGGCTTTGGCGCCGGATTTCTTGACGATGGCAGACCACTTGGTCTCTTCCTTGTCGATGTCCGTTGCGTATTCCCCGGGCGTCGACGGCAGCGGCTCGGTGCCGTCAGCGGCGAGCTTCTGCTTCAACTCGGCGGACGTCACCGCCTGCCGCAGCGCCGCGTTGAGCTTGGCGATGATCGGCTTCGGCGTGCCGGCCGGCGCGACGATGCCGTAGTGCAGAACCGCCTCGAAGCCGGGCAGGGCGCTTTCCGCGATGGTCGGCATCTCCGGGAAGATCGGCGAGCGGGTGAGCCCGGTCACCGCCAGCGCGCGGATCTTGCCCTCCTTCACCAGCTGGATCGCCGGCGGCATGGAGCTGAAATACATCGACACGTGACCGCCGACGAGATCGGTCAGCGCCGGGCCCGAGCCCTTGTAGGGCACATGCACCATCTCGATGCCGGCCTGGAAGCGGAAGTATTCCGCGGCGAGATGAATGCCGCTGCCGGCGCCGGCGGACGCAAAGGTGAGCTTGCCAGGATTGGCCTTCGCGTGGGCGATCAGCTCCTTGACGTCTTTCGCGGGCACTGAAGGATGCACCACCAGCACCAGCGCGCTGGTGCCGATCAGGCCGACCGGCTCGAAGTCCTTGCGCGGGTCATAGCCGACATTGCCGTAGAGCGTCGGATTGATCGCCAGCGTTCCGGTGCCGCCGAGCACCAGCGTGTAGCCGTCCGGCGCGGCCTTGGCGACCGCGCGCGTGGCGATCGAGCCGCCGGCGCCGCCGCGGTTTTCGATGACGATCTGCTGGCCGAGCACCGGGCTCATCCTATCGGCGGCGACGCGCGCCATGATGTCGTTGCCGCCGCCGGCGGCATAGGGCACGACCAGCGTGATCGGCCGGCTGGGATAGTCGCCCTGCGCCCAACCGGGCGTTGCGCCCATCAGGGCCAGTCCACAAGCCAGCAAGAACAGGCACCATCGGCGCGTCGGCATGCGTTTGCTCTCCTCCATCCGCTCCGGATATTGGTTTCCGGTGAGCGGGATACTGTCGCGCATTCCACGTGATAGATAAACGCTCGTTTTGTTTGCGGGCCCAAGTGGGAGAAAGTGGGAGCCGTCGCGAATGGGCCTCATCATCTGCGACAACGGCATCTGCCAGATCACCGGCAAGCGGCAGACTGCGACCGCGGGCGTCACCGACGTCGCTGCGGTGGCGAAGGGCGCGGGCATTCCCAACAGCCATTGGGTGCGCGATGAGGAGCATTTTATGCAATTGCTGGTTATGCAATTGCTGGATCGCTGCTTCACCGAAGGCAGGCCGCCGCTTTGGCCGCCAAGATCGACGACAAGCCCGGCCCGATCAGACACTGCGCGATCCGACTCTGATCCGCAGTCGCTTCATGAAAGGGCTCGGAACCAGCCGTGGCGGGCTGGACGCCTGATTTCGGCCCCTTTCGCGCCCAAATTTGTGTCCGGAATCGAACCGACATCGCTATGATGCGGGCTGCGCGGCATGATTTGCCGCGCGTTTTCGATCTGATGGGCGGCAGGATCGATGCTCCAGCGAAGCTCCAGCGCTGATCACCACGCGGCCCCCGCAGGTCTGCGTCTGCACGGCGGAAGGATCGGCGGCGCGATCGGCATTCTCCGGCTGCTGCTGGTGCTGTCGGTGGTCGGCCCGGCGGTGGTTCTGGCTTCCGCCGCCTGGCTCGATTGGCGGGAAACCTACAACCAGGCGCTTCAGCAAGGCGCGCGCACGGCGCAGATCCTGCGCGAGCATGCGCTGAAGGTGTTTGAGGCCCACGAGCTGATCATCGATCAGATCGAGGAGCGGATCAGCAACATGGACTGGGCCGCGGTCCGCGGCTCCGAGGACGTGCAGCGCTATCTCGCCCGCCTGACGCGGCGGCAGCACCTCGTGACCTCGATCGTCCTGGTCGCAGCGGACGGCAAGCCGGCCGGCGTTTCCAACGCGTTCCCGGTCCCCGACCTCGACATGTCCGATCGTGCCTATTTCAAGGCGCTCAAAGAGGTGCCGGTCGGCACTTACATCGGTGAGCCGATCGTCGGCCGGGTCACCGGTGATCGCGTCATCATCGTCGCCCGCGCCCGTTTGACACCGGATGGCCAGTTCGACGGCGCGATCACGGTTGCCGTCTCGCTCGACCGGTTTTCCGAGTTCTACAGCAGCATCATCGCCGTTGAGGAGAATTCCGTCACGCTGGCGCGAACCGACGGCGCGGTGCTGCTGCGTCAGCCCCCCGCGACGAGCATGGCGCCGAAGCTGTCGCCCTCGAGCGGCTTCATGCAGGCGATCCGCGGCGGCGCTTCGACCATCCGCACGGTCGCGGAGATGGACGGTATCGAGCGCCTCTATTCCGTCGTGCCGGTGGGAAGCTATCCGGTCTATGTCAGCTACGGGCTGAGCCTCACCAGCTTGCGGCGGATCTGGCTGCTCGACCTCCTGATATTCGGCGCCTTTGCCGTGGCCGCCGCCGTGGCGTTGTTTTCCGTAAGCCTCTTGGCCCTGCGGCGCCTGCGCAACGAGCAACGGCTCGTCGAGCAATGGCAGGGCGAGGTCGCCCGCCGGCAGATGGTCGAGCAGAGCTTGCGGCAGTCGCAGAAGATGGAAGCGCTCGGCCAGCTCACCGGTGGCGTGGCGCACGACTTCAACAACATGCTGATGGTGATCAGCGGCAACGTCGAGCTCTTGAAACGCAAGGCCGCGGGCATCGGTGCTGACCGGCAGATATCGGCGATCGAGCATGCGGCGCAGAACGGCGAGGCGCTGACGCGAAAGCTTCTGACGTTTTCGCGCCGGAGGCTGGTTCAGTCGAGGTCGATCGAGCTTGGCCCGTTCGTGGCCAAGCTTGTCGACCTGCTCAAGCCGTCATTGCCGGAACGGGTCGACCTGAGCAGCGATATTCCGGCCGCGGTCTGGCCGCTTCAGGCTGACGCCGGCGACCTGGAGCTGTCGCTGGTCAACATCGTGCTGAACGCGCGCGACGCCATGCCCCAAGGCGGCAAGGTGACGATTGCGGCGCGAAACCGGACGCTCTCGGCCGACGACCCGGAGACCGATCGTCTGGCCGGCGAGTTCGTTGCGCTGTCGGTGCACGACAACGGCCCGGGCATCGCCCCCGAACACCTGCCGCGGGTGTTCGAGCCGTTCTTCACCACCAAGGAGGTCGGGCGCGGCACGGGACTGGGCCTCGCCCAGGTTTACGGCTTCGCCAAGCAGAACGGCGGCGCGGTGACGATCGCAAGCGCCCACGGCAGCGGCACGACGGTCACGCTGTTCCTGCAGCGCGCCGAGCAGCGCACCGCCGAAAGCGCGGCCGGCGAAGCGCGGCTCAAGCCCGGCAGCAAGGTGCTGCTGGTGGAGGACAACAGCGACGTGGCCGAGGCCGCCGCCGCCATGCTCGAGAGCATCGGCTGCACGGTCAGGCACGTGGGCGCCGCGGAGCCGGCCCTGGAGCTGTTGGCGTCGGGCGAGACGTTCGATCTGGTGTTCACCGATATCGTGATGCCCGGCGGCATGGACGGCGTGGAGCTCGCGCGCACGCTGCGCGCCCGGCATCCGTCGCTCACCGTTCTGCTGGCGACCGGCTACAGCAATGCGGCGCAGAAGGCGGCGGTCGAGGGCTTCTCGATCCTGCTGAAGCCCTACCAGCTCGATGCGCTGGAGCAGGCGATCACCGAAGCCGTCGGTGGACGCGCGGCGCGCTCGGCTTGAGGGAAAATCACCGTCCAGCGCCTGCGCGACCCTCAGACAGCGAAATCCCGCTCCTGCGCCGGTGCGGCTTCGACGATACTTTGATGCGTCGCCGTCGGAATGACCCGCATAAACTTGAAACCGGCGGCGGCGACCAGTGATTCGAACTGGTCAACTGTTCGCTCCATGCCGCCGGTCACCGTCAGCATCAGCAGGTCCATCATCTTGCCGTGATGCGGCGCGTCGCCGACCTTCACCGTGCGGCGGTTCGCCGTCACGGTGGACATCGAGCCGAAGGTCTTTGCCCCCATGGCGGAGGCCTGGCGAAGAGCAGGACTGCCGGAGGGTTAGTCTGCCTGCCCCTGGCCCGAAGCGTATTCGGGCGGGCGATTATCCGGGACTTTTCGAGGCGGACAGGACGGACGGCGGCCGGGTGCCGATGATTTCCCGGAGCGCTGACGCACGTTCGCCGGGCTGTTTGAAACGTGAATCAGTTACGGACGCACGCCCTTGCGACTCGCGCAGCGCCGTGGAGTGGGCCAAGGCGCCAACGGGGCCGCGCTTTGCGCGGACCCGTTGGCGGCTTTGCCCACCTACGCCTGCCGCAACCATCGATAGCAGGTTGGCAGAACAAACCCACCTGAAACCGTTGTTGTTACAACGCAGCGAAACGCCCGGATCGATGGATTGCCACGACGAGGTTTGCCTTCACAACTTGGGATTGCCGCGCCTGCTCATGCCGTGCCCCGGCCGCAGCTACGTTGGCGGCTGCGTCTCGCGGACATACAGAAACTCGAACCTGACGCCGCGAATGAACATGATGACGCTGCTCATGATGAGCGAAGCCGCAAGCAGCCGCAGAGGGGTGGCGACCGGCGCGGACAACGCCGCGTACCACCCCACCAGGCCCAGCAGCCGAAAGCCGACGGTCAGGGCAAAAATCCCGTACGCGGCGCGGCCGTGGATTTTCAGCGATCGCAACGCCGCGGCGAGCAGCTCGGCGAGCGATTTCGTCAGATACGACCAATACAGCAGGAACGAATATACGACCGCGAAGGCCGGCGCGGCGAGCACGGCGATCGTCAGCACCACGACCTTTTCGGCCAGCGGCGAAACAACGAACAGCGCGGACGCGACGAGCAGCAGCAGCGCGCCCGCCGCAACACAGATCACCAGCAACGGAACGAGGGCGGCGGAAAACCGCAGCGCGAATACAGCAAACGGCGGCCGGTCGGCGGTTGCCGCTGCGTGGTGAACCTTGAAAGCCGATTGGGTGAACCAGCACGCAAAGCCGATGTTGAGGATCGTCGCAAGGCCCGTGACGCCGGGCACCAGATACGGCTCCGCGGCAATGCCGGAGCGAAGGCTGTCCCACAGCGACCACTCCAGCGAGGGGACGAACCACGACCGGTTCGGCAGAATCGGCTCGGCCAGCAGCGTGAGCGCCGTCACCAGAAACACCAGCCGGGTGCGGGAGGCGAGGCTCATGCCTCGCGCAAGGATCGCCTTGGTGAAGCCCGTTGCCATCGTGTTGTTCAGACAGTCAGAGCCGAAACCAGGTTAACGACGCGTATCTCCCGCGGTCATTCCGGGACGCCGCGAAGCGGCGGGCCCGGAATCCAGTTCAGGAGGAGTCCCTTTGAAACTGGATTCCGGGTTCGCGCCTTCGGCGCGCCCCGGAATGACGCCCTGGGCCATTTCAGGAACCCGTTAGCGAGCGGTCAGCGTCCGCAGCAGCTCGGCAATCGTCGTCATCTTCGCCACCGGCTTCAGGCCCTCGATCGCGGCGCGGTGGATCTCCTCGCCGAACGCCGCGCAGCCGTCCTCGATCACCGTGCATTCGAACTCGCGCACATGCGCGTCGCGCACCGTCGAGGCGACGCCGCCGTTGGTGACGATGCCGGTGAAATAGAGCTGCTCGACGCCGCACTTCTTCAGCACCCATTCGAGCCGCGAGGCGTGAAACGCCGAATAGGCGATCTTCTCGACATGCACGTCGGCCGGCGCCAGCGCATCGACCAGCTGCTGGCCGAAGGAGCCCGGCGCGAAGTCGCCCTTCTTGAGGAACGGCCGCAGCGCCTTCAGATGCGGCGAGATGATCGGCTCACCGCCGCGGCCGGGCACCAGCGTGAACAGCGTCGCGACCGTCAGCACGCCGCGTTCGCGCGCGGCACCAACGAGCGGCGCGAGCTTGCCGGGCAATGCTGCGATCGAAGGATGGCTCTGCTTGGCGCGGCCGTACGCGCCGTCGGGATGCAGGAAGTCGTTCTGCAGGTCGCCGAGAATGAGTGCGCTGGTGGCAGGCTTCATCAGGCGCGCTCCACGATCAGGTTGCCGAGGGCGTCGATGCGGCCGGCAAGCCCCGGCTCGATCACCGTGGTGGCGTCGGGCTGCTCGAGGATCGCCGGGCCCTCGATCCGCGCATCGGCGGGAAGCTCGAGCCGCGACCAGATCGCGGTGTCGCGGAAGCCGCCCGTGAACCAGACGCGCCGGGTGCCGCGCTTCGCACTGTCCAGCGAGGCCGAACGGTCGGGCGTGAACACCTGAAAGTCGAAGCCCGGCCGCCGGCCGATCGCCGCGACCCGCAGCGACACGATCCGCGTCGCGAGGCCGGGCAGCAGCCGGCTGAACGACGAAAGATACGCCGCCTCGAACGCCGCGCGGATCATCGCTTCGCTCACGCCGAGGTCGTCCGCGCGCTCGTCCGCACCCCTGGCGACCGGCAGCGTCACCGGCACCGTATGGGTCTGGCCGAGATAGTGCATGTCGAGCTCGTAAATGACGTCGGTCCGCTCGACCGGAACGCCGGCGGCCGCGATCACCGCCGCGGCGTCGCGGCCCGCTGCCTGCATGCGCTTCGTGAGCGCCGCGGCGTCGAGCCCTTCCAGCATCACGTTGAGCGTCTGCACCGTGTCGTGGCGCAGGTCCGCCAGCACGCAGCCGAGCGCCGAGGTGATGCCGGGAAAGCGCGGCACCAGCGCGGCCTTCAGCCCGATCTCGCGAATGAGCGCGCCGGCATGCAGCGCGCCGCCGCCGCCGAACGGCATGGCGACGAACCGCGCCGGATCATGCCCGCGCTCGATCGAAACAAGGCGAATGGCACCGGCCATCCGCGCCTCGGCGACGCGCACGATCGCCGCCGCCGCGTCGTCGACGGAAAGCTTCAGCGGCTCGCCGACATGCATGGCAATCGCGCGCCGCGCCGCTTCGACATCGAGCGACTTCAACTCGCCGCCGAGCGGGCGCTGCGCATTGATCCGCCCGAGCACAACCTGCGCATCGGTCAGCGTCGGCCGCGTGTTGCCCGCGCCATAACAAACGGGCCCCGGCACCGAGCCCGCGCTTTCCGGCCCGACCTGCAGCAGCCCGCCGCGGTCCACCGACGCGATCGAGCCGCCGCCCGCGCCGATCGTGGTGATCTCGATCATCGGCGTGCGGATCACCAGGCCGAAATCCACCGTGGTCTGCGCCGCGACCGCGGCCTTGCCGCCGGCGATCACCGACACGTCGAACGAGGTGCCGCCGAGGTCGCAGGTGATGACGTTGTCGTAGCCCGCCGCCTTCGCAATCGCGGTGCCGGCCACCACGCCCGCGGCCGGCCCCGACAGCGCGGTCCGCACCGGCAGCTTGCGCGCCGTCGCGGTCGACATGATGCCGCCGTTCGACTGCACGATGTGCAGCTTGCCCGGAAAGCTCTGCTGCGCGAGCGCGGCATCGAGCTTGCCGAGATAGCTCGCCACCACCGGCTGCAGATAAGCGTTCAGCGCCGCGGTCGAGGAGCGCTCGAACTCGCGGATCTCGGAGAGTACCTCGTGCGACGCGGTAACAAAGTCATTCGGCCACACCTCGCGCGCCGCTTTCAGCGCGCTCTTTTCGTTCTCCGCATTCGCATAAGCATTGATGAACGTGATCGCGAGCGCCGTCGCGCCTCTTTCCAGCAACGCCTTCGCCGCCTGTCGCACTTCGTCGGGGTTGAGCACCGTGCGAACCGTCCCATCCGCCAACGTCCGCTCGTTCACCTCCACCCGCATGTCCCGATCGGCGATCGGCACGAAATCGCCCCACAGCCCCCACGTCCTGCGCCGATCACGCCGCCGCATCTCCAGCGTGTCGCGAAACCCGCGCGTCGCAATCACGCCGATCTTCGGCCCGCGCCGCTCCAACAGCGTATTGGTCCCAACCGTCGTGCCATGCACGATCGACTGCATCCCCGCTGCGCCACCCAACGCACTCAGTCCATTGAGAAACCCCAGCGCCTCGTCACCACGCCGCGACGGCACCTTCGCCGTGCGGAACGTGCCGCTCCCCGCATCGAGCAGGAACAGGTCGGTGAACGTGCCGCCGACATCGACCCCGACAATGACGCCGCGCGTGCTCATGAATGTTGCTGCCTATCGCATTCGGTGCCGCTCGGGCGGTGCGCTCCCTGCCCCTGAAAGGGGGAGGGTAGGGGTGGGGGTCCCTTTGCGTACGAAATCGAAGGTCCCGAAGCGGCTAGCCCCAGCGCGTCGAAGGCGCGCGTGAATGCATGATTCGCGGCAAAGGAATTCAATGAATAAAGCGCCTCGCGTGTGGCCCGGTCATGCGCACAAACGGACCCCCACCCCGACCCTTCCCCTTTCAGGGGGAGGGAGCACACCACCCGAGCTGCGCCTCGCTGGACGTCTCTCATGCTCCGCTGCGCGCCTTTGTCGTGGCATCCGCGTCGACCGAGCCGTCGGCCCGCAGCGCCACCTTGTATTGCGCCATCGCCGCATCGCGCGACACGTAACCCAGCCGCACATCGCGGGCGACGCGTGCCGGATCGCGGCTCGCCGGATCGCCGAACCCGCCACCGCCCGGCGTTTCCAGCCGCGCTCTCTTGCCCCGTCTGATCTTGATGTCGGTCACCTTCGACACGAGCGGCGGCGAGGCTTCGCCCGCGTCGGTGTCATAGACAAAGCGGTTCAGCGCAGCCTTGCCACCACCGTTCACGCCGAACGGCGGATACTTCCCCCGCTCGCCCAGCAGAAACACCTCCGCACCACCCTCCGCCAGCGCCTCGACCTCATAGATCGCGCCAAGCCCGCCGCGATGCGCGCCCGGGCCGCCGGAGTCCGGCCGCAGCGCCCACTGCGTGAACATCACCGGATAAAGCGACTCCAGAATCTCGACCGGCGGAATGGTCGCGGTCGAGATCGGGTTGTTCCCATGATTGAGCCCGTCACCCTCCGGATTGCCCCCGAGCCCGCCGCCGAAGAAGCAGAACATCACCCAGCGCCGGCCGTGCTCGCGCCAGCCGGCGAGCGACAGCGCGTTGATCGTGGCAAACGGACTGCCGTTGGCGCGCTCCGGCGCGGCCTGCGCGAACGCCGCGAAGATCGTGTCGATCACCCGCAGGATGGTCTCGGTGTAGCCGCCCACCGGCTTCGGCGCCTTCACGCCCAGCAACGTCGCGTCGGGAATGACGAACTCGATCGGCGCGAGGCAGCCGGCGTTGGCCGGCACGTCGGTGAACAGGTGCTTCAGCGCCACATAGCAGCAGGCCACCGTGGTCGAGCGCGCGATGTTGAGCGGGCCGTCGCACGGCGGGGCCGAGCGCGAAAAATCCAGCACCATGCGGTCGCCGGCGATCGTCAGGTCGAGCGCGATGCGCAGCGGGGCGTCGGTGACGCCGTCGTTGTCGAGGAAGTCGTCGTAGGAGTAGGTGCCGTCCGGCAGCGCCGCGATGTTGGCGCGCATCAGCGCCTCGGCGCGGGCGCTGAGCTGCGCCATCGCCGCCATGATCGTGTCGTCGCCGTATTCGTCGAGCAGCGCATGCAGGCGCTTTTCGCCGAGATCGAGCGCGTTGAGCTGGCCGTTGAGATCGCCCCAGTTCGACTGCGGCACCCGCGAGTTCGCGGCGAGAATGTCGATCACGTCCTGCTGCAGCACGCCGGAGCGCACGAGCTTCACCGGCGGCACGCGGAAGCCCTCCTGGAAGCTCTCCGTCGCCTTGGCGTTGAAGTTGCCGGGGACGTTGCCGCCGACGTCGAGCCAGTGGCCCACGGACGCAAGCCAGACGAACACCTTGCCGGAGCGCATCAGCGGCCGCACCAGCCGGAAGTCGTTGAGATGGGTGCCGCCGTCGTACGGATCGTTGAAGATATAGGTGTCGCCCGGCTCGAGCCCGCCGTCGCGCTTAACCTTGTCGATCACCGCCTTCACCGCGAACGCCATCGCGCCGACGAAAATCGGCAGGCCCGACGTGCCCTGCACCAGCGTCGCGCCGGTCTCGGCGTGATAAAGCCCGTGGCAGGCGTCGTGCGCCTCGGCGATGATCGGGTTGAACGCCGAGCGGTAGAGCGTCGCGTCCATCTCGTCGGCCACCTGCACCAGGCGGCCGTTGAGGACGGCGAGCGTGACGGGATCGAGGGTGGTCATCAAATCCCTCCCGCGGTCATCAGAACTCTCCCCCGGTCATTCCGGGGCGCCGCGAAGCGGCGGGCCCGGAATCCAGTAACGGCGGGATTCCCTGTTGTTCTGGATTCCGGGCTCGCGCCTTCGGCGCGCCCCGGAATGACCGCGGGAGAGTTTGGTACAACTCGGTTCAAACGGAATCCGTCCTGGATTTATTCTCGGACGTCGGCGCATCCGTCTCATACCTCTTGCCGAGCGCGAGCATGTCGGCCGTGCCGATCAGCGCGTTGATGCCCGAGAAATCCAGCATGCGGTTGCGGAACGGCTCGTTGCTGCCGTGCTTGGCGAGCGAATTGTAGTAGTCCATCGCCGTGCAGGCGACCGCGCGGGCGATACCGCCCGGGAAAATGACGAGGTTAAAGCCGATCGCTTCCAGCTCGGACGCGTTCATCAGCTCGGTCTTGCCGCCTTCGACCATGTTCGCCATCATCGGCACCTTGCTGCCGAGTGAGGTGACAATGCGGGCGAGATCGTCGCGGGTCTTCGGCGCTTCGACGAACAGCATGTCGGCACCGGCGTCGCGATACATCGCCGCGCGCTCGATCGCGCGCTCAAAGCCTTCGACCGCCACCGCGTCGGTGCGCGCGACGATCAGCGTCTCGCGCGAGCGCCGCGCATCGACCGCGGCGCGGATTTTTCCTGCCATCTCCTGCGCCGGAATGAGCGCCTTGCCGTCGAGATGGCCGCAGCGCTTGGGAAAATCCTGGTCCTCGAGCTGGACCGCATTGGCGCCCGCGCGCTCGAACTCGCGGATGGTGCGATGCACGTTCAGCGCATTGCCGTAGCCGGTGTCGCCGTCGACGATCAGGTGCGCGGAAACGCGGTCGCGGATCAGCGCCAGCGTCTCGGTCACCTCGGTCATGCTGACGAGGCCGATGTCGGGCCGCCCGAGTCTGGTGTAGGCAATCGCCGCGCCCGAGACATAAAGCGTGCCGAAGCCCGCCTGCTCGGCGACCAGCGCGGTGAACGGGTCGTAGACGCCGGGCGCCACCACGATGGGCTTTTGCGCAAGGCGGGAGCGGAGCGTTGGGGTATCACTCATGATCACATTCCGAGATAGGCACGCTTGAGTTCCGGGTCGTCGCGGATCTCCGCGGCGCTTCCCTGTAGCACGAACTTGCCGTTGTCGAGGATATAAGCGCGACGCGCCACCTCCAGGCTCTGCACCACGTTCTGTTCCACCAGAAGGAGTGCGATGCCTTCGGCGTTGATCCGCTTGATCAGCTCGAACAGCTCCTCGACCAGCAGCGGCGACAGCCCGAGCGACGGCTCGTCGAGGATGAGCAGCCGCGGCTCGGCCATCAGTCCCCTCCCGATTGCCAGCATCTGCTGCTCGCCGCCCGAGAGCGTGCCGGCGCTCTGGCGCTGCCGCTCGGCGAGCCGCGGGAAGATTTCGAACACCTTGCTGCGGTTGTCGCGCTTGTGGTTGCCGGCACGGCGATAGGCACCAAGATCGAGATTTTCCCGCACGCTCATGTTCGGAAAGATGCGCCGGCCCTCGGGCACATGAATGAGGCCGCGTGCCACGATCTCGGCGGGGCGCACGCTGTCGATCGGAATGCCGGCAAAGCGGATCGCGCCCTGCCAGGGGCGCACCACGCCGGAGATGGTGCGGTTGAGCGTCGATTTGCCGGCCCCGTTCGAGCCGAGCACCGCGACGATCTCGCCGGCATGCACCACGAGGTCGACGCCGCGCAGGATCTCGGTTGCGCCGTAGCCGGTGTGCAGGTCCGAAACCGTGAGCAGCGGCTCAGCCATGACTGGCTCCGGCAGTCATGCGCTGCGCGGCCCCGTGGCCGAGATAGGCTTCGACGACGCGCGGATCGGCGGCGATCGCCTGCGGCATGCCCTCGGCGATGATGCGCCCCTCGGACAGCACGAACACGTGCTCGGCGAGGCTCATCACCGCCTGCATGATGTGCTCGATCATGACGATGGTGACGCCGCGGTTGGCGATGGCGCGGATCACCGGCACCATGTCGCGCACCTCGGACGGGTTGAGCCCGGCCAGCACCTCGTCGAGAAGGAGCAGCCGCGGCTCGATCGCAAGCGCGCGGGCAAGCTCGAGCCGCTTTCGCCCGGCGACGGTGAGCGCCGCGGCCGGCCGGTCGATCAGCGCGCCGAGATCGACCGCGGCGGCGATTTTCGCCGCGGCGGCGAGCGCGTCGGCGCGCGCCGGACGATAGAGATGCGAGCCGACCGCGATGTTCTCGCGCACCGAAAGGCCTGCAAACGGCTGGACGATCTGGAAGGTGCGGGCGATGCCGCGCCGCGCCAGCGTGTGCGGCGGCTGGCCGGTGATGTCGGCCCCGTCGTAGTGGATGCGGCCCGTGGTCGGCGGCAGGAAGCCGGAGACGACCGAGAACAGCGTGGTCTTGCCCGCGCCGTTCGGCCCGATCAGCGCGGTGATGCGGCCCGCTTCCGCGGTGAACGAGGCATTGTCGACGGCGAGCAGGCCGCCGAAGCGCTTCGACACGCTGTCGACGCGAAGCAGCGGCTCAGCCATGGCCGTGCCCCGAGGCCATCTCGCGGGCCCGCTGCCACAGGTGGCGCAGGCCGTCCGGCAATCCGGCGATGCCGCGCGGCGCGAACGCGACGACGAGGACCAGCACGCCGCCATAAATGACGAGATCGAGGCCCGGCGCGTCGCCGGTCAGAAGCTTGGCTGCCTCGCCCAGCGTCTTCACCACCAGCGCGCCCAAGAGCGGCCCGAACACCGTGCCGACGCCGCCGATGATCGGCGCGAGCAGCGCCTCGACCGAGATCCACGGCCCGTAGGCGATGCCGGAGTCGATGAAGAGGTAATACTGCGCGTAGAAGCCGCCGGCCGCGGCGGTGATCGCGGCGGACACCGTCATCGCCGCAAGCTTCACGCGGTTGACGTCGACGCCGAGCGCCTTGGCCGCGTCCTCGTTCTCGCGCACCGCGACGAGATAGGCCCCGAAGCGGCTGTCCTCGATCAGGCGCACGATGATCAGCGATGCCGCGACCAGCGCCAGCGCGATGAAGTAGAACGGCACGCGGCTCTGGAACTGGAACGCCTCGGGGCGCAGGTCGAGCTTGATCAGCGTGCCGACGCCTGCCCCCGTAATGGGCGCCACGCTGGCGATGATGCGCAACACCTCGGCGAAAGCGAGCGTCACCAGCGCGAAGTAGGAGCCCCTGAGCCCGGAGCGAAAGCTCAGCGCGCCGATGATCGCGCCGACCAGCGCGCCCGCGGCGATGGCAATGGCAAAGCCGATCCAGGCGTTGACGCCATAGCGCATCTGCAGGATCGCGGTGGCGTAAGCGCCGGTGCCGAAGAACGCGGCGTGGCCGAACGAATACTGCCCGCCATAGCCGCCGAGCAGGTTCCAGCCCTGACCGACCAGCGCGATCAGCAGCACGGCCACCAGGAAGTTCAGCACGACATTGCTGGTGGTGAGCACCGGAACGAGCGCCAGCAATGCAAGCACCACCAGGATCGGCGAGGTCCCCTTCATGCCCGCGCCCCGAACAGGCCGCTCGGCCGCAGCAGCAGAACCAGGATGAACATGACGAAGATGCCGATCTGGCCGAGCGACTCGCCGAGGTAGAGGCCGGACAGGCTTTCCACCACGCCGATGAACAGCCCGCCAATGAGCGCGCCCGCGACCGATCCCATGCCGCCGAGCACGACGACGGTGAAGGCGACGAGGACAAAGGCGTTTCCGGCCTGCGGGTTGACGTAGTAGGTC
Organism: Xanthobacteraceae bacterium; assembly: GCA_019746355.1. The sequence goes on along the minus strand of JAIESC010000082.1, from coordinate 99,204 downwards.
GGCAGCAGCAGGCACGCGGCAATCGCAAGGCAGGCGGTGCCGATGCCGAATGTCACCGCATAGATGTGCGCCACGTCGATGCCGGCGAGCTCCGCGCCGAGCTTCTCTTTAGCCACGGCCCGGATCGCCTTGCCGGTGCGGGTGAAGCGCATCAGCAGCCACAGCAGCAGCGCGACGCCGATCACTGTGGTGAACGCGATGACGCGCGGAACCGCAAGAAACGCGGTGCCGACTTCCACCACCTCGAACGCATAAGGCAGGTTGATCGTGCGCGTGTCGGCACGAAACGCATAGAGCAGCGCGTTTTCGATCACGACCGCGAGCCCGAGTGTTACGAGCAGGATGTTGCGGTCCTCGCCATGAGCCGCGGGACCAATGACGTAGCGCTGCAGGCCGTAGCCGACGAAGAAGAACAAGGGCGTCAGGCCGACAGCGGCGATGTAGGGGTCCAATCCCAGCGTCTTGTGCGCGAAGAACGCCGCGAACATCGCGGCCGTCAGCAGCGCACCGTGCGCGAAATTGATGATGTGCAGGACGCCGTAGATCAGCGTCAGCCCGAGTGCGACCAGCGCGTAGACCGCGCCGGTCATCAACCCGTTGAGCACCGCGGGAACGAGGATGACCGATGACAGCACGGTCCGGTCAGGCCGGCGGCATCGGGAACACCGCCTTCGCCGATGCGAATTGCGCCGGCAGGATCACCTGGATGTCCTTGTTGAGCACTTGCGTGTTCACCGGCGCGGCGCCCTGGTTCTGGCCTTTGACGAACTTGGTCGGACCGTAAGGCATGGTGTGGCCGGCGAAGGTCGAGCTTTCGAGCGCCGCGATGATCTTGGCGCGATCGGCGCTCCCGGCGCGCTCGAGCGCGTCGGCCAGCAGCAGCACGCAGGAATAGTTCATGTAGACTTCGTAGGTGTAGAACTCGTTCCGGTCCTCGATCTTCTTTTTCAGTGCCAGCGCCTTCGGGTTCTTCGGATCGAACCAGTGATTGCAGTCCATGATGTACTGCGCGGCCTCAGGGAATTCCTTGACGAACTTGTAGGACGAGGCAGCGCCGCCGAGCACGGAGTAGATGCCCTTCGGCCGGATCTTCTGCTGCTGCATGGTGCGCGCGAGCAGCACATATTCGTTGTAGTAGTTCGCCGGAATGACGATGTCCGGGTTGTTGGCGCGGATCTTCAGCGCGACGTTGTTGAAGTCGCGGGTCGGGGTCGGGTGCGAGATGGTTTCGAGCAGCTTGAAGCCGCGCTCCGGGAGCTGGGTGTTCAGGAGCTTGGCGAGGCCCGCGCCGAACGCCGAGTCCTCGTGCACGATCATCACCGTGCTCGCCCGCTTGCCGGCCTGCTCGTTGATCGCCACGAGGTTGTCGATCGCGGTCTTGGCGATCACGCCGAAGCCCGGCCCGAAGCGGAAGGTGTTCTTCAGGCCGCGGGTGACGATGCTGTCGACCACGCCGACATCGACGATGTAGGGCAGGTCATAGCGCGCCGCGGTCTGGCTCGCGGCGAGGCAGATGCCGCTGGCGTAGCCGCCGACGATGGCGGCGACACCCGCCGCGTTCATCTTCTCGACCTCGGCGTTGCCGCCGTCGGGGGTCGACTGTGCGTCGCCCAGCACGGCCTCGATCTTTGCGCCGCCGAGCGACTTGATGCCGCCGGCCGCATTGATCTCCTCGACCGCAAGCTGCGCGCCGATCCGGCCCTGCTGGCCCGAGTAGGAGAGCGCGCCCGACACCGGATGCAGGATGCCGACCTTCACCGGCGCGCCCTGCGCGCGCAGCACCGCCGGTGCGTTCAGCACGCCGGCGCCCGCGGCAGCGCCGAGCGCTGTCGTTTGCAGGAACCGGCGACGGCTCAATGTCTTGCGGTCTTGTGTCATGACGCGCTCCTCCCATTGGTTGCGACCGCCGGTTTGCCTGCGCGCTTCCGGCGGGCTTCGATCCGGGCGTCCGGCGCCCAGGTTCGGGCATCCGCTTCGCCGGACCGGACGAGATCCATTTCAAAATTGTAGCGATCCGGCCGGTAAAGCGCATGCAGCAATTCGACGCCGCGGCCGTTGCGGTCGAACACGATCCGGACCAGCTCGATCAGCGGAGAGCCGACGCGGACCTTCAGCGCGCGGGCGGTGTCCGGCATGGCCAGCGCGGCGCTGATGCGCTGCGACGCCCGCTCGATCCGCGCGCCCGAGCGCTCCAGCAAGGCGAGCAGCGGCTGGCTGGCGAGCTCGTCCTTGGAATAGGTCGCGCCGATATGCTCGGGCACATGGGCCGTCAGGTAGGAAAACGGCTTGCCCTTGACCGACCGGACGCGGACCGTGCGCTGCACGCGCTGGCCGGGCTCGATTCCCAGCGCCTCGGCCACCGGGCCGGGCGCGGGAACGTAGCCGAACGATCGCAATTCGCTGGACGTGCGCTCGCCCATCTCGGCGAGATTGGCGAGCACGCCGCCGATGTCCGCCGTCATCGGCTTGGATGCGGGCTGGTAGATGACCCGCGTGCCGGCGCTGCGCCGCCGCTCGATCAGCTTCTCGCGTTCGAGCTCGGCCAGCGCGCGCCGGACCGTGACGCGCGACACGCGGTGAAACCGCGCCAGTTCGTTCTCGTTGGGAAGCCGCGCTCCCGGCGCCAGGGCATTGCTGAGAATGCGGTCGCGCAGCACCAGGTAGACCCGCCGCGATTTGCCTTCGCTCAGTCCCTCGGCCATGCCGCCCCCGGCGATCCCGGCTTGCTTTACTTGGTATTACTTATCATACAAAATGGCGTGGAACAACGAAAACCGGCCGCCGGCAGCGAATGAGCCAACCGCAAACCCTCGTCGACAAGCTCTGGGCCGCGCACGAAATTGTGCGCCGCGAGGACGGCGAATCCCTGCTTTGGATCGACCGCCACTACGTCCACGAGGGCTCGTTTCACGCCTTCGGCAAGCTTGCCGAGCGCGGCGTGGGGGTGGCCGAGCCCGGGCTCACCTTCGGCGTCGCCGACCACTACGTGCCGACCCGCGGCTCGCGCAAGACCATCGCCAATCCCGAGCTTGCCCGGATGATCCGGCAGGTCGAGGAGAACACCGCGAAGCACAATGTCAGGCTGTTCGGCCTCGACGATCCGCGCCAGGGCATCGTCCATGTGGTCGGACCGGAGCAGGGGCTGACGCTGCCGGGCCTGACCGTCGTCTGCGGCGACAGCCACACCTCGACGCACGGTGCGCTTGGCGCCTACGCGTTCGGCATCGGCGCGTCCGAGGTGGCGCATGTGCTGATGACGCAGACCATCTGGCAGAAGAAGCCGAAGCTGATGCGCGTGACGGTGGACGGCACGGCAGCGCCGGGCATTTCCGGCAAGGACATCGTGCTGGCGATCATCGCGAAAATCGGCGCGGACGGCGCGACCGGCGGCGCGCTCGAATACGCGGGCTCGGCGATCCGCGCGCTGTCGATCGAGGGGCGGCTGACACTCTGCAACATGTCGATCGAGGCCGGCGCGCGCTGCGGCATCGTCGCGCCGGACGCGACCACCTTCGCCTATCTGAAGGGCCGGCCCTACGCGCCGAAGAGCGCGGACTTCGACCGCGCGGTCGAAACATGGTCGGCGATGAAGACCGATGCGGGCGCGTCGTTCGACAAAGACGTGACGCTCGACGCGCAAGCCATCGCGCCGATCGTCACCTGGGGCACGAGCCCCGAGGATGCGCTGCCGATCGACGGCAGCGTGCCCGATCCGGCGCGCGAGGCGGACGATGAGCGCGCCAGGTATCTGCGCGGCGCGTTGGACTATATGGGTTTGCCGGCGGGCCGGAAGCTCACGGACATCGCGGTCGACCGCGTGTTCATCGGCTCCTGCACCAACTCGCGGATCGAGGACCTGCGGGCTGCTGCGGCGGTGCTCGCCGGACGCACCAGCAAGGTGCCGGGCCTGGTCTCGGCGGGCTCCACGCTCGTCAAGCAGCAGGCGGAGCAGGAGGGCCTCGATCGCATCTTCCGCGACGCCGGCCTCGAATGGGGCGAGTCCGGCTGCTCGATGTGCGTCGGCATCAACGGCGACATCGTCGCGCCGGGCGAGCGTTGCGCCTCGACCACCAACCGCAATTTCCGCGGACGCCAAGGGCCCGGCGCGCGCACGCATCTGATGTCGCCGGCGATGGTCGCGGCCGCCGCAGTCACCGGCCATCTCGCCGACGTGCGGCCGATGCTCGCGGGCCGCAAGGTTTCGTGATGATGACGAGTCTCTCTCCACGGTCATTCCGGGGCGCGCCGAAGGCGCGAGCCCGGAATCCAGACAAGCATGTTTTTTTTCGGAACTGGATTCCGGGCTCGCTCGCTTCGCGAGCGCCCCGGAATGACGGCGGAGCAAGATGATGGACAAGTTTACCAAGCTCACCGGCACTGCCTGCCCGATCAATCAGGCCAACCTGAACACCGACCAGATCCTGCCGGCGCGCTATCTGAAATGGACGCGCGCCATGGGCATCGGCAAGGTTCTGTTCCAGGACCTGCGCTTCGATGCCGAGGGCAACGAGAAGCCGGACTTCCCGATCAACAAGCCGGCCTGGCGCAACGCCAAGATCGTCGTCGGCGCGCGCAACTTCGGCTGCGGCTCCTCGCGCGAGGCCGCGGTCTACGCGCTCTATGACTATGGCGTGCGCTGCGTGATCGCTCCGTCATTTGGCGACATCTTCTCGGGCAACGCGGTGCAGAACGGGCTGGTGACGGCGATCGTCACCGACGAGGAAGCGGCAGACATCACGGAGGCGCTCGGCCGGACGCCGGACTTGGCCGTCACGGTCGACCTCGAGCAACAGACCATCGTCTGCGGCAACAAGACCTATAACTTCACCATCGACCCGGTGCGGCGCATGCGGCTGCTCAACGGCTGGGACGATATCGCGCTGACCGAGAGCTATCGCGACCGCATCGCCTCGTTCAAGGCGAGCGACAAAACGAAGCGGCCTTGGGCCACGCCGGCTGCCGGCGCATGAGTAACGAAATGAAGGTTCTGATTGCCGGCGCAGGGCCGGTGGGGCTCACCGCGGCGTTGCTGCTCGGCAGCAAAGGCATTCCCGTCACCGTGCTGGAGGCGGAGGACGCGATCTCCGAGGAGCTTCGCGCCTCGACCTTCCATCCGCCGACGCTCGACATGATGGCGCCGTTCGGCATCACCGCGCGGATGCTGGAAGCGGGACTGATCTGTCCGACCTGGCAGATCCGGCTGCATCCGTCGGGCGACCGCGCGGTGTTCGATCTTTCGGTGCTGAAGGACGAGAGCGACCATCCGTACCGGCTGCAATGCGAGCAGGCGAAGTACTGTCAGTTCGTGCTCGATGCGGTGCAGAAGCTCCCGAGTGTCGATGTGCGCTTTGGCGCCGCGGTGACCGGACTCGAGCAATCGGCGGACAGCGTGACGGTGCTCGCCGGCGAACAGCAATGGACCGCGGACTATGTGATCGGTGCCGACGGCGCGCGCAGCGCGGTGCGGCGCGCGATCGGCGTGGAATTGTCCGGCGACATCTATCCCGAGACCACGATCCTTGCGACCACGCTCTATCCGTTCCACGAGAAGCTCGAAGGGCTCTCCAACGTTTCCTATTGCTGGAAGCCGGACGGCACGTTCAGCCTGCTGCGGCTCCCTGGCGTCTGGCGCGTCAGCCTCTATGCCCGCGACGGACAGACCACCGAGCAGGCGCTGAAGGACGAGGCGCAGCAGGATTTGCTGCACGACATCGTTCCCGATGCCGGCCGGATCGAGGTGCTGGAGACGCGGCCCTACCGCATCCACAAGCGGCTCGCTTCGACCTATCGCAAGGGCCGCGTGCTGCTCGCCGGCGACGCCGCGCATCTCAACAGCCCGTCCGGCGGCATGGGCATGAACGGCGGCATCCACGATGCCTTCAGCCTCACCGAGAAGCTGATTGCCGTGCTTCAGGAGGGCGCGGACGACAGCCTGCTCGACCGCTACGAGCGGCAGCGCCGGCCGATCGCCGAGGAGGAGATCATCCAGCAGGCGCACCGCAACCGGACGCGGATGCAGGAGCGCGATCCGGCGCGGCGGCGGGCGCTGCTCGAGGACCTGCAAAAGACCATCGATGATCCCGCGAAGCTCAAGGCCTATCTGCTGAAATCGTCGATGGTCGACGGCCTGCGGCGCGCCGCCGCAACGGCATAGGATATGCTTGTGAAGTATGCGGTGCCGTGGAATTGCCACCGGCGTCATTCCGGGACGGCGCGAAGCGCCGGGCCCGGAATCCAGGGCGAAACAGCAACTGCCGTTACGGCTCTGGATTCCGGGTTCGTGCCCATAGCGCGTTGAAGAGGCGCGTGAACGCGCTTCGGGCGCGCCCCGGAATGACGCCGGAGCGTCCCGGCGACGACCTGCTATAGAGGGAAGGTGATGAAGCTTAGCTCAATGCACGTGGTACGGGCCTTTGCCGCCGCGATGATTGGCGCGGTGATTGCTGCAACTGTCGGTTCGACATCCGCGCTTGCGGACGATTATCCGACCCGCCCGATCACCATCCTGGTGCCGTTCCCGGCGGGCGGCAGCTCCGACATCGTCATGCGGCTGGTGGCGAGCAAGGTGGCGGAAGCGCTGAAGCAGCCGATCATCATCGAGAATCGCGCCGGCGCGGCCGGCAACGTCGCGGCGATGGCGATCAAGAACGCGCAGCCGGACGGCTATCTCCTGATGATGGGTCACACCGGCACGCACGCGATCAACGCCACGCTCTATAGCGACCTCAAGTTCGATCCGGTGAAGGACTTCACGCCGATCACGGGCCTGATCTCGTTCAACAACATTCTCACTGTGCCGGTCGCGAGCCCGGCGAAAACGCCGGCCGAGCTGATGGCCTATTCCAAGACCAAGCCCGAGGGCCTGAGCTACGCCTCGCAGGGTGTCGGCACCGGCGGGCATCTGCTGGGCGTGCTGTTCGCCAAGCACGCCGGCGTCAATCTCGTGCACGTGCCCTATCGCGGCATCGCGCCGGCGGTGACCGACATCGTCGCGGGACGGGTGGACATGCTGTTTGCCGCCTATCTTTCGAGCGGCCCGCATGTGGAAACCGGCAAGCTCCGGCTGCTCGCCATCGCCGGCACACAACGGCATCCGCGCCTGCCGGATCTGCCGACCATGACGGAGGCGGGTTTCCCCGAAGTGCAGATGCAGCAGTGGTTCGGCTTGTTCGCGCCGGCGAAAACGCCCGCGGCCATCGTGCGGAAGCTCAACGCCGAGTTCGTCAAGGCGCTGCAAAGCGACGAGGTCCGCGACAAGGTGCTGCCGCAAGTCGCCTTTGTCATACCGACCACGCCGGACGAGCTCGGCGCGATCGTGGCGCGCGACATCGCGCGGCTTGGGCAGGTGGTGAAGGATTCCGGCGCGAAGGCGCCGGACGAGCGGTAGAGCCCATGTCGCTGGAATACGCATCGGGTGGCCTCGTCGGCATGCTGACGCCGCAGGCCAACACCACGGTCGAGCCGGAGTTCAGCATTCTCTGGCCGCGCGGCGTTACGATGATCAACGCGCGGCTGATGAGCGGCAAGGCATCGATGACCGACCGGCTGGTCGATTACTTCGAAAATTACGCCGCGTCGCTGAAGCAGTTCGCCAATGCCCCGGTCGGCGTGGTGGCGGCAGCCTGCACCGGTGCGTCGTATCTGGCGGGCCGAGAGCGCGAGGCGAAGGTTACGCGCGCGATTGCCGAGCAGCACAAGCATCCGTTCATCACCGCGGCGCTGGCGGTGGTCGATGCGCTGACGGTGCTCAACGCAAAGAAGATTGGTCTCGTCTCGCCTTATCCCGATGACCTGAACAAGGCGAGCGTCGCCTACTGGCAGAGCCACGGATACGAGGTGGCCGCCGTCGCGACCGTGTTCAACGAGAGCAGCGCGTTTCATCCGATCTACAGCCTCGGCGGTGGAAGCGCGTCGCAGGCGCTGCAGTCGCTCAAGGATCAGCCGCTCGACGCCATCGTCATGCTCGGCACCGGCATGCCGACGCTCCGGCCGATCGCCGATGCCATCGGCTGGAGCGGCGCGCCGGTGATGTCCTGCAATCTGTGCCTGGCCTGGCGGGCGGTCGAGGCGCTGGACGGCCAGACGCCGAGCCGGGCTTCGCTGGAGCCCTGGCTCGAGGGCGAAGGCTGGGTGGCGCAGCTCAACGAGCGGGTTTAGGGCGTGGTCCCGAAAAGGCCTGCCCCGGACTTGATCCGGGGTGTGAAGCGGTTTTCGGAACAGATCATGCCCCAATAGGTGAGCCCGGGAAAACCCGGACAGGCTCTCGGTTTTCGCGGGATTCGCAGCAAATCTGTCATCAAACGATTGCACATCGCAGGAATCATGCGCGTGCCGATCGCATGCGTGTTGCGTCAGAGTTGGCCTGCGACGAGCCCGCGCGCAACGCCCGGAAGCGTTCAATGTGCGAGGAAAGTGCGGCTGGCCGGCCCTCCGGCCAGCCGCCAGCTTTTTAAAGGTCGCGCACCTGCGGCAATACTTTGTCGGCGAACACCCGCAACGAGCGCATGATTTCGGCCTGCGGCAGCGAGCCGAAGTCGACCAGCAGGCCGACCTGGGTGATGCCGACATCGCGCAGCACCTTGATGCGCTCCACGGCCTGCTTGGGTCCGCCCATGACGACGCGGCCGGGATAATAGGAGCTGAAGCCGAAGTCGCGCTGGCCGGCCTCGCGGCGCTCATAGCCTTTGTACGCGGTCGGGTCCGGCGGCTTGCGGGCGGCCTCGATGCCGGCTGCGGCATATTCGCCCATCGGCTTGTGCACGATGCCTTGCAGCCGCGCGTCGTCGTCGGTGTCGAGGAAATGCGCGTGATAGACGCAGCAGACCTCGTGGTCCTCGACACGGCGGCCGTTCTTCTTCAGCGCGTCGCGGTACCAGCCGATGCGCTCGACCGCGACCGGATGGTCGACGTGATAGGCGACATAGAGCAGGTTGTGGCCCTGCTCGGCGGTCCACTCGAAGCTCTCCGGCGACATCAGGCAGGCGACCCAGATCGGCGGGTGCGGCTTCTGATAGACCGGCGGCAACAGCGGCAGGCCGGACATCGGCGGGCGGAATTTGCTTTTGAACTCGACGGTCGGATTGGTCCAGGCCTGCCGGAGAAGTTCGACGCCCTCCTCGACGCGCTCGCGGCTCTCCTTCATGTCGACGCCGAACGCCTCGAACTCGTCGCGGATGAAGCCGCGGCCGACGCCGAAGTCGAAGCGGCCCTGCGAGAGCTGGTCGAGGGTCGCGGCCTGTTCGGCGACGCGCACCGGATCGTTGAGCGGCAGCACGGTCGCGCCGGTGCCGAGCCGGATGCGTTGGGTGCGCGCCGCGAGATACGAGAGAAAAGCATAGTTCGAGGGAAACAGCCCGCCGTGGCGGACGAAGTGATGCTCGACGATCCAGGCGTAGTCGATGCCGATCTGATCGGCGAACTCGACCTGCTCGATGATGCCGCGGTAGTGCGTCTGTACGTCGCGCACGGCCGGAAGATAGGTCGGCAGATAGAACAGTCCGAACTTCATGGAGCACTCCGGCGTCGCGGCTGCAGTCCGCCGGCCGCCAAGGCGGCCGGCGGTGGCTCGGCAGGCATTGACACTATTGCCGATACTTCTTCGCGGCTTCGAGCAGCGCTGCGTAGTCTTCCTTCACCTTCGGATTGGCCGAAAGAATCTGCGCCGCGACCGGCGTCACCGTATCGATATAGCGCTTCTGCTCGGCGGGCGACATGGTGATGACCTCGCCGCCGTTCTTCTTCCAGGTCTCTTCCTTGCTCTTGATGTCGCTGACGTTCCAGTCGAGGAACAGCGCTTCCGCCTTGCGCGACTCCTCGCGGACGATGGCCTCGAGCTCGGGCCCGAGCGACTTCAGGAACTGGCGGTTGGCGACGACCGGTGCCGCAAACAGCGTTGCCGGAAGATAAGTCATCGGCTTGGCAATATCGTAGTACTTGAACGCGACGTAGGGCGCGGCCGCGCCGACCATGCCGTCGATGGTCTTGTTCTGCATGGCCGGCAGCGCCTCGCCGAGCGGCAGCGACACCGGGATGACGCCGACCTTCTTCAGCGGCTCCACCTGGATCGGTGCGCCGCCCTGGGTGCGGATCTTCTGGCCTTGGAAGTCGCCGACCGTGCGGATCGCCTTGTGGCTCAGGATCATCAGGACGCTGTAGAGGCTCGGCGCCAGGATCTCGACGCCCTTGTCCGCACCCCATGTCGCCATGCGGGCGCGGATCGCCGGATCGTTCAGCATCTTGAAGCCATGCGGGATGTCGTCGAACAGGCCGGGCGCGTCGAGCACCTGAAAGCGCGGCTCGAGGCTGACCCAGAAGCCGTTGGCGGAGGCCGCCGCTTCGATGGTGCCGAGCGCCACGCCTTCGACCACCGCCGGAAGCTGGCCGAGCTGATTGCTGGGATAGATCTCGACCTTGATGCGTCCCTTGGACCGGCTTTCGATCCCCGCCTTCATCGCCTTGAAGTATTCGTAGGTGACGTCGTTGATGGTGGGCTGCGACAGTTTCATGGTGAACTGCTGCGCGCCCGCAGGCATTGCCGCGAGCATCCCGCAGGCCGCGATGCCGGCCGCGAAAAACCTCTTCAGGATCGCATTCATGAACTCGGTCCTCCCAAACTCTCTCGTTGTCATTTGGCCAGCAGATAGCGAACGCCGATCAGCGACAGGTCCGGAATGTAGGTGATGATGGCGAGCGCGATCAGGTAAATTATCACGAACGGGATGATGCCGCGATAGATCGTCTCGAGCTTGAGGCCGAGCACGGTCTGCGCGACGAAGATGTTGATGCCGAACGGCGGGTGAAACAGCCCGATCGCGAGGTTGACCGTTACGACGATGCCGAAGTGCACCGGGTCGATGCCGACTGCCTTGATCATCGGCACCAGCAGCGGGCTGAGCAGCAGGATGGCCGATAGCGGATCGAGAAAGCAGCCGACCGCGAGCAGCAGGACGTTGATCGCGAGCAGCAGCATCCACCAGGAGATGTTGAGCGATTGCAGCCACGCCGTCATCACCGCCGGCACCTGATTGACGGTGAGCAGCCAGGCGAACACGCCGGCGCAGGCAATGATGATCAGGATCTGCGCGGTGAACATCACGGTCGCGGCCGCGGCTCCGACGATGTCGCGCCAGCCGAGCTCGCGGAAGATGAAGGCGGTGACGAAGGCCGCATAGACGCAGGCGACGGCTGCGGCTTCGGTCGGCGAGAACACGCCGCCGTAGATGCCGCCGAGGATGATGACCGGCGCGCCGAGCGCCCAGATGCTGCGCCATGTGGCGTGCAGGAACCGCCTGAGGTCGAACGCCTCGCCGAGGCCGAAGCCTTCGCGCCGGGCGCGCCAGATCACATAAGCGGCGAGCATTGCCGCGATCATCAGACCGGGAAGAACGCCGGCGGCGTACAGCCGTGCCACCGACACCTCGGCCGCCGAGCCATAGACGATCATCGGAATGCTCGGCGGGATGATCACGTCGATTGCGCCGACGGCGGTGATCAGACCCGCGGTGAATGTTTCCGGATAGCCGGCGCGCTTCATCGACGGCACCATCACCTTGCCGATGGTCGCGACGGTCGCGGCGCTCGCGCCGGAGATCGCGCCGAAAATCGCCGAGGTGCCGACCGCGGTGACGCCGAGGCTGCCGCGCACCGAGCCGACGCCGGCCTGCACGAAATCGACGAGCCTCTGCGCCACGCTGCCGCGCCCCATCAGCTCGCCGGCGTAGATGAAGAACGGCACCGCAAGCAGCGGTGTCGCGTTGACCGATGCGAACAGGTTCTGATGCACGACGACGAGCGGCACGTGCATGAAAAACACCAGCGCCACGGTCACCGCCGTCAGCAGCACCATGAAGATCGGAAAGCCGAGCAGCAGGAGCGTGATCGGCACGACCGCAAGTGCAAAGGTCATGACGCGGCCTTATCGCCTGCGGCCGCGTCCTGCGGCCTTCGGAAGCTGCCGAGCAGCCGCCATGCGGTGACGATCACGATGAGTCCAAATCCGAGAGCCACCGCGCCGTGCGGAATCCACATCGGCACGCCCGCCATGTCGCTGGTGCGTCCGATGCGCAGCATCTGCCGGGCATAGAAGAACGACTGCGTGATGACGAAAGCCGCCAGCGCGATCAGCAGCAGCTGCTCGGCGACGCGCAGCGCCATGTGCAGCCATGCAGGCATGAATTGTACCAGCACATCCATTCGCAAGTGCTGGTTGCGGCGGGTGACCACGGCAGCGCCCAGGAACGTGACGCCGACCATGATGAACACCTGAAGCTCGTCGGAGCCCAGCAGCGAGACGCCGAACACATAGCGGCCGACCACGTTGGTGAAATTGAGCAGAACCGCCAGGATAAAGGCGAGGGCGAGCGTCAATTCGATCACTCGCGCGATGAAGTCGAACGCCCTGTCGATCAACCAAGTCCCCCGGGTTCCCGCCTTGTTCGTTGTTGGCGGAATACTCTGCCGAGACGCCCGCATTGGCAAGGCAAAGCGCGGGTTTTCGGGCCTGCCAAAAAGCAAGCGGCGGCGCCAGGGCGCCGCCGTCCGCGTTGGGATCCCCGAACCGATCAGCCGAACAGTCGCAACACGGCCTGGCTCGCCTGCGAGGCGAGTGACAGGGCGGTGGTCGAAAGCTGCTGCCGGGTCTGCAAGGCAAGGAGGTTTGCGCCTTCCTCGTTGGCATCGGCGAGCGTGAGACCGTCAGCGCCGGACTGCAGCGTGTTGATCATCGCCTTGGTGAACTCCTGGCGGATCTGCACGGTCGACAGGTTCGAGCCGAACGCCTGGGCCTGCGAGCGCAGCGTGGTCAGCGCGGTGGTGAGCTCGGCCGAGGCCGCGGCGATGTCGGCTACGCCGCCCCAGTTGTTCACCGCATTGTTGATCGCGAGATCGCCCCCCGAGCTGAAGTCGACGGCCGCGATGGTGACGCTCGAGGTGCCGGTTTCGTTCAGCGTGACGGTCAGGTCCGTGCTGGCGGTGGAGTCGAGCAGGTTGATGCCGTTGAAGCCCGAGTCGGCGGCAAGCTGATCGACCTGCAGCAGGATCTCGCCGAACTGGGTGGCGAGGCTGCTGCGGATCGTCAGGTCGGAGGTCTGTTGCGCCTGCGACACCAGCGCTTGCGCCGACTGCACTAGCTTGGTGATCGAGGTGATGCCGTTGTTGGCGGCCTGGATGGTGTTGAACGCGTTCGACATCGAGTCGAGCAGATTGCCGAGGTCGCTGGCGCGGTTCTGCAGGCCCGCCGCGGTGAAGAAGTTGACTGGATTGTCGAGCGCGCTGTTGACGCGCTTGCCGGTGGCAAGCTTGGTTTGAGTGGCCGTGATCAGGTCCGAGGTCTTTTGCAGTTGGAGAAGATTGGCCCGCACGCCGGCCGTAAGAACGATATCAGCACCCATAGAACTGTCCTTCTGGATTTTCGCACACGCTTCTGGTTACGGATCCCATCGGATCGGCGCGTCTTTTAACCTTAACCAAGTAATACATGGCTAAGAAACGTGGTTAACGATTTATCTTTTAAGCATCAAAAGTTGGGATCGGTGTTCCGATCGGCATCACGCATACGAGGACCGGAAGAGTGAGCGCGCAAATTATCCCGCGATCATTTGCGATGTTGGGGGCGTTGCGTGCGAATGTCTCTCGGCCGACGTTAATGGTGATTTCGACGCACGGTTAAACCGCGCAAGCACAGCGCGGACTGCGGCGGCTCCGCCGCGTTCGACGGCCGCTGCACGTCTGCTGAAAAACCGCGGGCAGAGACCAGAACAGAAATGAGAACGGCGCGGATCGCCGCGCCGTTTTGCGAACGCAATCGATACGCAGATCAGCCGGCGGCGGCCTGCTTGGCGGCCGGTTGTGCGCGCAGCATGCCGATGAATGGCTTCAGCTCCGCCGGAAGATCCTGACGGGAAGCCACCATGTCGGTGAGCGCGCTGTCGCGCTTGGCAGCATTGATCAATTTCACGAAGCCGACATGCGACACGCGGGCGCGCTCGTTCGCCACGCACTTGCGAAGGATTTCGATATCGCCCCGGCTGATCAGGGCATCGGTGATGCTTTCGCTGGATTCTGCGCGGTTGGCAATCGCCATCAGCTGAGGCGGCGTTGCGGTCGCGGCGATCTCGGCAATGTCGTCGTCGGAAAGCGACGCGCATTGATGCAGCAATGCGCCGGACACTTTGATGTCGTGATGCGCTGCGAGCTTCCGCATCAGGTCCGGCGGCGCGGCGGCGATCGGCGCGAGCTTTGAGCCGAGCTCGATCAGCTCGTCGCGCTCGGACTGCTCGGTGATGGCGATGAGCACCGCGCCGAACACCGCAATCTGCTCCTTTGAATGGAGCCCGGCGCCGTCCAGGAACAGCTCGGTCATGTCGCGCAGAATGGAGATGCGGCGCGACGCCGGCGCGTCGTCCAGCACTTCCTTGACTTCGCTGACCAAAGAGTCCGTCGCGCTCATCGCACTTTAACTCTGGACGTTAAGACCCGCATTCCCCGGGATTTCAACAGCACTCGCCGGCCCAATAGGGGCTTCCGGCCTTGCAGGCATCATGGCGCATGGACCCGCCTGATTGTGCGGGATGAATACCTTCCCGATCGTTACCGCGTCCCGGGCGCGACGAGAGGTCAGTTATGTCTGATGAACTCGGAGCGGATCACGTATAGTTTCGGATCGGTCAAGTATAGATCGAGAAATCCGCGGGCCGCCTGCCTCAACCTTGGCGAAAAGTTGAAGCACGCCAACAGAAAACCCCAATCGTTAACCCGCCATTAATGTTTCTAACCTACCCCATTAACCTTGTTCGTGGTCCCCCAGACAACGTGAACGCCGGACGTGGTTGCCCGCCATTGCCGGAATCACCGCGGGAGCGTCACGGGCGTCCTGCGGCAGGGGAGGCGTTTCACGCCATGAGCAATCCAGCAGCTTCAAACACGGCGCGTCCGCAGCAGGCGCCGGGCTTCGGTCAGGAAGGCCTTGCGGGGGCGAGCGACAATCTCGTTCAGTTCATCAGCTTTGCCATCGGCGACGACCAATACGGCGTCGACATCATGGCAGTCCGCGAAATCAAGGAATGGACCGAGATCACGCATCTGCCGAAGCAGCCCGAATACGTTCGCGGCGTGCTGAACCTGCGCGGCGTGATCGTGCCGATCATCGATCTGCGATGCCGGTTCGGCCAGGGGCTTACGGAAGCGACGCCGCTTCACGTCATCATCATCGTGCAGATCGAGCACCAACTGGTCGGGCTCCTCGCCGACCGGGTCTCGGACATCATCTCGATCGACACCGCCAAGATCAAATCCGTGCCGAAGGTCGCGCAAAGCGCGCGTCTCGACTTCCTGTCCGGCATCGTCACCGTCGAAAATTCGATGATCGCGCTGATCGAGCTGTCCAACCTCATCTCGCAGCCGGCCGTCCCCGAGGCCAAGCCCTCAACGCACTGAATGTCCCGTTTGTGAAGTCCAGCAATGCGCCACGCAGGGACGGTTGAGCCCGGTGCGCTTCGGAGACAGAAGTCCAATGGCAATCGCAATCCCCAAATTTGACCTTCGCATCGGCACCAAGCTTGCGCTCATGCAAGGCATCGGCGTGTTGCTCGTCGTCGGCATGATCGCGAACGCCCTTTACGGCAACTCGTCCGTCAACGGCGCCAGTCGATCAGCCACGACGCAGCAATTGCTCGCGCTCGATCTGAGCGAGGCCAAGTCCGCCATCCGGATCATGGCCGTCCAGGTGCGCGACATCCGCCTGGCGCAGGAAGCCGTGGACATCGACCAGGCGGTCAAGGGCCTCGAAGCGCGGCAGGCAGAGGCCAGCAAGCTGATCCTCGACAACATTCCCAAGGTGCGCCTGCCGGAAAACAAGGAACGGCTGCAGAAGGCCGCGACGCTGCTCAACGATTACGCGACCGTCGCCAAGCAGGTTGCTGGAATCCGCTCGCGCGTCATGGGTCTCGATGTCGGCTCGGTGCGCCTCGTCACCGCCGACGAGGAAGCCGCGCGCCTGGCGCGCGAGAAAATCACGCCGCTGGCGAGCCAGCTGAACGAAGCCATCGACAAGGCGGTCGAGAATGCTCAGCAGACCGCCCGGGAGGAGACCGCGCATGCGGAAGCGGCGCTGTCCTCCGTAGAGCAAATCGGCCTGATCATTGGCGCCGTCGTCACCATCATGATGATCGGCTCGGCGGTGTTCGGCTCGATCTCGATCGCCCGGCCGCTGCGCAGGATGGCGTCGGTGCTGGTCGAGCTCACCCACGACCGCATCGTCGACGTGCCCTTCACCCAGCGCAAGGACGAAATTGGCGACATCGCCAGGGCGACCGACATCTTCAAGGACTCGATCGCCGAGAAGGTCGCAAATTTCCGCATCAAGACCGCGCTCGACAACATCGCGTCGAACGTGATGATGACCGACGACAGCGGCAACATCACCTACACGAACAAGGCGATGGTCAGCATGGCGCAGGAGGCCGAGGCCGACCTGCGGCGCGATCTGCCGCAGTTCGACGCGGCAAAGCTCCTGGGCTCGCGCCTCGACATCTTCTACAAGAATTCGTCGCAGCATCGCGAGGTGCTCGCGAGCCTGACCGCCAGCCACGAAGAGCACATCGCGATCAGCAATCGCAAGTACCAGGTCGTCACGACGCCGGTCATCGACAAGAATGGAGCCCGGCTGGGTTATCTCGTCGACTGGAAGGACGAGACGGCGGAAAAGGCGATCGAAACCGAGGTGTCGGACATCGTCTCCGCGGCGGTCGCCGGCGATTTCAACAATCGGATTTCGGTCGATGGCAAGACGGGCTTCATGCTCAACTTGACGAGGTCCGTGAACTCGCTGTGCGAGACCACCGCGACGGTGCTGAACGACCTCGTGACGATGTTCAGCGCGCTGGCGCAGGGCGACCTGACCAAGCGCATCGACGCCGACTACCAGGGCACGTTCGGTCAGTTGAAGGACGACGCCAACGCGATGGCGGGCAAGCTCACCACCATCGTCTCGCAGATCAAGGCGGGCACGGGCGAGGTGGCGAGCGCCGCAGCCGAGATTTCCGCGGGCACCACCGACCTGTCGCAGCGCACCGAGGAGCAGGCGGCGAGCCTCGAGCAGACCTCGGCGTCGATGGAAGAGATTTCCACGACGGTGAAGAAGAACGCCGAGAACGCCCAGCAGGCCAACCAGTCGGCCGGCACGACCCGCGAGGTCGCCAACCGCGGCGGCGAAGTGGTGGCCCAGGCGGTCACCGCCATGTCGCGGATCGAGGAATCGTCGCGCAAGATTTCCGACATCATCAGTGTCATCGACGAGATCGCGCGGCAGACCAACCTGCTGGCGCTCAACGCGGCAGTTGAAGCCGCACGCGCGGGCGACGCGGGCCGCGGCTTCGCGGTGGTCGCCTCGGAGGTGAGAAGCCTTGCGCAGCGCTCGTCCCAGGCCGCGAAGGACATCAAGGACCTCATCAACAACAGCACCAGCCAGGTCAAGGACGGCGTCGACCTGGTCAACCGCGCCGGTCAGCAACTCAAGGAGATCGTCTCGTCGATCAACGGCGTCGCCGCCATTGTCTCCGAAATCGCCAGCGCCAGCGCCGAGCAGGCAAGCGGCATCGACCAGGTCAACAAGGCGCTGACGCAGATGGACGAGGTCACGCAGCAGAACTCGGCGCTGGTCGAGGAGAACGCGGCAGCGGCGAAGACGCTCGAACAGCAGGCCGGCACGATGGCCGAGCGGGTCGAGTTCTTCCGGATCGACGAGGCGGCCAGCGCCGCGCCGCGCCCGACCCAGGCGGTCCAGACGACGGCGCTGCCGCCCGCCGCGCCGCTCATCAGCCCGGCACCGGTGCAGCGTGCGCCCAAGGTTGCGGCGGCGGTGCCGCGGGGCAATGGCCGCGGCCCGGTCGGCCGGATGCAGTCCGCGCTGGCAACCGCGCTCAAGGACGATCCGGACTGGAAGGAATTCTAGCGTCGCGTGATGCGGCGCGCCGGCTTGGAGGGCGCGCCGCAGATGGGGTTCCGGCATCGGCGTTTCGAAGTTGTGCGAGTGCCGCTGGTTTTGCGTCGGCTGCCGTCTCCTGCGCGAGCGCATCGGGGATTTGGCGGCCGGTTAAGTCTCTGCCACCGAAAACGGGAATGAACTGCTCCGCGTGAGGTCCGCCTAAGGCACAATCGATGGGCATCCCCCAACAAAAGCAAGAACTGGATCTGGGACTGGAGAGCGCCGCTCGGGAGTTTCAGTTCTCCGAGGCCGATTTCCGCAGCCTCGTGGCGCTGGCGCGGGAGCGCACCGGAATCTCGCTGTCCGACAGCAAGCGCAACCTGATCTACGGCCGCCTGTCGCGGCGGCTGCGGGCGCTGGCAATGACGTCGTTTCGCGAATATCGCGAATATCTCGCCTCGCCAGGCGGCGAGCGCGAGATCGAGGGTTTCATCAATTCGATCTCGACCAACCTCACCAAGTTCTTCCGCGAGTCCCACCACTTCGATCATCTGCGCGATCGGGTCGCCCTGCCGTTCGCGCAGGCCACGGCGGGCAAGACCGGCCAGCGGCTGCGGGTGTGGTCGGCCGGCTGCTCCACCGGCGAGGAGCCCTATTCGATCGCGGCCGTGCTGCGGCGTGCCATTCCGCATATCGAGCAGCAGGACGTCCGCCTGCTTGCCACCGACATTGACACCGACGTGCTGTCGAAGGCCGCCCGCGGCGAATATCCGGCGGCTTCGATCGACGACGTGCCGGAAAGCTACCGCGGCACGATCCAGCCGAGGAATCACTCCAAGAACAGCCGCTCGCCGTCCGGCGCAATCGTCATGAGCGACGAATTGAAGTCGCTGATCAGCTTCCGGCATTTGAACCTGATGGAAGAACCCTGGCCGATGCGCGGTCTGTTCGACGCGATCTTCTGCCGAAACGTCATGATCTATTTCGACGGGCCCACCAAGATGGCGCTCATCGACCGTTTCGTCGACCAACTGAAGCCCAACGGCTGGCTCTACATCGGCCACTCGGAGTCGCTTCTGGGCACGCACCGGAAATTGAGTCACGCCGGACGCACGATCTATCGGAGAACTCCGTGACGATCGTTGCTGCGGCAGCCCGGCCCATTGGCGCGGGCCGCGGTTCGGAAGAGGGGATGACCGGCCGGAGGTTCTACGACTCCGCGTCGTCGAGCTGGCTGGTGAAGGTCTATCCGGGCGAGTTCCATGTCACGTCCAAGCCCGACGAGACGCTGGTGACGGTGCTGGGGTCCTGCGTTGCGGCGTGCATTCGCGATCCAAGGACCGGCTTTGGCGGCATGAATCACTTCATGCTGGCGGAAGATCAGGACGGCAAATGGGGCTCCGAGGTGATGTCCACCCGGTACGGCAACTACGCGATGGAAAAGCTGATCAACGAGCTGATCAAGGCCGGCTGTCCGCGCGAGCGCATGGAGATCAAGGTGTTCGGCGGCGGCAACGTCATCGAAAGCCGTCAGGCGGTCGGCACCAAGAACGCCGAATTCGTCCTCCGCTATCTCGCCGACGAAGGTCTCAAGTGCACCGCGCAGGACCTCGGCGGCGATTTTCCGCGGCGGATCCAATACAGCCCGGCCAGCGGCAAGGTCGTGCGCAAGCTGCTCGGCAGAACCGACGCCAATCCGATCGCGCGCGATGAATCCGAATACATGAAGAATTTGACGACTCAGCCGACCCATGGACGCGCCGGCGAGATCACACTTTTCGGGGATAAGTGATGGCTGACAGCACCAGGAAGGTCCGGGCTCTCATTGTCGACGACTCGTCTCTCATCCGGCAGTTGTTCGCGATGCTGCTGGCGCAGGATCCCGAAATCGAGGTGGTCGGCTCCGCGCCCGATCCGTATGTCGCGCGCGACATGATCAAGTCGCTCAAGCCCGACGTGATCACGCTCGACGTCGAGATGCCCCGCATGGACGGGTTGTCCTTCCTGCGAAAGATCATGGCGCTGCATCCGATGCCGGTCGTCATGGTCTCGACGCTGACGCAGGCCAATGCCGACGTGACGATCCAGGCGCTGGAAGCCGGCGCCGTCGACTTCGTCGCCAAGCCGACCACGCAGCTCGACAGGAGCATGGACCTGCTCGGCAGCGAGCTTTCGACCAAGGTCAAGGCCGCGGCTCGCACCCGCGTCTATGCGCGCCCGGAAACCGCGCCGGAGCCCAAGCCGACCGCTCCGGTGAAATCCATCGGCCCGACCGACAAGATCATTTTCGTGGGGGCTTCGACCGGCGGCGTCGAGGCGCTGCTCAGGCTGCTGCGCGGGTTCCCGGCCGATTGTCCGCCGATCCTGATCACCCAGCATATGCCGGAGCGCTTCACCGCTTCCTTTGCCGCGCGTCTCAACACCGTTTGCGCGATGCAGGTGGTCGAGGCCGCGCACGATCAGCCGGTGCAGCAGGGTCACGCCTACATCGCGCCGGGCTCGCACCATCTCGAGATCGCGCGGAAGCTCAATCGTTTCGTCTGCCAGCTTCACCAGGAAGCGCTGGTGTCCGGACATCGGCCGTCGGTCGACGTGCTGTTCGGCTCTGCGGCGCGCGTCGTCGGCCGCAAGGCGGTCGGCGCGATCCTGACCGGGATGGGCAAGGACGGCGCGCAGGGATTGTACGAAATGCGCCAGGCCGGCGCGGCGACGCTCGGCCAGGATGAGAAGACGTCGTTGATCTACGGCATGCCGCGGGCGGCGTTCGAGAAGGGCGCCGTGGCGCGCCAGGTGCCGCTCGACAAGATGGCGGCCGCGATCCTGGCCGCCTGCACCGACGGCACCGGACCCTCGGACGCGGCCGATGCCCGCAAAGCCGTATCCCGCTGACTGAGCTCAAAGGCCGACCGAAGGCACCACCAGAAAGACCGCACCATGAAGCAAGATCAAACCATCAAGCTGCAGCCCGTCCTCGACCTGACCGCCGGTCAGGCACTGCTCGACGAGCTGAAGGGCAAGCTTGCTTCGGGCGGGCCGCTTTGCATCGACGCGTCCGGCGTCGAGGTCATGTCGCTGCCCGGCGTGCAGATCGTGCTCGCCGCGATCCGAACCAGGTCCAGGGTCTCGGTGGTCGCCCCGTCGCAGGCCTTCGTCTCGGCTTTCACCGATCATGGCATCTCGTGGGACAGCGAAGCCAAGGCGAATGGCGCCGATCAGCCGCCGGAGGCGGAGGCTGAACCTGCGGCCGCGGCGTCGGCTCCCGCCGCCGAGCCGGCTGCCGGCGCCGTGCTGCCGAAGCGAGTCCTGACGATCGACGACTCGAAGACCATGCGCGACATGCTGATGCTGACGCTGTCCAACAACGGCTTCGAGGTGCTTCAGGCGGTCGACGGTCTGGATGGTCTCGACGTGCTCGGCCGCGAAACCGTCGATGTGGTCATCACCGACATCAACATGCCGAAGCTCGACGGCTACGGCGTCATCCAGCACATGCGCGAGCGGGCGGAATACGACGATCTGCCGATCCTCGTGCTCACCACCGAAAGCGACAACGAGAAGAAGGAACGGGCCCGCAAGCTTGGCGCGACGGGCTTCATCATCAAGCCATTCAATCCAACCGGACTGGTCGACGTGCTGCGAAAAGTTGCGGCGTAAGCCAAGGCCAGCGGCTGAAACAATCGGGATCTATTCATGTCTGGGCTCGAACAACTCAAGATCACCTTTTTTGAAGAATGCAATGAACTGCTTCAGAGCCTGGAAACCTCGCTTGCGGACATCCGCGAAGGCACCGGCAACGACGACACCGTGCACGCGGTCTTCCGCGCAGTGCACTCGATCAAAGGCGGAGCCGGCGTCTTCGGCTTCGCCGAGCTGATCGAGTTTGCGCATGTCTTCGAAACGGTGATGGACGAGGTGCGCAAGGGCAACCTGGCGACCAGCCCCGACGTCATCGATATCCTGCTGCGCGCCAACGACACGCTCGCCGATCTCGTCGAGATGGCGCGCAAGGGCGAGCCGGTTGCACCCGGTTACGGCGGCGACGCCCGGCACGCGCTCGAGACGCTTTTGAGCGGCGAGCCGTCGAAGCGGGCTGCGGGATCTGCGCCTGCCGCGCAGCCGGAAACCGAGGAGTTCAGCTTCGTTCCGGTCAAGGCCGACAGCTTCGACGATCAGCCGCAGACCGGCGGGCTGAAGCTCTATTCCATCTCGTTCCGGCCGAAGCCGGATATTCTGAAGAAGTCGATCGATCCGGGTTTCCTGCTCAACGTGCTGCGCTCGATGGGCAAGCTCGACCTGACCGCCGACACCGCGGCAATCCCCGCGCTGCAGGATATGCAGCACGACGATTTTCACATCAGCTGGAGTGGAACGCTCGAGACCGAGTCACCCCGGCAGGAGATCGAGTCAATCTTTGCTCCGGTCGCCGCCGAGTGCGAATTCCAGCTCACCGACATGACGCCCGCCGCCGCGGCGCCGGCCCCCGCCGCAGAGCCCGCGCCGCAACCGATTGCGCCGGCTGTGGCGGCTCCCGACGCTCCGGCTCCCGTTGTCATGGCTCCCGTTGGCATGGCTCCGGCTGTTCCGCCCGCGCCGGTCGCGGCCTCCTTCGCCGCTCCGGCCGCGCCGCCGCCTCCGCCGGAAGCCTCCGGCAACGGCAAGGAAGCGCGCGGCGCCGCCAAGCAGCCGTCGTCCGTCACCATCCGCGTCGAGCTCGACAAGATCGACCGCGTCGTGAACATGGTGGGCGAGCTGGTGATCGCGCAGGCGATGCTGCATCAGGTCATCGACGAGCTGCCCGAGCACACCAGCGCCCGGATTTCCAACATCCTGTCCGATCTCGTGCGCCACACCCGCGGGCTGAAAGACAGCGTCATGGCGATCCGCGCCCAGCCGGTCAGCTCCGTGTTCCAGCGGATGCCGCGCCTGGTTCGCGAGCTCTCGGCCAAGACCGGCAAGAAGGTCCAGATCGAGATGTTCGGCGAGACGACGGAGGTCGACAAGACCATCATCGAGCGGCTCAGCGACCCGCTGACGCACATCATCCGCAACTCGATCGATCACGGCATCGAGCCGCCGGGCGAGCGGGTCGCCAAGGGCAAGTACGAAGAAGGGACGATCCGGATGTCCGCCGAGCAGCGCGGCGGCCGCATCGTCATCGAGATCGCCGACGACGGCGGCGGCATCAATTGCGAGCGCGTGCTGAAGAAGGCCAAGGAAAAGGGCCTGGTCGATCCGAATGCGGTGCTGACCGACGACGAGATCTGCAATCTCATTTTCCTGCCGGGCTTCTCGACGGCGGAGACCGTCTCCGACATCTCCGGCCGCGGCGTCGGCATGGACGTGGTCCGGCGCAACATTCAGGACCTTGGCGGCCGCACGACCATCAAGTCGGAGTTCGGTCGCGGCACCACCATCCAGCTCGCGCTGCCGCTGACGCTCGCGGTCATGGATGGCCTGGTGGTGGAGGTTGCCAGGCAGACCTACGTGCTGCCGATCCCGAACATCGTCGAGTGCCTGCGGCCGGGCGAGGACGAGATCCACCGGGTGATCGGTGCGGCCGGCGCGCTCAACCTGCGCGGCGACATCGTCCCGCTCATCTATCTCGCCGACGTGCTCGGCGTCGATCAGGCGATGGCGGACCGCACCAACGGCGTGGTCATCATCACCGAGGCGAGCGACGGCACCAGGATGGGCCTGATCGTCGACGATCTCATCGGCAACCAGCAGGTCGTCATCAAGAGCATCGAGGAGAACTGCGGCACCGTGCAGGGCATCGCCGGCGCAACGATCCTGGGCGACGGGCATGTGGCGTTCATTCTCGACATCGAGATGCTGGCCAACATGACCTCGGTCGACGGCCGGAACATGCCGCCCCCGGGGGCGAGCGGCGCGGCGAATGCCATGCACCTCAACTGACGACTTCGCACCACAACGGCACAACAAAAGCCAGCTCGAAGACTTTAGGAGTGTAAGACATGCCTCTCGCAATGACGTTCAAGGTTCTCGTCGTTGACGACCAGCTCACCATGCGCGAGGTGACGCGCCTTGCGCTGCAGGAAATGGGCGTCCGCAACATCATCGACGCGGACAACGGCGACGATGCCTTCAAGAAGGCGACGACGCAGCCGCTGGACATGATCATCTCCGATTTCAACATGCCGGGGATGGACGGGCTGGGCCTGCTGCGCGCGGTGCGCGGCCATCCGGCGGTGCGCAAGTTGCCGTTCATCCTCGTGACCGGACGCGGCGACAACGCGCTGGTGGTTTCGGCGGCGCAGGCCGGCGTGAACAACTACATCGTCAAGCCGTTCACGGCCGAGATGCTGCGCGAGAAGGTCGAGGCCGTCGTCGGCAAGCTGCAATAGGGTGTGGGGCCGGGATCTGGCGCCGGGGGCGGCGCCAGCATGGTAAAGAATGTTTTGACCTTCGCCGGCGATTTTTGCCGGATTGCCTCAGTTCGCGGTTTACCACAGCGTCTATTCACGCCGGTTTCTTTAATCGCCTTAAGACTGTTCTCACCGTGGTGCCATAGCTTTGCGGTCGCGCTGGCTCGTGTGTCAAAGCCTGCGGCCCAGGTTCGAGTGACCTGGCGACAAGACAAGGCACATCGGGCGTCAACAGCAGGTCCAAATGATCGCGGGTCAGGACGAGTCGCTTTTCAGCGAACAGGATAACGTTGTTCCGGGGCAGGGGGATCCGTTCGCGGGCGTGGGCCGGTTGCTCAGCGCGGTGAACACCGTTCTCCATGAAACGCTCGATCGCTTCGAGCAGGCGAGCGGCAAGGTCACTCAGACCGTGCTGAACCGCGGCAATCCGGGCGATTACGAGCTGATCGAGGCGCTGCAGAGCTTCGACCGGCTCCATCAGGAGTTCTCGGCGCTCAAGAGCATGATCACCCACTGCGCCACCGCCACCGCGGAGGGCAGCGTCCCGGGCGAAGTGCCGTGCGGGGCCGAGGCGGTCGCCGACATCACGCTGACGGACATCAAGCAGCGGCTGCTGACCTGTCTCGGCGAGACCATGCCGTCGCCGGCCGAAGAGGTCATCGACGAGGCGGTGTTCTGAGCCGACCGCTGCAGCAAAAATCGCGGAACGGGGCCGGCATCGCGCCGGCCCTTTTGATTCTGGCGGTCAGGATTTGGCGGTCGAGCCGGGAACGGTGGCGGTTTTCGGCTTCTGCGATCCCAGCACCCGCCGCAGTCCGTCGGTCAGTTCCGGCACGTCCTCCGGCTTCATCCGGCGGAACTTGTCCTTCCGGCCGAGCAGCAGCGCGTCGACATGGCATTTCATGACGTCGCGGCGATAGTCGGCTCCGTGCCTGATGGCGTCGAACATCAGGCACAGATTGTTGGCGACGTAGGAGACGAACTCGTATCCCATCGTCGCCGAGACGTCGGCCAGGTGCTGGCAGTGGGAATTGGCGGCGTCCATCCAGTGCTTGTCGCTGAGGTCCTGGCCGTCCTTGGGAACGGACCGGAGCAGCATCGCAATCTCGTCGTCGAGCCAGGTCTCGAAACCGGGCTTCAGCGTGGCGACGCTGGCCTGCGCGTTGGCCACCGCCTGCTCGCGCGAGACGCCGCCGGGACGCTTGGCCAGCTGCTGGAACTTGGTTTCGACGTGAAACTCGCGAGCCTCGTAGTCGGGGGGCTTGTTCATGGCCGTCAGCCGTTCCGTGAAGCCTTGAGCAGCGCGTCGATGTCGCTTTGCGACAACGCAGGCCCGGTCGGCGTGCCGAGATCGACCGCCTTGTCGGAGGCGCGCCGTCCGACGCCGTTCGGATAGCCCTCGATCTTGAAGCGGCGGTCGGGTCCGAAGTAGTCCTTCGAGTCGACGAACTTGCGGGCGTTGAACGCGATCCAGACCAGCCGGTCGTAAAGGCTGGTCGGCGACACCGGCTTGACCAGGACCATGTTGGCTCCGCAATCGCGCGCGTTGCCGACGATGGTCGAGCGGGTGTCGGTCGTCATGATCAGGATGGGGATCAGCCGCGCTCGCTTTGCGCAGGGTGCGGCGGCTCAGTCCGATTCTTCTTCTTGCCTATGCACTTATTACAAGTGGGCGCGGTTCACAAAACCGAAAATGCCTTCGCGCGATCCTGCGCCCGCAGCAAGGCGGCTTTTCCCCAGCCAATGCGAACGATTGATGGCAACTTTTGTTGTTAAACCATGCGGTGCGAGGGTCGCGGCATGGTATATTGCAGCCTTGTGACGCGAATCACTTTGTGACGCTCACGGCCGGCGGCAAGACCGATTCGAACACCTGCCGGCCTGAGCAAGGTGCGATCAATCTGTCGTCTGTATCCGGGCCGTGTGGAAGCCAGGCCAACCTGGCGGATGTGTCGTCCATGCAAGGTCCAGCTCGATGACCCTGGAAGCGCCTGCGACGGCGGAAGACACCCTTTCACGCCATCGGCGTCCGCGGATCGAAACCCGGAAGGCTGGAACGCCGGAGGGAAGCGAGGCCGCGCCGGACGCACCTCGCGAGGCGTGGCAAGGCGCGTTTCCGCTTCAGCCGGAGCGGCGGATCACCCGCGCCCGCCACGCCATCTATCGGGCGGGCGAGGACCTCGACGGGATTCCGTTCGTCTATTCGGGATGGGCGGCACGTGTGCGGCGGCTTTCCGACGGCCGGCGGCAAATCCTGTCGTTCATCCTGCCCGGCGACCTCGTGTCTGCCCGAGCGATCTTCTGCGACCGGCTGAGCTTCTTCGTCGAGGCGATCACCGACGTTCGCTACTCCATCTCGGAGCGCGCGCAGGTCGACGAAGCCCTGACGCGGGACCCGCAGCTTTTGCGGACGCTGGTTTCGGCCTGCCTCGCCGAGCAGGCCGAGGTCGAGGAACTGGCCACCGACCTTGGCCGCCGGCGCGCCGAGGAGCGGATCGCGCGGCTGTTCCTCCAGCTCAGGACGCGGATGCAGGCGCGCGGGCAGATCTGCGGACTGTCGTTCGACATGCCGCTGCGGCAGCAGCACATCGCCGACGCCACCGGCATGACGGTGATCCATGTCGGCCGGGTGCTCGGCGCGCTCCGCACCGACGGCATCGCTCACATCGCCGGCGGGACGCTGACCATCACCGACCTCGCGGCCCTGCAACGGCTGTCGGACGTTTGAGGGCCCGCCCGGGCCAGACGTCGTCGATTTGAACGAGGCGCGCCGAGCCTATCGGCAACACCGGCACTGCATCGCGAACGCCACGCGCTCCTCCTCGGTCATCCTCTCGTGCTCGGGCGCTCTCGCTTGCGGCTGCGGCGCAGTCGGGAACGGGATGATGATCTCGGTGATCGGCTCGTCGTGCGGCAGGCCCTGGCGCTGCATCTCGGTGCGCCGCGCCGCGGTCGCGGTCCTGTCGAGCTCGTCGGAGTCCGGCTTGAACACCGCGCCGTAGCATTTTTCCGCCGCGTCCTTCGTGATATAGCCGCAGCGCACGTCGCGCTGGAGCGTGTCGAGATCGCGCAGCAGCGGCGAGCCGTAGCCGCCGCCGCCGCCGGAGCGGATGATGTAGGCGTCGCCCGGCTGCAGCACCTGGTTCAGCGCCTTGGCGCTCGGAAAGCGCGTCTCCTCGGGCGCGTTGAAGCGGTGCACCGCGACCGCGTTGCCGAGGCCGGAGAGCCCGCCGTACAGGCCCCAGGGCTTGCAGCGCGCGCGCTCCATCAGCGACGAGAAGCGGATCGGATGGCGCGCCTGCACCACCTGCTCGGCGCCGAGCCCGCCGCGGAATTTGCCCGCGCCGCCGGAATCGGGCCGCAGCGAATAGCGCTCCACCAGCAGCGGATACTTCGCCTCGACCTGCTCGGAGGGGCCGTTGTGGGTGTCGCCGTCGTTCATCGCGATCACCGCATTGCGGCCGTCGCTGTTGAACTTGGCGCCCCAGCCGCCGCCGATGAGCCCGCCGAGATAGATGTAGAAGCTGTCGTCCTTCGGCCGCCTTCCGTTGATGCGGCCGACGCAGAGATCGGCGTGGTGGCCGGCGATCACGCGGTCGGGAAGGGCGGGCGCCAGCGCCTTGAAGATCGTGTCGACGATGGTCATCGGATAGGTCATCCACATGCGCATCGCCGCGGGCTTGGTCGCGCTGACCACGCGGCCCGGCGGCAGCACGATGTCGAGCGCACGGAACTGGCCCTCGTTGATCGGCAGGTCGAGCGACGAGGTGAGGCACTTGAAGGCGACCTGGGCGCAGGAATAGCCCGCGGTCTTGCCGGAATTGTAGAAGCCCTGCACCTGCGGCGACACGCCGGTGAGGTCCACGGTCATCTGCTCGCCCTTGATCTCGACCCGCACCTTGATCGGCACGCGCTGGCCGACATTGATGCCGTCGTCGTCCATGAACGACTCGGCCTCGTAGACGCCGTCCGGCATGGCGCGGACGCGGGCGCGGGCCACGGCCTCGCTCTGGTCCATGATCGCGTCGATGCCGTTCAGTACGTCGTCGCGGCCGTATTTGCGCACCATCTCGGCAAAGCGCCGCTCGCCGGTCTTCACCGCGGCAAGCTGGGCGCGGAAATCGCCCATCGCCCGCTCCGGCAGACGGACGTTCATCTTGATCAGGTCGATCAGTTCCTCGTTCGGCAGGCCCTTCCTGTAGATCTTCACGATGGGCATCTGCAGCCCCTCGGAGAAGATGTCGGTGGTGCCTTCCATGATGGTGCCGCCGACGTCCGGCCAGTGCGCCATGCAGCAGGAGAAGCCGACCAGCTCGTCCTCGTGGAACACCGGCACGGTGAACGTCATATGGTTGAGGTGCGAGCCGGTGATGTAGGCGTCGTTGGTGAGCAGCACGTCGCCGGGCTCGATATTTTCGATTCCGTAGTGCTCGATCTTGGCCTTCACCGTCTCGCTCATGCCGCGGATGAACATCGGCAGGCCGAGACCGATCGACACGATATTGCCGCGCGCGTCGAACAGCCCGACGGTGAAGTCGAGCGCCTCGTAGATGATCATGTTGTAGGCCGTGCGCATGAGGTTGATTTTCATCTCCTCGGTCACGGCGACGAGGCCGTTGCGCACGATTTCGGTGATGACGGGGTTGGCCGCCTTTTTGGCCTTGGTCTGCGGTGCGGTCTTGGTGATGTCGTCCATGATCAACCCCTCCGGACCGTGATGACGATATCGCCGAACGCGTCGATCTCGGCTTGGTCGCCGGGGTGCATCACCGTGGTCGACGCGTGCTCCTCGATCAGCGCAGGCCCTGCGATCTTGTTGCCGGCCTTCAGTGCCGGCCGGTCATACGTGGGCGTGTCGACGAAGCCGGTGCTGGCGAAATAGACCGGCCGCTTGCCGCGGAACGCCGCGGCGTCGGGCTCCTGTTGGCCCTTGGCAATGTGCTCGAACGGCGGCTTGCGCAGCTGGCCGACCACGGCGCTGCGCAGGCTGACGATCTCGGCCTTCTCGTGCGCGACCGAGAAGCCGTAGCGGGTCTGGTGCACGGCGTCGAACAGCGCCTTGATGCCCGAGCGGTCCTGCTTCTGGAACAGCTCGATCGGCAATTCGACGGTGACCGCGTGCTCCTGGCCGACATAGCGCATGTCCGCGGAGCGGCGCACCTCGACGCCCGTGAGGCTCTGCCCGCGGCCCACGGTCTCGCGGCCCTGCCGCTCCATCTCCTTGAAGATCGCCTCCATGTCGTCGAACGACGCTTCCGCCAGCGGCTTGAACCAGGTGTTGACGAAGTCGCGGCGCAGGTCCGCCACCAGCATGCCGCAGGCCGAGAAATGTCCCGGCGCGCGCGGAATGATCACCGTGCCGATCGACAGCTCGCGGGCGACGGCGGACGCGTGCAGCGGCCCCGCGCCGCCATAGGCGACGAGGGCGAAGTCCGCGGCGTCGAGGCCGCGTTCGGTGGTCACCCAGCGCACCACATGGGCCATCTTGGTGGTGGCGATGCGGAGGATGCCTTCGGCGGCCTCGATCGGGTCGATGCCGAGCGGGCCCGCGACCTTTTTGCTCAGCGCGTTCTTGGCGGCATCGAGATCGAGCGGCATCTCGCCGCCGAGGAAGCGGTCGGCGCCGAGCCGGCCGAGAATGAGGTTGGCGTCGGTGATGGTCGGCTCGGTGCCGCCGAGGCCGTAGCAGACCGGGCCGGGCGAGGCGCCCGCGCTCTCCGGGCCGACGCGGAGCGCATGGCCGACCTCGACGCGGGCGATGCTGCCGCCGCCGGTGCCGACCTCCTGGATGTCGATCATCGGCATCTGCACCGGCAGGCCTGTGGCATAGCCGCCGATCAGCGCCGAGCCGGTCATCAGCACGGTGCCTTCATAGATCACGCCGGCCTTGGCGGTGGTGCCGCCCATGTCGAAGGCGATGGCGTTCGAAAGCCCGATCGAATCGCACAGCACCTTGGTGCCGACCACGCCCGCGGCCGGACCCGACTCCAGCATGCGGATGCAGGAGCGCCGCGCATCGTCCACGTCGAACAGCCCGCCGGTCGATTGCACGATCAGGAAGTTGCCGCCGAAACCCGCCTCGCCGAGATGGCCTTCCATCTCGGTGAGATAGGTCTGCACCCGCGGGCCGACATAGGCGTTGGCGGCCGCCGTCGAGGTGCGCTCGTATTCGCGGTATTCCTGGCTGAGCTCGTGCGATGCGGTGACGAAGAGCTGCGGGAACTCCTGCTGCACGATTGCTTTCGCGCGCTGCTCGTGCGCCGGGTTGCGGTAGGAGTGCAGGAACAGGATGGCGATGGCCTGGGCGCCGGCCGCGACGGCGTCGCGTGCGGTCTTGCGCACCTGCTCCTCGTCGAGCGGGATCAGCACGGCGCCCTGCGCGTCCATCCGCTCCATGATTTCGAAGCGCATGTCGCGGTCGATCAGCGGCGCGTGCTTCTCGAAGAACAGGTTGTAGGACTCCGGCCGGTTGACGCGGCCGATCTCGTAGATGTCGCGGAAGCCGGGCGTGGTCAGCAGCGCACAGCGCGCGCCCTTGCGTTCGAGGATGGTGTTGATCGCAACCGTGGTGCCGTGCAGGAACAGGCCCGCGGCCCGGAACCGCGACCCGGCCTTGCCGACGCCGTTCTCGATGCCGGTGACGAGCCGCTCCGGCGTGGTCAGCGTCTTGCCGAGGCGCAGCGCGCCGGTCTGTTCGTCGAACGCAGCGACGTCGGTGAACGTGCCGCCGACGTCGGCGGAGAGGCGGATCGCGGTGTCGCGCAACGGGGCATTCACGGATTGGTACTCCAGTCTTGCAGCGGGTCATTCCGGGGCCGGCCGAAGGCCGGAACCCGGAATCCAGTTCCGAGCTGGATTCCGGGTTCGCCGCTTCGCGGCGCCCCGGAATGACAGTGGAGAGATTTTCGTGTCGTCATCTCAAGCGCTCATCAAAGCCTGCGACGGCATGTCGGTGATGAAGCTGTGGGCCGGTGCGTGGGCGATGAAAAACGGCAGCTTCGCGTTCTCGGCCGCGCTTTGCGGGGTGACGCCGCAGGCCCAGAACACCGGCACGATGCCGGGCGGCGTGGGCGGCACCGCGCCGCCGAACAGCGGATTCTCGAGGTCGGCACCGATCTCGGCCGGATCGCCGAGATGGATCGGCGCCCCGTGGTTGAACGGAAACCGTGCCGTCACCTGCGTCGCGGTGATCGCCTGCGGGCCCGTGAGCCAGCGCATGGTGACGATCATGTCGCCGCGGAACGGACCGGCCGGTTCGGTCGGCAAGGTCGTGCGCAGCACCCAGCGGTCCTTGTGGGTCGGCACGCCGGCATTCTCCAGCGCGCCGTCGATGCTGATGCCCGAGCCGATCAGGAAGGTGACGAGGTCGTCGCGCCACAAGTCGACAATGTCGGTGCGGTCCTCGGTGCGCCCGCCGTCGCGGTAGATCGCGTAGCGCGCGCAGTCGGTGCGCAGGTCCGCCGCAGGCGCAAGCTTGATCGGCGTGACGCTGCCGGGATTGGTGATTTCGAGAACAGGGCAGGCGCGCTGGTTGCGCTGGCAGTAGAGCGAAAAGTCGAAGGCGTGTTGCTTCGGCAGGATCGCGAGATTGCACTGTACGAAGCCGTGCGCCAGTCCGCGGCTCGTGCCGGTGATTCGGCCGGCGCGGATCTCCTGGCGGACCCGCTGGCTTTCGAGCAGCGCCGGGCCGGTCACAGCATCACCTCGTAGATCTGCGCGTGGCCGGTCCTGTCCGAGGTGAACACCACGCGCGAGCCGTCCGGCGCAAACCGCGGATGCGGATGGGTGTGCTGCGCGGCCTCCACCGCCACCGGGCCGTTGTTGTAGGGAAACGGCCCGCCCCAGTGCTTGCCCTCCGACGACGCCTCGCTGGCGCAGAGCGGCACCGCCTCGTCGGCCGGATCGTCGTCGAGCTCGAACAGGTGCAGGCCGCGGTCCGGAAAGTTGGTGTCGCAGACGAACCGCTCGCCCAGATCGTCGGGCGCCGCGTGCCAGGCCGGCGAATAGGTGATCTGCCGAATGACGCCGCGGTCGACGTCGACCATCTTCATGCCGCGCGGCCAGTCGACGAAGGCGACGGTGCGGCGGCCGGGCACCCAGACCTCGTGGGTGACCCACTGCATCGCGTCTTCGCGCTGGTAGAGGCGGCGGTTTTTTGCGCCGCTCCGGTCGGTGACCCAGACGCGATCCGTGAGCGGTCCGGCGTAGAGGATCAGGTCCTCGTCGTCGGGGCAGAACTGCGGATGGCCGATGGTGTCGCGCTCCAGGAACACCGACGATGTTTTCTTCTCGGTGTCGATCAGCACAAAACGTGTCGCCGGCCCGGCCTTCACGGGCACCGCCCACCACTTGCCGCTCGAAGACAGCGCGGTGGTGCCCATCGCAGCACCAACCATGCCCTTCTCGCGCATCTCGACCGCGCCGAAGTCGGCGAGCTGCTCTTCCTCGAGCGTGTCGAGGTTGACGCGCCAGCCCGCGGTGCCGGCGGTGAAATAGACGTAGCGGCCGTCGCCCGACGGGATGATCGACCAGTCGGCGAGGTCCGGCCGGTCGGTCGCCTGGACGAGCTTTCCGCTGGAGCGTTCCTCGAAGAAGATCTGCGGCGTTCCCGTGCGATACGACACGAAGATCAGCCGCTTCATCGCCCGGTCGTAGGCCGGTACGAAGAAGAACGGATGATGATGGATCGACGGATGATTGGTGACCTGCCGGATGCGCCGTCCCGATTGCGGGTCGGTGCTCTCGCGGCTCTCGGATGGAAAATGCGCGCCTTTGCTCACGTCAGTCCGGACTCTTGCAAATGGGTCATTCCGGGGCGCGCCCATAAGCGCGTTTACGCGCGTCTGCGACGCGCTATGGGCGCGAGCCCGGAATCCAGTACCGACCTCGTCTGTATCTGGATTCCGGGCCCACCGCTTCGCGGCGTCCCGGAATGACCGGGGGGCTAGATCTTGTACGACTTCGCCTGCTCGATGACCTTGGCGCGGTCGTAACTGTTGATCTCGTCGATCATGTCGTTGGTGTAGATCGGCTTGAGGTCCTTGATGTCGAGGTTCATGAACTTGGCGTCAAGCGCCAGCTCCGACTCGTGGATAAAGCCCATCTTGGTGTTGGGGTAGGGCGGCCGGTAGAGCGGGATGCGGCGCTTGGCGGCGAACAGCACCGACTTCACCGCGTCCGCCTCGCTCGCGCCGCGCGGCGCGATGTCGGGATACATCTTCAGCAGCACGCGGGCGCCCGCCTCCGGGTTGGCGAGCAGGAACTCGGACGCCTTGTTGACCGCGCGGGCGAAGCCCACCGCGACCTTGCGGTTGTCCTTGAGGAAGCTCGCTTTCGCGCTGATGAACAGCCCGCCGATCAGCGGCACGTTGGCCGGCCGCGGCAGCATCCGCATCGCAATGCCGGCGGCGTCGATCTGGCCGAAGCCGGTGTCGAAGTAGGCGAGCGCGTCGATCACGCCGCGCTGCAGCGCGACGCCGGCGGTGACGCCCGCGCCGACCGCGACCCAGGTCACGTCCTTGTCCGGATCGATGCCGATGTTCTGCAGCACCGCGCGGGTCACCGGATAGTCGGTGGTGCCGAGGTCGGAGACGCCGATCTTCTTGCCCTTGAGGTCCTCGTATTTCTGGATGCCGGCCTCGGGCTTCACCGCCACGTCCCACTTATAGGGATAGGTGTACTCGTAGTAGTTCACGATCGGCGGCAGCTGCCCCTTGGCGAACAGCGGGAACTGGAAGCTCGGCGTGCCGACCGCAAATTCAGTGTCGCCCTTGTCGACCGCGATCTGCGCGTTCGAGTTGGTGCCGAGCGCGGCCGGCGTGAACTGCAGGCCCTCTTCCTTGGTGTAGCCGAGCCCTTCCGAGATCAGGATGTTGATGATGATCGGATTGACCGACTTGATGCCGAAGCCCATGCGGATCTTCCGCAGCTCCTGCGCCCGCACGATCGATGGCATGGCGAGAACGCCGGCCCCCGCACCGATGCCCTGGACGACTTTGCGCCGATTGATCATGCCCATTCCTCCCTGCCTGTTGTTCACTCTCTCTTGCGCATGACCTTATCCGAAAACCGGCACCCGCTTTTCGGGGTCATGCTCAGTGCTGTCCGCGATCGACCCAATGGATCAGCGCACGCTGCGTCCGCCGCACGATCAGATGCAGCGTGATACCGGTGACGCCGAGGATCACCAGCACGGCGAACACGCCCGCGACATCGGTGACGGCCTGCGCCTTGGTGATGACCACGCCCATGCCCTCCTGCGCGCCGAGGAATTCGGCGACGATGGTGCCAAGGAGCGCATAGACGATGCCCATGTCGAGGCCGGCGAAGATGTAGGGCGCGGCCGACGGAAGCTTCACCAGCCGATAGGTTTCGAGCCGCGAGGCCGACAGCACCTTCATCAGCTCGATGCGCTCGACGTCGGCCGAGCGCATGCCGGCGAAGCTGTTGACCAGCATCGGGAAAAACGCGAGCAGCGCGGCCATCGCCACCTTCGAGCCGTCGCCGAAGCCGCACCAGATGACGATCAGCGGCGCGATCGCCACCTTGGGCAGGCTCTGCAGCGCGAACGCGTAGGGCATCAGCGCGGTCTCGACCGGGCGGAACTCGGCCATCAGCGAGCCGACGACGAGGCCCAGGCCCGCGCCGATCGCGAAGCCCAGCAGCGCATTCGACAGCGTGCTCCACAGCGGCAGATAGAAGCCGAGCGGGCTTGCCGGCGACACGGCGATGCCGCTCCACAGTGCGGTGAACACGCCCTCCGGGGCCGGCAGGATGTAGGGCGGCACGTTGAGCGCCATCACGCCGAGCTTCCAGGCCACCAGCAGCGCCAGCGCGCCGGCGATGCCGATGCCGACATTGGTCCACCGTTCGCGGCGGCGGCGGCTTTCGGCGTTGGCAGCCGAGACGGCGATAAGATCGAGAGAGGGTTCGCTGGAGACGGTCATGCGTCAGCCTGTGAGTTTGCCACCGTCATTCCGGGGCGCGCCGAAGGCGCGAGCCCGGAATCCAGATGCATATTCGGTGTTCTCGTCTGGATTCCGGGCCCGGCGCTGCGCGCCGTCCCGGAATGACAGCGGAATGCTTGGCGACGGTCATGCGTCGGCCTCGAGCAGGGTGCGGATCTCGCGCGACAGCTTGATGTGCTCGGGATGGCCGAAGGTTTCGGCGGCGACGCGCGGCCGCGGCAGGTTGACCTTGAGTTCGCGCACGATGCGGCCGGGCCGTGGCGACATCACCACCACGCGGTCGCCGAGGAACACCGCTTCGTCGATCGAGTGGGTGATCAGCACCACGGTCTTGCGGCTGGCGAGCCAGATGCGCTGCAGTTCGGCGTTCATCTTCTCGCGGGTCAGCGCGTCGAGCGCGCCGAACGGCTCGTCCATCAACAGAAGCTTCGGATCGCGCGACAGCGCGCGGACGATGGCGACGCGCTGCTGCATGCCGCCGGAAAGCTCGTAGGGGTATTTGTTCTCGAAGCCCTGCAGGCCGGCGATGCGCAGGAGATCGCGCACCGAGGCCTCGCGGTCGCCCATGCCGTGCCCGCCGACCCGCAGCGGCAGCGTGACGTTCTGCCAGACCGTCAGCCACGGCAGCAATGTCGCCTGCTGGAACACCACGCCGACCTCGGCCGACGGGCCGTCGATCGTCGAGCCCGCGAGCGAGAACCTGCCGGCATCGGCGCGGTCGAGCCCCGCGAGCAGGCGCAAGAGCGTGCTCTTGCCGCAGCCCGACGGCCCGACCAGGCAGACGAACTCGCCGTCATCGATCGCCATGTCGACGCGGTCGAGCGCCAGCACCGGCTCGCCCGACACGGTCGGGTAGATTTTGATGATGCCGTTCGCCTCGATCAGCGCGCCGGTGCGGGCATGGGCGGCTTGAGCGGCCGCGCCACGCTGCATGGCCATGGTTGCGGTGGCGGTCATCGGGGGGCGATCCACTTTGCGAACAACGTCTGCATCTCCGGTTTCGGCTCGATTCTCGCGGCTAGACCGCGGTTGAGATCGTTCCGCTCGCCTGCACCGCGAGCGCGACCTGTTTGGCCGCGGCGCGGACCGGCTCGAGCGAGCGGGCGCGGAACGCGTCCATCGACATCCGCACCACCGGCGCGGCGAGGCTGATCGCGGCCACCGGATAGCCGTCGCCGTCGAGCACCGGCACGGCCAGCACGCGCAGGCCGTTGCCGAACAGCGAATCCTGCAGCGCGTAGCCGCGTTGCCGGGTCACCTCCAGCATGCGTGCGAGCTCGGCCTTGCTCATCGGCCGAAGCGCGGCGTCGCTTCGCCGCGGCGGGGTTTCGAGGATGCGCTCGCGCTCGGCCGGCGGCAGGAACGCCAGGATGGCGTGGCCGATGATGCCGCTCGCCGCGGGAATGAGCGTGCCGATGCGGATGTCGACGCCGAGCCGCGTCAGCCCGGCGCGCACCCGCTCGACATAGAGCACGTCGCCGCCGTCGAGCACGCCGAGGCTCGCGGCCTCGCTGATCTCGTCAACCAGCGAGCGCAGGATCGGCCGCGCCAGCTCGCGCAGGTCGGAGCGGCCGATGGCGTGAAACCCGAGGTCGACCACCTTCAGCGTCAGCCGGAACCGCTTGCTGTCCGGCACGCGCGCGACATAGCCGAGCAGCACCAGCGTGTTGAGCATGCGGAACGCGGTGCCGGGGTCGAGGCCGGCGGCGCGCGCCACCTCGCTCAAGGTCATCTCGGCGCGCTCGGCGGTGAAGGCTTCAAGGACGCGCAGCCCCTTGGACAGCGAATTGACCAGATTGCGCGGGTCTTCGGCCGTGCTGCCCCCGTCGTCGGCCTTGCCGGCGTGGATCGCAGATTTCGGGCGCGGCGGCGCGGCCTTGCCGCGGCCGTTTCCGTTCGAGGGGGTGCGCTGGAGACTCAAGACGCGAGGCTTTCCTGCCCGATGAACCCGTTTTTCGGATTGCGAAAATATTTTTGCGGAACTGAACGTGCCCGCTCCCATCCCCGGCGTCAACCGGACAGCACGCCGCAGCGCAATGCGGGCCGCACAGGGGCTTTGAGCCCGCGCTGTTTGCCGCGCCGGGTTTCGGGTTAGATTGCGCCGCCTTCCGCTCCCTCATCCGCCCAGCGGCGCAATCCGGCATGATGATCGACATCTTCAACCACTTCATGCCCAAGGCGTATCTCGACCGCCTCGGCACGCTCATTCCCGGCCAGCCGGCGCTGACCGCGTTTCCGCGGCTGAAGACGCTGTGGGACGTCGACGCCCGCCGTGCGCTGATGGACGAGTTTCCCGGCACGCAGCACGTGCTGTCGCTCGCCAACCCGCCGCCGGAATTGATCGGCCCGCCGGACCAGACGCCGGAGCTGGTGCGGTTCGCCAACGACCAGCTGGCCGAGGTTTGCCGCAGGCATCCGGATCACTTCCCGGCCTTCATCGCCTCGCTGCCGATGAACAATCCCGAGGCGTCGGCCGCCGAGGCCGACCGCGCGGTGAAGGAGCTCGGCGCCCGCGGCGTACAGGTGTTCACCAACGTGGCCGGCGAGCCCTTGTCGGCCGCGAAATTCCGCCCGGTGTTCGTTGCGATGGCCGCGCACGATCTGCCGGTCTGGGTGCACCCGATGCGCACCGCGCAGTTCTCCGACTATGCGAGCGAGAAGGAATCGCAGGACGAAATCTGGTTCAGCTTCGGCTGGCCCTACGAGACCACCGCGTGCATGACGCGGCTGATCTACTCTGGGCTGTTCGACGAGCTGCCGAAGCTGAAGATCGTCAGCCACCACATGGGCGGCATGATCCCGTACTTCGCCGGCAAGATTAAGCTCGGCTTCCGGCAGATTTTCTTCGGCTCGGCGGACCGCAACCCGGTCGCGGAGGACGCGAAGCTCACGAAGCAGCCGGTCGAGTATTTCAAGATGCTCTATGCCGACACCGCGCTCGGCGAGGTCGCGCCGACACGCTGCGGCCACGACTTCTTCGGCACCGACCACAGCCTGTTCGCGACCGACGCGCCGTTCGATTCCGAGCAGGGCCGGGCGCTGATGCGCAACACGATCGCGGCGGTGAATGCGCTGGAGATTCCGCAGGCCGAGAAGGACGCGATTTTTTCGGGGAATGCGAAGAAATTGCTGAAGCTCTGATCTATCAGCGAGTCATTGCCGGGCTTGACCCGGCAATCCATGATCAAGTGCTGCGCAGGCAGTCGTAAGAGTGGAGCGAGTTGCAAAATCTCATGGATGCGCGGGTCAAGCCCGCGCATGACCGTCGAGAGAGCTGCGCAAGTATTCAATCAAGACGGGCAGGGAAATGCGAACCGAGAACATCAAAGTCAAACTCCGCGACGGCACCATGGGCGCCTACATCGCCTATCCGGACAAGACGCCGGCCGGCGCAATCATCGCCATCATGGAGATCTGGGGCGTCAACGACACCATGCGCCACCATGCCCATGAGTTCGCCGAGGCAGGCTTCGTTTGTCTCGTGCCGGACCTGTTCTGGCGGCAGGAGCCGGGCGTGGAATTGTCCGACCACAATCCCGACCACGTGCAGAAGGCCTTCGATCTCTACTACGAGTTCGACTACGACCTCGGCGTCCGCGACATGGAGGACACCTGGCACCACCTGCAGAAGATTCCAGAGTGCAACGGCAAGGTCGGCGCGGTCGGCTACTGCCTCGGCGGCAAGCTCTGCTATCTGATGTGCTGCCGCACCGACATCGACTGCGCTGTGGCCTATTACGGAACCTACATCGAGCACCGCATCAAGGAGGTGAAGAACCTGCACCGGCCGTTCGTGCTGCATATGGCCATGAAAGACCGCTGGGTGCAGGCCGAGGTCAACGACATGCTGGAGCGGCGGCTGTCGCCCAATCCGCTGGTGACGATCCACAAATATCCTGGCGCCGACCACGCCTTCGCCCGCCACGGCGGCAGGACCTATTCGAAACCGGAAGCCGACCGTGCGCTGACGTTGACGGTCGACTTCTTCAAAAAGCACCTGGCTTAGGTCTATCCTCCGTCATTCCGGGGCCGGCCGAAGGCCGGAACCCGGAATCCAGACGCAGGTTCGGAATGTGCTTCTGGATTCCGGGCCCGCCGCTTCGCGGCGTCCCGGAATGACCGAGTGCAATGGCAGTGCAACCCATGATGAAGCTCGGCTTCTTCCTCTATGGAACCGGCCACCACATCGCGTCGTGGCGCGAGCCCGGCGTCATGCCGAACGCAAACCAGAGCCTCAAGCACTACATTGAGATCACACAGACCGCCGAGCGCGGGCTGTTCGACTTCGTCTTCAACGCCGACAGCAACTCGACCTTCGGGCCCGACGATCCGGACATCTGGAAGCGCACGACGGTGTCGATGCGGCTCGAGCCGCTGACCCTGCTCGGCGCGCTGTCGTCCGTCACAAGCCGCATCGGGCTGATTTCGACCGCCACCACCACCTATCTCGACCCGTTCCACGTGGCACGCATGTTCGCCACGCTGGACCAGTTGAGCGAGGGCCGCGTCGGCTGGAACGTGGTGACGTCGTCGGCCGCGTCCGAAGCGCTGAACTTCAGCCACAAGGCGCATGCGCCGCACGATCAGCGTTACGAGCGCGCCGCCGAGTTCATCCAGGTGGCGCAGGGGCTCTGGGACACCTGGGAGGACGACGCCCATGTCATGGACAAGGATGCGGGTCTGTTCTTCCACCCCGACAAGCTCCACATGCTGCATCACAAGGGCAAGCACTTCCAGGTGCGCGGGCCGCTGATGGTGCCGCGCTCGCCGCAAGGCCAGCCGGTGATCGTGCAGGCCGGGCAGTCGGAGGCCGGGCTCGAGCTTGCCGCGCGCACCGCCGAGGTGCTGTTCACGGTGTCGCAGAACCTCGAAGCGTCGAAGAAATTCTACGCCGACCTCAAGGCGCGGACCGCGAAATGCGGCCGCGCGCCGGATGCGATCAAGGTCATGCCCGGCGTGCTGACGGTGGTTGGCACGACCCGCGACGAAGCGAAAGAAAAATTCGAGCGGCTGCAGACGCTGATTCACCCCGAGCTGGGCGTGGCGATGCTCTCCGACATCGTCGGCCTCGATCTGTCGCAATATCCGCTCGACGGTCCGGTGCCGGACGTGCCGCTGACCAACACCCAGCAGGGCCGCCAGAAGGTCGTGATGGACATGGCGCGGGCGGAGCACATGACCATCCGCCAGCTCTACATGCGTGTTGCGACGGCGCGTGGCCACAGAGTCGTGCACGGCACCGCGGCCGATATCGCCGACGCGCTGGAGGAATGGTATCGCGGCGGCGCGGCTGACGGCTTCAACATCATGCCGCAGGTCCTGCCGCAAGGATTGAACGAGTTCGTCGAGTACGTGATTCCGGAATTGCAGCGGCGCGGTCTGTTCAGAAGGCAGTACGCAGGCAAGACGCTGCGCGAAAATCTCGGTTTGCCTCGCCCGGCCAACCGCTTCGTGGTGGCATCGGCCGCGGCCGAGTAACAGCATTTCCCCCGCGAACAGTGTTAGCCGTCGTCATGGCCGGGCACAGCCGTCCGAAGGACGGCGTCGCTTCGCTCGCCTGTGTCCCGGCCATCTCGCTTAGGTGGGCACTGTGCGTCCCTAAGCGAGATGCCCGGCACAAGGCCGGGCATGACGTGGAGAGAGGCTGGTGCGAGCCAACTGGAAACTCCACTACGCCTCCACGACGACGTATTCCTCCTCGACCGACACCGGAAACGTCTCGGCCACGTAAGGTCCCTTCACCAGCTTTTCGCCGGGCTCGACCGTGACCTGAAACTGCCGCGCCCGCGTCGATTTCGGATCGCACCAGGACTGCCCGGTGCGGATATCGAACTCCCAGCCGTGCCATGGGCAGCGGAGGAATTCCTTATCCTTGGCAAGGCGATAGGTGCCCGGTCCGTCGGACAGCACCAGCGGGCCGATGCGGCCCTGGCAAAGCGGGCCGCCCTCGTGCGGGCAGCGGTTGGCGAGCGCGAAATATTCGCCGCCGACGTTGAACACGCCGATCTCGCGGCCGGCGACATTGACGAGCTTGCACCCGCCCGGCGGAACATCGCCCGCGCGCGCGACCACCTGACGCTTCACGGCAGGCTGTACAACGCACGTGCGTTGTCCCGGAACACCTGGGCTTTCTGCGCCTCGGTCATCGCGAACTTGAACACGTGTTGCGGATGGTCGAAGTCCCAGTGCGGATAGTCGGTCGAGAACATCAGCCGGTCCCAGCCGATCCACTCGATCACCTCGGCGAGATGCTGCGGGTTCTCCGGCTCTTCGATCGGCTGCGTGGTGAACCAGACATGCTCGCGAACGTATTCCGACGGCGGCCGCTTCACGTGCGGCGTCTCCGCGCGCATCCGCTCCCAGTGCTTGTCCATGCGCCAGCAAAGCGCCGGCGCCCAGGCGAAGCCGCCTTCGATGAGCACCACCTTCAGGTTCGGGAAGCGCTCGAACACGCCTTCGAACACGAGGCTCGTCACCGTGTTCTGCATGCCGGTGGTCGCCGCGTAGTGCTCCTCCATGTAGTAGGTCGGCCAGCCCGACGGGGTCGAGGCATGCCCGCCGCTGAAGCCCTGCACGTGCAGCCCGATCGGCAGGTTGCAGCGTTCCGCCGCCGCGAAGATCGGCCAGTAGCGGCGGTGACCGAGCGGATCGCTGGAGCGCGGCGAGATGATGATCTGCGCGAACGACTTGTCCGCGGCACGGTGCTCGATCTCCTTGACCGCGAAGGCTGCATCCTCTTGCGGCACGACGATGCCGGCGCGGAGGCGCGGCTCGGGCTTCACGAACGTCTCGAGCTGCCACTCGTTGATCGCGTGCGACAGCGCGGCGGCAAATTCCAGATTGCGCTCCTCCATGCCGCCCTTGGACAGCTGCATCAGCATGCCGTACTCGACGCCGTTGGCGTCGAGATGCTGCCGCCGCATCAGCTCGAGATCGGAGCCGGGCGGGCCTTGCTCGGGAAACGCGTCGACGCGCATCCCGGCCGCCATCATGCGCGGCCATTGCAGCTGTCCGGACAGGCCCTGGCGCAGGTGCTCGCCGAACGTCGCCATGTGCTCGCGCCAGCGCGCCGCCATGAACGGATAGAGATCCGACGGCTTGCGGAACGCCGGATGGATGTCGCAATCGACGATCGAAAGCTTCGTCGCCGCGGTGGCGTGCCGAACCGGAATGTTCATCGCACGGCCTCCTTGTCAGTTGCCGCATTATCGCCGATCTGCG
This sequence comes from Xanthobacteraceae bacterium, assembly GCA_019746355.1. The sequence continues at coordinate 56,710 of JAIESC010000082.1, read as the reverse complement.
GGCCCTCACGCAAACGCGGATAGGTTTCCAGCGCGTTGTCAATCAGGATTCGCTTCACAAGGTCGGCCGGCAACCCGCCCGGCAATGCATCCTCGCCGTCGAACTGCCAGTGCGGATAGTCGGTCGAGAACAGCAGCATCCGGTCGGAACCGATGTGGTCCAGCGCCTGCAGCAGCGTTTTGCCGTCGCCCTTCGGCGCGTCGACCGGCTGCAATGTCACGCGCACGTGCTCGCGGACGATCTCCGCCGGCGGCCGGTCGATCCATGGCGTTTCCGGCCGCATGCCGCGCCAGCCCTTGCTGGTCCGCCAGAGCAGATTGGGCAGCCAGGTGAAGCCCGACTCGATCAGCACCAGCCGCAGCGACGTGAACTTCTGGAACACGCCTTCGGCGAGGAAGCTCAAGAGCTGCGATTCGAACGCGGCCGACTGCGCGATGTAATCCTCGACGCGGTGCGCCGGCCAGCCCGAAGCCATCGGCGCGTGCCGATAGGTGCCGCCGGCGTGGATGCCGATGGCGAGACCGTGTTTCTCTGCGGCTGCATAGATCGGCCAGCAGATGCGTCGCCCGAGCAGCATCTCGTTCATCGCGAACAGCAGCACCTGCACGAAGCGGCGGTCTTTCGCGACCCGTTCGATCTCCGCGACCGCAAGCTCAGGGTTCTGCAGCGGCACCAGGATCGACGCGCGCAGCCGCGGCTCGCGGTCGAGCAGTTCCTTCGCCACCCAGTCGTTCGCCGCCGAGCACAGCGCCATCGCCATGTCCTCGTTGAACAGCGCCACTGCGCCATGCAGCACGTTGCAGATCGCAATCGCGCTGCCGAACGGATCGAGCGCTTGGCGCCGGATCATGTCGAGATCGCCGCCCGGCGCGCCGGACAGCTGTCGCCAGTCGGGACGTGCGCTGAGCGGCGAGTTCGGCGGATAGCTGGTCAATGTGAACGGATAGCGGTCGATGTGGCGGTCGACGAGCTGGTCGCGCCAGTATTCGCTCACATACGGCAGCAGTGCCGCGGCGCCGGGCATCGCCGGATGCAGGTCGCAATCGATCGCGCCTTTGAGCGGCACCTTCATGCGAAGTCTCGCGTCAGCCTTGCAGTTTGCGGCGGGGTACGGAATTCTGCCGCGCAACAGATAAAACGATAGTGAGGGAGGTGACGATGTTCAAACTCCGCACTCCGGTCGCCGCGGCCGCCTTGGGGCTCGCGGTTGGGCTTGGTCCCACGGCCGGTCACACGCAAGACATCGAAGTTCTGGTTGCGCTGCCGGCGGCGACGCTCACCTTCAGCTCCGCATTCATCGCCGAGGATGCCGGATTCTACCAGAAAGAGGGCCTCAAGGTCTCGCATCGCACCATCGTCGGCGTCGGCTCGCCCAATGCGGTGATCGCCGGCGCGGCGGATTTCACCATCGGCACCGGGCCGGTGTTCCTGCGCGCGGCAGCCTCGGGGCAGCGGCTGTTCGCCATCGCCAACCTCGTCGACCGGCCGCTGGTCGAGCTGGTGCTGCGCAAGGACGTGGCCGACGCCGCGGGCATCACCGAGAAGACGCCGCTTGCCGAGCGCGCCAGGGCGCTCAAGGGCAAGACCGTCGCCATCCAGGGCGTCGGCAGCATCGTCCACGCCTGGGAGCGGTTGGTGGTCAATCGCGGCGGTCTCGACATCGAGAAGGACGTGCGCATCGCGCCGATGGATCCGCCGGGCATGCTCGCCGGGCTGCAGACCAAGTCGCTCGACGGCTTCGCGACCTCGCTGCCGTTCACCACCGAGGCCGTGGTGAAGGGCTCCGCGATCATGCTGGCGAGCGGCGCGACCGATGCGCCCGACCTGCTGCCGTTCGCCTATGGGCTGGTCTACACGCGGCCGGACATGTGCGCGAAGGAGCGCGAGAAGTGCCTGCGCATCACCCGTGCGCTCGCCGCCGCCAACCGGTTCATCCTGGAGAAGCCGGACGAAGCATTGGCGATCCTGAAGAAGCGTTTCGACAAGATGGATCAGCAGGTGCTGGCCGCCGCCTGGCAGACCGTGTCGAAGGCGCACGCGAGGGACCTGCGCGTCACGGTGCCGGGGCTCGACCATTCGCAGAAGGTCAGCATCGAGGCGAAGCTGCTCGAAGCGAAGAACGAGCTGAAGAGCTTCGACGGACTCTATACCGACGAGTTCGTTCGCTGAGCAGTCAAGCGCAGGCGGCAGAAGCCGTAGCCCGCATGGAGCGAAGCGGAATGCGGGAACGGTGTTCCCGGACTACGCTTACGCTTCATCCGGGCTACGAATGAGCTGGATCAAGCCCGATCTTCTTCAGCATCGGGCCGATCGCGGGCGCGGTGAGGAACTTCACCAGCGTGCTGGCCGCATCCCATTGCTTCGCGTTCGCCGACCGGCCCATGCCGTAGACGATCACCGTCTGCAACTCGGCCGGCAGCGGTCCGACATAGACGATGCCGGGGATCGGCAGGAGCTCGCCGATCTGCTGCACGCCGATCTCGGCCTTGCCGTCGGCGACCAGCGTGCCGACCCGGACGCCGAGGTCGGGCTGCACCATCTTCGCCTTCACCTGATCGGCGATGCCGATCTTCGCCATCGCGCCGAGCAGATGCACGCCGCTCGGTCCGCGGCTGATGCCGATGGATTTCGCTGCGAGAAACGCCGCCTTCAGCGCCTCGGGCGTGCCGATGTCCGGCCTCGGCGCGCCCGCCTTCACCGCCACGCCGACGCGCGAATGCACGAAATCGACCCGCGTGCCCTCGACCAGATGCCCGGTCCGCGTCAGCTCGGCGAGATTGTCGGGCGTCGTCATCACGATGTCCGCCGGCGCGCCCTCCTTGACCTTGGTGACAAGCGTCGCCGCGGGATAAAGGCTCATAGCTACCTTGTGGCCGCTCTGCTTCTCGAAGCGAGGAACAAGCTCGTCGAGCGCTTCGCGCATCGCGGTCGAGCCGAGAAGCTGAATCTCGGCGGCGTTGGCGGTGGCGATCATGGCGACGCTGGCGAGGCCGGCGACGGCGAGAAAAATCCGCATCCGATGCAGCATGGCGCTCTCCCCAAATTGGTTTCTTTGAGGACGAGGCTAGCGCAAAAGAAAACGGGGCGACACAGCGTGCCGCCCCGTTTCGCTTTGAGCGCCGCGCCGGCGCTTACGCCGCCGCGGTGTAGTTGTTGAACTTGACCAGGTTTTCCTTCTGCTTCTCGTTGCGCGGCTTGAGCTTGAACAGCCGTGCCGCGGTGCCGCCGAGGATGTTGTGCTTGGCCTTCTCCGACAGGAACGGCAGGTCGGAGATGGTCGACGGCAGGTCGAAGTCCCAGTGCGGATAGTCGGACGAATACATCAGCTGGGTTTCCGCATTCATCATGCGGAACGTGGTCTCGAGCGCGCCCATGTCCTGGATCTCCATCGGCTGCGACGAGTAGTACATGTCGCGCATGTAGTCCGACGGCTTCTTCTTCAGCAGCGGCGCCTCCGACGGGCGCAGCATGTACTCGTGGTCGAGCTTCTGCATCAGGAACGGCACCCAGGCGAGGCCGGACTCGATCCAGATCACCGGCAGCTTGGGGAAGCGCTCGCCCATGCCGTTGATGACCCAGTTCGACAGGTTGACGATGTTGTACCAGCTGAAGCCGAGCGCGTGCGCGGTGAGGAAGCGGTTGCAGCTCTTGAAGATCGGCTCGCCCCAGTTCGGACCGGAGTGGAACGACAGCACCAGGCCGCGCTCCTCGATCGCGCGATACACCTTCATGTAGCGGTTGTCGTTGACCGCGAGGTTGTTGCGCACGGTCGTGACCATGAAGCCGCCGACGTGCTTGCGGTTGCCGAACTTCTCGACATGGCGGTAGCACTCCTCCGGATCGGAGAACGGCAGCGTCAGCATCGAGAAGAAGCGGTCGCCGGAATCCGGCAGCACCTTTTCGGTGAGCCAGCGGTTGTAGGCCCAGCACAGGTCGGCCTCCATCTCGGCCTGCGGATGCAGGCCGATCGAGAGCATGCCGGTCGGGAACAGGCAGGAGTAATCGACGCTCATGGCGTCCATCCAGCGGTGGCCGAGCTCGACGTCGCGGGCGTAGCCGTCCTTGGTCTTCTCGGTGCCGCGCAGCGGATAGCGCGTCACCCGGCCGCCCATGTCCTGGAAGCCGATCGACTGCGGCGTGAGGTTCGGGCGCGCCCGCGTGCTGGCGCGGCCCGACAGAGCGAGCTGCTTGAGCACCTCGTTTTCCATGAACGGCAGGATCTCGGCGAAGTGCTCGTTCTCGTAGTGGTGCGCATCCACGTCGACGATCAGCATGTCGTCGAACTTGCGCTGCACCGCCTGCTTTCTGGCGTGGGCCAGCAGGCGGCTGGTGTTGAGCTCCTCGACTGTGATGCGCCGGCCGCGATCAGCAATGAGATCCATGGCATTTTTCTCCTAGTCCCAAGTTCCTGTTTTGGGCGGTCCTAGCGGCCCGTCCAGCTCTGCCACATTCCGAGTTCGAACACCGCGAGATTTGCAGCCTTCAGCAATCCGCTCGCCGTCACCATCACGCCGGTCGGGCTCACCACCTGGCCTTCCGGAATCGGCGTGTAGTTCGCGCCGTTCTCGACCTGCGCCGCATAGACCCGGCACAGCGCGCTCATCAGCGTCTGCATCGCCTCGGCCGAAATCGCGTCGTCGCTTTTCTTGAACGCCTGCTCGATCTCGCCCGCGAGCCTGATCGCGTCCGCCGAAAGCCCGCTCTGCGGCGACTTGATCTTCGGCGCAACGGTTCGGGTGGCGGCCTCCTTCATCTTGGCGACCACCGCAGGCTTGCGCGCAGACTTGGTGGCCGCCGATTTGGCGGCCTTAGGCGACGACATACACCTCGTCCCCTTTCTGCACGACCTGGTATTTCTTCAGCTTCATCTTCCGGTTCGAGATGCACTCGCCGGTCTTCATGTCGTATTCCATGCCGTGCCAGGGGCAGACGAAATTCATGTCGGTCTCGGAGAAGTAGAGACCCTGCGAGGTCTTGTCGGGGCGCAGCCGCTCCTCGACCTTGGCGATGGTCAGGCCTTCGCAGGCGGGGCCGCCCTGGTGCAGGCAGAAATTGCTGTAGGCGTAGTACTGGCCCTGATGCCTGAACACGCCGATTTCGTTGTCGCCGACAAACACGATGCGGCGGTCGCCATCGGTGAACTCGGAGGCCTTCGCAACAAACTTCTCGGGCATAGGATTCTGCGCCTTTCCTTGAGCTGGCCGGATGCGCGGCAAGCCAGTGTCCTTCCCAGCGGTGCGCGCTTTTCCAGCGTTTCCGGCCGGTTTTTTGGACCGGTTCTCAGCTTGCGAATTTGCGCTGTTCCGGTTGCGAAAGCAACCAGCGGCGCGGCGGGGGAGGGATGCGTTCCGGCGGCCCGGGCCCGCTGCCGGGCGGCCGGTTTTGCGGTAATCTCGGCCCAACAACAGCCGCGAAACGCGAGATTTTCCCCGGAGGACCGCCATCATGACCGAACCCCGAATCGACGGCCTGCGCAGCATCGAGCTCGGCGTGCACGACCTCAACAAATCCGCCGAGTTCTACCGCCGGGTCTGGGCGCTGGAGGACGTGTCCGGCGAGGGCGACACCCTGCACCTGCGCGGCACGAGCCGCGACCATCACGTGCTGACGCTGCGCGAGCGGCCGCGGGCGGGTCTGCTCGGCGTGCACTTCTCCGCGCCCGACCGCGCCACGGTCGATGCGCTGCATGCCAAGGCCAAGGCGATGGGCGCCAAGCTCGGCGGGCCGGCGGGCGAGCTCGAAAAGAGCGCCGGCGGCGGCTACGGCTTCCGCGTCGCGACGCCCGAGGGTCATCCGATCGTGATTTCGTCCGACATCGCCGGCCACGCGCAGGCGGTCGACGACAAGTCGCGCCCCACCAAGCTCACCCACGTGGTGCTCAACAGCGCCGAGGTCGAGAAGCAGACCAGGTTCTTCCTCGACGTGCTGGGCTTCAAGTGGAGCGATTCGACCTTCCTGATGGATTTCGTGCGCTGCTGCTCGGACCACCACAGCGTCGCGTTCGCGCGCGGCAACGGTCCCTCGCTCAATCACATGGCCTACGAGATGCCGGACATCGACGGGCTGATGCGCGGCGCGGGCCGCGTGCGCAAGAGCGGCTACGAGATCATGTGGGGCGTCGGCCGTCACGGTCCCGGCAGCAACGTGTTCTCGTATTTCGTCGAGCCGAACGGCTTCGTCACCGAATACACCACCGAGGTCGACCAGGTGGATGACAGCTATGTCGCCCATGACGCCGACTGGTGGAAGCAGCAGAACGTGTTTCCCTGCCGCTGGCAGATGGCCGCCGCACCGTCGGAATTCGCCCGCAAGGCGATGTCGGGCCAGCTCTACGAGGAAGAGAACCGGCGCTGCGAAGAGGTGATGGCCAAGGCGCTGGGCCGCTAAGCATCCGCGAGGCGCGAACGTCGTTATTGCGCCCTCTCCCCTTGTGGGAGAGGGCTGCGCGGGCCTCTCAACGAATTCGAATGGGTGAGGGGTCACGGACTATCGAGAGACCGTGACCCCTCACCCGTACGAGTGTGCTGTAGCTTCGGAGCAGCCCTCTCCCACAAGGGGAGAGGGCGCATATGCCGGCGCCGAGTGCGCTGACGCAGCTTTTGGGAAGGATCATGACCGAACTCAACGGCAAAAAACTCACCGGCCGGATCGCCGCCGACCGCATCCGCATGACCTCGACGCCAAAGCCCCCGGCCGGTGCCGTCGAGCGCTACCTCGCGCTCGGCGAATGCACGAGTCTGATCTCGGACGTGATGGACGATCTCGGCGTGCCCGAGGGCGCGATCGGCGCGTCCACGCTCAGGCCCACATTGCCCGGCAAGCTCATCTGCGGCCCGGCGCTCACGGTGCGCAACATCGCCCGGCGCGCCGATCCGTTCGTCGCCGCGCGCGAGAACAAGAACGGCATGGCCGAGTTCGAGGCGCATAACCTCGCCGAGGACGGCGACGTGCTGGTGATTGCGGGCGTGCCGGGCGTCTCCAACATGGGCGGCATCTCCGCGCTCACCGGCCAGCGCCAGGGCGAGCGCGGGGCGATCGTCATGGGCGGCATCCGCGACGTCGCCCATTCGCGCTCGGTCGGCTATCCGCTGTGGGCGAGCGAGATCACGCCGGTCACCGGCAAGTGGCGGCTCGAGACGGTCGAGATCAACGGCGAGATCGACATGGCAGGCGTGCGCGTCAACCCCGGCGACCTGGTCGTGGCCGACGACACCGGCGTGGTGTTCATCCCGCGCGCCGACATCATGCGCGTGCTCGAGCTCTGCGAGAAGAAGAAGGGCGGCGAGGACAATCGCATCGGCTCGATCCGGGAGGGCGTGCCGGTGCCGGTGTTCTACAGCAAGGGCTGAATCTCGGCGGCCTCGGTTGAGGTTGGACCGGCCGCGCCTTCAATCGTGGGTTGACAGCATTCCCAGCATTGTTTTAAGAACAAATCAAGAACAATCTTCGCGGTCGAGCGAAGCGAGGGATGCCCGCGAGCGAGGGAGACCATGGCCCCGCCCGCGCCGTTCCTGGTGGAGCGCCGGGAGGCGCCGCCCCCCTGCGTCACTGGGGGGCAGCGTGCCTCCGCACAAGGCGCGCGGCGGACCCGTTGGTCCGCAGGGCCCTACGTCACTGGGCCCGGCGCCTCCCGGCGCTCCATTCCCTCGTTTCGAGGGAGACGGAAAAAAGGGGAAAGGGCGAGCCCGGCAGCCCGAAAAAGTGAAGCCGCCGGGGAGGCGGAGCGTTGCCTAGCCCGGCGGCTCGGAACGAGCGAAGCCGGGTCTTGCTTGCCCGCCGTCCTTGCTCCGCCGAAGCGAAGCCGCTTCGGCTTCGCCAAGGCCAGAGCTCGCCACCAGCGCGTTCACGCGCGTCTTCGACGCGCTATCAGCGCGTTCACGCGCGTCTTCGACGCGCCACCAGCGCGTTCACGCGCGTCTTCGACGCGCTATCAGCGCGTTCACGCGCGTCTTCGACGCGCTATGGCGAGCCAAGGCGGGATTGCCGGTGTCGGCCGGCTGCTGTTTGACAGGTGAATCGGTAATGCCTGCGCCGACCGCGCGGGCGGCGTGGCGCGCCAGCCGCCTTGCGCGGGTCGGTCGAGCAGAACGCCACGAGCACTTCGGCCGGCCGCCGCGTCGCCCGGCTCACATTCGGCGCGGCCGCCAGCGCGATCTGCGTGTTGGTGATCGGCGGAAATCCATCCGCTTTGGTCGGCACACGATGCTCGGGCAGGATCGCGACGTCCGGCAGGATGCTGGCGCCCACCCCGACCGGGGCCGCGGCCTGGATGCCGAACACGGCTTCATGCTGCTCGGCGAGCATGTGTCGCTGGTCGATCTCGCCGGCATCGTGCCGGTGGCGCTCGGCATCTACCTCGTCACACGGCCGGCGGAGACGGCCTGACGGTGGTCAAGGGCGCAAGGGTCTGCTTCATTGCCACGCGATGACGAACCAGACCTGGTCCAACATCGCCGTGGTGGGAGCCGGCGCGCTCGGCTCCTACTTCGGCGGCCTGCTGGCGCGGGCGGGTAACAAGGTGACGCTGGTCGGCCGCGCCGGTCACGTGGACGCGATCAGGCAGAACGGTTTGCGGTTGCAAAGCCACGGAACAGACGAACGCATTCCGGTATCGGCCACCACGGATATCGCTTCAGTCCGCAACGCCGGGCTGATCCTGTTCTGCGTCAAAAGCCTCGACACCGAAACCGCGGCTGCGGCCATGGCGCCGCATCTGCCGCCCGACGCCATCGTGTTGAGCCTGCAGAACGGCGTCGACAATCCGGAGCGCATCGGCCTGCACCTCGGCAATCAGGTCGTCCCGGTGCTGGTCTATGCCGGGGCAAACATCCCTGCGCCGGGGACGGTCAGGCACACCGGCGGCGGCCGGATTGTCATCGGCCAGCTCAAGACATTTCGCGCCGGTGCCGAATTGGACCGCGGCCTGCTCGCCGGCGTCGCCGCTCTGTTCGCGGACGCGGGCATCGCCGTCAAAGTCTCGGACGACATCGAGGCCGATCTCTGGATCAAGCTGCTGATGAACTGCACCTACAATGCGATCTCGGCGCTCGGCCGGTCGGCTTATGGCCGGATGGTGGCGACGCCCGAGGTGAACGCCGTCATGCGCGAGGCCGCAAGCGAGGTGGCCGCGGTTGCCAAAGCCAGGGGCATCCGCCTGCCGGACGACATCGCCGAAACCGCGATGAAGCTTGCCGACGCCATGCCGCAGACCATGTCCTCGACCGCGCAGGATATCGCGAAAGGCCGCCCGACCGAGATTGCCTATCTCAACGGCTACGTCATGCGTCAGGGCGAGAAGCTTGGAATAGCGACGCCGGTCAATCGGACGCTGAATGCGCTGATCGAATTGCTGGAGCAGTCCGGACCGGGCGGCTGACGGCGGGAAGCAAGGGGGGCGACGTGAGCGGATCGACGATCAAGCGGCGCGATTTCCTGGCGCTGAGCCTTGCGGCCGCGGGCCTGCCCGGGACGGCGGACGCCGCACTTTTTTCAAAACGCAAATTCCCCAACAAGCCGATCCGGGTGGTCGTGCCTTTTGCGCCCGGCAGCGGGACGGATTTCGTCGGCCGGTTGTGGGCCGAGACGGCGCGGGCGCATCTCGGCACGCTCGTCATCGACAACCAGAGCGGAGGCGCGGGCGCGATCGGCGGCGCGTCGGCCGCGAAGTCCAAGCCGGACGGCACCACGCTTCTGGTGGCGCCCACGACCGCGTTTGTTCTGGAGATGCTGCTCAAGCGGCGGCCGCTCTACAATCCGGTCAAGGAGCTCGCGCCGATCTCAAGTCTCGCCATCTCGGCCTTCGTGATGGCGATCAATCCTGCGGTGCCTGTCGGCTCGCTGAGGGAGCTCGCGGCCTATGCGGCAGCCCATCCGCAAAAGGTGACCTTCGGTTCGGCGGGTATCGGCTCGATGGGCCATCTCACCGGCGAGATGTTCAAGTCGCTGACGAAGACGCCGAGCATCGTTCACGTGCCGTATCGGGGCAGCAATCAACTGATCACCGACACGGTCGGCGGGCAGATCTCCATGCTGATTATGCCCGCGACCGATCAGGTGCTCGAGCTGCACAAGTCGGGCAAGCTCAAGATCCTCGCGGTCACCAGTCCCGGCCGCCTGCTGATCGCTCCGGAGATTCCGACTGCGGTCGAGTCGGGCGTTCCGGACATGGTCGTGTTCGTATTCATCGGCCTGTTTGCGCCGCGCGGGACGCCGAAGGCCATTGTCGAGCACATCAGCCAGGCGTCGCGTGCCGCGATGGCGGATCAGGCCTTCCAGCGAAAGCTCCTCGACGCAGGCTACCGGCCGGACCCGGAGTCCACGCCCGAGAAGGTCCAGCAGTACGTTCAGTATGACCTCGGGCGCTGGGGGCCGCTGATCAAGGACATCGGACTGAAGCTGGATTGAATAGCCCAAGCGCCAGCACGACGCGCGCCGGCGCCTATACCTCGCGAAGCCACGCGCACAGGCACGCCGGCGCTCGGTTCAGTAATAGGATCGATACGGTCGCGCGTAGTGGTAGCGTGGCCCGTAGTAGCGGTAGCGCGGTCCGTAATAGCCGTAGTAGCGCGGGCGGTAGTATGCGGGACGGTAGTAGCCGTGCCCGTAGGCGGGATAGCCGGATCCATATCCGTAGGCGGAATACCCGTATCCGTACCCGTAGGCGGGATACCCGAATGCCGCTCCGGCGAGCAGGCCGGCAGCGACCCCGGCGCCGACCCAGCAGCCATAGCATCGCGCCTCTGCGCGGCCCGGATGCATGACGGTTGCGGCTGAAATGCCGGCAGCAACGATGAGAGTGAGCAGGTACTTGCGCATGCCTGTCTCCATCCTGTCGGGATGCTCGTGATCAAGCATCTCGGAAAGCCACGATCAGCAAGAGCCAGTATGCCGATGCTATCCCTCCTTATCGACGGAGTGAAAGATTGCTCCGCTGCGCTCGCACGGATTTGATCGCAATCAATGTGTGGCGCGGGGGCCCCGTTCGCAGCACCCTCCGTTGCTATTCGGTCGGCTGGATGTTCGCCGCCTTGCCGACCTCATCCCACTTCCTGATCTCTTCGCGCACGAAGGCTGCGAACACCTCGGGCTTGCTCGCCACCGGCCCCGCGCCTTCGCCGGCGATGCGGCGGCTCGTTTCGGGATCGGCATACATGGCCGCGGCCTCGGCCTGCAGGCGGTCGACGATCTCCTTGGGCGTCCCCGCCGGAGCGAACAGCCCGAACCAGTTCAGCACCTCGTAGTCCTTGACGCCCGCCTCGGCGATCGACGGCACGCCGGGCAGCGCCGGCGCGCGCTTGAGCGAGGTCACACCCAGCGCGCGCAGCTTCCCCGCCTCGATGTGCGGCTTGGCCGACGCCACGTTCGACACCATCGACATCACATGGCCGGCGAGCGTGTCGGACATCGCCGGGCCGACGCCCTTGTACGGCACATGCGTCACGTCGATGCCGGTGCGGAATTTGAGCAGCTCCATGGCGAGATGCAGATTGCTGCCGACGCCGGCCGACGCATAGTTGATCTTGCCGGGTTGCGCCTTCGCCGCGGCGATGTAGTCGGCGAGCGTCTGCATCGGCTGCGAGGCGTGCACCACCAGCACATTCGGCACCGACACCATCTGCGTCACCGGCGTGAGATCGCGCAGCACGTCATACGGCAGCTTCTTGTAAACCAGATGGTTGATGGTGATGGTGCCCGCGCCGAGGAGGAGCGTGTAGCCGTCGGCCGGCGAGCGCACCACCTGCTCGATGCCGAGCACGTTGCCCGCGCCGCCGCGGTTCTCGATATAGAACTGCTGGCCGAGAACCTTGCCGAGATGCTGCGCGAACATGCGGGCGGTGGAATCGGCGGTGCCGCCCGCCGCGGTCGGGACGAGAATCTTCACCGGCTTGTTCGGCCAGTTCGATTGCGCCTGCGCGCCGAAAGGCGCCGCGAGGCATGCGGTCAGAACCGCGGTGGCCGCGAGGGCAAGCCGAAGCATGATGTCCTCCCATTCTGTTGTCGTGCGCGGCCCGGTTCGTCGGGCTTCGTCCTATTCCGCCTGGATGTTGGCCGCCTTGGCGATCCGCGACCATTTCTCCAGATCGGACTTGATCAGCGCCGCGAACTCCTCCGATCCGCCGCCGATCGGCTCGGCGCCGTCCTGGGCGAGACGCTCGCGCACATCCGGCGTGCGCAGCGCGTCCGCGATCGCGGCCTGAAGCTTGGCGATCACCGGCTGCGGTGTTCCCGCCGGTGCGAGCACGCCATACCATTGCAGCGCCGAATAGCCCGGCGCGCCAGCCTCGGCGACGGTCGGCACGTCGGGCAGCGTCGCGACGCGCTTCGGCCCGGAGATCGCGAGCGCGCGGAGCTTGCCGGCCTCGATCAGCGGCTTCGCGGTGAGGAGGTTCGAGAACAGCGCCGCGATGCGGCCGCCCAGCACCTCGGTCACCGCCGGTCCGGTGCCGCGGAACGGCACGTGCTGGAGATCGATTCCTGTCATGTGCTTGAGCAGCTCCATGCTCATGTGCGGCGAGGAGCCCGCGCCGGCCGAGGCGTAGTTCAGCGTTCCGGGCTTGGCTTTGGCGAGCGCGATCAGGTCCTGCAGCGTCTTCGCCGGCACGTCGGGATGCACGACCAGCACGTTGGAGATGCCGGCGACCTGGGTGATCGCGGCGAAATCCTTCGACGGATCGTAGCGCGCCTCCTTGGTCACCGCCGGCAGCACCGCGATCGTGCTCGGGCTCATCAGCAGCGTGTAGCCGTCGGTAGGCGAGTTCTTCACCGCCTCGATGCCGACGATGCCGCCGCCACCGCCGCGGTTCTCGACGAAGAAGTTCTGTCCGTCCTTCGACAGCTTCTGCGTCAGCACCCGTGCGAGAATGTCGGTGCCGCCGCCAGGCGCCGAGTTGACGATGATTTTCACCGGCCGCGACGGGTAGTCTGACTGTGCCGGCGCCTCGGACGCGAATGCGATCAGGCAGGCCAAAGCGAGCCAGATATCCCGGCGGGTCATTGTCGTCCTCCCGTCTGTTTGTCGCTGCCGTTTCTTGCGCGTCGAACGGCGTTACTTTTCGTCGCGGTCTATTTGCTGAAGCGCGCGGTGTAGCTCGTGTTGTCGAAGCCCTGTTCCGTCACCCATTTCGCCACCTCATGGTGGTGTGCGAACCAGACGTCCTTCTGGCTGCGGAAATATTCGAGGATCTGCCGGAACACCGCGGTCATCGCCGGTCGTCCGCCGAAATGGCTGTGCACGCCGAGGTTAATCAGCGCGCCGGGCTCGCAGGCGTGCAGATAGTCGAACATCTCCGTGTAGACCTCGAGGAAAACCTTGGGGCTCGCGCGCAGCGTCCGGTTGTCGACGAAGTCGCTCCACGGGATCATCAGCATCTTCCCGGCCTTGGTCGCGCGCCAGTAGGGCACGGTGGCATCGAGCGCGTCCGAGCACCAGGCGAGCTTGGCCTCGGCGAGATATTCGAGCGTGTTCTCGGACCAGCCGTAGATCGGCGTCACCCATCCGGTCGGCCGCTTGCCCGCGGTCTTCTCGATCAGGTCGAGCGTTTTCTTGATGGTCTCGCGCTCACGGTCCGCGTTCATCGAGAACAGCATCTGGTCCTGCAGATAGCCATGTCCCGCCACGTCGTGGCCCGCCTTGGCGAAGGCCGCGACCGCCTCGGGCCACACCTCGCAACTGCGGCCGTTGCAGAACAGCGTTGCCGGAATGGCGAGGTCCTTGAGATTGCGCGACAGCCGCCAGATGCCCTCGTTGCCGCCGAACTGCGACCAGTTGATGCCGGCGACGTCCTTGGAGCCGGGCGGCAGCGGTGTGGTCCGTGGGAAATAGGTGGGCGATTTCCCTTCGCTCCAGGTCTCGAGCAGCACACTCACGACCACAGCCACGCGATGGCCCTTGGGCCAGGCGAGCGCTTCCTTGCTCATACGTTCCATCTCCCACTCGACAGGGCGGATTCCTGACATGACGGAGGTTCATGAGTCCATGCCGTCCGGCGTGACAATACCTACGCCGTTGGTCACTATGCCGGAATGTCCGGGACGCCAAGAAATCCAGCCGCTCAACCCTTTGTCTTCATGACGCCGCTCTCCGGCCATCAGCTTTTGTCGGACTCGCTGCTCAACAAAGGGACCGCGTTCACCGATCCGGAGCGCGACGAATTCGAGCTGCATGGGCTCTTGCCGCCGCGGGTGGCGACGCTCGACGAGCAGGTGTCGCGCCGGCTGCAGGTGCTGCGCGGCTTCGCCACCGATCTCGAGCGCTATTCGTTCCTGCGCGAATTGCAGGACACCAACGAGACCGTGTTCTACGCGCTGCTTACACGCAACATCGAGGAGTTGCTGCCGATCGTTTATACGCCGACGGTCGGCGCGGGCTGCCAGCAGTTCAGCCAGCTGTTCCGCAAGCCGCGCGGGCTGTTTCTCAGCCTGCCGCATCGAAAGCGCATCCGGCAGATCCTCGCCAACCCATATTTCGACAAGACCGAGGTGATCGTCGTCACCGACGGCGAGCGCATCCTCGGTCTCGGCGACCAGGGCGCGGGCGGCATGGGCATCCCGATCGGCAAGCTCGCGCTCTATACGGCGTGCGGCGGCATCCATCCATGCACCGCGCTGCCGATCCTGCTCGACGTCGGAACGGACAATGCAGAGCGTCTGGCCGACCCGCTCTATGTAGGCCTGCGGCGCGAGCGGGTGCGTGGCGCCGAATACGACGATTTCATCGAGGAGTTCATCACCGCGGTGAGCGAGCGCTGGCCGCATGTGCTGCTGCAATGGGAGGACTTCGCCAAGTCCAACGCCACCCGGCTGCTCGACCGTTACCGCACCCGGCTCTGCTCGTTCAACGACGACATCCAGGGCACCGCGGCGGTCGCGACCGGCACGCTCCTGTCGGCCATTGCCGTCACCGGCGTGCCGCTGACCGAGCAGCGCATCGCGATCTTCGGCGCGGGTTCGGCGGGCTGCGGCATCGCCGGCCTGCTCAAGGCGGCGATGGTCGAGGCGGGTCTCAGCGAGAACGAGGCGGCCCGGCGCTTCTACATGGTCGATCAGGACGGGCTCTTGGTCGGCGGCATGAATTCGATCGTGCCGTTCCAGGCGCCGTTCGTGCAGGACCGCTCGGTTTGCGCGCCCTGGCCGCTCGAGCAGCCCGGCCGGGTCGCGCTGCAGGACGTCGTCCGGAACGCCAAGCCTTCGACGCTGATCGGCGTGTCCGGCCAGCCCGGGTCATTCTCCGAGCCGATCGTGCGCAGCATGGCCGAGATCAACCGCCGCCCGGTGATCTTCCCGCTGTCGAATCCGACCTCGCGCGCCGAAGCGACGCCGGCCGATATCCAGCGCTGGAGCGACGGCCGCGCCGTGGTCGGCACCGGCAGCCCGTTTCCGCCGCTGCTGCGCGACGGCCGCCCGTTCAAGGTCGACCAGACCAACAACTCCTACATTTTTCCAGGCGTCGGTCTCGGCGCGATTGCGGTGCAGGCGAGCCGCGTCACCGACACGATGTTCATGGCGGCGGCCAAGGCGCTCGCGGCCATGTCGCCGGCGAAGAACGACAAAGACGGCAATCTTCTGCCGCCGGTCACGGCGCTCCGCGAAATCTCGGTTGCGGTGGCGCGTGCCGTCGCGTTGCAGGCGCTCAAGGAGGGGATCGCCTGCGATATCGCCGAGGACGAGATCGACGCCGCCATCGCCGCGAAGATGTGGACGCCGCGATATCTGCCGTACCGGCGCAGCAGTTAAACAAAAGACGGGAGGAGACCATGGCGGACCGCAGCAAGCATCCGATCGTGCATTTCGTCGGCAGCATTCCGCTGCCGGACAGCGAGACCGTGTTCCGCACGTTGTCGAAGGCCACGGGGCCGCACCTCATCCGCCTGCCGGACGGCGAGACCGGCATCCGCAAGAGCTGGATCAGGTTCATTCAGGACGTGCTCGCGGGCAACTCCGCGATCGAGATTGCCAAAGACGAGCCGCCGTTCAAGTTCACCCAATGGGACGGCAAGGTGGTGCGCGAGATTCCACGGCTGCGGGTGAAGCCCGGAGCCGCGATCGATCCGTCGACGTTCGACACCGGCTATGCCGCGATGGCGATCGAGTCCTGGGCCACCTTCGAGCGCTTGCAGAAGGCCGGCGACATTCCCGCCGGCGTCAAATTCCAGATCTCGATCCCGACACCGATCGCGCCGACCTACAACAACATGTTGCCGGCCGACCGGCCGAAGCTCCTGCCGCCGCTGACGCAGCATTTCATCGGCGAGGTGCAAAAGATCGCCAAGGCGCTGCCGAACGATCGCATCGCCATCCAATGGGACGTCTGCCAGGAGGTGCTGGCCTGGGAGAACTACTACGAAAAGGGTCCGGTCGATTTCCGCACCGAAACCATCGACGTGCTGACGAAGATCGGCGAGGGCGTGCCGGCGCAGATCGAGCTTGGCTATCATCTCTGCTACGGCAGTCCTGCCGACGAGCACATGGTGCTGCCGAAGGACTCAGGCATCATGGTCGAGATCGTCAACGCGGTGGCATCGCGCGTGAAGCGGCCGATCCAGTTCTTCCATCTGCCGGTGATCAAGGCGCGCAAGGACGATGCCTATTACGCGCCGCTCAAGAACCTGAAGATGGACAAGGACACCGAGCTTTATCTCGGCCTGATCCACCACAACGACGCGGACGGCGACCAGACGAGGTTCGCGGTCGCGCGCCGTCACGCGCGCGTCGATGGCATTGGCACCGAATGCGGCATGGCGCGCGGCGATCCGGCTCGGCTGCCGGCGCTGCTCGCCTCCCATGCCCGGCTGGTGGAGAGCGTGGGATAGCCAGCCACCGTCGTTAGCGTCGTGCACCGCCCGCCGATCCGGCTGAACGCGGGCCCATTGACAAAATAATTTGTCAATGTAGCCTCGGCTCATGCTAGACATTGAAGTCATTGAAGATTCGGCCGCCGCGGCGGTGGCGCTCGATCCGGTTAGGAACCGGCTGCTCGTCGAACTGGCGCAACCCGCATCCGCCGCCACGCTGGCGGCGCGCATCGGCATCCCGAGGCAGAAGGTCAACTATCACCTGCGCGCGCTTGAGGCGCATGGGCTGGCGCAGATGGTGGAGGAGCGGCGTTGGGGCGGCCTGGCGGAGCGGCTGCTCGTCGCGACGGCATCCTCCTATGTGGTCTCGCCCGGCGCGCTCGGCGCAATCGCAGCCGATCCACGGCGCACCGCCGACCGGCTTTCCGCGAGCTATCTGATCGCACTCGGGGCCCGGATCGTGCGCGAGGTCGGCGACCTCTGGCGCCGGGCACGGCAGGCTGACAAGAGCCTGGCGACGCTCGCTGTCGACACGGAAATCCGCTTTCGCTCCCCCGCGGATCGCGCCGCGTTTACCCATGACTTGACGCGCGCCATCACTGCGCTTGTCGCGCGCTACCACGATGAAGCCGCGCCCGGCGGGCGTCCGCACCGCCTGGTGCTCGTGTCGCATCCGCTGCCTAGTCAAGCCGAAACAGGTCAATCCGAAACAAGGGACGTGTCATGCCAGTAAAGAAGGATCCCTCCGGGCGGCGGTCCGTGGAGGCCGAGGTCGAAGTGCCGGGTTCTCCCGACGACGTATGGCAGGCCATCGCGACTGGACCCGGCATCAGCTCGTGGTTCGTCCCGACCGAGCTGGATGGTCGCGAGGGTGGCGCCGCCGTCTCGCACTTCGGACCGGGCAACAGCATGGACTCGGTTGCGAAGATCACGCTTTGGCAGCCGCCCCACCGCTTCGTGGCCGAGGCGCAACAAGAAGGCCCCGGCACGGTCGCAACGGAGTGGACCGTTGAAGCGCGATCCGGCGGTACATGCAAGGTGCGCGTCGTACACAGTTGGTTCGCAAGCAGCGACGACTGGGATGGCCAGTTCGAAGGCCACAGCTACGGCTGGATTTCCTTCTTCCAGATACTGCGTCTCTATCTGGCGCACTTCCGAGGGCAGCCGTGCTTGGCTGCTCAATTCATGGCCGCATCATCCGATCCCCAGGAGAAAGCCTGGGCGCGGTTGGCCGAGCCTCTCGGATTGGCCAATGCAAGCGTCGGCGCGCGGATCACGGCGCCTGACGACGCACCGGAGCTGAGCGGCGTTGTCGAGGTCGTCAACCCGCCGCAGTGGCCCGGTCTGCTGCTGCGCCTCGATCGGCCAGCGCCCGCGATTGCGCACCTGTTGGCGCTGTCGATGGGCGGACAGGTCATGTTGCCCGTTCGTCTCTATCTCTATGGGCGCGCCGCTGGCGATGTCGTCCGTGATGTCGAGAAAAATTGGCAGGACTGGCTCAATCAACGCTTTCCGCCCGCCGCGGCTGGGCCGGGACGGCCATGTTGACGGCATGACTAAGAAAGCGACCGGGGCCGCATGAGCGATCCTCGCACCGGCGGTGCCGGCGCGCATTCTATTTTTGCTGCTCCGGCGCGAACGCCTTGGTGTAGCGCTCGGCAATCTCCGGCGGTGTGGCGCCGATCTGCGCCACCACCTTTTCGATCTGCGCGGCCGGCACGAAATCGAACTCCATCCTGGCCTTGTGCATCTCGGCCAGAAACTCCCTGTCCCGCGCCAGCGCCTCGAACGCCCTGCGCAGCAGCGCGACGCGCTCCTTGGGCACCCCGGGCGGCGCGGCGAGGGGGCGCGCCGCGGTCTTCTGCACGAAATGCAGCTCCATCACCTTGCGGTCGGCGGCGTTCTTGATGAATTGCAGCGCGTTCGGCAGCGCGCCCAGCTCCGGCGCGTTCTTCAGCGCGCCCTGCATCAGCAGCGTCACCTTCTTGTCGGCAAGCCATTGCGGGCGCACCGCCTTCAGACTCGACCATGACCAGTCGGCGATGCCCTGCACCTCGCCGCGCTCGACCGCTTGCGCGACCTGCGCTGTGCTGCTGTAGCCGATGTTGACCTTGAACCTGGTGCCGATCAGCGAATTGTAGATTCGCGCCGTGGTCTCGGGATCGGCGCCGGCGATGCCGCCGACGGTCAGTTCGTGGTCGAACAGATCCTGCGCGCGCTTGTGCGGGGCGGTGTGCCAGGCGAGCGTCACCGCGGTTTCGCTGTTGAAGCTGCCAAGCCATTGGAACTTGTCGATCTCGAAGCGAGCGCCGGCCGGATTGATCAACTTGGCGAGCAGGATGGTACGCTGCAGCAGCGCGATCGTCGTGCCGTCCTTCATCGCCGTGCTGTAGGTCATGTTGGCCGCGGTGATCCGCGACGGAATGTTCTGCACCCGGATCGATGGGTTGCCGGGGATATGCCGGCCGAGATGGCGCGCCGCGATCCGCGCCTGGAGGTCGTAGCCGCCGCCCGCGCCCGCGCCGACCAGCAGCGTCAGCTGCTTGCCGGCGTAGAAGTCCTCCGCGCGCGCCTGCAGCGCACAAAAGACGATCAGCAGCGCTGCAACGGCGGCATGGCGGAATTGCATGGCCCGATGCCTGATCTCTGATGCGATGTCGTCCCCCGACAGCGATCGATTATCGTGCATTCGTGTGTGCATGCCCGCGCTTGACCGCCGCGGACGAGTGCGGCCTTATCGCCCACCAA
Organism: Xanthobacteraceae bacterium; assembly: GCA_019746355.1. Next base: position 37,172 of record JAIESC010000082.1, on the reverse strand, counting down.
AACAGCCTGGCGAATGATCTGGGAGGCTTCCGTTGAAAGCGATTGTCGTCCGCGAGTTCGGCCCGCCGAGTGTGATGAAGCTCGAGGAGGTGCCGACGCCGGAGCCGGGACCGGACGAAGTGCTGATCGAGGTCCATGCGGTGTCGGTCAACCGCACCCTCGACACCGTGGCGCGCGCCGGCAAATACGCCCGGCGCGTGAGCCTGCCGATGACGCCGGGCGTCGATCCTTCCGGCGTCATCGTCAAGGTCGGACCGGGCGTCGCCGAACGCAAGGTCGGCGACCGCGTCACCGTGCAGCTTCGCTCCGGCAACGACAGTAGCGCGGACAATATCCGCAATCTCGGACTGCACGTCTGGGGCGGCTATGCCGAATATGTGCGCTGTGAGGCGAGCCGCACCGCGATCGTGCCCGAAGGCCTCGATTTCGCCACCGCGACGGTGGTGTCGCGCCATGCGCCGACCGCGTTCACGCTGCTGCGCGACAAGGCCAAGGTCGCGCCAGGCGATTGGGTGCTGGTGATGGGCGCGGCCGGCGGGCTCGGCTCGGCCGGCGTGCAGGTCGCGAAATATCTCGGTGCCAGGGTGATCGCGGCAGCGGGCAGCGCCGAGCGTGTCAAGGTCGGCCTCGATCTCGGCGCCGATGCCGGCGTCGACTATCGCGGCCAGAATCTCACCATCGAGGCGATGCGCATCACCGAAGGCAAGGGCGTCAACGTGGTGTTCGAGAATATCGGCGACCCCGACCTGTTCCCCAAGGCGCTGGCGTCGATGGCGCGGCGCGGGCGTCTCGTCACCGCCGGCGGCCACGGCGGCGGCATCGTGCCGGTCGACATCAACCGGCTTTATCAGAACCACCTCAGCATCATCGGTGCGACCGGCGAGACGCCGGACGACGTGACGATGAGTCTGAAGGCTGCAGCCGAAGGCAAGTTCAAGGCGTTGATCGACAAGATCATGCCATTGTCGCAGGCGGTGCAGGCGCATGAGTGGGTGGAAAGTCGCGGCGGGCTCGGCAAGATCATTCTCGATCCGACCATGACATGAGCGCGCGCCTGCCCGGCGATTTAAGGCGCTTAATGAACAAAATTTAACGTTGAGCATATCCGTCTCGTGCGCCGCCCGGAGCAAGACTTTTGTGCGCCAAGTATCGTGCGCCAGGTATCGAATGAGTCAATTGCGTGGTCGATGCCGCGCGGCGCTGTCATCAACATGTCTTGAGTGGTGACCGCGTACCGTCAGCCGCATCGTCCATCGCGCCGTATCCGGACCGGCCTTACGGCGATCCGGACATCGACTGATCGGACCTGCCGGCGTTTTCTTATGGAAATTTTCAAAGTTTGTTCCGCATTGCTGCAAATGTGCGTTTTCGCACATCACGGCATCAACATGTTTTGACTCGGTATTCCGCCGGCCGCCGCGCGCACTATGTCCGACGTGCCAGACAAGAAACGCGCGTGGAACTTTCGGGGAAGAATCGCTTTCGGGTGGGTCTCGAGTGTGACGCAACCACTGAAAGAGATGAACATGAATATTCGAAAGCTCTCGATCGTCCTGCTTGCGGGCATCGCGACTCTGGTCACGGCCATCGAGCCGTCGCTGGCGGCGCAGCGCAAGCATCGCGCCTACGACGCCTATGCGAGCGGCGCCGTGACCGATCGCAGCGGGGCCTACTACTTCGGTCCGGGCAGCCGCGGCGACAACGCCTATGCGAGCGGAGGCTCCTTCAACGCGGGCCCGGTTCGCAGCCAGGCGCTGACCCCCGCTCAGCACAACTACAACCGTTACAACTACGGCCAGAACCTTCCCTATCCGGACCGCCCCTACGGCGATCCCGATAGCTGGTAACGCACAAAAGAAAACCCCGGCGGTGATGCCGGGGTTTTTGCCTTGCTGAGCCGCGTCAGACGCTGACGTGCTCGATGAACTTCTGCGGCGGCGGGTCGCCCCACTGCGACACCAGCGCTTCTTCGGCGGGCAGCAGGTTCGAGCCGTTCTTGATGTTGAGCCGGTCGCTGTCCGCCCAGTGCTCGTGCACGCGCCGCCACGGATCGGCCCAGTAGTCGTAGACCTGGCTGCCGAGCAGGTGACGGCCGATGCCCCACATGTGCTCGTACTTGCCGGTATCGCGCATATGCTGGTGGCCCATGAACACGTCGTCCATGTCCGACACCTCGAACGACACGTGGTTCAAGCCGGCGTGGTCGTGGTTGATGGCGAAGAAGACGTGGTGGTCGACGAAGGTCTCGCCGCCGTCGATGCGGTTGAACGAGCCGATCAGGTTCTCCTTGGTGCCGGCATAGACGTCGTCGGAGCAGATGAAGCCGAGGTGATGACGGAACCAGTTGACGGTCTCCTTCACCTTCGGCGTGCCGAGCACGGCGTGGGCGACGCGCTTCACGCGCGAGGGACCCTTCTGGATGCGCATCAGATCGCCGGCGCGGGCGAGCGGAGCGTAGCCGGAGTTCAGAAGCTGGCGCGGCGCGGGGATCTCCGGAACCTTGTCCATGCCCCAGATCACCTCGATCTGGTAGCCGTTCGGCTCGGTCAGCCGCACGCGCTTGCCGCCGCCGGGCTCGTCGACGTTCTCGATGCCGGACGCGCCGGGCACCTTGGCGAGCGTCTTGAGGTCGTCCTCGCCCGCGGCGTGATAGCCGATGGCAAGAAACTTCGGATCGCCCTTCTCGGTGATGTGGACGTGATGCACCGGATCGGTGGCGCGGTAGTAGAGCGCCTCGCCGCTCTTGTGGCTCGGCACCAGGCCGAAGTTGTCGAGAAATTCCGCCTGCAGATCGAGGTCCGGCGAGCGCAGACGCACATAGGCGATATCGGTGACCTTGATGACAGCCATGGTTGTTCCCTCACCTTAAGTCTTGTGGGGCTCTGTCCCGCCCCTCTCGCCAAACGATATCGCAGCCGCCGGGGGAAACGCAATTTCGCGGGCCTGCGTCAGACCAGATATGCGCCGGTCTGCGCGGTCGCCCCGGCGGCTGGCCGGCCTTGGGGGGATGTGCTGTATTCCGCCCAACCAAAAGGGGAGGAATCCGTGAAACTTGCGCTGTTTCAGTCGGCGGCGGGCACCGAGGTTGCGCCCGGCCTGATCACCGATCGCGGCATCGTCGACATCTCCGGCGCGGTCCGGAAGGGCCATACGCCGCAGCTCACGATGCAGTACATCATCGACGATTTCGACGCCCTGAAGCCTGCGCTGGAAAAGCTTGCCGCCGAAGGAAGCGCCATCGCCGCCGACAAGGTCCAGCTTAAGGCCCCGCTGCCGCGGCCCGGAAAAATCCTCTGCTGCATCGCCAACTACTGGGAGCACGCGCAGCGCGAGGCGCGGCCGCTCAACATGTTCATGAAGAACCCGGACGCGGTGATCGGCCCGGGCGACACCATCGTGCTGCCCGAATACACCGTGCCGTGGGCGTTCATGCACGAGGCGGAGCTTGCGCTGGTGATGAAGGGCCCGGCCAAGATGGTGAAGGCCAGGGACTGGAAGAGCGCCGTGTTCGGCTACACCGGCCTGATCGACGTGTCGGCGCGCGAGCAGGGCCGCCGCACCTGGCCGGCGACGCCGCTGACCAGCTGGCTCGGCAAGTCGTTCGACACCTTTGCGCCGATCGGTCCGTGCATCGCCACCGCCGACGAGATCAAGGATCCGAACGACATCATCATCCGCTTCTGGAACGACGGCCAGCTTCGCCACAACTACAACACCGACGACATGGAGCACCGCGTGCCCGAGCTGGTCGAATGGGCGACCACGGTGATGACGTTGAACTCCGGCGATCTGATCGCCTGCGGCACCAACCACGAGGGCCTGGGCTTCCTGCAGGACGGCGAGACGGTCGACATCGAGGTTCAGAACGTCGGCAAGATGACGCTGAAGGTCCGCGATCCGCTCAAGCGCAAATGGGAGCGCGGCGTCTACATGGGCGTCGATTCCACCAACCCGGAGGCGGTGAAGCGGCATCGCCCGCGGGGCGGTCCGACCGCGACCGGGGCGATTTGATCTCGCGTCGTGACCGCTGGTCTATGTGAAACATTGGCCGGCTCTGATCGCTGTCGCTGTAAGTGTGGATCGCCCGCCTGAGCCTGTCATCGGGTCGCGCTTCGCGCGGACCCGTTGGCGGGCGATGACGACGGTGGAAATGCCGCCCCATCACAAGTGTCATGCCCCGCGAAGGCGGGGCATCCAGTGCTTGGAAGGAGTTTGTACTTTGAGTAAGTTGCCGCTCACGCTGGCCATCAGCCACTACGACCACGTCACCGAGCTCGTCACCGGCCGCGTGCCGGTCGAGGGCGTGGAGCTCACCGCGCTCAACCTGCAGATCGAGGAAATCTTCTTTCGGCAGTTCAACTATCGCGACTTCGATGTGTCCGAGGTCTCGATGGGCAAGTACTGCTCGCTGGTCTCGCAGGGCAACTCGCCGCTCACTGCGATCCCGGTGTTTCCGTCGCGCGTGCCGCGGCACTCGTCGATCTACATCCGCCGCGACGGCCCGGTGAGGGCGCCGCAGGACCTCGCCGGCAAGCGCATCGGCATTCCGGAATGGGCGCAGACCGCCTCGGTCTATTCGCGCGGCTTCATCCAGCACCAATACGGCATCGACCTGAAGTCGATTCACTGGATCCAGGCCGGGGTCGACCAGCCGGGGCGGCTGGAGAAGGTGAAGCTCAAGCTCCCCGACGGCATCCGCTACGAATCGCGGCCGGACAAGAGCCTCGGCGGCATGCTGGTCTCGGGCGAGATCGACGCGGCGCTGTCGGCGCATCCGCCGCTCTGCTTCGACCAGGGCCATCCGAACGTCGGGCGGCTGTTCGAGGACTATCTCGACATCGAGATGAAATACGTCAAGGAAACCGGCATCTATCCGATCATGCACACGGTGGCGTTCAAGCGCGAGATCGTCGAGCAGAACCCGTGGGTGGCGTCGAACCTGTTCAAGGCGTTCGACGAGGCGCGGCGCATCAGCGTCGAGCGCGCGCTCGCCTGCACCAGCTCGGTGCTGCCGCTGCCGTGGGGCTACGAACTCGCGAAGCGGATGCAGGCCGTGGTCGGCAACGACCTGATGCCCTACGGCATCGACGCCAACCGCACGACGCTCGACGCGTTCTTGCAATACGCGTTCGAGCAGGGCGTGTGCCACCGCAGGCTTCAGCCGGAGGAGCTGTTTCCGCCGCAGGTGCAGAAGAGCTTTAGGGTGTAAGAGCTTTTGTCTGCGCTTTTCGCCGCAAACACCGCCGTCATCGCCGGGCATAGCCGTCCGAAGGACGGCGTCGCTTCGCTCGCCTGTGACCCGGCGATCCATGAGGGTGTGCGGCGGAGGAAGTCTTACGCAAGAACCGCGTTTGCGGTGCGGTCACATGGATGCCCGGGTCAAGCCCGGGCATGACACCACCCGCGTGGGGGCTGAAAGGCCAACGTGCCGGTCAACCCAGCGCCGTCACGCCCGCCTGCGCGATCTGCTCGTCCTCGTGCGACTGCACGCCCGACACGCCGATCGCACCGACGCACTCGCCCTGATGCACGAGCGGCAGGCCGCCCTGGAACATCACGCCCGGCGTCGGAAACGTCACGAAGCCCGGCCGCTCCTTGACGCGGTCCTCGAAGAACTTGCTCGGCCGCTTGGTCAGCGCCGAGGTCTGCGCCTTCTTCACCGCCACGTCGGCGCTGATCGCGCCGCAGCCGTCGAGCCGCTCCAGCAGCATCACCGCGCCGCCGTCATCGACGATGGCGATCGCGACGTTCCACTTGTTCTTCTGTGCTTCGGCGATGCACGCGGCCATCATCTTGTGGGCATCGGAATTGGTCAGGGCAGGTTTTTGACGCATGACGTTTCCTCATATGGGGAGAGCAAAGGCGCCGATAGAGTGACGAGATTTTTGCGCCCGTCAATCGGTGGCAAGCGACAACGAGCGCGGTCAGTCCGGCAGCCCACCCAGGGTGTAGGCGGCGCCGAGCAGCAGGCCGGGACGCAAGCCCAGACGGCCGAACCATTGATCGAAGATCCTCAGCACCGCTCCGGTGCGATAAAGCTCCGCCAGCGCCGTGTTGACGGCAAGGCGCATCTGCCAATCGCCGCGCGGCAGCACGATGGCGTACGGCTCGACCGAAAGATCGTCGGGCAGCATGCGGAACGCCTGCATATCCCTGAACTGGGTGCCGACCAGCAGCAGCTTGTCGCTGGCGAACGCGTCGGCCCGGCCGGCATCGAGCGCCGCGACCGCGTCTTCCCGGTCCTTGACCGGGACGAGCGTGGCGTTGAGCTGCGCCTTCTCGTTGACCGCGGCCACGGCCTTTTCGTTGCTGGTGCCGGAGATGACCGCAATCTTCTTGCCGGCAAGATCCTGCAGCTTGACGGCGTTGGCGGTGGACTTCACCACGAGGCCGGTGCTTTCGACGAACACGTAACTCGAGAAATCGACCTCCTTCATCCGCGACAGGGTCACGGTGCTGGAGCCGCACTCGAGATCGGCCTTGCCGCTCGCCACGGCCTCGAAGCGCGTCTGCGTCGTCACCGGCACCAGCTGCACGTTCAGCGGCTGGACCTTGAGCTGCTTCTCCAGCGAGGCCGCCACCGCTTTGCAGATATCGACGGTGTAGCCGACCACGTCGTTGTTCTGCATATAGGAAAACGGCATCGCGTCGGTGCGGTAGGCGATCTTGACGGTCTTGCTGCTGGCTATGGCCTGCAGCCGGCTGCCGGTTGCCTGGGCCGCGGCGCTGTCCGCGTTGAATGCGGCGGCAACGACAACGGTGAACGCCAATGCCGAACGTAACATGCCCAACCTCCCCCTGACGCAACAAGAAACCGCTGCCATCCTACAGGGCGGGGAGGGAGGGCTGCCATTGGCCTGGCGTATAGGGTCCCGGGCCTGCTGGAGCTGGTGACCGGCCAGGTCCCGTTCCGCCACGCGGCGCCGCCGGCCCGACACCTTTGTGTCAGTGCGTCGAACCGAACCGCACCAGCTGATAGACCGTGAAACTGATTTCCACCAGGATCAGGATCACGATGATGGCCTCGAGCCGCAGCGACCGTTCGGTGTCGATGATGTCGGCAAGCGCCTTGGCGGTCTCGGAAATCACCGTCAGCTTGCGCGTCAGCACGTCGGCGCGCTCCTTGAGCTCGTATTCGTCCTCCAGCCGCGCGTAGAGCCGCTCGAGGTCGGGCCGCTCCCACAGCACGTCGGGCTTCTCCGCGACCGCCACCAGGCCTGAGACGCGCTGCTGCACCAGGAGCGCGTTGCCGATGTGCTTGAGGATCGCCCGGCGGCCGCCGGGCCTGCGTCCGTGCTCGGCAAGCTCGCGTGCCAGCGGCTCGATCATGTCGAACACCGCGGCGACGTTGCGCTCGTCGTGCGCGAGGATCACGCTGGTGGCGAGCGCATCGGCGATCAGCAGCGCGTGCTCGTTGGTCAGGCTCTTCAGCGTGATCGCGCCGCCCGGCAGGATCTGCTCGTCCTTGTCGTGCGCGATCTCGATCCGGGTCGATTCTTCCTCGCGCCGCTTGGCCGGCCGGGTGATCCGGCCGGTAAGCTGGCGGATGACTTCGTCCTCCTCCAGCGCCGACATGCCGATCAGGACCGCGACGCCAAAGCGGAACAGCGCCACGATCCCGCCGTTGCCGGTGCGAAACGCCAGCGGCTGGGTGGACAGGACGTCGTTGCGTTCGAGGCCTATGGTGTCGATGCGGTCGCCGAGCAGCAGCGCCCGCGCCGTGATGCCGTTTTGCGACTGGATCGATGCATCGGTCATCGGCGCACGCTGATGCTTGGCCCGCCGCAGCATTGGGCCGCGGCAGCGCAGCTCGGGATCGGGGCGGGCTACTCCAGCCCGGTCGGCACCTGCTTGTTCTCGCTTTCGAGCTTCATGCCCGACGACAGCGCCATGGTTTCCATCAGCGTGGCGAAGTCCTTGGCGAGATACTCCTCCGGGTTTTTCTGCAGCATGGCATGGCCCATGTGCATCTGCAGGATCGCGCGGGTCGCCGCGGTCACCGGCATCGGCACGTCCACCTCGTCGGCGAGCGCCAGGCCGAGGTCGAGGTCCTTGCGCAGCAGCTCCGGCGTGAACGTCGTGGTCCAGTCGAGATTGACCAGCGCCGGCGACTTGTAGGCCGTGAACATCGAGCCCATCACGCCGTTGTTGAGGAAGGCGAGGAACGCGTGCCGCGGCACGCCCATCTTGTTCACGAGCAGCGTGATCTCGATCAGGTTCTGGATCACGACGCCGAGCATGACGTTGTGCGCGATCTTGCAGACGCGCGCCAGTTCGCCTTCGCCCACGTAGGACACGCCCTTCGGCGCGAACACCTTGATCATCGCCTCGGCCTTGTCGAACGCGGCCTTGGGGCCGGAGCACACCGAGCTGAGCTTGCCGGCCTTGATCACCTTGGCATTGCCGCTCACCGGCGCGCAGACGAAGTCCGCCTTGCGGTCGCTCAGGCGCTTCCTGATCGCGACCGACTCTTCGACCGCGATGGTCGAGCAATCGACGAACACGGCCGGGGTCTTGTTGCCGGACAGCACGCCGTCCCTGCCGAAATAGACCTGCTCGACGTCCTTGCCCTCGGCGACGATCGAGAACACGATATCGGTCTCGGCGAGGTCGACCGGCTTGTCGACGATCTTGCCGCCGAGCTTGGCGAGCGGCTCGGCCTTGGCGCGGGTGCGGTTCCAGATCGATACGTCGTAGCCGGCCTTCAGGAGCCGTTCGGCCATCGGATAGCCCATGCGGCCCATGCCGATCCAGCCGACCCGTGTATTCTGTGCCATCAAAACTCTCCTCGCGCGCTGCGCTGCAAACGATGGGGTTCTGCTAGCACAGGGCTGCGCGAGGCCGCAACGCGCAGGAGGTACGGTTGGGGGCGCTACTCCTTGACCGCGCCGGTCATGGCCGAGACGTAGTGCTCGACGAAAAACGCATACAGGATCACCAGCGGCAGCGATCCCACCAGCGCGCCGGCCATCAGCGAGCCCCAGCGGTAGATGTCGCCGTCGACGAACTCGTTGACGATGGCGACCGGCACGGTCTTGTTTTCGGTCGAGGACAGGAACGTCAGCGCGTAGATGAACTCGTTCCAGCACAGCGTGAAGCAGAAGATGAACGCCGAGATCAGGCCCGGCACCGCCAGCGGCAGGACGATCTTGGTCAGGATCTGCCAGCGGCTCGCGCCGTCGATCAGCGCGCATTCCTCGAGCTCGTACGGGATGGTCTTGAAGTAGCCCATCAGCAGCCAGGTCGAGAACGGAATGAGGATCGTCGGATAGACCAGGATCAGCGCCAAGGGCGAGTCGAACAGGCCGTAGGTGTAGATCACGGTCGAGAGCGGAATGAACAGGATCGACGGCGGCACCAGGTACGCGAGGAAGATCATCACGCCGAGCATCTGCGCGCCCTTGAAGCGCAGCCGCACGATGGCATAGGCCGCGAGCACGCTCGCAAAGATCGACAATACGGTTGCCGCCGTTGCCACATACATCGTGTTCCAAAGCCACATCGGATAGGCCGACTCGAACAACAGCTTGCGGATGTGCTGGAACGTCGGCGACCAGGTCCAGAACGGGTTGACCCTCTCCATGTCGAGCAGTTGCTCGTTCGGCTTAACCGCGGTCAGCGCCATCCAGTAGAATGGAAACAGCAGCACGATCAGGAACAGCACGAGCGGCAGATAGAGCGTGACGAGTCGCCGGGGAATCGACTCCAGATAGCTCATGCCCTCGGAGGCATCGGCGGCGGCGCTCTCCTTCATCCATTGCTTGCGGGCGGCGACGTCAGTCATTGTCGTGCCCCTGCTGCCATTTGCGGCGCTGCAGCCCGAACCAGGAGATCATGATGGCGGCGAGCAGGAACGGGATCATCGCGGTTGCGATCGCCGCGCCCTCGCCGAGTTGCCCGCCCATGATCGCGCGCTGATAGGAGAGCGTCGCCATCAGGTGCGTGGCGTTGACCGGACCGCCGCGGGTCATTGCCCAGATCAGCTGAAAGTCGGTGAAGGTGAACAGCACCGAGAACGTCATCACCACGGCGATGATCGGCGTGAGCAGCGGATAGGTGATGTGGCGGAACATCTGCCAGCGCGACGCGCCATCGAGCGTCGCCGCCTCGTAAAGCGACGGCGACACGGTCTGCAGTCCGGCGAGCAGGGTAATGGCCACGAACGGCACGCCGCGCCAGATGTTGGCAAAGATGGTCGACCAGCGCGCATTCCACGGGTCGCCGAGGAAGTCGATGTTGGTCGCGATCAGTCCGAGTCTGCGCAGCGACCAGGAGATGATCGAGAATTGGCTGTCGTAGATCCACCAGAACGCAATGGCCGACAGGACCGTCGGCACGATGAACGGAATGAGGATCGCGGCGCGAATGAACGCCTTGAACGGCAGATGCTGGTTGAGCAGCAGCGCGAGATAAAGGCCGGCACCGAATTTGATGACGCTGGCGACGATTGTGTAGAGCAGCGTGTTGAAGATCGACACCCAGAACACCGAGTCGCCCTGCAGCCACTCGTAGTTCTCCAGGCCGATGAACTCGCCGGCGCGGCCGATCTTGGCGTCGGTGAACGACAGCCAGACGCCCAATCCAAGCGGGTAGGCGAGGAACAGCACCAGGATCGCCAGCGCCGGCAGCATGAACCAGTAGCCGAGCCAGTGACGGTTCGACTTGAGCTGGCTCCAGGCCGAAATTTCGGCCGGGGCTGCGCGCCGTGACGGGATCGAGGCGTCGGTCATGCAGTGTTTCTCTCCAGCGCGGTGAAGAGGAGCCCGGCGGCCGGCTGTCCGGCGGGCCGCCGCTGCTTTGGTGCCTTAGCGATAGATGCGCTTCGCCTGGCGCTCGGCCACCGCGATGGCGCCCTTGGCGTCTTCGCGTCCGGTCGCGTAGTTGGCGAACATGTCCACCACGATGAAGTCGGCGATGGCCGCCGCAGCTTTCTCGCCAAGCGAGCCGAGGCCGCCCGGCGTCAGCGTGCGTTTGGATACGTCGCGGAACGGCGTGCGCTTCGCGTCGGCGGTCCAGACCGGGTTCTGGTCGTAGGCCAGCAGGAAGTGCGACAGGTAGCCCTGCGCCGCTTCGACCCACGGGTTGAAGTTCTCAGCTTCCAGCATGAATGCGCTCAGGGCCTTGCAGGCCTGCGGCGCCTTGGTGAACTGGAAGGTCAGGATCGGGAAGGCGAGATGCAGCTCGGTCGGCTTGCCGACCGGTCCGATCGGCATATAGGCGTGATCCATGTCGTCGGCGACCGCCTTGTTCTCCTTCTGCGCAGCCACGTAGATCGAGATGCCGTTCGCGGTGAGGTACAGGTCGCCCGCGACGAAGATCTTGTTGTTGGACGAGTCGTTCCACGACGCCGTGCCGGGGATGAAGGTCTCGTACAGCGCCTTGACGTACTCCAGCGCTTTGACGGTCTCCGGCGAGTTGATGATCACCTTGTCGTTCTTGTCCACCAGATTGCCGCCGTGCGCCCACAGCGCCCAGTGCAGCCATGTGTTGGCATCGCCCGAAGCGTGGCCGAGCGCGAAGCCGGCCGGCGTGTTGTTCTTCTTCAGCGCCTTGCACAGCTCGAGGAAGGCTGTGGTGTCTTTCGGGAATTCCTTGAAGCCCGCCTTCTGCATCGCCGCGATGCGGTAATTCATCAGGGCGCCGGTGGTCGCGACCGGAATGCCGATCCACTTGTTGCCGGATTTGCCATAGGCGTCCGCCGACGGCGTCCAGCCGCCGTACTTCTTGCCGAGGTAGCCCGCGACATCGGTCATGTCCAGGCACTTCGCCGGGAACAGGTGCGGCAGCGAATAGAGCCCCCATACCATGTCGAGGCCCTGGCCGGTGTTGGCGACCACCGACGCCTTCGGCTGGATGTCCTCGAACGATTCGTTCGTCACCACCACATCGACACCGGTGGCCTGCTTGAAGGCATTGATCATCTTCACGAAGGCCTCGTCTTCGGCTTGCACGAAGCGGCGCCAGCGCATCAGGCTGATCTTGGCGCCCTTCTCCGGCTTCCAGGGCGCGGCCTGCGCCCAGGCCTTGGCCCAGTCGAGCAGGGCAGGGCCGGTGAGCGCGCTGGCGGCGGCGACCGCTGTGCCGCCTTGCATCAGTTCACGGCGTGTAAACAGGCTCATGGTCGTTCCTCCGTCTGTTCTCAAGTGTCCAGTCGCTGTCCCGTGGCCTCATCGAACAGATGCGCCATCCGCGGGTCCGGCTTGAGCCGGATCGTGTCGCCCGGCTTGAACGGATGGCGTTCGCGAAACACGGCAATGACGTCGGCTCCGCCGAGCGAGGCGACGACCTGCGTCTCCGAGCCGGTCGGCTCGACCACCTGCACCGACGCTTCCACGCCGTCGTCGGCGATCGCGAAATGCTCCGGCCGGACGCCGTACAGCGCCGGTCGTCCGTCGGCACCGGCGGGCGCCGTGGCGAGCGGCAGGCGCAGTCCGTTTGGACCGTCGAATGATGCGGTGCCGTTGACGCGGATCGTGCCGCGCAGGAAATTCATCGCCGGCGAGCCGATGAAGCCCGCAACGAACAGATTGTTCGGATGATCGTAGAGCTCGAGCGGCGCGCCGATCTGCTCGACCAGCCCATCGTGCATGACGACGATCTTGTCGGCCATGGTCATGGCCTCGATCTGGTCGTGGGTGACATAGATCGTCGTGGTCTTGAGCCGCTGATGCAATTCCTTGATCTCGATGCGCATCTGCACGCGCAGCTTGGCGTCGAGATTCGACAACGGCTCGTCGAACAGGAACACCTGCGGATCGCGGACGATGGCGCGGCCCATCGCAACGCGCTGGCGCTGGCCGCCGGAGAGCTGGCGCGGAAATCGTTCCAGGTAGGATCCGAGTCCGAGGATTTCGGCGGCGCGCGCCACCCGTGCGTCGATCTCCGCTTTCGGCGCGCCGCGCAGCCGCAGCGAAAAGCCCATGTTCGCCGCGACCGTCATGTGCGGATAGAGCGCGTAGTTCTGGAACACCATGGCGACGTCGCGTTCCTTGGGCGGCAGATTGTTCACCACCCGGTCGCCGATGCGGATTTCGCCGGAGGTGATGTTCTCCAGCCCCGCGACCATGCGCAGCAGGGTGGACTTGCCGCAGCCGGACGGGCCGACCAGGACGACGAATTCGCCGTCGCGAATGGCGATGTCGACGCCGTGGATGACGGGCGTCGAGCCAAAGGCCTTGCGGACGTCGTGGATTGCGACTGACGCCATACGCTCTCCCGGTGGCGCGCGGCGCCACCCTGTCGCCTTCCGCGCCAAGCATGTTGAGCCGCCCTGATGAAATCAAGGGCAAATGCGATCCCGCCGACTTAGTCTTGGGGCGCGGCTGACGGCATTGACTTGACGCGGCTTGTTCCGACAGGGTGCGCCGCAACACGGGGCTGGCGAAAGGCCCGAAACAGCGTGGGCGCGTTCCCAGGGAAGTGACAGGAGATTGGCGATGGCCGACAAGGCCGACGTGGTGTTGATCGGAGTGCCGAAGACGCTGATCGTCGATGCGCTCCGCGGGCCGTTCAATCTGCATGTGCTGCCGAACGACGGCGAGGCCGAGGCGATCATCGCCAGGGTCGGCGCCAAGGTGCGCGCCGCCGCCGTCACCGGCGCGCCGGACGTCATGCGCACCGACCTGATCGCGCGCTTCCCCAAGCTCGAGATCATCTCGAGCTTCGGCGTCGGCTACGACAACGTCGATTTCAAGTATGCCGCGGACAACAGGATCGTCGTCTGCAACACGCCCGAGGTGCTGAACGAGGAGGTCGCCGACACCGCGCTCGGCCTTCTGCTCTGCACCGTGCGCGAGCTTCCGCAGGCCGCGAGCTTCCTGCGCGCCGGAAAATGGCTCCAGGGTCAGTATCCGCTGCCCAACGCCACGCTGCGCGACCGTTCGGTCGGCATGGTCGGGCTCGGCCGCATCGGCAAGGCGATCGCGCGGCGGCTCGAAGGCTTCGGCGTGCCGGTGGCCTATCACAGCCGCAACCCGCAGCCGGGCGTCGCTTACAAGTACTATCCGAAGCTCGTCGACATGGCGCGCGACGTCGACACGCTGATCCTGATCACCCCCGGCGGCCCTTCGACCAAGCACATGGTCAACACCGAGGTGCTGCAGGCGCTCGGCCCCCGCGGCATCGTCATCAACATGTCGCGCGGCACGGTGGTGGACGACGCAGCCCTGATCAAGGCGCTGAAGGAAAAGACCATCTACTCCGCCGGCCTCGACGTGTTCGTCGATGAGCCGCGCGTGCCGCAGGAATACATGGAGATGGACAACATCGTGCTGTTTCCGCACCTCGGCTCGGCGACGGTATTTACCCGCCAGAAGATGGAACAGCTGGTGGTCGACAACCTCCTGGCCTGGGCCGCCGGTAAGCCTTTATTGTCGCCGATCCCCGAGACACCCTGGCCTCCGCAAAAGCGGGCGTGATATTTTGCCGGCATGATCCGGAGCCTGACGCTTGCCCTCGCTCTGCTGACCGCCTGCATCGCGCGGCTTTCCGCGCAGCCGGCCGATCCGCCGGTCACCATGCCCGAGCCGCCGGCGGCGGAGACGCCGGCTCCGGCCGTGCCGCGCACCATGGTCGGCACCTGGGAGTTCTCCAACGCCGACCGCGAGAAGAGCTGCTCAATCACCTTCCGCAACGAGCAGAACCGCGTCGGCAAGCGCGTCGAGTTCGACCCGGCCTGCGCCGGCCATTTCTCCTTCGTCAAGGACGTGGCCGCCTGGCAGCACGCCGACGGCGACTTCCTCAAGCTGCTCGACGCCCAGGGCAACCCGATCCTCGAGTTCAGCGAGGTCGAGAGCGGCATCTTCGAGGCGCCGCGGGCCGGCGAGGGCATCCTGTTCATCCAGAACGCATCGGCGCTGGGGCCCAAGCCCAAGACCGCCGACGAGATCACCGGCGAATGGTCGATGATCCGCCGCACCGGCCGCGCGATCTGCTCGCTGTCGCTGACCAGCACCCAGCAGGGTGAGGAGTTCACCGTGCGGGTTGCGCCCGGCTGCGATCCGGTCGTGGTGCGCTTCGGCCCGGTGACCTGGCAGATGGACCGCGGCGAGATCGTGCTGCGCGCCGCGAACGGCCGGACCATGCGCTTCGAGGAGGGCGAGGCCTCGCGGTGGCAGCAGGTGCCGCAGAGCGCCAACCCCCTGCTGATGGTGCGGAAGTAGCCGCGTGCTGATTTCCGGCGCGGAAAAGCTTAAGCGCATGCGCGACGGCCGCGCCGTCTATATCGGCGCCGAGCGCGTCGACGACGTGACCGCGCATCCGGCGTTCCGCGAAGGCGCGAAGACCGTCGCGGGGCTGTACGATCTCAAGGCCGACCCAGCCAAACGCGAGCTGTTCTCCTTCGACGGCAACGGCGAGCCGGTCAGCCTCTACTGGCTGCGCTGTCGGAGCCGCGACGATCTCGCGCGCCGCATGCGCTGCTGCAAGGCGATCGCCGATTTCACCTATGGCTTCGTCGGCCGCTCACCCGATCAGGTGTCGGGGCTCATTGCAGGACTTGCGATGAACCCCGGTCTGCTCGACAAGCTGCATCCGGGCTTCGGTCAGAACCTGCTCAGGTACTACGACCACGCCAGCCGGAACGATCTCTATCTCAGCTTCGCCGTGACGCCGGCGAGCGGACGAAAGAGCGCCGAGCTGTTTCCCGGCCAGCAGCGCGACGATCCGAACCTGCAGGTGGTGGCGGAGGACGACGCCGGCGTCACGGTCTCCGGCATGAAGATGCTCGCCACCAGCGCGGTCTATGCCGACGAAATTCTGATCGGCAACCTGACGCCGATCGACGAGAAGCTGAAGAGCGAAGCCATCACCGCGGCATTGCCGCTCAACGCGACGGGCGTGTCGCTGTGGTCGCGGCAGCCTTACGCGCAGCACGTGGCGCATCAGGCCGACTATCCGATGTCCTATCGCTACGACGAGACCGACAGCGTGCTGGTCTGCGACCGCGTCAGGATTCCATGGGAGCGCGTGTTCCTGCACAACAATGCGGTGATGTCACGCCGCATCTACATCGAGACCCCGGCGAACTGCTACCAGAACCACCAGTCCAACATCCGCTTCTGGTCGAAGATGGGCCTGATCACAGGCCTTGCGAGCCGCATCTGCCAGGCCAACGGCACCGACAGGATCCCGGCGGTGCGCGAGGTGCTCGGGCCGGCTCGCCTCGCTCGAAGCGCTGATCGGCGGCATGGTGCACGGCCAGATCGACGCCTGGGAGGCGTGGCCCGAGGGTTATGCCACGCCGAACCGCCGCATCATGTATGCGGCGCTGAACTGGTGCCAGGAGCACCACACCGAGATCGTCGACATCCTGCGCACGCTGCTCGGCGGCTATCCGCTGGTGATGCCGGCCTCGATCGACGTCGTCACCGACGCAGCCTTGCGCGACCGCTTCGAGCGCTGGTGGAAGACGCCGACGGTCGAATCGATCGAGCGGCACAAGCTCTACAAGCTCGCCTGGGACATCGTCGGCACCGAGTTCGCCGGCCGCCACATGCTCTACGAGAAGTTCTATGCCGGCAGCTCCATCGTCGTCCGCAACCAGAGCGACCGCGAGGCGCCGTGGGAGCGCTTTCACGCCATCGTCGATGGATTGTTGGACAGCATCGAAGTCCCAGGCGCCGCTGACAAAACAGGCAAGCCGTAAGCCTGCCAACGGTTTGCGCAATGTTCGCTGTACCGCATCGCGGGTGGGCGGTTGCCCCTTGTTTCGCAGGGACTGCAGCGGCACTATTGCCGCCAACAAGTGCGGCGAATGGCTCGCCAAAACATTCCGGGAGGCTTGATTGATCAGGACAATCGCAACGGCCGTTGCGGCCGCAGCTGTGGCGCTCGCGCTGGCCGCGCCGGCGGCCGCGCAGGATGTCGTCAAAATCACGCTCGCCGACCAGAACTCGCCGCAGGGCTGGGGCCCGATGCACGCGCTGCAGCCGTGGGTGAAGCAGGTCGAAGAGGCCGGCAAGGGCCGCATCAAGATCGAGGTGTTCCCGTCGCAGACCCTGATCAAGGGCATCGACATGTGGAAGGGCGTCCGCAGCGGCATCGCCGACATCGGCTGGTGCGTGCAGGGCTACTGGCCCGAGCAGACGCCGTTGTCCGACGTGATGTCGCTGCCGTTCCTGCCGCTCAAGTCGGCCGAGCAGGGCGGCGCCATCCTGTGGCAGCTCTACGAGAAGTTCCCGCAGATCCAGAAGGAGTACGGCGATATTCAGCCGCTGGTTCTGTACACCACGTCGCCCAACTTCCTCATCACCTCGAAGAAGCAGGTGAAGACCATGGAGGACCTGAAGGGCCTGAAGCTGCGCACGCTCGGCGGCCCGCCGATCGAGATGGCCAAGGCGCTCGGCGCGTCGCCCGCGGTGATGCCGATGCCCGACCTCTATCAGGCGCTCGACAAGGGCGTGTTCGACGGCGCGGCGGTGCCGTGGGAGGCAATCCACGCCTTCCGCCTCTATGAGGTCGCCAAGAACGTGACGATGGTGCCGTTCTATGCGTCGTACTTCTCGCTCTGCGCCAATCGTCAGAAGATCCAGAGCTTGCCGAAGGATGTCCGCGACATCCTGCTCAGCAAGAGCCAGCTCGAAGGCTCCAAGTTCTGGGGCAGGAACTTCTTCGACACCGCCGAGAAGGGCGTCGAGGAGCGCGTCAAGGCCGCGGGCATCACGCTCAACCGCTACGACGTGCCGCCCGCGGAGATCGAGCGCTGGAAGAAGACCGCCGGCGAGCCGCTGTGGGAAGCCTGGGTGCAGAAGATGGAGGGCAAGGGCCACAAGGAGGCCCGCCAGATCCTCAACACGGCGCTCGAGCTTGCAAAGAACTGATGCATTTGGTCTCGGTCATTCCGGGGCCGGCCGAAGGCCGGAGCCCGGAATCCAGCCCACAATGCCGAATTCTCGTCTGGATTCCGGGCCCGCGAGCTGCGCTCGCGTCCCGGAATGACGAAACTCGCTAGCGGTCCCGTATGACGCGCCTTTTGGGAAGGTGGCTTCTCCGGCTCGAGGCCGCGCTGCTGTACGTCAGCGTGCTCGCCACCTTTGCCATGATGTGCCTCACCTCGGCGGACGCGTTCAGCCGATATCTGTTCAACAAGCCGATCCTCGGCGCGCTCGAGCTCACTGAAAAATACCTGATGGTGGCCGCGATCTTCCTCGGCCTGTCCTACGCCTTTCGCGGCGGTCTGTTCATCCGCGTGACGCTTCTGGTCGACCGGCTGTCCGGCACGGCGCGGCTCGTCGCCGACTATGTCGCCCACCTCATTACGCTCGCGTTCTGCGGCTTCATGGTGTTCGCCACCGGCCAGCAGGCGCTGCGCGGCTGGAGCGACGACACCGAGCTCAGCACGCTGCCCATTCTCGTCGGGCCCGCCTACAGCTTCGTGCTGGTCGGGTTCCTGGCGCTGACCGTCGTCCTGCTGATCGACCTCGCGCGGGTGCGGCGGGGCCAATCGATGCTGCTGTCGTCACAAGAGGCTCCTTCCGCAACCTGACCAAGCCCGGGTTGCAGACCAACCGTCATGACCATTGCCCTGCCGATGCTGGTGTTGCTGCTGTGCCTGCTCGCCGGCGTGCCGATCGCCGTCGCGCTCGCCGGCTCCGGCATGTTCGGCATCTGGCTGATCACCGGCGACCTCGCCAAGGTGATGAACATCGTCGGCCTGGTGCCGTTCAGCACGGTCGCGGACTATTCGCTGACCACCATCCCGATGTTCATCCTGATGGCCTACTTCTCGGCCTCGTCGGGCCTGGCGCGCG
This sequence comes from Xanthobacteraceae bacterium, assembly GCA_019746355.1. Next base: position 18,423 of record JAIESC010000082.1, on the reverse strand, counting down.
ATCTCTACAACGCCGCGGCCGCCTGGCTGTCGCACATCAAGGGCGGGCTTGCGATCGCCACCGTGTTCGCCTGCGGCATCTTCGGCGCCATGTCGGGCGCGAGCACCGCGGCGGCGTCGGTGATGTCGCGCATCGCCATGCCGGAGATGCGCCGCCACGGCTATTCCGACGAGCTCGGCGCCGGATCGATCGGCGTCGGCTCGACGCTCGACATTCTCATCCCGCCGAGCATCGCCATGGTGATCTACGGCGTCGCAACCCAGACCTCGATCGGCAAGCTGCTGGTCGCGGGCGTGGTTCCGGGCGCGCTGGTCGCGGTGCTGCTGGCGATCATGATCTACGTCTGGGTTCGCATCAGCCCGCACCATGCCCCGGCGGCGTTTCACACGCCGCGCGAGGAGCGCATCGCCAGCCTCAAGCGGGTGTGGCCGAGCCTGCTGCTGATCTTTCTCGTGCTGCTCATGCTCTACAGCGGCGTCGCCACGCCCACGGAAATCGGTGCGCTCGGCGCGCTGCTCGCCGCCGTGATCGGCGCGGTGTTCGGCCGGCTGACGCTTCCCGAAGGCATCGAGGCGCTGAAGCAGACGATCCGCACCTCGGCGATGATCTTCCTGATCCTGATCGGCGCGACCATCTTCGGCTATTACATGACCTTGAGCCGCATCCCGCAGGAGGTGGTGTCGCTGGTCGGCGCCATGGACCTGAACCGCTGGGTCGTGATCATCGGCATCGTCGTCGCCTATTTCATCATCAGCATGTTCATGGACGAGATCCCGCTGCTGCTGCTCACCCTGCAGCTCACGTTTCCGCTGATCACCTCACTCGGCTTCGATCCGATCTGGTTCGGCGTGCTGTCGATGATGATGGTGGCGATGGGGCTGGTCTTCCCGCCGGTAGGATTGCTCGCCTTCGTGGTCAGCGCCACCGCGAACGTCGACCTGATGAAGGTCTACAAGGGCTGCACGGTCCTGATGCTGGCGCTGGTTGCGACCACCGTGCTGCTGATGATCTTCCCGGACATCGCGCTCTGGCTGCCGCGCACCATGCGGTAAGCCGGATTTCGGGCGCGCCGCCCAGGCTGCTTCGGACCCCTTGTGAAACCCGAGGTGGCGACACACGTTATGCTCATCAGCCGTCTGCGCTGCGCGGAGCCAACGTGCAAAACCCGTTCACCCGTGTTGCGGTCGTGGTTCTTGTCGCGCTGCTGGCGATCATTGCCGCGCAGCCCTATGTGGAGCGCCTGCTGTTCTCGGCCTCCACCCCACGCGCGGTCGAACCGCGCGGGCAGCTTGCCGACAGCGAGCGCTCGACCATCGAAGTCTTCCAGCATGCGGCGCCCTCGGTCGTTCAGGTGGTCGGCCGTCCGGTGGCGACGACCGGCTCCGCCATGACGGAAGGCGAAGGCGGGCTGCAGTCGGGCACCGGCTTCATCTGGGACGCGGCGGGTCACGTAGTAACCAACAATCACGTGGTGGAGCAGGCCGGCGAGGTCGCGGTCCGGCTCGCCTCCGGCGAGGTCGTGCGCGCCGACGTGGTGGGCCGCGCGCCGAATTACGATCTGGCGGTGTTGCGCGTCGCCGGCGCAAGACGGCTGCCGCCGCCGCTCGCCATCGGCAGCTCGGCCGACCTCAAGGTGGGCCAGTCTGCGTTCGCCATCGGCAATCCGTTCGGGCTCGACCAGTCGCTGACCAGCGGCATCATCTCGGCATTGAAGCGGCGGCTGCCGACCAGTTCAGGCCGTGAGATTTCCAACGTCATTCAGACCGATGCCGCGATCAACCCCGGCAATTCCGGCGGACCGTTGCTCGATTCGGCGGGCCGCGTGATCGGGGTCACCACCGCCATCTACTCGCCGTCCGGCGCCAATGCCGGCATCGGCTTTGCGGTCCCGATCGATATCGTCAACCGCGTCGTGCCGGACCTGATCCGCAACGGGCGTGTGCCGACCCCCGGCATTGGTCTGGTCGCGGCCAACGAGGCCGTCGCCACGCGTCTCGGCGTCGAAGGCGTCGTGGTCGTGCGCACGGTTCCGGGCTCGCCCGCCGAACGCGCCGGCCTGCGCGGCGTCGATCTCAACAGCGGCGCGCTCGGCGACCTGATCGTCGCGATCGACGGCAAGCCGGTGCGCCGGCTGTCCGACCTGACCGACCTGCTCGAGGAGGCCGGCGTCGGCAGGACCGTACGCCTGTCCGTGCAGCGCAACGGCCAGACGCGAACGATCGAGGCGGAAGTGGTCGACGTGAGCCGCTCTTAACGCCGTTTGGATCGGCTTTGGCCGTTCTGGCCGATCGGGTGTCTCGCCCCGGGGCAATCTGCTCGCACCGCCAGGCCAATCTTCCGCGCCACGTCTGCGAGGTCTTGCCGCGAAAAGAGTCGCGCCGCCGCGCTTTCTGCATATCGCGTGGCGGAAGCCGCATGGCATCGTCCGGCCGACGTGGCCATCGGCGGTGTGCGCTCGCGACAGCCGCGTGGCCGGAGCGCCGGTGAAATCTCAAGGAAAAATCAAGCTCGCCTTGAGGTGTCGCGCGGCCGGGCGTGCGATGTTCGGATGAAGTCCTTTTCACCGGGACCGCCATGAGCAACATCGCGCGCGATCAGTTTGACGAGCATCCTTATGGCTGGGTGATCGTTGCGGTGTCGACCGTGTGCCTCGCCCTCGGCTTTGGGGCGGGCGCCACGGTTTCGGTGTTCATCAAACCGTTCGAGCAGGAATTTGGTTGGCTTCGTGCTGACACGTCCATGGCCTACACGATGCATACCATCGGTGCAGCACTCGGTGGCCTCGTCTGGGGCAGCCTTTCGGATCGCATCGGTGCGCGGCAGATCGCCGTCCTTGGATCTGTCGCGCTGGCTGCGGGTCTCGCCGCTCTACGGTGGCAAGGTGGGCTCTGGCAGCTCTATCTTCTCTATTTTTTCGTCGGCGCTGTCGGCTTTGCTTGCCTGTTTACGCCGGTGCTTGCGTTGACCGGTTTGTGGTTCAACGCGCGCAAGGGCCTCGCGATCGGCATCGTGACGGCCGGTGGCGCCATCGGCCAGGGCATCGTGCCCTACCTCGCGCAGCTCCTGATCACGGAGCTCGGATGGCGTGGCGCCGCGCTTTGGCTGGGGGCCGGATATTTTGTCGTCCTCTTTCCTTTGATGTTCCTGCTGCGGCCTGCGCCGTCCGCCGCACAGGCGTCCAGTCGGTCCGACCGATCGGATTCCAACCTTTGGGGCGTGCCGCACGCTATCACCATCCCCTGGCTTGGCCTCGCCGGCGCATTTTGTTGCATCTGTATGGCCGTGCCGCTGGTGCATCTCGTGCCGCTCGGCATCGATCTCGGATGCAGCCCGCAGACCGCTGCGAGCCTGCTGCTGTCACTCATGGTTTCGGGCGTCGTCGGCCGTCTCTTCTTCGGATGGCTCGCTGATCGGATCGGCGGCCTTATGGCTTACTTCATCGCATCGCTGGCCCAGACTTCGGTGGTGTTCTGGTTTACCCAGACGAAGGATATCGCAACGCTCTTCCAGCTTTCCGTGCTGTTCGGCTTCGGCTTTGCCGGCGTGATGACCTGTCTCTTGATCTGTGCGCGCGAGGCGGCGCCGCTTCGCATGTCGGGCGCCGCGATGGCGACCGTCTCCACCGTGGCCTGGATCGGAATGGGGATTGGAAGTTATCAGGCCGGCTATTTTTACGACATCACCGCAAGCTATCTGTTGTCCTATGCGAATGCCGCAATCGGGGGCGTCATGAACCTGCTGGTCGTTGCGGCGCTGCTCTGGTTCCGGCACCATCGAACCCTGCGCCAGGCGGCGTCGCTTGGCCGTGTCTGACGCTCAGCCGATCGATCACAGGCAGTGGGCAGCGTGCAATGGGCGAGCGCAAGCAGGCTGTCGTCATCGGAGCGCTCGGGGTCATCGGGCGCTACATCGTCGAGCGGCTGCTGAAGGAGGATGACTGGTCGGTCGTGGGCCTGTCCCGTCGTTCGGCCGACGCGGCCCCGCGCTACCGTCACGTCTGCGTCGATCTTCTCGATCAGGGCGACGCGACCGCCAAGCTCGGCGATCTCTCGGACACGACGCACATCTTCTACGCCGCGTTTCAGCCTGCCGCCGGCGCCGCCGCGGGCTATGCCGCCAACATCGCGCCCAATCGCGATATGCTCGTCAACGCCGTGACCGCAATCGATGCGGCGTCGCGGGCGCTGCGCCGCGTCGTGCTGGTGACCGGCACAAAATACTACGGCGCGCATCTCGGGCCGTTCAAGACCCCGGCGCGCGAAAGCGATCCGCGCCACACGCCGCCGAACTACTATTTCGATCAGATCGACTGGCTCACCGGCTTCCAGCGCGGCAAGCGCTGGGACGTCGTCGAGCTGCGGCCGCAGACGCTGTGCGGCTTTGCCCCGGGCACGCCGATGAGCCTCGCTCCCGCCATCGCGGTCTATGCCGCCCTCGGCAAGGAGCTCGGACTACCGCTGCGCTTTCCCGGCAAGCCCGGGGCCTATACATCGGTCTACCAGGTGACGGAGTCCACGCACTTTGCCAACGCCGCCTTGTGGGCGGCCGTCGAGCCGCATTGCGGGCGCGAAGCGTTCAACATCACCAACGGCGATTATTTCCGGTGGAAGAATTTGTGGCCGAAGCTCGCCGCGGTCTTCGACATGCCGGTCGGCGATCCGCAGGCCATCAGCCTGACGGAGCACATGGCGGACAAGGAGCCGCTGTGGCGCGCCATGACGGCGAAATACGGGCTCAAGCCCTACGCCTACGACCAGCTCGTGGCTTGGCCGTTTGCCGACTACGTTTTCGGCTGCGATTGGGATGTGATGTCGGACGTCACCAAGTCCCGGCAGTTCGGCTTCCATGACGTGGTCGACAGCGAAGCGATGTTCGTGCGGCTGCTCGGCCGGTTTCGCAAGGAGCGGATCGTTCCCTGAAGCCGATCGCGGGACAGACCGGGATCCGCAACGCCTACGTCCTCACCGGCGCGTAGAACGTCCCTTCCACCTCCATGATGTCGTCCTGATTGAGCCTTCGAACCTCGACAATGGTCCGCGGCGGGTAGGGCGGCTTGCCCCACAATTCCTCCTGCACCTTGTTCACGATCGGCCGGAACCGGGACGTGTCGGTCACGTAGACCACGATCCGAACGCAATCGCGCAGGCCCGCGCCCTCCGATTCCGCGATCAGCTTCATGTTGAGAAATGCCTGCCGGATGCGCGCCTCGTCGCCTTGCACCAGCGTGTTGGTCTTCGGGTCGATGCCGCGCATGCCGGCGACGAAAATGAAATCGCCGGCGCGGCTGCCGACGTCCCACGGTCCCGTGGGCTTGATCGCACCGTCGGGGGTCAGTGTCTTCACTCCGTTATGCATGGGCGCTCTCCCATTGGATGGCCCGGATCACGCTAGCGCATTTTCTGGTGAAAGCCTGCCACGGACCTGATCCGGGCCGTGCAGCGGTTCGTCGCAATCATGGTCCTTCAACCGGCTTGTCCCGGCCATCGCGATAAGGAGATGATGGGACAGATGTTCGGGAGGGGTGCGATGCGGAGAATTCCGGCGGCGTTGGCGGTCCTGCTGCTGAGCGCCGCGGGCGCGTTGGCGCAGGAGCCACCCTGCTCGCAGGTACGGCTGGTCATCCCGTACCCGGCGGGCGGCGCGACCGACGTTGCCTCCCGCGTGGTGGCGGAGCGGCTGGAAGCGGCGCTGAAGAAACCGGTGATCGTCGAGAACCGGGGCGGTGCGACCGGCAACATCGGCACCGTCGCCGTGGTGAATGCGCCGCCCGACGGCTGCACGTTGCTCGTCAACGCCACGGTCATCGCCACCTTCGTGCACAGCTTTGCCAAGCTCGGCTACGATCCGATCAAGGACCTCGCGCCGGTCGGCGGCATAGGCGTCACGCCGGTGCTGTTCGTCGCGGCGCCCTCGGTGCCCGCCAGCAACATCAAGGAGCTGGTGGAGCTGAGCAGGAGCCGTCCGGGGGGTCTCAACTACTCCAGCGCGGGCTACGGCCTGCAACAGCATCTCGCCGCCGAAGAGATCGCGCAGCGCACCGGCGCGAAATTCACTCACGTCGCCTACCGCGGCGGCGGGCCTGCCATGACCGATCTGATCGCGGCGCGGCTCGATTTTGGCGCGTTCCTCGCCGGCACCACCAAGCCGCTGATCGCCGAGGGTAAGCTCAAGGCGCTGGCGGTCGCCCAGGATCGGCGCTCCGAGCTCGTGCCGGAGATCCCCACCACCGCCGAGCAGGGCCTGTCGGGCATGAATGCCGGCACGCATTTCATGGTGTTCGCGCCGCCGGCGACCCCGAAGCCCGTGATTGCGCTGATCAGCGCGGAGCTGCACAAGATCATCGCCGCGCCCACGCTGCGCGAGCGCTTCCAGCAGATCGGCTTCGAGGCGACGCCGATGACGGCGGAGGAGGTGGCGGCCGAGATGCGGCGCACCGGCGAGCGCTACGCGCCGCTCATCAAGCGGCTCAACATCAGGCTGGAGTAGCCTCGGCTCCGACTAAAACATTTCCGCTTGGTGTGGTTCACTCGGACGTCATGGCCGGGCTTGTCCCGGCCATCTCGATAAGGCGGGCATTGTGCTCTCCTCATCGAGATGCCCGGCCCAAGGCCGGGCATGACGCGGAGATCGCGGTGCAAGCCAACCGGAAATCGCGCTACAGCCCCGACTCGATGGCTTGCAGGAGCTGGAAGCGCATCGCGCCGTTGTTGCCCTTGAGCGCGATCACGAAGCGCACCGGTCCGTGCCCGGAGATGCTGGTGTAACCCGCCAGCGTCCGGACCCCGTCGAGCGTGCCGGTCTTGTAGGCGGCATCCTTGCGGCCGTCGAGCAGGTCGGCGTGGGGCGCAAAAAGCGTGAGCACCTTGGCGAGGCCGCGCGCCGTGAAACGATTGCCGCGGCTGAGGCCCGAGCCTTCTTCCAGGACAATGGCTTTGTCGAGGTCGTGCGCGGCGAGACTTTCGCGCGCGACCTTGACCGACTTTTCCAGGCTGACCGGGCCGCCCAAGCGGTTCGCGCCGATCTCCAGGAAAACCTGGTTGGCAATGTAGTTGTTCGAGCCGAGAAGCAGCTCGCTCAGAAGCTTTGAGAGAGAGCGCGACTGACGGTGAACGTAGACCGGAGAGAGGCCTGCGGGCACGGGGCCGGTCGAGATCTTGCCATTGAAGCTGCCGCCGGCCTGCTTGATGAACGCGACAAGGAGTTCGCCGGCATACTGCAGGCTCAGGGCGGGATCCTGGGCGAGGCTGATGCGGCCGCGGCCGTTCGGCCCCCGCGCCCGGAACTGGCTGATCGCAAGCGGCGTGATCGGCGTCTGCTTCTCGCCGGACTCGACCTTGTTGCCGCGGCGCACGGCGTTGATCGTGTTGAAGTTCACCGCCAGCGCCGAGTTCAGGGCATCGTAGGACCTCTGGCTGTCCTCGACGCCCGGAATGCTGAGCCCCGCGGGAAAGTAGCTCGCATCGATGACCATGCCGGTGAGCGGCTTCTGGCCGATCGCGGCGACCAGGGCCGGCGCGAGCAGGGCGAGCTCCTCCGAGATCAGGAACGGATCGCCGCCGCCGCGCACGTACAGCACCCGCTTGTCGTCCAGGTAGAAGCGGGTCTGGAAGCGGTAGTCGGCGCCCAGGACCTGCATGGCGAGCCACGCGGTGACGATCTTGGTGACGGAGGCCGGGACGAACGGCTCGTCGGCGTTCTGGGCCACGAGCTCGTTGCCCTTGGCGTCCATCACCAGCACCAGCCCGGACGGAGCAAGGGCCGCGATCTTCTCCTTCCCGCCGGCCAAGGCCGGAGCGGGCAGCAGGAGGAGGGCAAGGAGCGGGAGGCGGGACCACATGGCGATTTGCTGGTTTATATCAGCTTCCGTGCCTTCAGGCTTGCGTGCCCATCCTTGCTTGCTCTTCAACAAACCACAGTTGCCGACCTAGGGGGCGGTCGCCGTTCCGGCAGGGTGAGATGCGTGCGGTACACCACCGTTGGTCCAGTTGAGCGCCTGCATCCGCTGGTGCGCGCCCATCAGCAGCTCGACCGGGTGTTGAGCGAGATCGAGACCTATCTTTCGTGAAAGCGTCACTCTGTCCGCAAACAGTGCGAGGAAAGCCTCGTTCATTCCACCATCCAGTTCGCTGTAAATTGGGGCGGCTGGCACGTTGTCTTCAAGCAATCGCGCGTATTCGTGCTCGTCGGCGCGTTGTTTCTCCAGCGCCCGCTGCGCGATTTTTGGATTCACGACAAAGGCCGGGCATTTGCCGGTGGGATTGAACACAAAAGGCTTCGTTGAATTCGGGCGACGTTGCGCATCGAATACATAGATGCGGTTGCACACGTCCACCTTGGGCTCGAGATGCGTCGTCTCGAAGTGATCGTTGCCGATCTTGAGCATCTTCCAGAAGGCTAGGTTTGGATTATGTCGATGCCGCGCCAGATTCGCCGGCGTCAGACGGAACGGATAGGCCTGGACCTGGAATGAAGGCTGGCCGCCGAGGAACGACTCGCGCGCCAGCGAATAGATCTCGCTGATCTGTTCGTCGGTCATGGCATAGCAACCGACCGACCAGCAGTCGCCATGGATCATCAGCAGGCTGCCGTCGCGGTTGTTCGCCTTGTCGAAGCTGTTGGGGTAGCCGATGTTCATCGAAAGATAGTAGTTGGAGTGGGGATTCATCAGCTCGGGCGTAACTTTGTAGAACCCCTCTGGAGTCTGACGGTCGCCCTCCCAGAACTTCGGCCCAAGATCGCCCGACCACCGGCAGATCGGATAGGTCTTGAGGATCTGGAAACGGCCGGTGGTGTCCTGTTTCCAGACTTCGAGCTCCGCCTCTTCCTTGAAAACGCGCACAAGGATCGGTGAATTTACCGGCATCTTCTTTTGCCGGAGCAGCGAGAGCAGCTCGGGCGGCAGCGGTTTTGTTGCCTTGGCCGGCAACTTGGGAGGCAGCTTGGCGGGTGACTTGGCAGGCGACTGATCGCTGTTCTGGCCAAGGTTTTGACCAAGGCACGTGACTGGCATCAACGCCGCGGCAAAAGCCGCCGTCAGCACAAGCGCACGGAGCACCGTGGCGCGGATCATTGCCGTACCCCTGACGTGGAACCCTGTGCCGCCGCGACTCAAAGCATTTTCCGGCGAAGTGTGCAGCGGTTCGCCGTAGAAAATGCGTCCAAGCAAAGAGGCTAGAGCCGTTCCCGATTCCGCAGGAACGGGAACGGCTCTAGGGCTTGCCCGGCATCATAACGGGTTGGCAAGCATCAAGTCACCGGGCGACGCTACTTCGGATCGACCGGAACCGGCGGCGTGCCTTCCCGTTCGATCGTCTCGCCGGCCTGGAGCAGGAGGTCCTCGCGAAAGCGCTCGGCCACCAGCATGACGCCGATCGGCACGCCGTTCGTCACGCCCGTGCTCACCGTCAGGCCGGGAAGGCCCATCAGGGGCAGGCCGACCTGGGTCAACTGCGCCGCAAACACCCGGCGAAAAGCCGCGGGCGACGAGACGTCGAGCTGGTCGGGAAATGGCGGCTCGGCTGACACCGGACACAGCAAAATCGGATAGTCCTTCAGAAACAGCGACCACTCGCGCGCGCACTCCATGCGCGCCTGCAGCGTGTCGAGCATGGAATTCAGATCGGGTTCGGGGCACAGCTCCGTCATCTGTTGGTAGACGAAATTGGCATCGGGATCGCCTTCGTCGCGCAGCGCCTGCGCGCCGGTGCGACGGAACTCGGCGAGCCACAGCCGCAGTTGCAGCGTGACGGGCCTGCGCAACGACGGACAAACCGTCTCGACCACCTCCCATCCCGCCGCCTGCAAGCGCTTGGCGGCGCCGCGCAATGCATCGGCGACTTCGGGCGACACATCGAGCGCATCGGGAGCGATCGTCAGCGCCGCGCGCTTGGGTGCTGGTCCGAGATCGAGGGGGACCGGCGTCCACCACGGGTCGCGTGCGTCCTCCTGCGCCATGGCATGCAGGGCCAGGCGCAGATCGGCGACGGTGCGCGCCAGCGGGCCGGAAACCGCCATCAGCTGCGCGCCGATGTGGCGATCTTTCGCGGTGAAGTTCACATTCGGGACTCTGCCGAAGGACGGACGCAAGCCATGGATGCCGCAGGCATAAGCCGGGTAACGGATCGAGCCCGCGATATCGGTGCCGTGCGCGATGGCGCCAATTCCTGCAGCGACTGCGGCGGCGGCACCGCCGGATGAACCGCCGGGCGTGATCGAGGCGCTCCAGGGGTTGCGCGTATGTCCGTGCAGGCTGTTGCGCGTGAACCAGCGCAGCGAAAACGCGGGCGTGTTGGTCCGCCCGATGATGACGGCGCCGGCCTTCCGCAGATTGGCGACGACGGGGTTGTCGGCCTCTGCCTTCAGGTCGCGCTGAAGGCGCACGCCGTTCGTCGTGGCGTGTCCGGCCTGATCGACGTTGGCCTTGACCGTGATTGGCACGCCGGCGAGCGCCCCGACGGGTTGCTTGCGCGCGAGCTGGTCATCGACGTGCTGCGCCGCCCGCAGGGCCTCCTCGGGAAATTCCGTGACCACGGCGTTGATCGCCGGATTGACCTGCGCAAGGCGCGCAAGGGTACTTTCCGTCACTTCTCTCGCCGAAACCTTTCGCGACCGTACCAGTGAAGCAAGTTCTGCCGCAGACATGCGCCAAAGGTCTGTCATCGAATGAACCCCGCCTTGTTCAAGGACGCGCGAGGAGCAACGGCCGCACGTTGTCGCCACCCGCCATTTGTGGATTCGACGGCTCGAAGCGTTCGCGCAGCTCTCGCTTGCGGACGAGCACGCGCGCAACGTCAAAAGCGGCCTTCAGATCGCTCGCTTGCCGGAGTGCGACGTTGAAAAACGCATCACCAAAATAGGTCCATTTGGCCTTGTCCTCGCAGCCGAACGAAGGATGGTTGGCATCGGCCGCTGTGATGACCAGCACATCGGGGCTGGCGAGACGAGGGATGAAGACGCCGGAATAGCAGGCCGAGATGACCACCACCTTGTGTCGTACGCCGGTCCGCGCCAGCAGGCCTGCGAGAGTGGACGGCGTGAGCGTTTGCGAGAGCCGGCCCGCTTTGACCGCAAGGCCGGCGGGGGAGCCGTGCGAGGTCAGAATCAGAAACAGAACGTCGCTCTCGGCGTCCATCCCATGGGCCGCCGCCTGCAACGATGCGGCCAGGGCTTGGACCGTTGCACTTCCGCCCTTCTTCGAATTGTATTGGACATCGACCGGGCCGCCTCCGAAACGATCCGCGACGATCTGCGCCGCGCCGGTCGCCTCGCGTCGAAACACGCCCTCATCGCCGAACAGGCCGAACGACACCACGCTCACCTTGCGAGCCGTTTCAGCCGCGTGCACCGGCGAAGCGAACGGTGCAACGGTCAGGACAAGCGCGATGAGCAGCGCGTTCAGTTGGTGGATCCAGGATGTGGGCGCCACGACGAACCTCGTTTTGGTGATCGCCAGCATAGCAGCGCGAAACGGAATTGCGGAATGATGCGCTTCGTCAACAACCTCCGGCTTGCCATTTGCGCACTTTAGAGCGTTTCCACTCGTGCCTCTCCAGCCGTCGTCATGGCCGGCTTGTCCCGGCCATCTCGTTCAGGCTGGCACTGTGCTCTCCTAAGCGGGATGCCGCGACATAGGCGAGCGAAGCGACGCCGTCCTTCGGATGGCTATGCGCGGGCAAGCCCGCTCAGAAGCACAAATCCCAGCGGGTTTTGCCCATACACGTACAGTGCCCAGATGCCGATGCCCTCCAGCAGGAAGGCAATGAACATGCTGTTCTCGCGGCCGAGAAAATCGGAGACCCAGCCACAGAACGGTCGCGTAAGTCCGTTGAGAACCCGATCGAGTGTCAACGCAAACGTCAACGCCGGCAGGGTGACGCCGATTAACGTGCTGACATCGCCAGCAGGCTGCTGAAAAAAGGCCCGAAGCGTCATTCCGGGGCGCGCCCGCCAGCGCGTGAACGCGCTTATAGCGGCGTCCCGGAAAGACCAGGGGAGAGTGTTTCGGCAACCTGCTGGATCAATTTGAGTCCTTTGAGACTGGCGCGCCCGTGAATTGTTGTCGACGCGCCGCAGCGCTCCAAACCGCACCGAAATGGCGCGCCACGGATGGCCAAGCCAGAACAAGCACGCGGAATGGCCTTCGGCGAGCGCGACTTACGCTGGCTGGCGTTTGGCTGCGCCGAGTTTTTGCCACTTATCCGGACCTTAGTAGCGTCGCCGGATCCAAACGCGCAGCCCGCTCAGCGGGCAGAAGACCGAAGACAACACCGACAAGACTAGAGCAGGTGATCGCGATCAGCGCCATCCGTTCGTTGAACTCGATTGGCCAACCCAGCGCGGAGGGAACGACGCGGGCGCATGCATAACCAACAAGGAGTCCGAACAAGCCGCCGATCGTGCACAAGAGCACCGCTTCCAATAGAAACTGCCTGCGGATGTCTTGTGGGCGGGCACCGAACGCCAGTCGGATCCCGATCTCATTGATCCGCTCGGTGACCGATACGAGCATGATGTTCATCACGCCAATGCCGCCGACCAGCAGCGAGATTCCCGCAAGCGTGGACACCAGCAACGTGAACTGGCGATAGGCTCGGTCGCGCGTCTGCGCGACCTGAATGAGATTTTGAATGCGAAAATCGTCGGCCTTGCCCCCCACGATCTTGTGACGCTGCCGCAGGACGCGAGCAATCGCAGCTTCCGCTGCGGGCATCGACTGAGCTGACTCCGTCTTCACGAGAATCGTATGCACGGTATCCGGATTGACCTGACTGCGTCCAATTGTGAAGATTCTCGCGGATGACAGTGGAATGAACATGACATCGTCCTGGTCTCGACCTGTGAAATCCTGGCCCTTCTCGGCAAGCACGCCGATCACGAGATAGGACGCGCGTTCGATGCGGACAAAACGGCCAAGTGGGTTGCTGCTCCTGAACAGTTCTCGGGCCGCGGTGCGGCCGATGACTGCGACTTTTGCGGCCGATGCAACATGATCGTCATTAAGCAGTTGACCTTCCGCGAGTCTCCAACCCCGCGCTTCGAAAAAGTTCGGCGTCACACCGGCAACAAGAGTCGACCAGTTCAAGTCTCGGGATATCGTCGTCTTTTGCGCACCGACGAACGGTGCCGCAATGACAATATCGGGGACCTCGCGGACGATCGCGAGTGCATCGGCTGTTGTGAGCGAGAGGATGGTGCCCGCCTGTTGTCGCACGCCCTGCGCGGCCTGCGCGCCGGGCTGCACAAGCAACAGATTTGATCCAAGCGAATTTATCTGCCTCGAGATCTCGGCGCGCGCCCCTTCCGCCACCGTGACCACGATCACAACGGCAGCAATGCCGATGACAATGCCGGTCACCGCGAGAATGGAGCGCAATATGTGCGCGCGTAGCGACCGAAACGCCAGATGAACATAGCTGAACGATCGCATTAAAGCCTCACACCACTCAAAGTTCATGAGGTGCCGTGACGCTCCGAGTCGCCGACGACGGCGCCGTCCCGTAGCCTGATCGTGCGCCGCGCGCACGCTGCGACCTCGGAGTCGTGGGTCACAAGCACGACAGTGAGTTCGGCGCGCTGCAGTTCCCTCAGCAGCGCGAGAATGGCGTCGCGCGTGCTCGTGTCGAGTGCTCCGGTCGGCTCATCGGCAAGGAGAAGGTCGGGACCGTTGACGACGGCCCGCGCGATTGCAACACGCTGCTGCTCCCCCCCTGAGAGCTGGGCCGGCATATGGTGCATCCGGCGGCTGAGACCGACCTCTTCGAGCACAGCGCGTGCCCTCGCCACCGGATTCCGTAGCGGCTCGGGTCGATAGAACAGCGGTAACGCGACATTCTCGAGCGCGGTCAGGCGCGGCAACAAATTGAAATTTTGAAAGACAATGCCAATGCGCCGATTTCGCAGCTCGCTCAAGCGACTCTTCGACTGCGCAAACACGTTTTCGCCGTGGAGAAGGTAACGCCCGCATGAGGGCTGGTCGAGGCAGCCCAGGATCGAAAGCAAAGTCGATTTTCCCGATCCTGACGGCCCCACGACGGCGACAAACTCACCGCGTCTTATTTCCAGACATACATCCGAAAGCGCGTGAACGGTTTGGCCGCCGAGCCGGTGCTGCTTGTGAATATGATCGAGGGTGATCAGCGAGCGCATTGCGCAAACCGGCCGAGCGGCTCCAATTCTTAGGGTTTACTCCGGTGGCCGATGGCAACCTGTTCGCCTATTTTGAGGTCGGGCGACAGGATCTGTGTCAGGGAATCGCCGCTCGCGCCCAATGACACGGTGGCTGGCTTCACATCGCCCGATTTCGTGCGGACCCAGATCACCCCTTTTCCGGGGGCTGGGTTGTTTGCGCCGTCCTGCTTTGGCCGAAAACTTAGCGCGGCGTTGGGAACGACCATCGCGTCTTGTTGCTCCTGAATCACGATGCGCACGTCCGCAGTCATGCCGGGAAGCAGCAAGCCGTCGGGGTTGGGCGCTGCAACCATCACCGTATAGGTCACGACGTTTTGCACCATCCGTGCCGCCTTTCGGATCTCAAGCACGCGGCCTTCGAACGCGCGGCCTGGATAAGCATCGACGCTGAATAAAGCGCGTTGCTCGGTTCGCACTGCGCCGATATCAGCCTCGCTGACGGACGCATTGACGCGCATGTCCGAAAGGTCGCGTGCGATCGTGAACAGTGTCGGCGCCTGCAGGCTCGCAGCCACCGTTTGGCCAAGCTCCACGCTGCGTCGAATGACAACCCCGTCGATCGGCGACTTGATGGTGCTTCGTTCGAGATCGAGCCGAACCCGTTCGAGAGAAGCACGCGCAGCCATCACTCCGGCTGCGCGCGTCTGCTCACGCGCCTTGGTCGCGGACAATTCGGAGGCGAGCGACCGAGCCGCCATCTGTGCACGCTCGGCGTCGCGCTGGGAAACATTGCCGTTCCTGATGAGCGTGTTCTTGACCTGAAGATCGCGTAGGGCGTCATCGTTGCGCGTCTGTGCGCCCTCGACGGCCGCCTTGGCCTCCTCGTGTTGTGCCAACGCGACCGCGAGCGCGGCTTCCGCTTCCTTGAGCTGGACTTCGAAAGTCGCGCTGTCGAGCGCAGCGAGTGGCTCACCGGCCCGGACACGGGAATTGTGATCGGCCATCAGTTTGGCGACCTGACCCGACAGCTGCGAGCTGACCTCGACCGTGTCAACCGATTCGAGCGTTCCGGAGGCGGTGACATTCTGAACGACGTTGTCGCGGGCGATGCTGACATAAAGCAGATCATCATGACCGTCCCTGATTGCGGAGATCGGACTATCCGGAGCCCACAACGGATAGGCGACGGAAATCGCCAGAACTCCCAGCGCTGCACGCACCAGAAGGACCCTGGGGACATTCGGTTGATTGTCCGTACGAATAGTGGTCTCGCCGCGCTAACTGACGCGGTGCTCCATGCTGAGAACAGGCGTAGCCGCCTTTCCTTCCAGGGCCGCGGCGGCGCGGCGAGACTCAGAGAGCCTGAGATGTGCTGGCGCCGCCGCGGGCGCGATCCGAAGCGATCGTTGTCGGCTGTATCAGGGTATGATGACTGGCGTATGCGGACTGTTGCTTGAGGGCGCCGTCTTTCCCTGCGTGACCGGTGGAGGTGTTTTCAGGGTGCCGTTGCCGGGATTGGCGTTCGTGTTGGGCTGCGTGAAGTGGTGCGTCAGCAACGACTCGAGTTCGGCGGCTGGCGTTGTGCGGTCTGCACCGGACAGCGGACTCCCCTGACCCGGCACGATGTCTCCTGGCCGTCCTGGATTGTTAGTCCCATTGATGAACGGTTGGCTGGAAGTCGTCAGGCCGCCGGCACCTACTGCCGTAAATAGGTGGTCGGCTGCCTCTCCGGGCGAAGTGCCCGCAAGCAAGGATACGCCTGCTGCAAGAATCGCGAGTTTTCTCATCATCAACTCCTCTTCGTTCGCGTTTGCCAAGGCGCCCCTGAACGATTGAATGCAGTTGACCTCCAGTCGTTCCTAAACCGCGTCGGACCAAAAGTGTTACCTCCGCGGTATGAGCGTAGTCCATGTGTCTGGAACGGACCAATGGCGCGCCACGGCCGATGAAGCCGCGCACTGTTGTTTCGCCGTGGTGCTATGATGCGCGACCGATCAAGCGCTTCAATCGGCTAATCCGCGATGGAATACGATCCTACGGCGGATCGCGGGGATGGTCCGGCGTCGCGCCCGGGCCGACTCTCGATTGATCGGGAGCGACGTGACGGGCCACCAATCGACATGACTTGCATGGATTGCCACATGGCAGAGTTCGCGCGCTGGTCGCAGCTCGGGCGTCTTAATAGCAAGTTTCTCAGGTCAAGGACGGCACCCAGGGGCGACGACGCTCGTCGTAGACCGATTGTGAGGGCGCTGGGAATGTAGGATCGGCGAACGAGCCCACCGCAACGGCAATCGCATCGGGTCGCCTCTCCGGTTCCGGCAGCAAGTCACTCCTCGTCAGTATGAAGACAGCAAGATTTTGCGGCCTCCCTCGTGGGGTACGTATGCGATCACTTGAGGCACGCCAAGGACTGCAGCGACCGGCGGCAGTGGCGCCGTTGATGGCAGACGGCAAGGCTCAAATCAGCCTCAGCCCCTTCAGGCTGGCGTGGCCTTCCTTGCCGACGATGATGTGGTCGTGCAGCGCGATGCCGAGCGGGCGGGTGATCTCGACGATCTGCTGTGTCATCTGAATGTCGGCGCTGGACGGGGTCGGATCGCCCGACGGATGGTTGTGCACCAGAATGATCGCCGTTGCTGACAGCTCGAGCGCGCGCTTCACCACCTCGCGCGGATAGACCGGCGTGTGGTCCACCGTGCCGGTCTGCTGCACCTCGTCGGCGATGATCTGGTTGCGCTTGTCGAGAAAGATGATTCTGAACTGCTCCTTGGTCTCGAACGCCATGGTGGTGCGGCAATGGTCGAGCACCGCTGACCAGGACGACAGCACCGGCCGCCTCCGCGTCTCGCCGCGCGTGATGCGTCCGGCCACGGCATGAAGGATTTTCAGGTCGGTGCTGGTCGCTTCCTTGATGCCTTTGACCTCTTCCAGCCGCGGCCGTGGCGCGGCCAGCACTTCGGCGAATGAGCCGAATTTGGCGAGAAGCTCCTTGGCGAGAGGTTTCACGTCCCGCTGCGGGATCGTCCGGAACAGCACGAGTTCGAGAAGCTCGTAGTCGCTGACCGCGTCGGCGCCGGCGTTGCGGAAGCGCGTCCTGAGCCGCTCGCGATGGCCGATGTAGTGCGGCGGCGGATCGTCGGGAGGGATAACCTTTGCGGGACTTCGGTCGGCGTGCGCCACCTGGGCGTCCCGCGCCCACAACAGGTGCTGTTTGTCAGGATCGGTGAGCCGCTGCATCGTCATTCACGCCCGTCGACGACGATGGAACATAACATGAACAAGGCCGTCAGGCCTGTCAATGGAATTCCGGAAGATTCGCTTCCCGCTCAGGCTTGGTAAGGCGGCTTGTCGAAGCCCTTGGCCGAGGTGGTGAAAATCTCCACCCCGTTCGCCGTCACGCCGATGGTGTGCTCGAACTGCGCCGACAGGGAGCGGTCGCGCGTCACCGCGGTCCAGCCGTCGGACAGCACCTTCACGTGCGGCCGGCCGAGATTGATCATCGGCTCGACCGTGAAGAACATGCCGGGCCGCAGCACGATGCCTTCGCCCGGCCGTCCGACATGGACGACGTTCGGCTCGTCGTGGAACAGCTTGCCGAGCCCATGGCCGCAGAAGTCGCGCACCACGCTCATGTGCTGCGCCTCGACGAAGCCCTGGATCGCCGCGCCGATGTCGCCGGTGGTGGCACCGGGCTTGATCACGGCGATGCCGCGCATCATCGCGTCGTAAGTGACCTCGATCAGCCGCTCGGCGCGCCGCGGGATCTCGCCGACCGGATACATGCGGCTCGAATCGCCGTGCCAGCCATTGAGGATCAGCGTCACGTCGATGTTGACGATGTCGCCGTCCTTCAGCGGCTTCTCGTTCGGGATGCCGTGGCAGACCACGTGGTTGATCGACGTGCAGGTCGACTTGCGGTAGCCGCGATACATCAGCGTCGCCGGCAGCGCGTTGTGGTCCTGCGCGAACTCGGACACCAGCCGGTCGATCTTCTCGGTCGGCACGCCGGGCTTCACATGCGCGGTGAGCATGTCGAGGCAGTCGGCGACCAGCCGGCCGGCCTTGCGCATGCCTTCGAAGGCTTCCTTGCCGTGGAGCTTGATCTGGCCGGTTTTGCGGAGGGGTGCTGCGGCCGCTTCGACGTACGTCATGGCTGCAATTTAAGGGCTTGAGACGGCAAAGCAAGTCAAGCGCATAGCCGTCCGAAGGACGGCGTCGCCATAGCGCGTCGAAGACGCGCGTAAACGCGCCATAGCGCGTCGAAGACGCGCGTAAACGCGCCATAGCGCGTCG
>JAIESC010000001.1 GCA_019746355.1 Xanthobacteraceae bacterium | reverse complement strand
CTTCCCACAAGCCCGGCCAGGTTGAATACGCGCTTGGGGACGATCTCGCCGCGGTCCACTTCGGCAAGGGCGATCAAGACGCCCGAAGCCGTGACATAAACCGTTCCGCGAAAGATGGGGGCATCCCGTCCGCGCAACAAAACGGCTTGGCCTCGATGAAGCCTTGCCGCGTCTCCCTGGCTGACGGCCAGCGCCGGGATGTCGTCCAGCGCGGTCTCGACAGGGAGGATTGCGTCGGCGAGGCTGCCCTCGCCAGCGGCTGCTCTATGGCACAGCCCGGTGAGTTGTTCCAGCGAAATCATGACATTTTCGCCGAACGGGCCCACCGCCTCGCGCCGTAAGGCCTTGATATGGCCCAAACATCCGAGCGCCCGGCCCATGTCGCGGGCGAGCGACCGGACATAGGTGCCTTTGCCGCATTCGGCGCGGAATTCGGCGTGCTCGGCGTCGGGGGTGTTAACCAGTTCCAGCCGGTAGATCTCGATCGGCCGGGCCGCGAGCTCGACCGTCTCGCCGTCGCGCGCGAGGTCGTAGGCGCGCTCGCCGTTGACCTTGATGGCGGAATAGCGCGGCGGCACCTGGGAGATGGTTCCGGTGTAGGACGGCAGCAGCGCCGCGATGGCCTCGCGCGAGGGACGGGCGTCGCTCGTGGTCGTGACGGCGCCCTCGGCGTCGTCGCTGTCGCGCTCCTCGCCCCAGCGCACGGTGAAGCTGTAGGTCTTGCGGCCGTCCATCACGAACGGGACGGTCTTGGTCGCCTCGCCGAGCGCAACCGGGAGGCAGCCCGAGGCGAGCGGGTCGAGCGTGCCGGCATGGCCGGCGCGCTTGCAGGCGAACAGCCGCTTGATCGCACCGACGGCTTGCGTCGACGTCATGCCGACCGGCTTGTCGAGTACGATCCAGCCGTGCACGTCGCGCTTCTCGCGGCGGAACTGCTGCGGCCGCCTCTTTGCCGGACTGGTTGATGGCGCAGGCGGTGCTGCGGACGAATCGTCGTGGGTCATGGTTCTTCTTCGTCGCGCTTGAGGTCGCGCTGTACTTCCGGGGTTCGCAGAAGCTTCTCGATCCGTTCCGCCTCGTCGAATCGTTCGTCAACGCGGAAGCGGAGTTCGGGAGCAAATTTCAAGTTAACGCGGTGCGCGATCTCGCCACGTAGATAGCGCTTGTTGCGATCGAGCGCCTCGATGACGTCCTTGATGTCGCGGCCGCCGAGCGGCATCACATAGATCGTCGCGAGCCGCAGGTCGGGCGACATGCGGACCTCGGGCACAGTGACGAGATGGCCTTCGAGCACGGGATCGTGCACGTCGCCGCGCGTCAGCATGTCGGACAGCGCGTGACGGATCAGTTCGCCGACGCGCAGCGCGCGTTGCGAAGGACCTGCTTGCGACTCGCGATCGCGATGATGCTTGTTTCTCACAATCAAATTCCGCTGTTGCCGTCGTCATGCCCGGCCTTGTGCCGGGCATCCACGCCTCGCTTCCACTCAACGGGGGAAGGCGTGGATGGCCGGGACATAGGCGAGCGAAGCAACGCCGTTCTTCGAACGTCTATGCCCCGGCCATGACGGGGATAGGGCGGAGGGTGTCTCGCGCCTGCCTGAGATTCGGACTCAGAGCGAGCGTTGCACCGTCTCCACCCGGTAGCACTCGATCACGTCGCCCTGCCGCATGTCCTGGTAGTTCTCGAAGGCCATGCCGCATTCCATTCCGGCGGTGACTTCGCGCGCGTCGTCCTTGAAGCGCTTGAGCTGCGAGAGCTTGCCCTCGTGGACCACGACGTTGTCGCGGATGAGGCGGACGCCCGCGCCGCGCTCGACCTTGCCGTCGGTGACGCGGCAGCCGGCCACCTTGCCGACCTTCGACACGTTGAAGACCTCGAGGATCAGCGCGTTGCCGAGCATGGTCTCGCGCCGCTCCGGCGTGAGCAGACCGGACATCGCCTTCTTCACGTCGTCGACGAGATCGTAGATGATGTTGTAGTAGCGGATTTCGATGCGCTGGTGCTCGGCAGCCTCGCGCGCCTCCTTGTGGGCGCGCACGTTGAAACCGATGATGGCGGCGCCTGAAGATTCCGCCAGCGTCACGTCGGACTCGGTGATGCCACCGACGCCGGAATGGATGATCCGCGCGCCGACCTCGTCGGTGCCGAGCTTCTCCAGCGCGCCGGCGATGGCCTCAAGCGAGCCCTGGACGTCGGTCTTTATGATCAGCGGGAAATCCTTGCGGCCCGATGTCTTGAGCTGCGACATCATCTGCTCGAGCGAGCCGCGCATGCCGGTCGCGTGCGCAGCGCTCTTTTCGCGCTTCTGGCGGACCCGGTAGTCGGTCAGTTCGCGTGCGCGGGCCTCCGATTCGACCACGGCGAGACGGTCGCTCGCCTCAGGCGTGTCGGCGAAGCCCAGCACCTCGACCGGAACCGAAGGACCGGCCTCCTGCACCGGTTGGCCGGTGTCGTTCACCAGCGCGCGGACACGGCCCCAGGCGGCACCGGCAACGATGATGTCGCCGACATGCAGCGTGCCGCGCTGCACGAGCACGGTGGCGACCGGACCGCGGCCGCGGTCGAGCTTGGCCTCGATCACAGTGCCCTCGGCGGCTCGCACCGGATTGGCCTTGAGGTCGAGGATTTCGGCCTGCAGGCCGATCATTTCGAGCAGCTTGTCGATGTTGGTCTTCTTGGTCGCCGACAGTTCGACGTCCACCACTTCGCCGCCCATCGATTCGACCTGCACCTCGTGTTGCAAGAGATCGGTGCGCACGCGCGTCGGATTGGCGTCCGGCTTGTCGATCTTGTTGATGGCGACGATCATCGGCACCTTCGCCGCCTTGGCATGATTGATGGCCTCGATCGTCTGCGGCATCACGCCGTCGTCGGCCGCGACCACCAGCACCACGATGTCGGTGACCTTGGCGCCGCGGGCGCGCATCGCGGTAAACGCGGCGTGGCCCGGCGTGTCGATGAAGGTGATCTTGCCGTGCGACGGCGATTCCACCTGGTAGGCGCCGATGTGCTGGGTGATGCCGCCGGCCTCGCCCCCCGCCACGTTGGTCGAGCGGATCGCATCGAGCAGCGAGGTCTTGCCGTGGTCGACGTGACCCATCACGGTCACGACCGGCGCGCGCGACTCGAGATCGGCCGGATCGTCGGCGACGTCGAACACGCCTTCCTCGACGTCGGCCTCGGCGACGCGCTTGACGGTGTGGCCGAGCTCCTCGGCAATCAGCTGGGCGGTGTCGGCGTCGATCACGTCGTTGATCGTCGCCATCTGGCCTTGCTTCATCAGGAACTTGATGACATCCACCGACCGTTCGGACATGCGGTTGGCGAGCTCCTGGATGGTGATTGCCTCCGGGATCGTCACCTCGCGCGAGATCTTCTCGCGCGACTCGTTGCCCATCAGGGCCTTATGACGCCGTTGCTCGCGGCGATGGAACGAGGCGTTGGAACGCTCGCGAACCTCGTCGGTGTTGAGTGCATTCACGAGGGTGAGACGGCCGCGGGGACGTTCCGTCGCGGTCTGGGCCGCGCGAGTCGGCCGCTTCGGCGGTGGCGCAGGACGCAGGGCGCCGCCGGGACCGCGGCGGAACTTCGGCGCCTCCTCTTCCTCGGCTTCGAGCTGCGGACGGGCACCCGGACGTGTGCCGGGGCGTGCAGCTGTTGTCGTTGTTGTCGTCGTCGTCGTCTTCGCAGCCTCGCCTTCGCCAAAACGCTTCTTGGCGACTTCGTCGGCCTTCTTCTTGGTCTCTTCGTCGTGCTTGCGGCGGTCGTCCTCTTCGCGTTTGCGGGCCTCGGCCGCCTCGCGCTCGGATTTTTCGATCGCCTCGCGCTGTGCGCGGATTTTTGCCTCTTCTTCGGCGATCTTGCGCTCTTCGGCCTCGCGCAGACGCGCGTCGCCGAGCGCATGGGCGCGACGGTTGCGCTCCTCATCGGTCAGGGTGCGAAGGACGACGCCGGACGACTTCGGCGGTGCGGCCGAGGCTTGCGCCGCGGGCCTGGCCGCCGATGCCTTGCCGGCCGGTGCGCCAGGGCCGGGACGCTTGGCGCTGGGCGCAGCAACCGGCGCGGCAGCCGGAGCCGGGGCGGCCGTCTCGGGCTTGCCGTCGGGGGCGGCGCGGCGCTTCTTGACCTCGACGACCACTTGCTTGCTGCGGCCGTGGCTGAAGCTCTGGCGCACCGTGCCGGTCTCGGTGCGCGGCTTCAGCGACAGCGTCGACTTGCCGCCGACGCTCAGCGTCTTGCCGTCAGGGGTCTTGGTGTCAGCCATTCAGTCCCGATTCCTGTCAGTTCCGTGTGCCAGTGCCGCCACGTCCGTCCGGTTCGCCGGTCCGGAAGCGCTCAAAGCGCGCTAAACGCGCCAAAAACGTGTCATTGGCAGGCCCGGCAATCAGCGCTGCATGTACCACATTTGACCGGCCCAATGCCAAATCCAATTGGGCGGTCGTGAAGGTTCTGACCGTGATTATACGGTCCGCGTCCGGGCGATGCCGCAGCGCACCGGCGAGCTTTCCGACGCCGTCGCTTGCGGCGTCGGCGGCATGGATCAGGCCCACGATCGCGTCATGTGCGCTCTCCTGGGCAATCGCCGCCTCGACCTTGGCAAAGCCGGTCAGAACCAGCCCGGATTTGCCGGCGATCGACAGCGCGTCGAGCGCGCCCGCCAGCAAAAGGCGTTCGGTCATCTCCGCCAGTTCCGCCGTCACGCGGACGTCACGCTTGAAGCCGCGTGCGAATACGTTGCGCGAGACCGCGTCCTTGAGCGTTTTCCGGTCGGCCGTGATCCAGAGCCCGCGGCCCGGCAGCTTGCGCTTGAGATCGGGCACGACGCCGTCGGGCCCGACGACGAAGCGGATCAGGTCGCCGACCGGCTTCACCTCGCGGGTGACCGCGCACAGGCGCTCGCCGCCCGGGCGGCCCTTGTGCGGCCCGGCATCGAGTTCCTCAGGTTGCGCGTGCGCCAGCATCGCTGTGATCGTCTCTCCCTAAGCCGGCGTCGCCGCGGCTTCCTCCGGTGCGGCTTCCGCCGCGGGTGGGGCGAGATCGGCCTCGGTGATCCAGCCGGCCTTGAGACGGGCCTGCATGATCATCGCCTCGGCCTCCTCGCGGGACAGGTCGTGGCCTTCGAGGATGCCCGGCTCGCGCTTGCTCTCGCCGTCCTTGCGCTCGGTCCAGCCGGTCAGGTCGTCGGTGGCGCAGCCGGCCAAGTCCTCGACCGTCTTGACGCCGTTCTCGCCGAGCTTGACCAGCATCGCCGTGGTGACGCCGGGCACATCCTTGAGAGCGTCCTCGACGCCGAGCGCCTTGCGCTTGGCATCGAGCTCGCCCTCGATCTTGGCGAGATACTCGGTGGCGCGGGCTTGCAGCTCGCGCGCGGTGTCCTCGTCGAAGCCTTCGATGCCGGCGAGCTCCTTCTCGTCCACCATCGCCAGCTCCTCGACGGAGGCGAAACCTTCGGACGCGAGCAACTGCCCGACCACCTCGTCGAGGTCCAGCGCTTCCATGAACATCTTGGTGCGCGCCTGGAACTCGGCCTGACGGCGCTCCGACTCTTCCTGCTCGGTGAGGATGTCGATGTCCCAGTGGGTGAGCTGCGAGGCGAGCCGCACGTTCTGGCCGCGCCGGCCGATCGCAAGCGACAGCTGGGCATCCGGCACGACAACTTCAATACGCTCGCGATCCTCGTCGAGCACGACCTTGGCGACTTCGGCCGGCGCCAGCGCGTTGACCACGAAGGTCGCGATGTCGGGCGACCACGGGATGATGTCGATCTTCTCGCCCTGCAGCTCGTTCACCACCGCCTGCACGCGCGAGCCGCGCATGCCGACGCAGGCGCCGACCGGATCGACCGAGGAATCCCGCGAAATCACCGCGATTTTGGCGCGCGAGCCCGGATCGCGGGCCACCTCCTTCACCTCGACGATGCCGTCGTAGATTTCCGGAACCTCCTGCGCGAACAGCTTCGCCATGAACTGCGGATGCGTGCGGGAGAGGAAAATCTGCGGGCCGCGCGGCTCCCGCCGCACGTCGTAGATATAGGCGCGGACGCGATCGCCGTTGCGCAGCGTCTCGCGCGGCAGCATCTCGTCGCGGCGGATGATCGCCTCGCCGCGGCCGAGATCGACGACGACGTTGCCGTATTCAACGCGCTTGACGATGCCGTTGACGATGTCGCCGATGCGGTCCTTGTATTCCTGATACTGCCGGTCGCGCTCGGCCTCGCGCACCTTCTGCACGATCACCTGCTTGGCCGACTGCGCGGCGATGCGGCCGTATTCCAGCGGCGGCAGCGTGTCGGCGATGGTGTCGCCGACCTGCGCCGCGGGATTGCGCTTCTTGGCGTCCTCGACGCTGATCTGGTTCGACGGGTTCTCGACGTTGTCGACCACCAGCATGTGGCGGGCGAGGCGGAGCTCCCCGGTCTTGGGATTGATCTCGGCGTGCACGTCGGTCTCGGCGCCGTAGCGCGACCGCGCCGCCTTGGCGATGGCATCCTCCATCGCGGTGACGACGATCATGCGGTCGATGGATTTTTCGCGGGCGACTGCATCCGCGATCTGCAACAGCTCGAGCCGGTTGGCGCTGACAGCCATCGCTCATTCTCCTTCGTGCTGGGCACGGTTCCGGTTCTTGCCGGGTCCGCGCGGAAACGGGTTTCGGGGGTGTGATGGATCAGGATGACGGGCCGGTGCCGGCTCGTTGTCGTTGATCGCCTGCTGCGCGCGCTCGGCCTGCTTGCCGCGGCGGAGCGATTCCGCAACCAGCGCGTCGGTGAGCACGAGCTTGGCCTCGGCCATGTCCTCGATCGGCAGCATGACGTCGGCAGGCTCGCCCGCCGGCGCGTCGTCGCGATGGATGCGCGCGAGATGGCCTTCGGTGCCCAGCAACTGGCCGCGGAACCGCTTGCGGCCTTCGGCAGCCACCGCCATCTCGATCTTCACCAGGTTGCCGGCGTAGCGCTCGAAATCCGATTGCCGCACCAGCGGCCGGTCGATGCCGGGCGACGACAGTTCCAGCCGGTAGGCGCGATCGACCGGATCGGCTGCGTCGAGCACCGGCGACAGCGCGCGCGAGCAAGCCTCGCAATCGTCGATCGTCATTGTGCCGTCCGGCCGCTCAGCCATCACCTGCACGGTGCAGCCGTCGAGACCCGACACGCGCACGCGCACGAGTCGATAGCCCAGGCTTTCCAGCACAGGCTCGACCACGGCGGCGACGTGCGCTGCCAGTCCAGGTTCGACGATCAGGCGCTTTTCGGCGCCTTCAGCCGCATTGTGCGTCTCGATGCTCTCGGTCATCCGTCCGCTTTGGTGCCTGTAAGCCTCGGGATTTTCGCGCTTTTTTTGACCCGCGCCCCACAGGGGCGCCCAGGTAACAAAAAAGAGCGGGTCCCGGGGGGCCCACTCTCAAAATCCGATCGGATCATCCGATCGTTATGAGATGTCATAACAGACAGCCGGAATATAGCGGATTTTCATTGCTTTGCAAGGGCATGGACAGGCTGAGGATTGGCTAACGGTTCCTTTAGAAAGCCTGCCTAACGTGGACCCGAGGACCGGTGCGTGAACTGCCGGCAGGAAATATTTTTTATGTCCGCGTCTGCGTCCCTGATCCCCGAGCTCGAAGACGTCATCCAGCACGGCTCGGCGGAGCGGCGCGCCAAGACGGTCAAGCGCATCGCCAATCTGTTCATCGACGGCGCCCCGAGCTTCAACGAAGACCATATCGGGCTGTTCGACGACGTGCTCTGCCGCCTGGTCGTCGAAATCGAGGCGAAGGCGCGCTCGGAAATGGCGCAGTCGCTCGCCGCACTTCCCAACGCGCCGACCGAACTGATGCACACGCTCGCGCGCGACGAGAATATCGAGGTCGCAGGCCCCGTCATCGCGCAATCGCCGCGGCTTCGCGAAAGCGAGCTGGTCGAGCTTGCGAAAACCAAGGGGCAGGAGCATCTCGCCGCCATCGCCGGCCGCGCCGACCTCGGCGAGGCGGTCACCGACGTGCTGGTGCGGCGCGGCAGTCCCGAAGTGGTGGCGACCGTCGCCGATAACCAGTCGGCGAAGTTCTCCGAGGGCGGATTCTCGGCACTGGTGAAGCGCGCGGAGGACAACGAAGAGCTCGCGCAGCGGGTCGGCTCCCGGCCGGATATTCCGGCGCATCTGTTCCGTGAGCTCCTGGTGCGCGCCACGGCGGTGGTGCAGCAGCGCCTTCTCTCGTCGGCCAAGCCCGAGACGCGTGCGGAAATCCAGCGCGTGCTCGACAAGATCTCCCGCGAATACGACAAGTCGGTTCCGGTGCGCGACTACACGGCGGCGATGCGGACCGTCATGGCCATGCATCAGACCAACGAGCTCGACGAGACCGAGCTCGCCAATTTCGCCAAGGACAAGAAGTTCGAAGAGACCGTCGCCTCGCTTGCCATGCTGTGCGGCATCCCGGTCGAGACTGCCGACCGCCTGATGGCGGGCGACCGGCCGGATCCGATTCTCATTCTGTGCAAGGCGGCGGGCTATGGCTGGGACACGGTCAAGGCGATCATCATGTCGCGGCCGACCCCCAAGGGCACGTCGACGCAATCGCTCGAGGACTCCTACGCCAACTACGAGCGGTTGTCGGCTTCGACCGCGCAACGTGTGGTCCGGTTCTGGCAGGTCAGTCCGCCGGGCGCAGACTGACGGACATCATCGCCGCCTGAAGGTGAGATAGCAGGGCGTGCGGCCTTCGCGCACGGCCTTCGCTTCGTAGCGCGTCCGGGTGAAGCCCGGCCAAGGCTTGCGCCAGTCGTCGGCCTGCTCGGCGGTCCAGACGAAATCCGGCGAACGCAGCAGGCGCGCCAGCGTCCACTCGATGTATCCGGAAATATCGCTGGCGAAGCGAAACTCGCCGCCCGGCCTCAAGCTCCGCGCAATCGCCGCAACGCTCTTGTCCTGCACGAAGCGGCGCTTCCAGTGCCGCCGCTTCGGCCATGGATCGGGATAGAGCAGGTCGAAGCGCGCAAGGCCCGCGGCGGGAAGCCAGGCCAGCATGTCGGTCGCATCGCCGTGATGCAGACGGATGTTGTTGAGCTTGCGGTCGTCGATCGCGGCGAGCGCCTTGGCCATGCCGTTGATGAACGGCTCGATGCCGATGAAGCCGGTCTGCGGCTGCCGCTCGGCTTCCGCGATCAGATGCTCGCCACCGCCGAAACCGCTTTCAAGGCGGACTTCGTGCACGTCGCTGAACAGCGCGCGCAGGTCGGATGGCGCGGGCGCGTGGAGGTCGAGCGCAAGCTTCGGCAGCAGTGCGTGGAACAGCGCGGCCTGCCGCGGCTTCAGCGCGTGGCCCTTGCGCCGGCCGAAGAAGGCGCCTTGGCGATTGCTTTCACGGTCAGCCATCGGTGTCATCGCCCGCGAAGGCGGGCGATCCAGCTTATTGATCAGTACTGGATGCCCCGCTTTCGCCGGGCATGACAAGTCGTGAATGGTGCGAACAGGCGTGTCTTTGCAAACGAAATGGCCGGGACAAGCCCGGCCATGACGTTACATTCTCAATCTATGGAGCTTACTTGAACGCGCTCTTGAGCTGGCTGACCAGGTTGGTCTGCTCCCAGGAGAAGCCGCCGTCCTTCTCGGGCGCACGGCCGAAGTGGCCGTAGGCCGCGGTGCGGCGGTAGATCGGCCGGTTGAGCTTCAGCGAGCGGCGGATGTTGGTCGGCGTCAGCCGGAAGATTTCCGGCAGCACCTTGGCAAGCTTGCGCTCGTCGATGTTGCTCGTGCCGTGGGTGTCGACCAGCACCGACATCGGATCGGCGACGCCGATCGCGTAGGCGATCTGGATCGTGCACTGGCTGGCGAGGCCCGCGGCCACCACATTCTTGGCGAGATAGCGCGCCGCATAGGCGGCTGAACGGTCGACCTTGGTCGGGTCCTTGCCGGAGAACGCGCCGCCGCCGTGCGGCGCATAGCCGCCATAGGTGTCGACGATGATCTTGCGGCCGGTGAGGCCGCAGTCGCCGTCCGGTCCGCCGACCACGAAGTTGCCGGTCGGGTTGACCAGGAAGTCCGACGATTTCTTCGGCATCCAGCCCTTCGGCAGCGCCGACTCGACCGCGTCTTCGATCAGGTCGCGGACCATGCCCGGCGTATACCTCTTGCCGTTGCGGCTCTTCTCGTTGTGCTGGGTCGAGACCACGACCTTGGTGCAGCCGATCGGCTTGTTGTTGACGTACTGCACGGTGACCTGGCTCTTGGCGTCGGGCTGCAGGTCGTGAAGCTGGTTGCTGCGGCGCTTGTCGGACAGCACCTTCAGGATCTTGTGGGCGAAGTAGATCGGGGCCGGCATGTAGGAGCCCTTCTCGTAGACCTCGCTCTCGGTGCAGGCGTAGCCGAACATCATGCCCTGGTCGCCGGCGCCTTCCTCTTCCTTGCCGTTCTTCTTCTTGGCGTTGACGCCCATGGCGATGTCGGGCGACTGGCCGTGCAGCAGCACCTCGACGTCGGCGCCGTGGTAGGAAAAGCCGTTCTGGTCGTAACCGATGTCCTTGACCACGCCACGGGCGATCTCGGTGATCAACTCGCGGTCGACGACCGACACGCCGTTGATGGTCTTGAACAGCTGACCGCGGCCTTCGCCGGCCACCACGATCTTGTTGGTGGTGCAGAGCGTTTCGCAGCCGAGCCGGGTGTTGATCTGGCTGTCATCGGCGATGCCGAGCTTCACATCCTTCTCGATGAAGGCGTCGAGGATGGCATCGGAGATCTGGTCGGAGACCTTGTCCGGATGACCTTCGGATACGGATTCGCTGGTGAACAGGAAGTTGGAGCGGGACACGTACAGTCTCCTGAAATGGCGGCAGGCATGGGCCCGCCGTGCAAAGGCTGGCCCCTTTATGCAGCGTATGACAACCCGGTCAAGATGTGGGACGTCGTGGGCAAACGTTCCGGTCGTGCCCCACGGGCGCCCAACGGCGGCGATCAGTGCTTGTCGACGGCGGCGATCTGCTCGACCAGATCGACGATGCGGCGGCGGAGCTTCGCGTCCTTGATGCCCATGAAGGCCTTGGTCAGCGCAAGTCCGTCCGAGGTTGCCAAAAAGTCGGAGACGTAGGCGGGCGACGGCGCCTCGCCGAAACCCTCATGCGACTGGCCGGGGGCATGAGGAGCGCCTTCGAAGAAGAACGACACCGGCACTTGCAGGATGTGAGCGATCTGCTGAAGGCGGCTTGCGCCGATCCGGTTCGCACCCTTTTCATATTTCTGCACTTGCTGGAATGTGAGGCCGAGCGCGTCGCCCAGCTTTTCCTGGCTCATTCCCAACATCATCCGGCGCATACGCACTCTTGCGCCCACGTGCTTGTCCGTAGGATTGGGCGCCTTCTTGGCCATCATGGGTGTTCTTCGCTCCGGTTCCTTAGACGAAACCCGTGTACTGCTCACAGATTAAACCCCTGTGCAATCGGTGAAATAGCCTTCGGCTGTCAGGACTCAACCCAGCGGCCAATGATGTCTGAAACTTGTTCGCGAAATTGATTGTTTTGGGAAACCGCGATTTTTCTCGGATTTGTGCGGGTTCTGTTGGCCACTGCAGGAACCCCATACCTTCGCCGTTTTATATGGGTCATCACCGCAGCCACATGTGCTCGTTGCATATGCGGCCGCTGATGCGGCAATACGCCATCAAGCGCGGCGCGTGCGCCGGCGGATGAGAACTATCGCAGCAATTGCAATTGTCAGGAAAATCCCGGCGTCGCCCGTGCGCGCGTAAAGCGGCGGATCGATTCGCCGCGGCAGTTGCGCGTCGAGCACGCCTTCGCTGCCGAGCGGCAGCGAGCGCACGATGCGGCCGACCGGATCGATCACCGCCGACACGCCGGTGTTCGCCGCGCGCACCAGCGGAAGTCCTTGCTCGATGGTGCGCACGCGCGCCTGGCGCAGATGCTGGTAAGGGCCACTGCTCAAACCAAACCAGCCGTCGTTGGTGAGGTTGAGCATCCAGCCGGGACGCTCGCTGCCTGGCTGGGCTTCGCCCGGAAAGATGATCTCGTAGCAAATGAACGGCTGCATGCGCGGTGCACGCGGCACATCCATCGCGCGGCGGCGATCACCCGGAATGAATCCGCCGGGCAGCTTGGTGAGCTGCATCAGGCCGAGGCTTTCGAGAAAATTCTGGAACGGCAGAAACTCGCCGAACGGCACAAGATGCATCTTGTCGTAGACCGACAGGATCGTGCCGTCATGATCGATGACGTAGATCGAGTTGTACGCGCGCTCGATCTTGCCGCCCGGCGGCACCTCCGGCGCGCGAACTGCGCCGGTGATCAGCACCGTGCCCTGCGGCAGGAGCGACGCGATCTGCGCCATCGCGTCCGGCTCGCGCGTCAGCAGGAAGGGAAAAGCCGACTCCGGCCAGATCAGGTGCGTCGCGTCGCGCACGCCCGAGGTCCGCGGGCCGGTGGCGCGGTCCGACAGTTCGAGATAATGGCTCATCACCCGCTGCTTGGCCGCGTAGTTGAACTTCTCGTCCTGCGGCAGATTGGGTTGCATGATGCGCAGCCGCACGTTGTCGACGAAGGCCGTCGGCGTGCGATGGATCCGCCACGTGCCGTAGGCGGCAAGCGCGGCGAGCAGGATCAGGCCGAGCGCAAGCGGCAGCCACGGCCGCCGCGTGTCGCTGCGCTCGTCGAACAGCACCGCGGGGCTTGCGAACACCGCGACCGTGACGAAGGTCAGGCCCCAGATGCCGATCAGCGCCGCGCCTTGCGAAAGCGCAAGCGAGCCGGTCATCGCGTAGCCGTAGCTGTTCCAGGGAAAGCCGGTGAACAGGAAGCCGCGCAGCCATTCGGTCACGGTGAGCGCGACCGCAAGCGCAATGAGCCGCCCCGGGCCGCGCGTCCAGAGCATGCGCGCCAGCGCCAGCCCCAGCGCCGCGTAGCAGGCCATGAACGCAGGCAGCCCCGTGACCGCGAACGGCAACAGCCAGCCGAAGGCTTTGACATCGACCAGGAACGCGTGCCCGATCCAGTAGAGTCCCACCAGGTGATAGCCGAAGCCGAACCACCATCCGGCGACGGCCGCGCCCGGGATTCCGCCGAGCCGTCCGCCGGCGGCGCCGTCGGTGAGCCACACCAGCACCGGCAAGGTCAGGAACAGCACCGGCCAGGCATCGAGCGGCGGCATCGCCAGCGCCGAGCAGGCGCCCGCGGTGATCGCGACCAGCGCGCGCCGCCATCCCCAGCTCAGCACGATCCAGTGCGCGAGGCGCGTGATCGCCGAGCCGGATGATGTGCTGGTTTCGACGGCGGTCACGATTTGGACGGCGTGCTGGTGTCGGCGGGCTGTTGCGGTGCTTTCGCCGTGTCGTCGGATGAAGGTTCGGGCGACGGCGCGGGCGTCAGCGCCGGGCTCGCGGTCGTGTCGGTGGTGCTGTAGCGGCGGCGGCCGTCGCGGTCGCGCTCGATCCGCAGGTTCTTCCGGTTGTGGATGCGAACCTTCTTGATCCGGCGCGGGTCGGAGTCCAGCACCTCGATCTCGAAACCCTCGGGGCCCGGCACGAGTTCGCCGCGCAGCGGCAGCCGCCCGACCTGCGACATCAGGTAGCCGCCGATGGTGTCGACCTCCTCCGCCGCGTCGCCAACGTCGAACGCCACGCCGACGGCCTTGGTCACGTCCTCGAGCGTGGCGCGCGCATCGGCCACGTACGATCCGTCGGCCTCGCGCACCACCGCGGGCAGCTCGTCCTCGTCGTGCTCGTCGGCGATGTCGCCGACGATCTGCTCGACGATGTCCTCCATCGAAACCAGGCCGTCGGTGCCGCCATATTCATCGACCACCAGCGCGAGATGAATGCGCGTCGCCTGCATCTTCTCCAGAAGGTCGAGCGCCGGCATCGACGGCGGCACGAACAGCATCTCGCGCATGATCCTGGTCGACGACAGCGGTATCGCCAGATCGACGGCGTTGAGATCGAGCCCCGTGGCGCGCGGCTTCTTGCGCCGGGTGGGCTTGGTCGGATCGATCGCCGCCTGCGACGTCATGAACGCGATCAGGTCGCGGATGTGGACCATGCCCAACGGATCGTCGAGCGTGTCGTTGTAGGCGACGAGCCGCGAGTGGTTGGCCTTCTCGAACACCTTCATCAGCTCGCCGAGCGTGATGTCCTGCTGGACGGCGATGATGTCGCCGCGCGGCACCATGACGTCCTCGATCCGGCGCCCGCGCAGCGCCAGGATGTTGCGGATCATGGTCCGCTCTTCCGGCGAGACGCCGGCTTCGCCGGGGCCAGCGGCTTCAAGCACGACCTCGATGTCGGCGCGGGTCGGGCCGTTTCTCCAGCCCAGGAACGCACGGGCTATGCGCGAAAAAAAGCCTTCGCTCTCACCGGCCATCGGGCGGGCGACCGGCACTGGGAGGTTGCGCGGTTCGTTCGGGGCGGCGGCCGGCTCAGCCGGCCGGCCCGGCGCGTCGGATTGGGGCATGGGATGATTCTTGGGACGATTCTTGGGACGATTCTTGGCACTTTTCAGTTTGCGGCGGGGCGCGGCGCGTAAGGGTCGGGCACCGCGAGATGTTTGAGAATCCGGCGCTCCAGGCGTTCCATCGTTTCGGCGTCGCGGTCGTTCTCGTG
Source organism: Xanthobacteraceae bacterium (assembly GCA_019746355.1). Next base: position 133,737 of record JAIESC010000001.1, on the reverse strand, counting down.
GTCATAGCCGAGCAGGTGCAAAAACCCGTGGACGGCGAGGTGGGCCAAGTGGTGGCCGAACGGCTTGCCCTCGGCCTCCGCCTCGCGGGCGGTCGTCTGGTAGGCAATGACGATGTCACCGATATATGGGGTCGGAGGGCGGGATTTGCCGGGCGCCTTTTTGCCGGGTTTTCCGCCGTTTGGCGATGGCGTGGCACGCGCCGCCGGGAACGACAGCACATTGGTTGCCGTGTTCTTGCCCCGCCAGTCGCGATTGAGCGCTTTGATCGCCGAATCATGGCTGAGCACGATAGCAAGCTCGGCGGGGGCCGTAGAGGCGGCTTTCGCGGCGGCAAAAATCGCTTTGCGGACAATCGATTGGGCTGTGCGCTGCCGCTGCCACAGCTTGGAACGGACGACGATCTCAAGCTTGATGGGTTCCGCCCGGTTCCGTGACGCGCGCACGAGGGGTTTGCGGCTCAATCCTTGACCCCGCGCCGGCGCGCCGCGTCGGCCTTGTCGTAGGCGGCGACGATCTTCGCCACCAGCTCGTGGCGGATGACGTCCTCGGCCCCGAACGTTGCGATGCCGATGCCTTCGACATTCCTCAGAAGCTGCGTCGCCTCGTGCAGGCCCGAGGTCTGGCCGGGCGGCAGATCGACCTGACTCGGATCGCCGGTGACGATCATGCGGCTGTTCTCGCCGATGCGGGTCAGCGCCATCTTCATCTGCATCGTCGTGGTGTTCTGCGCCTCGTCGAGGATGATGGCCGCGTTCGACAGCGTGCGGCCGCGCATGAACGCCAGCGGCGCGATCTCGATCTCGTTGGTCTGCATCGCGCGCTCGACGATGCGCGAATCCATCAGGTCGAACAGCGCGTCGTACATCGGCCGCAGATACGGGTCGATCTTCTCGCGCAGGTCGCCGGGCAGGAAGCCGAGCCGCTCGCCGGCCTCGACCGCGGGCCGGGACAGAATGATGCGGTCCACCTCCTTGCGCTCGAACAGCGCGACGGCATAGGCGACCGCGAGCCAGGTCTTGCCGGTGCCGGCCGGTCCGATGCCGAACACCAGCGCGTTCTTGCGGAGCGCGCGGACATAGGCGTCCTGTGCCGCGGTGCGCGCCCGCACCGGCCGCTTGCGCAAGTTGATCTCCTCGAAGCCGGGCCGCGCGGCCGCCTCATCGAAGTCGAACAGCGAGCCTTGCGCGATGGCGAGCCTGATCGCCGCCTCGACCTCGCCGGACTGCAGGTCCTGCCCACGCTTCACCTGCTCATAGAGCCCTTCGAGCACGCGCCGCGCCTGCTCGACCGCGTCGCGCGAGCCTTCGAGCGTGATGTGATTGCCGCGCTGCTCGGCGACGACGCCGAGGCGGCGCTCGATCAGCGCAAGGTTCTGGCCATACTGGCCGAACAACACGGAGGCGTGGCGATTGTCGTCGAAGGCGAGCACGACTTGGGTGGGCGCGCCGTCCGAAGACGGCACCAGTCCCTGGCCGGGTCCAAGCGATCGCAACGGCATCAGGCTCCCAAAGCTTCGACGGGCCGATGGTCCGCCTGCCCAGGCGCTTTGGCAAGAGCGCTCGCGGGCGGACTGACAAGTGCGCCGAACAGGCTGTTGGCGCCGATTTCGGTTATGGTCACGGGCGCTATTTCACCGATCAAAGATGTCGGGCCCATGACCTGCACCGGCTGCAGATAAGGCGAGCGGCCGACCACCTGGCCGCCGTGACGCCCGGTCTTCTCGAACAGCACGTCGAAGGTCACGCCCTGCTGGCTCGCGAGGAACTTGGCCTGCCGGGCCTCGATGTCGCGTTGCAGCCGCTGCAGGCGTCCGTCCTTTACGGCTTCCGGCAGTTGCTCCATCTCGGCCGCGGGCGTGCCGGGCCGCGGCGAATATTTGAACGTAAACGCGGTGACGAAGCCCACGTCGTCGACGAGCTGCATCGTGTCGACGAAGTCGGCATCGGTCTCGCCGGGGAAGCCGACGATGAAATCCGACGTGAACGCCATCTTCGGCTGGGCCGCGCGCAGCCGTTCGATCAGGCGAAGATAGTCGGCGCGGGTGTGGCGGCGGTTCATCGCCTCGAGAATGCGGTCCGAGCCCGACTGCACCGGCAGATGCAGTTGCGGCATCAGCGCGCGGAGGTCGCGATGCGCCACGATCAGGCTGTCGTCCATGTCGCGCGGATGGCTCGTGGTGTAGCGCAAACGCGCAACACCGGGGATTTCGGCGAGCCGATGCAGCAGCCGTCCGAGCGTCGAGGCACGGCCGCCGGCATCTTCGCCGTGATAGCCGTTGACGTTCTGGCCGATCAGCGTGATCTCGCGCACGCCCGCATCGGCGAGCCGCTGCGCCTCGGCGACAATCTTCTCGACCGGCCGCGACAGCTCCGAGCCGCGCGTGTACGGCACGACGCAGAAGGTGCAGAACTTGTCGCAGCCTTCCTGCACGGTGACGAAGGCCGAGACGCCGCGCTTGCGTGTCGCCGCCTTGGTCGGCGCCGCGAGATGATCGAACTTGTCCTCGACTGGAAACTCGGTGTCGACCACCTTGCCGCGCGTTGCGCGTTCGAGCATCTGCGGCAGGCGGTGATAGCTCTGCGGCCCGAACACCAGGTCGACGGTCGGCGCGCGCCGCACGATCTCCTCGCCCTCGGCCTGGGCGACGCAGCCCGCGACCGCAACCTTGACGTCACGGCCCTGCTGCGCGGCGGTGTCCTTGAGCACACGCATGCGGCCGAGCTCGGAATAGACCTTCTCGGCGGCCTTCTCGCGGATGTGGCAGGTGTTGAGGATGATCAGGTCGGCGTCGTCCGGCGTCACGGTCTCGACATAGCCCTGAGCGGCCAGCGTGTCCGCCATACGATGCGAATCGTAGACGTTCATCTGGCAGCCGTAGGACTTGACGAAAAGCTTGCGGGGTCCGGTCATGCCGTCGGCGGCTGGTCCAGCCAGTTCTGATGCTTGATCAAAGAGTTAAGTCGGATGCACGGACCGCATTTACAAGCGCCGCGCCGGGTGGTCTTAGCGTTTTTCTGATCCGAAAGGAATGGCCGCGGCGCCCCGGAAGTGGTGTAGCGTGAACGTGCCGGCAACCGGAGGCGTTCATGGAACGGTCACGCCGTCAGGTCCTGCAAGCGGCCGCTGCGGCTGCGGGCGCGCTCTTTGCCCCGCGAGCCGTCGCGCAGAGCTATCCGGCGAAGCCCGTGCGGCTGATCATTCCGTTTGCTGCAGGCGGGCCGACTGACGTGTTCGGCCGGCTCACCGCGCAGAAGCTTTCCGACAGCCTCGGTAAGCAGTTCTTCGTCGAGAACATCGTCGGGGCGAGCGGCAACATCGGCACGGCGCGCGCCGCAAAGTCGCCGGCCGACGGCCACACGATGCTGCTGATCCCAACGAACTTCGTCGTCAATCCCGCGCTGCTGCCCAACACGCCCTACGACGCGATCAAGGACTTCGATCCGGTCACCGTCGCGGTGACGTCGCCGATGATCATCTCGGTGCATCCGTCGGTGCCGGCGCAGAACGTCCAGGACCTGATCGGGCTCATCAAGGCCAATCCCGGCAAGTACAGCTACGCCACGGGCGGCGTCGGCTCGCCCGGACATCTGGTCGGCGAGCAGTTCCGCGTGCAGCTCGGCCTCGATCTCGTACACGTGCCGTTCCAGAGCGCGGGACTCGCCGTGCAGTCCGCGATCGGAAACCACACGCCGATCTGCATCGTGTCGCCGGCGCCGACGGTGCCACAGGTGCAGGAGGGCAAGCTGCGCGCGCTTGCCGTGACGCGCAAGGTGCGCTCGCAGGCGCTGCCCGCGGTCCCGACGATGACCGAGGCGGGCCATCCGGATATCGAGGGCGAGAACTGGTTTGCCTTTGTCGTGCCGGCCGGCACGCCCCGGGAGATCGTCGTCCAGCTCAATCGCGAGATCGTGCAGATCGTCACGCTGCCGGACGTGAAGGAGAAGCTCGCCGGGCTCGGCTTCGAGCCGGTCGGCAATTCGCCCGAGGAGTTCGCCGCCCAGATCAGGCGCGAGCTGCCGAAATGGGCGAAGGTCGTGCGCGAGGCCAACATCAAGGCGGAGTGACGCACCTTAATCCGCCGGCTTCACGTCCGCGTCCTTGATCACCTTCGCCCATTTGGCGACCTCGGACTTGATGTAGTCGTTGATCTCGTCCGGCGTGCGGTCCTGATCGGGGATCATGCCGAGCTGGTCGAAGCGCTGCTGGAAGTCGGCCGTCGCGACGATCTTCTTCGTCTCGGCGTTGATCCTTGCGATTGCCTCGCGCGGCGTCCCGGCCGGCGCGACCAGCGCGAACCAGGTCGCGGCGTCGAAGCCCGGGAAGGTCTCGGCGATGGTCGGCACGTTGGGCAGCGACGGCACGCGCCTGGAGCTCGTCACCGCGAGCGCACGCAGCTTGCCGCCCTCGATGTTGCCCTTCACCACCGACAGGTTGGAGAACATGAACGGAATCTGCCCGCCGAGCAGGTCGTTCACGCCGGGCGCTTCGCCGCGATAGGCGACGTGCACCATCTTGATGCCGGCGCTGAACGCCAGAAGCTCGCCGGCCATGTGCGGCGTGGTGCCGACGCCGCCCGAGGCGAAGTTCATGGTGCCGTTCTTCGCCTTGGCCTCGGTGATCAGGTCGTGCAGCGTCTTGATCGGCGAGTTGGCGTTGACCACGGCGACCAGCGGCGACACGCCGATCATCGCAAGCCCCGTCAGCTCCTTGACCGGATCGATCTGGATCTTCTTGTAGAGCGCCGGTGCGACCGCGAGCGTGGTCTGGCTCCCGACCATGATGGTGGTGCCGTCGGCCGGCGATTTCGCGACCTGCTCCGATGCAATGAGGCCGCTGGCGCCGGGGCGGTTCTCGACCACGAAGCTCTGGCCCAGCGCCTCGGAGAGCTTCTGCGCCATCACGCGCGCCGCGACGTCGGTGCCGCCGCCGGCGGTGAAGCCGACCACGACCTTGACCGGGCGGTCCGGATATTTGCTTTGCGCGAAGCCTGGCGCCGCGAGCCATCCCGAGGCCAGCGCAACACCCAACGCAACAAGCGCTCTGCCATTTGCAGCCATTGACGCTCCCTCCGTGCCGTGCGCGGAGCGCCGTCGTTGGCCGCGGCGCATTCTCAACGCTTCTGGCAAGGGCAGGATAGCGCAAAATCGGCGCGTGTCCGTGCCTAAACGTGGGTCTCGAGCAGCGGCTTCTCCCGCAGCAGCAAGATGGCCGCGAGCGAGATCGAAAAGCTTGCCGCCACCGCAAGAAACACGCGGACGAAGCCATCGACCGAATACTGGCCGACCGCCTTGCCGCCGACCACGTCCGCGCCGGTGAGCACCAGCACGCCGAAGATCGCGACCAGCATGGTGGCAAGCAGGTTGCGGACGAACTGCATGGTGGCCACCGCCGACCCGAAGGTGTGGATCGAGACGTTGTTCTGCAAAGCAGTCGCGGCCAGCGGCGGCATGCAGCCGAACCCGCAGCCGATCAGGAACAGCAGCAGCTCGAACTCCCAGAGCGCGATGTCCCTGGCGCGCCATGCGAGGATCAGCACGCCGGTGATGGCGAGGATCAGGCCGGCGATCGGAATGCGTTTGTAGTGCTTGAGCGTCGGCAGGATGGTGCCGGTGACGCCGGCGCTGATGTTGAGCACCACCGCGAGCATCAGCACGCTCAAGCCTGCGCTTGCCGGCTGCATGCCGACGATATTCTGAAGATAGACCGGCAGGAAGATGTGCAAGCCGACGATCGGCGCCCAGCCGAACGCGTTGGTCATGACCGCGAGCCGCGCCTCGCGGTCGTTGAGGATCGACAGCGGAATCAGCGGCTCCGGCGCGGTGCGCAGCCGCGCGATGAACGCAACGCCGAGGATGAGCGCCGCCGCGAACAGCCCGAGGATCGGCGGCGACAGCCACGGATAGTTCACGCCGCCCATGCTCAGCGCCAGCATGAACGAGGAGCTCGCCGCCATGACCAGCGCCGCGCCGATGAAGTCGAGCTTGTGCGGCCGGTCATGACGCGGCAGCCGGCGCAGCAAGGTCAGCGTCAGCCCCATGGCGATCAGGCCGAGCGGGATGTTCATCCAGAAGATCACCGACCAGTGCAGATACTCGGCGATCGCGCCGCCGAGCGCCGGCCCGCAGGCCCCCGCGGTGGTGTAGGTGACGGAGAAATAGCCGTAGTACTTGCCGCGGTCCTTGGGCGCCGCGATGTCGCCCAGCACCACCATGCCGGTCGAGGTCAGTCCGCCGCCGCCGAGGCCGTGCAGCACGCGGCCGAGAATCAGCACGAACATGTTGGGCGCGAGCGCGCAGACGATCGAGCCGATCATGTAGAGCGAGATCGCGATCATCAGCGTGAACCTGCGGCCGCGGATGTCGCTGATCTTGCCGTAGAGCGCGGTGATCGACGTGTTGGCGATCAGATAGGCCGTCACCAGCCAGGGCAGATTATGGACGTCGTTGTATTCGCGGCCGATGGTCGGCAGCGCGCTCGCAAGGATGGTGTTGTCGAGCGAGCCCATGAACACAGGCAGCAGCACGCCGAGAACGACGACCAACGTCTCCCGATGCGTCAGTGTGTTGTGGCTGGATGGGGTCCCGGCATCCATCGGCGCTTACGCTATCACGGTGCGCGGGACCCGTTGGCTGCTTTGGCGTTCTGGATGGCCTGCCAAATCGCATAGGGCGTCGCCGGCATGGTGATGTCGCGGATGCCGTGGTCCTTGAGCGCATCGACGATGGCGCTGACGATCACCGCGAGCGCCGGCGTGGTGCCGCCTTCGCCGCCGGCCTTGATGCCGAGCGGATTGGTCGGCGACAGCACCTCGACGATCTCGGCCTTGAACGACGGGAGCGTGTGGGCATGCGGCATGCCATAGTCCATGAACGATCCGGTCAGCGGCTGGCCGGTCGATGGATCGACATAGCACTGCTCCCACATCGCTTGGCCGACGCCCTGGGCGATGCCGCCATGCGTCTGGCCGTGCACGATCAGCGGGTTGATACAGCGGCCGACGTCGTCCACTGCGGCATAGCGTGTGATGGTCGGCAGCCCCGTGTCGGGATCGACCTCGATCTCGCAGATCGCGCAGCCGTTCGGAAACACCGGCTCGTGCATCTCGTTGTCGCAGGCAATTGCAAGGCCGCCCTTGAGCTCCACGGGCAGGGCGAGGCGCTCGGTCTCCTTGGCAAGCTCGAGAATGTCGAACGTGCGGTTGCTCGCCTGCGACGAGAAGCGGCCGTCCTTGAACTCGACCTTGTCGGCGCTGGTGCCGAGTGCGAGCGCTGCGATCTTCTTGCCCTTTTCGATCAGCTCCGGCACCGCTTTGACGATCACCGTTCCGGCGTGCCGCATCGAGCGGCCGGAGTGCGAGCCGCCGCCGACGCTGACGATGTCCGTGTCGCCAATGATGATGTTGATCGCAGAAACCGGCACGGCGATCAGGTCCGCAACCACCTGCGCGAAGCTCGTCTCGTGGCCCTGGCCGCTCGGCTGGGTGCCGATGACGACGTCGACGGTGCCGTCGGGCTTCACCGTGATCTCGGTGCGCTCCTTCGGCGCGCCGATCGAGGACTCGACATAGTTCGCCATGCCGAGGCCAAGCAGCTTGCCGCGCTTTTTCGCGTCCTTCTTGCGCTGCCTGAAGCCGTCCCAGTCGGCGATCTCCATGGCGAGGTCCATGTTCGCCTCGTAGGTGCCGCTGTCGTAGAGCATGCCCACCGCGTTGCGGTATGGCATCTTCTTCGGGCTCACCAGGTTCTTGCGGCGCAGCCTGATGCGGTCGATGCCGAGCTCCTCGGCGGCCATGTCCATCAGCCGCTCGATCGCGAAGGTCACCTCCGGCCGGCCCGAGCTGCGATAGGCGTTGGTCGGCATGGTGTTGGTGAACACCGCGCGGGCGCGCAGGTATGCGGCAGGGATGTCGTAGCTGCCGGTGATCAGCCCCGAGCCCTTCGACAGCGGCGACAGCGACACGCAGTGCGAGCCGACATTGCTGACGTTGTCGGAGCGCATCGCCAGGATCTTGCCCTTGTCGTCGAACGCTACCGCGATGTCGACGAGCAGGTCGCGGCCCTGGTAGTCGGTGAGGAACGCCTCCGAGCGGGTCGCGGTGTATTTCACCGGCCGGCCGAGCTTGCCCGCCGCCCACACCACGAGGCCGTATTCGACATAGGGGCGGTTGCGCGAGCCGAAGTTGCCGCCGATGTCGTAGGAGAGAACGCGCACCTTGTCGGGCGGAACGCCGAGGATGCCGGCCATCTCGGCCTTCTGCTTCACGGCGCCGCCGCCGCCGCAGTAGAGCGTCGTGCGCCCGGTCGCCGTGTCGTGATCACCGAGGCACGAGCGCAGCTCCATCGTCACCGCGGTGACGCGGGCGATGTTGAACTTCGATTTGACCACATGCGCGGCTTTGGCGAACGCCGCGTCGGTTTTCGTCTGGTCGCCGAATGTGCTGTCGACCGGCACGTTGTCCGGCGTCTCGTCCCACAGCGGCGCGCGGCCGGGCTTGAGCGCATCCTCCGTCAACACCGTGTAGGGCAGCTCCGCGTATTCGACCGCGACCGCTTCGGCGGCGTCCAGCGCCTGGGCGCGGGTTTCCGCCACCACCACGGCCACCGGCTCGCCGACGTAGCGCGCCTTGTCGGCCGGCAGCAGCGCGTGCCGTCCGGCGAACACCGGCTTGCCGCCCTTGGCGGTGAGCTTCATGTCGAAATGGGTCGAGGGCACCGGCGAGTGCGGGATGGGCTTGAGCTGATCGGCGATGCAGTCCGCGCCGGTCAGCACCAGCAGCACGCCCTGCATCGCCTTCGCTGCGCCGGTGTCGATGCGGACGAGCCGCGCATGCGGGTGCGGCGAGCGCACCATCGCGGCGTAGGTCTGGCCCGGAAGGCTGAAGTCGTCGGTGTAGCGGCCCTTGCCGGTGAGCAGCCGCGCATCCTCCTTGCGGCGTATCGGATGGCCGATGGAGCCGAACGCGGTGCCGGCGGGAAATTTCAGCTGTTCGTTCATATTGATCGGTTGTTCACTAATCTCGGGACTTTCCCCGCAGATGCGGTGCCCGGTTACTTAGCAAAAAACCGGGGTCCCGGGTCCAGCGCAGCATTGGGTGACGCGCTGCGCCCGGGACAAGTGCAGCACCATGAGCTTGGCAACTAACGCCGGGGCTTGTCGTCGAGCGGCACGGCGTAAAGCTCCAGCCGGTGGTCCACCAGCTTGTAGCCGAGTTTGCGCGCCACCTCGGCCTGGAGCTTCTCGATTTCCTCGGACTGGAACTCGATCACCTGCCCGGTGCGCAGGTTGATCAGGTGGTCGTGATGCGATTCGGGAATCTGCTCGTAGCGCGCTCGGCCCTCGCGGAAGTCATGGCGCTCGATGATGCCGGAATCCTCGAACAGCTTGACGGTTCGATAGACGGTCGAGATGGAGATGTTCTTGTCGATCTCGGCGCAGCGCCTGTAGAGCTCCTCGACGTCGGGATGGTCGGCGGAGTCGGCGAGCACGCGGGCGATGACGCGGCGCTGCTCGGTCATCCGCATGCCCTTGGACGCGCACAGGGCCTCGATATTGGTCTTTGCGGTGCTCACAAGTTCCTCTTGAAACCCAATCATAAGACTGAGGCTTTGAGCCGTCTATTGCGACAGACAGTGGCTTTAATCAATCAAACGAGATCGCGGCGAAGAACCAGAGCGGTGGCGGGCGCCCCGGAATCCTTTTTATAATAGCCCGGCCGGCGGCCGACCTCGCGAAAACCCGCCCGATTGTAGAGCCGTCGCGCCGGCTCGTTGTCCTCATCGACCTCCAGAAACACCGCGGTGGCGCCGAGGCCTGCGAGCCGCCGCAGGTGCAGGTTCAGCAGCGCGCGTGCGAGCCCCCGGCTGCGCCGCGCTCCGGTCACCGCCACGGACAGGATTTCCGCTTCGCCTGCGGCCAGCCGCGACAGGATGAAGCCGCAGAGCGCGCGCCCCGCGGTCGCGCGGTGGCAGACGGTGTTGCGCTCGATCAGGAGCCGCTCGATCTCGCCGTCGCTCCAGCCGCGCCGGAACGACGCGCCGTGCAGCGCCGCGATCGCCGCTGCGTCGCGGATGGTCGCTTCCGACAGCACAGGCTCGCCGCGGACGAACAGCCGTTGCAGGAAGCCGATCATCGGCGCGGAAGTCTCGCGGCGGCTTGCGGCTGCGCGTCGGGCGCGCGGAGGTAAAGCGGCTTCGGCGGGCTCGCGCTCTCGTTGGCGGCGACCGTGAGCCGGCCGACCCAGACGATGTCGGGCGCGCGCCGCTCGTCGACGATCACCGGCGGCTTCTCGCGCGGCGGCCAGGCCGCGGCGAGCATCGCAGCGCCCGTGCCGACGAGATTGATCGCCACATGCGTGCGCGCCATGCGCACCGCATCCTCCACCGCAGCGATGCGCGGCGCGATGATGCTGCGGCCGCCCGGCCCGAACACCTGCAGGTAGACGTGCTGATGCCGCGCGTCGATCGCGACCGTGACGCCGGCGCTTTCGTCGGCGGCGATGTGCGGCGCGGCGAAGGCCGCGAGCGTCGTCAGCCCGAACGCCGGCTTGCCGGCGGCAAGCGCAATGCCGCGCGCCGCGGAAATGCCGACGCGCAGGCCGGTGAAGCTGCCGGGCCCGGCGGTCACGCCGATCCGGTCGAGCGCGGAGTAGGGCATGTCGGCGTTCCGCATGACGCGGGCGAGCAGCGGCATCAGCGCCTCGGCGTGTCCCCGCTCAATCGGCAGCGACTCGGCCGCCACCTTGCCGTGCTCGGTGTCGATCACGGCGGCAGAGCAGGCTTCGAGGGCGGTGTCGATGGCGAGGATGCGCATGGAGAAATTTGTTTGCCGATGCCAGCTCGACCGTTGTCCTGACATTACTGGAAGGACTGGGTCCCCGCTTCCGCGGGGACGAACGTGGAGAAAGTCTGTGCCCTCTCAACCGTTCGTCCCCGCGGAAGCGGGGACCCAGGGCCATACGGCCGTCTTTTTATCAACTTAGCTCTGCGGGCGACAACTACACCGGCCGGACTTCCACCACCTCCGGCACGTAGTGCTTGAGCAAATTCTGGATGCCGTGCCGCAGCGTCGCGGTCGACGACGGGCAGCCCGAGCACGCGCCCTTCATGTGCAGATAGACGACGCCTTCCTTGAAGCCCTTGAAGGTGATGTCGCCGCCGTCATTGGCTACCGCCGGCCGCACCCGTGTCTCCAGGAGGTCCTTGATGGTGGTGACGATCTCCTCGTCGGCCGCCTCGAAGAACTCGTCGTCGGCCGCGCCCCCGGTCTCGCCGTCCCTGAGCAGCGGCGCGCCGGACATGAAGTGCTCCATGATGGCGCCGAGAATGGCCGGCTTGAGCTGTGCCCACTCGCCTTCGGCCTTGCTGACGGTGATGAAGTCAGAGCCGTAGAACACGCCGTTGACGCCCTTGATGGCGAACAGCCGCTCGGCGAGCGGCGACTTCGCGGCGTCGGCCGTATCGCGCAGATCCATCGTGCCGGTCTCGAGAACCGCCCGGCCGGGCAGGAACTTCAGGGTCGCCGGATTCGGCGTGGCTTCAGTCTGGATGAACATCGGTTTCTCCTTGGCCTGCCAGCGGGTTCAAGGCCCGGGCGGCGCGCGCATCATAGCAGATAAGTGGCGATTGCGCCCAAACGGGTCAACCGCGGCTACGCCAGGGCGAAAAACGCCGTCGCCCCCTTGAAATGGCGGCTAGGTCAGCGCGTCGATCTCGTCGTCGGTGAGATGCCCCGGCACAATGGCCACCGGGATCGGATAGTCGCCGGCAGACGAGGCGAAGCTTGCGACCAGCGGGCCGGGACCTTCCTTGCTGGTTCCCGCGGCCAGAACCAGGATCGCGATGTCCTCGTCCTCCTCGATCAGCTTGAGGATCTCGTCGGCGGTGTTGCCTTCGCGGATCGCGCGCTCCGCGGTCACGCCGGCAACGCCGTTGGCTCGCGTTGAATACTTGTTGAGCGCGGCGTTGGCCTCCTCGTGCGCCTCCGCCCGCATGATGTCGGCCACACCCAGCCATTGCTGGTTTCGGTCATGGGTTTCGATCACGCGCAGCATCAAGAGGCCTGCGCCCACGCGCGCGGCGCGCCGCGCGGCGAAATAAACCGCGCGATCGCATTCCGGCGTGTCGTCGATGACGACCAGCCATTTGGGCTTGTGGCCGGCTTCATAGCTTTGCCGCCGCCGCGTCGTTGTCATTTAAGCGTCCGCCTCGCCAATCCGCATGCCCCGCGCAATGGTGCCACGGCGCTCGCCCGCGGCACAAGGCGCGCCGGCCTGCGAAATTTTGCCGAGCAATATTCTTCTACCGCCGCACGAAGCCGACGATGTCCTTGACTGCCTTCATGGTTTCGGCGGCAAGTGCCTGCGCGCGGGCGGAGCCATCGGCGAGCACCTGATCGATATAGCCGGTGTCGGCCATGAGCCGCCGCATCTCGGCGGTGACCGGCGAAAGCTTCGCCACGAGGAGATCGGCCAGCGCCGGCTTGAAGGTCGAGAACTGCGCGCCGCCGAATTCCTTCAGCACCTCGGCCTTGGTCTTGTTCGCGAGCGCCGCGTAGATGCCGACGAGATTGTCGGCCTCGGGCCGCGCGTCGAGCGCCTTCTCCTCGGTGGGCAGCGGCTCCGGGTCGGTCTTGGCGCGGCGGATCTTCAGCGCGATCGCGTCGGCGTCGTCGGTGAGGTTGATGCGCGACTGGTCGGACGGCTCCGACTTCGACATCTTCTTCGTGCCGTCGCGCAGCGACATCACCCGCGTCGCCGGTCCCTGGATGAGCGGCTCGGGCAAGGGAAAGAACGCGTCGCCGAAGCCGCGCGCGGCGATCGACGCCGCGTAATCGTTGTTGAACTTCTGCGCGATGTCGCGGGCGAGCTCCAGATGCTGCTTCTGGTCCTCGCCCACCGGCACGTGCGTCGCGCGATAGACCAGGATGTCGGCGGCCATCAGGCTCGGATAGGCGTAGAGCCCGACCGACGCGTTCTCACGGTCCTTGCCGGCCTTCTCCTTGAACTGGGTCATGCGGTTGAGCCAGCCCAGGCGCGCCACGCAGTTGAACACCCAGGCGAGCTCGGCGTGCTCGGCGACCTGGCTCTGGTTGAACACGATGTGCTTGTTCGGATCGATGCCGCAGGCGATGAACGCCGCGGTCACCTCGCGGATCGCCCGGGTCAGCTCCTGCGGGTCCTGCCACACGGTGATGGCGTGCATGTCGACCACGCAATAGATGCAGTTGTAGCGGCTTTGCAGCTCGACGAACCTGACGATGGCGCCGAGATAGTTGCCGAGGTGCAGGTTACCGGTCGGCTGCACTCCCGAGAACACCAGTTCGTTGAACGCCGTTTTGGCGGCGGCTCCCGGCGCGGTGGTTGGCGCGTTCATCGCGAGAATCCCTGTCGTTTCGCGCGCCACATTCCACAATGGCCGGATCGATGCAAGCGCGGGGCGGGCGCGGCCTCGCTCGGCCGGTGCTCCGAACCGCCCATGGACGATGCTGCCTGCCGTGTTGAGCCAGTCGGGCGCGCGGACGACGCCTGCACCGCGTCAAGGCCTGTCCGGGGGCGGCATGAGCAGCGATCAGACAGACCGCAAGTCACTGGTCAGGCAGCAGTTCAATACCATCGCGGCCGACTACGATCGGGGGCCGGGGTGCTTCGGCCGTTTCGGCCCGCTGAGCGGGTCGGGACGGCGGGCGAGGTCGTCGGCATCGATCTTGCGGAAGAAATGGCGCGAGCCACCAACGAGGAGGCGGTGCGACGAGGCTTCGCGGCGCGCGTCCGGGTGATGGACGCCGAGCACCTCGATTTTCCCGACGCGGCGTTCGACCGTGTGCTGTGCGGTTTTGGGCGTGATGTTCTTTCCGGGTCAGGGTCGCGCGTTCGCCGAATTCGCCCGCGTCCTGAAGCAGCGTGGGCGGCTCGCGGTGTCAACCTGGCATGTGACGCAGGCCCACGAGCTGGACACGGCGATGGCCGAATTGCGATTCAATCTGCCGCGGCCGCCGGGCTGAATGCATTGGACGCCGCACAAGCCGAACGTCTCCGTGCGGCGCTGTTGGAGCGGATGCGTCCGCATCAGCGGCCGGACGGTACCCACGTGCCGGCGGCTGCGCTGCTTGCCGTAGCGACTCGCTAAGCCCGCGGCGGCCGTCGCCGCTCGCTGAACCAGGCGCGGTACTTGGTCATCTTCGCGCGCTGCGCCTGCGAGGCGTGGCGCTTGCAGGTCGCGGCCTCTTCGCCGCCGGCCCGCGCACCCCAGCGCAGCTCGACGCAGTCGTTCGGGTTGTAGGCCATCTCGAGGTCGGTTGCGCGGTCGAGGACGTCGCGCAGCGCCAGCGTCCACTGCGAGCCGTCGCTGCGCGGGTACGAGAACCTGCGCGTCGCAAGCTCGGAGGCGAGCACGCGCTGCAGTTCGGCCTTCACGTCAGCGGCAGTCTTGCCCATCGGCATCGCGTAGCGCTCGGGCCGGCGCGCGACGCGATCCGGAAAGCCGCGCACCACGTCGATCGCGATCAGGAGGCGCAGGTCGCGCGACGGCGTCGAGAAGTCCTCCCACGCCCCAATGGTCTCGAAGATCGCCGGCCCGTCCGGCATGTTCGCGTCGCCCTTGCCGCTGTTCTGGAACTTGCGACCGTTCTCGACCGAGGTGACGCGCGTCTTCACCTGTTCCTCGAGCGAGGTGATCGCCTCCTTCATCGCGTTCATCGGCTCGAGCGGCTGCGGCGACATCACGTCGTCCATCCGGTCGTAGAAATCCTCGATGCTGAGCTTGCCCTGGTCGAGCGAGAAATCGGCGTATTGCGGATACTTCGCGATCTCGGCGTTGCTGAGCCGGCGCAGGTTGCCGCTCTGGTCGCGCACCACCGGCCGGAAGCGCTTGAAGCCCGGTCCGCCGAGCGCCGGGTCCTGCGCGAACAGGAAGTTGCCGCGCCAGAAGCGCTTGCGCGCCACCGTGCCGTCGGGCTGCCCGTCGACCGCGAGGATCACGCCCGCCGATTGTGCCGTCTGCGGCACGCGCCGCACGATCATCAGGATGTGGCCGTAAGGGTCGGCATACACCGTGCCAGGGCGCAGCGTGTCCTGGCTGAGCGACACCGGATAGTAGTCGGTGTTGTTGTCGGCGAGCGCGGTGCGCCCCGATCCGGAATGCACGCCGCCACCGATCGCCGACGCATACTGGGCAAAGGACGCCGCAAGCCCGAGCCGCCTCGGCGGCACGGCGGTCGGCGGGGGCGCCGCTGGCGCAGGCGGGTTGTTCGCGGCTGACCGGCCGAACGCGTTGCCGAAAAATCCGCCGGAGTTGTTGGCGGGCGGCGGGGATGCAGGCGGTGCGCCCGCCGTGGCGAACTGGTCGGGCGGGGCGGGGGGCGGCTCGAGGTTCTGGATGTTGAACCACTGCGGGCAGGTCGGCGCGCGTCCGCCGCCGCCGCGCGTGCACTTCGCGTAGCCGAACGGCAGCCCCATCTTGAACGCGAAATACGCGCGCAGGAAATATGGCAGGTCGGCGCAGTCGGGACGAAGCACGATCTTCATCGAGTCCTCGCCGAGGCCGAGATGGTTGAACAGCATGTTGCGCGAGGCGTCGCGCAGCCCCACGTGCAGCGCCGGCCACGACAGTTCCGCGTCGAGCGGATCGTCGAACAACTTCTCGATCCAGGCCGAGAACAGATTTTCGGTGCTCCGGTTCCACGCGTTGCGGATCGGCCAGACGCTTCCCTCGACCGACCCCGGCGGCGCCGGCCGGTCGCCGCGCACGGCGATCTCGCGGGTGATGGTGCCGCAGCGGCTCGACGCAAGCGCCACGCGCCACTTGCCCGCGGCCGGCGTTGCCACCTCGGCGAACCATGAATAGGGCGGTCCGGACCGCCCGCGCACTTGTGCCGCGACCGAGCCGTCCGGCGCGATCAGCGACAGCTCACCGTCGAGCGGCTTCTCGGAGGTGAAGATGACGCGCAGCGGCGCGCCTTTCCACGGCGTGATCGGTGAGGGCAGCACCGCGATGCCGGCGTCTTCGCAGCCGGCGGAACCCTGCGCCCGCGCGTCCGCGCCCGCCAGCATCAAGACCGCGCAGGCCCCTGCGATCGGCAACAGGCGCATTGCGGCGGAAAGCCTGCGTCCCGGAGACATGCTGCGCCTCCCTCTCTCCCTCGACCGTCCTGCAACGATCATGGCGAACGCTCCGGCTGAAATCATGGCAAAAATCCGTTACCGCGCCAATGTAACGCGGCTCATCGCACCTGCAGCAGCACGAACCATTTCTTGTCGTTGAGCGAGCATTTGGCCGGCCCGTGCGGCGCTTGGGCGGCGGTCTTGGCCAAGGCCCAGCGGTCAGCGCCGCAATGGCCCTTTTGCGCCGTCTGGAACTTGAGGCTGCCCTTGCGCAGATGGAGCTTCCGCGCGGTCACGGCCTGCAGCACGTTGCCGCCGATGGTGACCATGGTCCGCGTCCGCGGGTCGACCGAAGCGACCACCTCGCAATGGGTGCGCCGGATCGTGCGTGTGTCGCCGCCCGAGGCAAGCTCGGCGCGGATGCGCTCGCGCACCGCCGCCTCGCTCGCGTCGGCCAGCGCGGATTCGCGCTGGTTGCAGATCAGATCGCCGATCCGGGGTCGCGTCGCCAGCAGCGGACACGCCCGGTAGATGTGATTGTCGGTCTCCTTGTTCTGCTCGGCGGCGCTCGTCGCAAACGCGTCGTAAATATAGGCGCGGTGCGCGTTGGCGAAGCGGAATGCACTCTCCGTTGCGCCCGATTGCTTGACCACGTAGCTGACGAAGGCCGCCGACCACGATGTGTCGATGATCGCCGCGCGCAGCGCTGCCTCGCGCAGAATCTCGCGCGCCGCCGGATCCGACACGTTCTCCGCCTCGCGCAAGAGCCGCGCCGCATCGGTCCGCAGCAGCGCCGCCTCCTGCGCCTCCTGCGTCGCCGTCGAGGCGTCGCTATAGCCGCGCGCCTCGAGCTTGCCCGCGGCGTCGTTGCCGTAGAGCGCCTGCCAGTATTTCATCACCTGCCACCAGCCGAGATGGCCGATGGTCGCCTGCTGGGCGCCGCCGTCGTCCTCCTCGTGCTCGGCCTCCGTCAGGCCGAAGCGGAACAGCCGGCCGTTGGCGTCGATCTGGTGGCCGCCGAAGCGGTTGAACTCGTCGATCGCGGTCTGCGCGATGCGCTGGCCGAGCTCGCCCGCGGGCTTCGCGGCGGTGGTGTCGCAGGTGGCCTGCACCGACTTCCAGAACTTGTCTGCGGCACGGTCGGCCTGCGCCAGCGCCGGACTGGTGGCGAGTGCGATCGCCAGCGCCAGGGCACAGGCGGAAAGACGCATCGATTGTCCTGGGCAGATTCCTGGGCGGATGGATGCCATGCCGCAGTATAGCGCGCCGCGCGCGTCGGCTGGCAGGCCCCGCTGTGCGATGCTAAGAGCGGCCCGCCGCCCTCCGCCTCGCGGTATCATTCTGATGCGAGTCCCCCTTCATGCCGAACACCGAGCCGCCCGTCGTCGCCGGCTTCGATCCCGCGGCCACCGGCTGGGAGCCCTACCGGGACGAGGGCTTCATCGGTCTGGTCGGCCCGTTCTGGTCGCGTCCGAGGGGCGACAGCTTCGAATACGCCTTCATGGCCGAGCCCAAGCACCACAACCGCCGCGGCGTGGTTCAGGGCGGCATGCTGATGACCTTCGCCGACCGCTCGATGGGCATGACCTGCTGGTACGCCAACGAGCGGCAACCGCAGGCGACCGTACAGCTTGACGTGCATTTCATCGATGCGGTGCAGATCGGCGAGTTCGTCGAGGCGAAATGCGAGGTGGTGCGGCGGACGCGCGCGCTCGTCTTCATGAGCGCGGAGCTCGTGGTCGGTGATCGCATCGTCGCCACTGCCAAGGGCGTCTGGAAGACGCTGGGAAAGCGCTGATTCTCGATCCGCGCTGCGCTGCCGCGGCGGTGGGACCTTCGGCGGGGTGAGCAGCAAAGCCACACCTGCGGCCAAAAGCGCCCGGCTCCCGCCGGCGCCAGGGAACCCTTTTTCAGCGTCGGCTATTGTAGGACGTCAATCCGTAACGAGGGAGTTTGGCATGGCAAAAGTGCTCCATCTTTTGGCAGCGGCGACGATTTTTGCCGTCACATCGACGGCCGCGGAGGCCCGCTATCAGGTGATCCGTTGGCCCAGCGGGTTCTGCCAGGTCTGGAATCACTCGATTCCCGGCAAGCCGTTCCCGCCCGGCTGGACCGCGTCGCGGAGGGTGCATGCGACCTTCCACGGGGCTCTGAACGAGAAGTTGGCGCTCGTGTCCCGCCGTCAATGCTGGTAGCGGCCGCGCCGGCCTTTTGAGCACTGATACCTCGGGGCCGCCGCAGCGCGGACGCGTTGCGGCGGTCTCGGCTATTCTGCGCGGAGGAGGACGACGTGCTCACGCTTTATTCCTACCCCTCGCTGTTCGGCGTCGCCGACAACAATGGCTACGGCCTGAAGGTCTACGCTTTTCTCCGTCTCGCCGGCGTGCCGTTCACCCACGAGCACATCTTCGATGCCTCGGCCGCGCCGCGCGGCCAGCTTCCCTACGTCGTCGATGACGGTGAGGCGGTCGGCGACAGCGACACCATCATCGCCCACGTCATCCGCAAATATCGCGTGACCATGGACGACGGCCTGTCCCGCTCGCAGCGCGACGTGAGCCACATGGTCACGCGCATGCTGGATGACCTCTATTGGGTGATGTCCTATTCGCGCTGGAAGGACGAGCGGTCTTGCCCTGCGTTCATCGCCGCGTTCCGCCGCGAGCATCCGGCCGTCACGGAGGAAGGCCTGCTCAAGGCGAAGGAGTTCAACGCGCAACGCTACCACTACCAGGGTATCGGGCGCTATTCACCCGAGGCAGCCTATGCGCGCGGGCTTGCCGATCTGCAGGTGCTGGCGAACCTCGTTCCCGAGCGCGGCTACGTGCACGGGCCAAAACCCACGAGCGTCGACGCCGGCATCTACGGCTTTATCGCCAATATCTATTTCTTCGGCATCGACACGCCGCTGAAGCAGTTCGTGACGGCACATCAAAATCTTGTCCGGCATTGCACCGCGATCCACAACGCCATTTGGTGAAACCGCAGGATGGATGGGCCTGCGCTCGACCGTCCGACCGGCTATTGTCGGACGTCTGCTCCCGCAACGGAGGAGGTTGGCATGGCAAAGCTGGCCCGTGTTTTGATGGCGGCAGCAATTTTGGCCGTTGCACCAACGCCCGCCTACGCCCGCTATCAGGTCATCCGGTGGTCGAGTGGTTGGTGTCAGGTCTGGAACCAGGCGATACCGGGCCGGCCGTTTCCTTACGATTGGAAACCGTCGAAGCACATCCATCAGACGTTCATCGCGGCACTGGACGAAAAGATGGACCTCGTTAAGCGCGGTTACTGCTGGTAGCGGGCCGCGACGACGGTTGGCTGCTTCATCGACGACAGCGGCGAGGCGCTGCTGCGGCCGGACGCTTCCCGCCGGCTCTTGCTGTCGCCGGCGAAGCTATGCGGTGCTGCGCCGGCGCGGCAACGGCACCGCCGGCGCGGACATGCGTACCGCCAGAGATGAAGAGGCCCCATGCGAGGCCTCTTCGCGCTTGCTGCGGACGAGACGGTTCTGCCGCCTCAACGCGCTTGCGGATTGGCCATCGGATTCGCCGGCCGTCCGGCGGCGTTGGTAGCGCCGCTGTTGACGCTTCCGGGGTCCGACGTGTTGGCCCGGCCCGCTGGATCGAATTTGCCGAAACCCGATCCCGTCGTCGCCCGGTTGGTCTCGACCGGCGCGCTGTTCGGATCGGCCGTGTTGGCCCGTGCCGGGGCGTCGTACGTCGGCGATGCCGCGCGGTCCTGCATCATTGGTGCGCTTCCCGGATCGGCGGTGTTTGCCTGGCCGGCCGGAGCGGCGAGGGCCGCGCTGGAAACCGTCAGCAGTACTGCGGTGAGGGGAACAAGTGCTTTCATGCTACCTCCTTTCTTCTCTAGTCTCGGGGCCAGCGCTCTGTTGTTGCAGATGTTCCTGTCGCCAGGCTGGCGGGGTTGACGACTCGATTCGACGCCCACGCTTGTCTTTGGCGCGCCGCAGCTCGCATGGCGAGCGAAGGCGGGACGCGCCTCACCACGGGGGCGGTCCCACCCCGCCGGTCACTTTGGTTGCCGCGTCGCCCTTCGCCGCTATAGTGCGCGCGTCCAAACAGAGAGAGTTTCATGCCCGACCTCAAGTACGACGTTCTCGGCATCGGCAACGCCATCGTCGATGTGATCGCCCGCGCCGAGGATGACTTCCTCGTCAAACAGAAGATGCAGAAGGGCGGCATGGCGCTGATCGACGAGCCGCGCGCAGAATCAATCTACGACGCGATGGGGCCGGCGGTGGAAAGCTCCGGGGGATCGGCGGCGAACACCATCGTCGGCGTCGCCGGCTTCGGCGCGCGCGCGGCCTTCGTCGGCAAGGTCAAGGACGACGAGCTCGGCCGCACATTCGCGCATGACATCCGCGCGGCGGGCGTCACCTTCGACACGCCGCCGGCATCCGACGGTCCCTCGACCGCGCGCTGCTACGTGCTCGTGACGCCGGACGGCGAGCGAACCATGAACACCTATCTCGGCGCGGCGCAGGACCTGCATCCGGCCGATGTCGACCCCCAGCAGATCGCGGCCGCCGCCATCACCTATCTCGAAGGCTATCTGTGGGATCCGCCGCACGCCAAGGAAGCTTTCCGCAAGGCCGCGAAGATCGCGCATGATGCGGGCCGTAAGGTGGCGCTCACGCTGTCGGATGCGTTCTGCGTCGGCCGCTATCGCTCGGAGTTTCTCGACCTGATCAAGACCGGCACGGTCGACCTCGTGTTCGCCAACGAGAGCGAGTTGAAGAGCCTTTACGAGACCGCGGATTTCGACACCGCGGCGAAGGTGCTGCGCGGCGACGCGAGACTCGCGGTGGTCACCCGCAGCGAAAAAGGCTGCGTCGTCGCGAGCAGGGACGCGATGATCGAGGTGCCGGCCGCGCCGATCCGGAAGGTGGTGGATGCCACCGGGGCGGGCGACCTGTTCGCGGCGGGCTTCCTGTTCGGGCTTGCGCGCGGCCGCGATCACCGGACTGCGGCGCAGCTTGGCGCGATTGCCGCGGCCGAGGTGATCCAGCACATCGGCGCGCGACCTGAGGTGTCGCTGAAGGCGCTCGCCCAGGAAAGCGGCCTGCCGGTCTGAATTAACCGCCTGGTAAGCAAATCACGGTTACCGGTTGGTAAACGCACCAACCGGGGACCGGATCATGGCCAACGATAAGGAAATCCAGGCGGATATCTCCAAACCGGCCACCGCCGAGGCGGCGAAGCCGGTCACGGTGACTGCGAAGGACGCGCCGCTTCCCGTCGATGCGCCGAGGCTCGAGACGAAGGCGGAAGCGCCGAAGATCGATGTCGCCTCGCTGATCGGGCCGGTGAAGCCTGCCGCGCAAGCGAAGGCCGAAGCGCCGCGTTGGCGTCTGCCCGGCAGCGCGCGGATCGCAGCCGGCGTCGCGCTGGCCGCGACCATTGGCGTGGTCGCCGGCGCAGGCACGACGTTCGTTCTGCGGCACGAGGCCGCCGCAACCGCCGCCGCGGCGACCGAAGCACGCACGCTGCAAGCCACCGTGGCCCAGCTCGAAAATGAAATCACCGCGCTCAAGGCCGGGCTCAGCACGTCGCAGCGCAGCACCACCGCGCAGCTCCACAAGCTGGTCGAGCGCCTCGATCGTACCGAGAAGGCGCAGGCCGAGCCCACGACGAAAATCGCCAAGCTCAGCGAGGCGGTGGACCGCCTGGAAAAGCGGCAGCAGCAGCAATCCGCGGCGCTTGCCGCGGCCGCAACGCCGCCATCGGCGCTGCTCGATCCGGACGTCACCGGCTCGACCGTGCCGTACAAGGAGGAAGCACGACCGCCGGTCGCCGAAGGCTGGCGGCTGCGCGACTTCTACTCCGGCCGCGCCGTGGTCGAGAGCCGCAACGGCATGCTGTTCGAGGTCGGTCCGGGCTCGAATTTGCCGGGCCTGGGCCGGGTCGAGACCATCAAGCGCGAGAACGGCCGCATCGTCGTGGTGGCGCGGAACGGCATCATCACGGCGTCATCCGAGCCGCGCCGTCCGCCGGCACCGATTCCCTACCGCTACTGACCGGGACGCAGATTTTCCGGACTTGCGAAGGGCGGCGGCCGCAAGGTCGCCGCCCTTCGCCTTGTCGTGAAGTGACTTCCGCCCGTTTTCCGTGCCAAGTTCCAAACGCCGTGCCGGGCACAGGGAGACTGCGGATGGTCCTCACTCGGATAGTCGCTGCGATCGCGGTGCTCGCCGGCCTGCCCATCGGCGGGGCGCTGGCCCAGCCGGCACCGCCGTCCGCCAGGTCCGAAGCCAAGCCCGAGATGATGGAGAACTGCCCGGGTCTCGTCGCCAACCGGGTTCCGCGCGCCGTTCCGGCGGCTTTCTCGCTGGCCGGCGATCAGGTCCGCATTTCCTATGTGGGGCACTCCACCTTCCAGATCGAGAGCCCGCGTGGGGTGAGGATCGCCACCGACTACAACGACTACGTCAAGCCGCGGGCGCTGCCCGATGTCGTGACGATGAACCACGCCCACTCGACCCACTACACCGACCACCCCGAGCCCGGCATCCAGCACGTGCTGCGCGGCTGGGGGCCGTCTCCCGACCGCCCGGCCCGCCACGACCTGCAGTTCAAGGACGTCCGCGTCCGCAACGTGCCGACCAACATCCGAAGCTGGGGCGGTGAGACAGAACGTCACGGCAATTCGATTTTCATCTTTGAGATCGCCAACCTTTGCATCGGCCATCTCGGACATCTGCATCACACGCTCAACCAGCAGCAGTTGAACGAGATCGGTCGCCTCGACGTGGTCCTGGTGCCGGTCGACGGCGGGGCGACGCTCGACCTTGAGGGCATGGCCGAGGTGCTTAAGTCATTGAAAGCGCCGCTGATGATTCCGATGCACTATTTCAGCACCTATTCGCTGCGCCGCTTCCTCGATCTGCTGGGCGAGAAATCGGTCGAGGTCGAGATGAGCGACGTGCCGTCGGTCGTCGTCTCCAAGACGACGCTTCCGGCCAAGCCGAAGCTGCTGGCTTTGCCGGGTCGCGCGTTCTAAGTCGCGCTTTCTAAATTTCTTCAAAAAAATTTCATGCGACATTGGCTTTTCTAATGTTCCGGATGGTGTTATTGCCGGTCAACTTTCGAACCAAAGTGTGACGCCAGTCACATCCGGAAGGCGCACCGCGTGATTGTATCGCGCCACAACGAATAGTTCGGCTGCGTAGTGCTGATGTTATTTTGAGCGGAACGGCCATGAGTGACCGCTGGACGGAGTGGAAGTCCTTTCCCCACGACTATTACGGCGACTATATCCAGGCGCCGATCAGTCCGGGCGTCTATGAGATTTGCCGCGCTTCCGACCGCCGGCAACTGGCCTTCGGCTGCACCCGGAATGTCGCCGAATCGCTGTCCGCTTTCCTGAAGCCCGGCAAGGTGCGGCGGCGCTTCCTGTTCCTGCGGCTGCGGTCCCGCTACTCCACCGGCGAGCTGGAGTACCGCTTCTGGCCGACCGCGACGCTGACCGATGCCAAGGTGACGCTGGAATCGATCCGCGAGCAGCGGCAAATGATCTGGCGGCGGATGTCGGCCGCCGCGGCGCGAACCTAGAAATTCCTTAAGGATGACCGGTCGCCCGGCGCAGCACGCCTGCGGCGTCGGTTGCCGCATGGCCGCGCCAGGCGACGATCTGGTCGGGGCGAATCAGCACCAAATCTGCGCCATAGAGGTTGCGCGCCCCCGGTACCCCAAGTGGCACGATCGACAGCGGGATTTTCAGCGCGTCGGCTGCCGCCCGGAACGGCGCGGTGTCGGCTGATTGGGCCAGCGCCAGCAGCGCGAACTCGAAACCCAGCGCATCGTAGAGCGAACGGCCGTCGGCAAGCCACAGGTGCGGCGCACGGCCGCCGGGGCAGGCGGTGGGCACATAGGCGTTGGGTGAATCCGGCGGCGGAGCCGTCCCGTCGGCGACGATGACCGGCGAGCCGTCGTAGCGCCCGCCGAAGGTGATGCCCGGAATGTTGAACTCGAACCGGGCGTGGTGATTGAAATGGTCGCTTGCGACCTTGCGGGCGGCCTCGCCCGCCGGGCTGTCCGCCTCGAACTCCGGCGGCACGGCGAACCGGCCGACCGAGTCGGCGAACCCGCGCGCGTAGGTGGTGTTGCGCCTGGCGATCGCCTGCCGCTCGGGCTCGTAGCTGTCGAGCAGGGCCGGGCCACCCCAGCCTTTGATCATCGCGGCCAGCTTCCAGCCGAGATTGACCGCATCCTCGACCGCGGTGTTGTAGCCAAGCCCGCCGGTCGGGGTAAACAGATGCACCGCGTCGCCGCCGAGAAAAATCCGGCCGCGCTGGAATTTCTCCGCCACCAAGGTGTACCCCGCATTCCAGGCGGAGCGGCCGATGATCTCGATGTCGAGCTTTGCTGCCATCGCCTCGTGGAACATGGCCTTGGCCTGCGCGTCGGAAATGTCGCGCGCCTGCTGGCCGGGAGCGAGCTGGGTGTGGATCGTGAACTGGTCGCGGCCGTTCACCGCGGCCATGAAGGCGCGGCGGTCGCGGTTGATCGTCCAGTACATCCAGGCGCGCCGGTGCGGCAGCACGTTGTAAAGCTTGGCGCTGCGGAAATGGATCGCGAACATGCGGCCGCCCATGAAATCGCGCACCGCGCCGCTCTCGCCGGAATAGTTGATGCCGAGCGCCTTGCGCGTCGGGCTGCTGCCGCCGTCGGCGCCGACCGCGTAGGCGGCGCGCAGCGTCCTGAGCTCCGTGCCGTCGCTCGTTTCCGCGTCGACCTCGACGCGTTCGCCGGTGTCGCGGATCGCCGTCATCCGCCAGCCCGGGCGCAGCGAGATGGTGGGGCAGGCGGCGGCCTCTTCGCGCAGCACGCCTTCGACGAAGATCTGCGATACGCGGTGGGGGAGCTCGGCCGCGCTCCAGGAGCCCGACAGCGTCCGCACCATTTCCCGCGCGGCGCGCGCCGACGGCAGGCTGAAGCGCGCCAGCTCGTGTTTGGTATAGCGGGTGAAATAGGCGATGTCGGTCGGGTAGTCGGGCGGCAATCCTTCGGCGCGCACCTTCTCGGCGAAGCCGAGCCGCCGGTAGTGCTCCATCGTCCGCGCCTGGGTTGCGTTGGCCGAGGGAAATTGCGAGGGCGTTGTGCGCTCCTCGAGCAGGATCGCCGAGATGCCGCGGCGGCCGAGCTCGATGGCAAGCGTGAGGCCACACGGCCCTCCGCCAACGATGACGACGTCGCAGTCCTGCTTCTCGCTCACGCAATTCCCCGGCAGCTTTGTGGGGCGCTATAATAGCGGGCCGGACGCTGCGAGATATGAGTTTGAGGGAATGACACCATGAATCCGACTGTGGCGGTGATTGCACAAGGCGCGATGGGCGCGGGCGTCGGCGGACGGCTGGTCGAGCGGGGCTTACGCGTCGTGACGTCGCTCGAAGGGCGAAGCGCGGCCAGCGCCAGGCGCGCCGCCGACAAGGGCATGATCGCGGTGTCCGACGAGGAATGCGCCAAGGCCGACGTATTCCTGTCGATCCTGCCGCCGAGCGATGCGCTCGGTCTCGCCGAAAAAATGGCGGCGATGATCGGCAACAGCAATCACAAGCCGGTCTACGTCGATTGCAACGCAGTGAGCCCGCCGACCAAGGTCGAGATCGGCAACGTGATCACGAAAGCCGGTTCGCCGTTCGTCGACGTCGGTATCATCGGCCTGCCGCCGCGTCCGAACTATGACGGCCCGGTGATGATCGTATCCGGACCGGATTCATCGAAGCTGGTTCCGCTCGGCGATTTCGGCCTCAACCTCCGCGTCGTCGAGGGGCCCGTCGGCGCGGCCTGTGCGGTGAAGATGTCCTATGCTGGCATCACCAAGGGCATTACGGCGCTCGGCTCCATGATGATGCTCGCGTCGACGCGCGGCGGGGTCGCAGCCGAGCTGCGACATCAGCTCGAGCGCAGCCATCCTTATTTCATGCAGAATTTCCAGCGGGCCGTGCCGGATATGTTCGACAAGGCGTACCGCTTCGTCGGCGAGATGGAGGAGATCGCGGACTTCGTCGGCGAGGATCCGCAGGCGAAGCAGATGTATCTCGCCTTCGCCGACTTCTACCGGCGCATGGCCGCCGACGTCGAAGGTAAACGCCAGGAAGCCGACGCGCTCGCGGCATTCCTGAAGCCGAAGCAATAGCCGCATGCGCACTCAGGTCGCGATTGTCGGCGCGGGCCCGGCCGGGCTGTTCCTGTCGCTGCTGTTGCAGCGCGCGGGCGTGGATTGCGTGGTGCTGGAATCCAGAAGCCGCGACTATGTCGAGAACCGCGTCCGCGCCGGCGTGCTGGAGCAGGGCACCGTCGCGCTGATGGAGGAGCTCGGTGCCGCCGAGCGGCTGCGCCGGGAGAGCACGCCCGACCCGCAACTCGACATTCGCTTTTACGGCGGCACGATCAGCATGGTTCTGCCGGAGCTGACGCCTGGACAGATCGTGACGATCTACGGCCAGCAGGAGGTGGTGAAGGACCTCATTGCAGCGCGGCTCGCGCGCGGTGGAACGATCCTGTTCGAAGCCGAGGCGTCGCATATCGAGGGCCTCACCGGTGACCGGCCGGTGATCCACTTCAGGCATGAAGGCGAGGCCAAGACGCTCGAATGCGACATCGTCGCCGGCTGTGACGGCTTTCATGGCATCTGCCGGGCGCAAATTCCGCAACATCTCCTGACCGTTTACGACCGGATTTTTCCGTTCGGCTGGCTCGGCATTCTCGCGGAGACGAAGCCGTTTCCGGAGATGACCTATTCAAATCACGAGCGCGGCTTTTCCCTCGCCAGCCGCCGCTCGCCGCGGCTGGCGCGTCTCTATGTGCAATGCGCCACGGACGAGGACCTCGAAGGCTGGTCGGACCGGCGCATCTGGGACGAGCTCAAGCTTCGTCTTTACGCGGGCGATGGCGAGCTGACGGAAGGTCCGATCCTGCAAAAGGGCGTGACGCCGTGCCGGGCCTATGTCGCAGCGCCCATGCGCTACGGCCGGATGTTTCTTGCCGGCGACGCGGTGCACATCGTGCCGCCGACCGGCGCGAAGGGGCTCAACCTCGCCGCGGCCGATGTGCGCGTGCTGTCGCGGGCGCTGATCGAGTTCTTCCGCACCGGCGCGACCGAGCGGCTGGACCGCTATTCCGAAACATGCCTCAAGCGCGTATGGAAGGGCGTGCGCTATTCCAACTACATGACCTCGCTGCTGCATCGCTTCGACGCGCATACGCCGTTCGAGCGCCGCGTGCAGCAGGCCGAGCTGGAATACGTCGCCGGGTCGCTCGCGGCGCGGACCACCATTGCGGAGAACTACGTCGGCCTGCCGTTCGACGAGGATTGACGCGCCTTCGCACACTTCGCATCCTTGGCCGCGTCGATGCAGGAGAGCCGCAATGCCGTACGCCGTCGCCAAAGACAATGTGAAGCTCTATTACGAGGAGGCGGGCCACGGCACGCCGATCCTGTTCTGCCACGAGTTCGCCGGCGACCACCGCAACTGGGAACTGCAGATGCGGTTCTTCTCGCGGCGGCACCGCTGCATCACCTATTCGGCGCGCGGCTACAAGCCGTCCGACGTGCCGAAGGACTGGAAGGACTACAGTTATAAGCACTGGTCGAGCGATGCGATCGCGGTGCTCGATCATCTGAAGATCGACAAGGCGCATTTCGTCGGCCTGTCGATGGGCGGCTACACCGTTTTGCAGATCGCGCTCGACTATCCCAACCGCGCGCTGTCGATCGTTCCGGCCGGTGCGGGCTCGGGCTCCGAGCGCGCGCACACCGAAGATTTTCGCAAGCACTCGAAGTTGGTCTCCGAAGAGTTCGTCAAGCTCGGCACGCCCAAGGTGGCGGAGACCTATGGGCTCAGCTCGGCGCGCATTCCGTTCCTGGTAAAGGACCCGCGCGGCTTCGAGGAGTTCAACAAGATGTTCTCCGAGCACGACGCGCTCGGCTGCTCCAACACCATGCGCGGCTTCCAGGCCGAGCGGCCATCGATCTACGACTTCGAGGATCGGCTGCGGAAGGTCACCGTGCCGACGCTGATCGTCGTCGGCGACGAGGACGAGCCGTGTATGGAGCCGAGCTTCCTGCTCAAGCAGTGGATGCCGACCTCAGGCCTCGTGGTCGTGCCGAAAACCGGCCACGTGGTGAACCAGGAGGAGCCGGCGATCTTCAACGAGGCGGTGGCCGACTTCATCGCCCGTGTCGAGGCCGGGCGCTGGCCGGCACGCGACCCGAGGTCGTACCGGAAATAGCGCTTCAGATCAGTTGCCGCTGCAGTCCGCTCGCCAGCTCGGTGAGCTTCGGCAGGAACGCCTTGCGCATGGTGTCGAGCGAGCAGCGCTCGCTGTGCGCGCCGATGTTGAGCGCGGCAATCACCTTGCCGTCGAGTCTTTGCAGCGGCACCGAGATCGAGCGGAAGCCGGTCTCGACCTCCTGATCGACCAGCGAATATCCGTCCGCGCGCGCCCTCACGATCGCTTTGCGGATTTCGGCTTTGTCGATGACGGTCGTGGGCGTGAGCTTCGCCGGCTTGATGCGCGCAAGATATTTGTCGAGGGCGCGGTCGTCGAGCGCGGCGAGCAGCACGCGGCCGAGCGAGCTTGAAACGGCGGGAAGCCTGAGCCCGACCTGCGCGCTGACGGCGACCAGCCGGTTCGGTGACGCATGCGCGATCATGACGACGTCGTCGCCATCGAGCACCGCGCAGGAGCAGGCTTCGCCGACCGCTGCGCTGGCGCGCTCCAGCGCGGGCTGCAGGATGTCCGACAGCGGATTGGCCTGAAGGTAGCTCGACGCGAGCGTCAGAATGCGCGGCGTGAGCCTGAACAGCCGGCCGTCGGTCTCGGCGTAGCCGAGCTGCACCAGCGTCGACAGCGTGCGGCGGACGGAGGCGCGCGGCAGATCGACCGCCTTGGCGGCGTCGCTGAGTGTAAGTTGCCGCCGGTCGCGGCCGAACGCTTCGATCACCCGCAGCCCGCGCGCCAGCGCTTCGAGGAATTCCGGCCCGGCGGCTTCCACCAGGCGCTGCTCGGCTTCGGATCGTTTGACGCGCGGCAAAGGCCTTGACCTTCTTTGGACCTTCCTTGCAACGAACGGATCGATCTGGTCTAATTCGAACATTCGTTCGGTCAGCGAACAAGCCTAGCCGTTGGCTGAGCCGAGGTCAAAGCCATCGCAGGAGCCCGCT
Source organism: Xanthobacteraceae bacterium (assembly GCA_019746355.1). Next base: position 104,448 of record JAIESC010000001.1, on the reverse strand, counting down.
ATGCTCAGCCAGGAACAGAACGATCTCATCACCCGCGTCGGCCCGGGCACCGCGGCCGGAAACCTGATGCGCCGCTACTGGCAGCCGGTGGCGCTGGTCGACGAAATCTCCGGCGCGAACCGGCCGATCAAGCCGGTCCGGCTGCTGGGTGAGGACCTGGTGCTGTTCCGCAACGACAAGGGCCGCTACGGCCTGATCGGCCGCTCGTGTCCGCACCGCGGCACCGATCTCGCCTATGGGCGGCTCGAAAACGGCGGGCTGCGTTGCGCCTTCCACGGCTGGCTGTTCGACGTCAGCGGCCAATGCCTGGAGACGCCGGCCGAGCCGGACGGCTCGAACCTCTGCGCCAACATCCGCCAGAAGGCTTATCCGGTGGTCGAGAAAAGCGGCATCCTGTTCGCTTATATGGGGCCGGGCGAGCCGCCGGCGTTCCCGCATTTCGACTGCTTCGTCGCGCCCGACACGCACACCTTTGCGTTCAAAGGCCGGATCGATTGCAACTGGCTGCAATCGCTGGAGGTCGGCATCGACCCGGCGCACACCTCGTTCCTGCATCGCTTCTTCCACGACGAAGATCCAGCGGACCAGTACGGCAAGCTGTTCCGCGATAAGTCGTCGGACTCCGACATGCCGATGACCAGGATCATGCGCGAGTTTCCGCGCCCGCGGATCGAGGTCGAGCCGACCGACTACGGATTGCGCATCATCACGCTGCGCCAGATCAGCGACCGCAACGCCCACGTGCGCGTCACCAACCTGATGTTCCCCAATGCGTTCATCATTCCGATGAGCCGGGAGATGACCATTACGCAGTGGCACGTGCCGACCGACGACCACAAGCACTACTGGTACGCGATCTTCACGAGCTTCGGTCAGCCGGTGAACAAGGACGAGATGCGCCGCCAGCGGCTCGAGCTCTACGAGCTGCCCGACTACATCCCGCGCAAGAACAAGAGCAACGATTACGGCTTCGATCCGCACGAGCAGGAGCACGACACCTATACGGGCATGGGCACCGACATCAACGTGCACGACCAGTGGGCCTGCGAGTCGATGGGCGCGATCCAGGATCGCACCCAGGAGCACCTCGGCCAGTCCGACAAGGCGATTACCGCCTATCGCCGGCTGCTGCGTCAGGCGATCGAGGACACCAGGAACGGCGGCAAGCCGCTGATGGTGCTCGATCCGAACACCGCGCCGAAGCTCACCGGCCCCGCGGCGATCGACGGCATCGGCCCGGCCGAGGACTGGCAGGGCTACTGGCAGAAGACCGATCTCAGCAAGCGCAAGGCGGCAAGCTGGGCCAATGGGCAGTGAGGCGTCGCGCGTCGGCATTGCCACACGGCCCGCGGCCACCGGCCGTCATCGCCCGCGAAGGCGGGCGATCCAGCAGTTCATGTTGCGCTATGCGTCGGTCATTGTTCCAATACGGTAGGGTTGACTGAATGTCGCGCGTTCGCGCGGCATGACGGTCTCGGCTGAGGGGCAATGGCAGCGCGCAAATCTCCATCGCGAAACGCGGTCTTCGCCGACCACCACGACCTGTGGAGCGTGGAGCAGCGCCGCGCCGCCAGCGCGGTCGAGCGCGAGATCAAGCGGCGCAAGCTCGAAACCGTGCGCTTTGCATTCTGCGATCAGCACGGCGTGCTGCGCGGCAAGACGCTGGTCGCGTCGGAGGCCCTGAAGGCGCTGCGGTCCGGCGTTACCATGACCACGACGCTGCTCGCCAAGGACACGTCGCATCGCACCGCCTTCGCCGTGTTCACGGCGGGCGGCGGCATGGGCGTCGAGGAGATGGCCGGCGCGGGCAACTTCGTCATGCTGCCAGATCCCGCGACATTCCGTGTGCTGCCGTGGGCCGACAGCTCGGGTTGGGTTCTCTGTGACATCTATTTTCCGAACGGCCGGCCGGTGCAGTTCTCGACGCGCGCGCTCTACCGTGATGCGCTGGCGAAGCTTGCGAAGCAGGGCTTCGACTACCTCGCCGGGCTGGAGGTCGAGTTTCAGCTTTTCAAGCTGATCGACCCGAAGCTCGCTCCCGACGGGCTGACCTGGCAACCCGAGGCGCCGGCGGTCGAGCATACGACGCACGGCTTTCAGTATCTGACCGAGCAGCGCTACGATCAGGTCGAGCCGATCCTCGACACGCTGCGCCGGACCGTGCAGGCGCTGGGGCTTCCGTTGCGCTCGCTCGAGGTTGAGCTTGGCCCGAGCCAGTACGAATTCACCTTCGCACCGGATATCGGCCTTGCCGCGGCTGACGCGATGGTGCTGTTCCGCAGCGCTGCAAAGCAGGTGGCGCGCCGCCACGGTTACCTCCTGAGCTTCATGTGCCGGCCGCGACTGCCACATGTGTTCGCCAGCGGCTGGCATCTGCACCAGTCGCTGCTCGATCGCAAATCGGCAAAGAATCTGTTCGTCTCGGCAGACGCATCCGAGCTGCTTTCGCCGCTCGGCCGGCATTTCCTCGCCGGCCTGCTCGCGCATGCGCGCGCCGCCGCCGCATTCAGCACGCCGACGATCAACGGCTACAAGCGCTATCACGGGGTGAATTCGATGGCGCCGATCCAGGCGATCTGGGCCAATGACAACCGCGGCGTGATGGTGCGCGTGCTGGGCGCGCCGAAGGATCCGGCAACGCATCTGGAAAACCGGCTCGGCGAGCCGCTCGCCAATCCGTATCTCTACATGGGGTCGCAGATCCACGCAGGCCTCGACGGCATTGCGCGCAAGCTCGATCCGGGCCCGTCGGCCGACGCGCCCTACGAGAAGTCCGCCGAGCCGCTGCCGGCCTCGCTCACTGAAGCGCTCGCAGCGCTCAAGAGCAGCGAATGCTTCCGCCAAGGCTTTGGCGAGGCGTTCGTCGCCTACTATGCCCGCATCAAGGAGTTCGAGATCGCGCGCTGCGACGCCGAGAGCGGCGGACAATCCGGCAACGCGACGGACGTCACCGCCTGGGAGCACAAGGAGTATTTCGATCTGGCGTGATTTTCTTCGCGTGGTTTGCGTCGCGTTCTAAGCTTCGGCAATCCCACGACAACTTCGTTTCAGCCGCTCCGGGACGTTGCACGGATCAAAAAATGGCTCCGCGTTGGTCGCAAAGCTGTGCCATTTTGAACCGAATTTGTGGCAGGGCGATCGTAAAAAATAACGTGAAGTCAAAAACATATATGGTTAACGGCGCATTGATCCCGCGCTATGCTTGGGCCTCCTGCGATGTGGCATTCGAGGAGGCTTTAAAATGAAACGCGTCGTGTATGCGTTGGCGGCGTCCGTTGCGCTGATGTTCGGCGCGCTGACGCAGGCATCGGCTGGTTGCTATGGCGGCGACTGCTATGGCTATCAGGGCGACGGCTATTATGGTGGCGAGCGCACCTATTACTCCGGCTCGCGCTACTACGATAACGGCACCGGCGGCACCACGGTCTATTACGAGCGCGGCCCGGAAATCCAAACCGGCTATTACGAACGGCCGCTCTATCGCGGCGGGTATGGTGCCGACTACAACGGCGACGGCTACGCTGACGCCGGTTACGGCTACCGCGGCTACGGTAATGGCTACGGCTATCGCGACTACGGGTATCGTGATTACGGCTACCGTGGCGGCTATGGCTATCGCGGTGGCGGATACGTGGCCGGCTGCGGCGAGTACGGCTGTGGCTACGGCTATCGCGGCTACGGCGGGGGCTATGGCCACCGCGGATACGGCTACGGCTATCGTGGATACGGCTACGGCTACCGCGGCTATGGCTATGGCGGATATGGCTATGGATACGGATATCGCCCGTATTACGCACCGACCGTCTACTCCGGTGGCGCCTTGCTGCAGACCGCAGGCGCCCTGGGCTACGGCGGCTACGGTTGCAGCGCCGCTTACGTCCCGTACGGCTGGACCTGGTATCGCGCCGCAAGCTGCTGACAAGAAAACGCGCGCCGCTTGAACGGCGCGCGTTTCAATCGCTGGGGACACTGCGCGGCTTGCCCTCGGGCAGGCCGCGCTTTTTATGCGTCGACGCTTGCGGTCAGCGCGTTGTCCTGGATGAAGATGCGGCGCGGCTCGACCTCGTCGCCCATCAGCTTGGCGAAGATGTCGCTCGCCTCGTCGATCTCCTTGACCTTCACCTGCAGCAGCGAGCGCGCCTCGGTGTCGAGCGTGGTCTCCCAGAGCTGGCCCGGGTTCATCTCGCCGAGGCCTTTGTAGCGCTGCAAGGCAAGGCCCTTGCGTCCGGCGGCGGTGATTGCCTCGAACAGCCCGACCGGGCCGTGCACCGGCAGCGGCTCGTCGTCGCCCTTGCGGCGCAGCGTGGCGGCCTTGGCATAGGCGCCCTGCAGCGCCACGGCATATTCGTCCAGCCTGCGGGCGTCGGCGGAGTTGAGCAGCGCCTGGTCGATGATCGCGACCTCCTTGACGCCGCGCACGGTGCGCTCGAACAGGAAGCCTTCGCCCTCGACGAACCGGCCCTGCCAGCCGCGCTCGGTTTCTCCAGCCAACGCGTCGAGGCGTCGCGCGATATAGGGCGCCGCGGCCTGCGCCTTCTCCGGATCGCCGAAGATGTCGGCGTTGAGCACGCCGAGAATCCCAGCCTGCTCGACGACCTGCCGGTTGTAGCGGCTGTGGATGCCGGACAGCACATTGCGGATGACGCGCGCCTGCTCGACCAGATCGTGCAGATCGACCCCGGCGCGCTCCTCGCCCGAGGCAAGCTTGAGCACGGCCTCCTGCAGGCCGGTGGAGATGAGATAGTCCTCCAGCGCCCGCTCGTCCTTCAGGTATTGCTCGGACTTGCCGCGGCTGACTTTGTAGAGCGGCGGCTGGGCGATGTAGAGGTGGCCGCGGTCGATCAGCTCCGGCATCTGCCGGTAGAAGAACGTCAGCAGCAGGGTGCGGATGTGAGCGCCGTCGACGTCGGCGTCGGTCATGATGATGATCTTGTGGTAGCGCAGCTTCTCGGCGTTGAACTCCTCGGTGCCGATGCCGGTGCCGAGCGCGGTGATCAGCGTGCCGATCTCCTGGCTCGACAGCATCTTGTCGAAGCGCGCGCGCTCGACGTTCAAGATCTTGCCCCGGAGGGGCAAGACGGCCTGGAACTCGCGGTTGCGACCCTGCTTGGCGGAGCCGCCCGCCGAGTCGCCCTCGACGATGAACAGCTCGGACTTCGCGGGATCGCGCTCCTGGCAGTCGGCGAGCTTGCCGGGGAGCGAATTGACGTCGAGCGCGCCCTTGCGCCGCGTCAGCTCACGCGCCTTGCGCGCCGCCTCGCGCGCCGCGGCGGCCTCGACCACCTTGCCGACGATGCTCTTGGCCTCGGCCGGATGCTGCTCAAACCACGCCGCCAGGCGGTCGTTGACGATGCTTTCCACGGCAGGCCGTACCTCGGACGAAACCAGCTTGTCTTTCGTCTGCGAGGAGAACTTCGGATCGGCGACCTTCACCGAGAGCACGCAGGTGAGGCCCTCGCGGCAGTCATCGCCGGTGACGTCGACCTTCTCCTTGCGGCCGCTGCCGAGCGTCTCGGCATAGCCGGTCACCTGACGGGTCAGCGCGCCGCGGAAGCCCGCAAGGTGCGTGCCGCCGTCGCGCTGCGGGATGTTGTTGGTGAAGCAGAGGACGGTCTCGTGATAGCTGTCGTTCCAGGTCAGCGCGCACTCGACCGTGATGCCGTCGCGCTCCGACTTGATCATGATCGGCGCGGAAATGAGCGAGTTCTTGTTGCGGTCGAGATATTTCACGAACTCTTCGACGCCGCCCTCGTAGCGCATCTCGTCGCGCTTCTCGACCGCGTGGCGCATGTCGGACAGCACGATCCGGACGCCGGAGTTGAGGAAGGCGAGCTCGCGCAGCCGGTGTTCCAGCGTCGCGAAATCGAACTCGGTCATGGTGAAGGTCTGCTTCGACGGCAGGAACGACACCTCGGTGCCGCGCCGGTCGCCGGCCTCGCCGGTCACCTTGAGCGGCGCCACGGCGTCTCCGTCGCGGAACTCCATCGAATGTTCCTTGCCGTCGCGCCAGATCGTCAGCTTGAGCCAGGTCGACAGCGCGTTGACCACGGAGACGCCGACCCCGTGCAGTCCGCCGGACACCTTGTAGGAGTTCTGGTCGAATTTTCCGCCGGCGTGGAGCTGGGTCATGATGACCTCGGCCGCCGAGACGCCTTCGCTCTTGTGAATGTCGGTCGGGATGCCGCGGCCGTTGTCGCGCACGGTGCATGAGCCATCCGGGTTGAGTCGCACCGAAACCTCGGTGGCGTGTCCGGCCAGCGCCTCGTCGATCGCGTTGTCGACGACCTCGTAGACCATGTGGTGCAGGCCCGAGCCGTCGTCGGTGTCGCCGATATACATGCCCGGCCGCTTGCGCACCGCATCGAGGCCCTTGAGGACCTTGATCGATTCTGCGCCGTAGTCGGAGGGAATGTTGAGGGCGGGCTCGGCCATGCGATGTATCTCGAATCGCTTGCAAAAAATGGGTGAGAATCAGCGACGATTTGGCACGAAAACCAGGGTTCCGTACAGCGCTAATTGGACCCGGCTAATATGTTGATTCAAAGGCAGTTTTTAAAGGGCCGCGAGGTCAAAAAACGCCCGGAATCAACGCCGCGAAGGGTCGCGCTTTGCCCCCCTCCCAAGCCGCGTCACGGAGGCCTTCTCGTCGCCTTTGGTGAAGTCGGCCCCGCCCGCCCGGCCGTCGCGGCCCGGCAGGTTGAACTGGTTCAATTTGCTGTTTTCAACGGTGTAGTCCGGGACCGGCCGCGTCAGACAGCCGAGAACCTCGGTCCAGAATTCGACGCGCTCGATGTCCTCATGCAGCTGCGTTACGGCGTCATGCAGCATGCGGGCAACGCGCTCTCGTGCCGGCTCCACCGCGGCCATTGTCTTCCTCTCCACGCGTAACCTTGCGTCCGCTATGTCGGATAAATCGCACACACGCAGCGATGTTCCGGCGGTTCGGCCACGTAGGGCCTGCATTTTTGTGGAACTTAAGCCGGTCCAGATGACTGGCCGGCGCGCTGCACGCGGCCCGGGGTTACGGTGAAAACGTCGGCCCGCGACGCCACGTCGGCAAATGCCGCGGGGTCCGCGCCGGTCATGAAGACCTGGGCGCCGAGCCGGCCCAGCGCGTCGTAGAGCGCGGCGCGGCGGCCTGGATCGAGATGGGCGACGACCTCGTCGAGCAGCAGGATCGGCGCAAACCCGGTCATCTCCGCGAGCAGGCTCGAGTGCGCCAGCACGAGCCCGATCAGCAGCGCCTTCTGCTCGCCGGTCGAGGCGTCGGTGGCCGGGATGCTTTTCGGCGCGTAGACGACGGAGAGGTCGGTGAGGTGCGGTCCATCGAGCGTGCGCCCTGCCGCGGCGTCGCGCGGCCGGTTGTCCTTGAGGACCGTGCGGTAGCGCTCCTCGATCTCGACCGCGGGATGGCTCGGCAGCAGCCGTTCCATCCAGCCGTCCAGCGCGATTTCGGCCGACGGAAACGTGTCGTCCTTGCGCTGCGCGAGCGCGCCTTGGAGGCGCTGCACTGTCTCGGCGCGGCCGGCGGCGACCGCGACCGCAAGCTCCGCGGTCTCGTGCTCGATGGCGTCGAGCCAGTGTGTGTCGGGCCGCTGCTCCTCGAGCAGCCGGTTGCGCGCGCGCAGGCTCCGCTCCAGCGCCGAGACCCGGCTGGTGTGCTCGGCGTCGACCGCCAGCACCAGGCGGTCGAGAAAGCGCCGCCGCTCGGACGCCGGTCCCATGAACAGCTGATCCATCGCGGGCGTGAGCCACACCACGCGCAGATGGTCGGCGAAGGCCGCGGCCGAGCCGACCGGCTCGCGGTCGATGCGGCACAGCCGGCTGCGCGCGGCTTCCTCGCCAGCCGGCGGCTCGATGCCGGTGCCAAGCGTGGCAAGCCCCAGCATGCCCTCGATCTCGGTCGACACCGCCCACGAGCCGTCGCCCTCGGAAAACGCCACCTCCTCGTAGGTGGCACGCCGCAGCCCGCGCCCCGGCACCAGCAGCGAGATCGCCTCGATCAGGTTGGTCTTGCCCGCGCCGTTCGCGCCGGCGAGCACCACGAGGTCGCGCTCGGCGTCGAGGCTTGCCGCGCGATAGCTGCGGAAGTTCGTCAGCGCGAGACGGCGGATGCGGGCGGCGGTCATAGCCGCAATCAGTAGTCAGAAATCCGCGACCGGAAAAGCCGATCACCGATGACCGGCTTCCGGTACCGGATCACACCCGCATCGGCATCAGGACGTACAGCGCGCCCTTGGCGTCCTTGTCCTGGATCAGCGTCGGCGAGCCGGGATCGGCAAGCTTGAGCACCGCCACCTCGCCGTCGAGCTGGCCGGCGATGTCGAGCAGGTAGCGCGAGTTGAAGCCGATATCGATCGGGTCGGCATCGTACTCGACCTCGATCTCCTCGGTGGCGCTGCCGGAATCCGGATTGGTGACCGAGAGGATCAGCTTGCCGCCGCTGAGCGACAGCTTCACCGCGCGGCCGCGCTCGCTCGACACGGTCGAGACGCGGTCGACCGCGGCCTCGAAGTCCTTCTTGTCGATCACGAGCTCCTTGTCGTTGCCGGTCGGGATCACCCGCTGGTAGTCCGGGAACGTGCCGTCGATCAGCTTCGAGGTGAGCACCACGTTGCCGATCGAGAAGCGGATCTTGGCCGAGGAGAGTTCAACGGTGACCTCGGCTTCATTGTCCTCGATCAGCCGCTGCACCTCGGTGACGGTCTTGCGCGGCACGATCACGCCCGGCATGCCGGAGGCGCCCGCAGGCAGCGGCAGATCGGTCTGGGCGAGGCGATGACCATCGGTCGCGACCGCGCGCAGCGTCTGCGACTTTCCCGCGCCTGCGACGTGCAGATAGATGCCGTTGAGGTAGTAGCGGGTCTCTTCGGTCGAGATCGCGAACTGGGTCTTGTCAATCAGCCGCTTCAAGTCCGCGCCCGCGAGCGTGAACTTGTGGGTCATGTCGCCGGCGGCAAGGTCGGGGAAATCGCTCTCCGGCAGGGTCTGCAGGGTGAAGCGCGAGCGTCCGGCGCGCACCGCGAGCACTGCGCGGTCGCTCGACGACTCGAGCGCCACCTGCGAGCCCTCGGGAAGCTTGCGGACGATGTCGTAGAACATGTGCGCCGGCACCGTGGTCGAGCCGGCGGGCGCGACTTCGGCGGAGATCGACTCGATCACCTCGAGGTCGAGATCGGTGGCCTTCAGGCTCAGGGCCGATTTCTCGGCGCGGATCAGCACGTTTGCCAGGATCGGGATCGTGTTGCGCCGCTCGACCACGCGATGGACATGGCCCAGAGATTTCAGCAGCTCTGCGCGCTCGATGGTGACCTTCATGGAGCCTTGTCGCCTGTGGAAAACCTAAGTGGGGGACCGAAAGTGACGCGGCTCAGCCTTTTTCGCAAGCCTCGCCGCCCCGGGAACCCAGGTTTTCCCTGCGATTCACGGCCCCTCCCAAGCAAGCAAAAGGCCCTCCCGAGGGGAGGGCCTTGCGAGGTGCCGTGCAGGCGACCGGGGCTATTCCTGAAGCTGACGCTTCAGGACCTCGATTTCGTCCGCCAGCATCGCGTCGTTGCCGACCAGACCTTCGATCTTGCGCACCGCGTGCAGCACGGTGGTGTGATCGCGGCCGCCGAACCGCCGGCCGATCTCCGGCAGCGAACGCAACGTCAGGGTCTTGGCGAGATACATCGCCACTTGGCGCGGGCGGACCACGTTCGCGGTCCGCCGCGACGACAACAGGTCGGCGCGGCTGACGTTGTACTGGCGCGCGACGATGCGCTGGATGTCCTCGATCTTGACGCGCTTGGGCTCCTGCGGGCGGATCAGGTCGCGCACCTCGCGCTCCGCCATCTCCATCGTCACCGGCTGGCCGGTGAGCTTGTTGTGGGCCAAGAGCCGGTTGACCGCGCCTTCGAGGTCACGGCCGTTGTGCGTGACCGATTTGGCGATGTAGGCCAGCACCGGGGCGGGCACGTCGAAGCCCGGATGATACTGCCGCGCCGCAGCAACGCGGGTTTTCAGGATCTCCAGGCGCAGCTCCTCGCCAAGCGGGCCCATCTCGACCACGAGGCCGCCGGCCAGCCGCGAGCGCACGCGGTCGTCGAGGCTCTCCAGGTCGGTCGGCGCGCGGTCGGCGGCGATGACGACCTGGCGTCCCGCGTCGATCAGCGCATTGAGCGTGTGGCAGAACTCGGACTGGGTCGACTTGCCCTGCAGGAACTGCAGGTCGTCGATCACCAGCACGTCGATGCCGCGCAGCGCCTCCTTGAAGGCCAGCGCCGACTGGGTGCGCAGCGCCGAGACGAAGCCGTACATGAACTTCTCGGCGGTGAGGTACAGCACCTTGCGCTCGGCGCCCTGGTTGCCGGCCCAGGTGATCGACTGCAGCAGGTGCGTCTTGCCGAGGCCGACGCCGGCATGAATGTAGAGCGGGTTGAACATCACCGGCTCGCCGCGCCGCGCCGCCGCCACCTGTTTTGCGGCGGCATGGGCCAGCGTGTTGGAGCGGCCGACGACGAAGCTCTCGAAGGTCAGGCGCAGGTCGAGCGGCGAGCCGCCGAGCGCGTCGTGTCCGCTGGACACCGGCGCATAGGCCGCGCGCAAATCACCGATTTCCAGCCGCGGCAGGCGCGGATCGCGGGTTCCTTCCGCAAGCTCCGGCGGCTTGGCCTTTGGCGGCACCGTGCGGATCACCGCGCTGCGCACGTTGACCTCGACCTTCTGAACCTCGGGCATTTCCGCCTGCCAGCAGGCCAGCACCCGGTCGATGTAATGCGAATGAATCCAGCTCTTCAGGAAGCGGGTGGGAACCGAGAGACGGACCGTCACGTCATCGATGACGTCCAGCTCCATCCGCGTAAACCAGCTCTGAAAAATGTCTTCACCGACTTCGGTGCGAACGCGCTCCTTAACTCGCCGCCAGGGCTCCTGGTCAGGGTTGGCCATTTTTTTCTTGCTCTCGTATCGGAGGTTAAAGGTGGAACTCGGTGAAACGCCGACGGCATCGCGAGCCGCCAACCGTGACGCGGTTACTCACTCGAAGTTCTAAGGTTGATCTTGTTGACGAGGTGGACCTTCAAAGGGTCCAGGAAAACAAACGCAGCTATGCTTGGCGTCAGCTACTCGGAGGAGCCGATCTGGACCGGTGGCTGGTGTCTCCGGTTGCGCACCCGGTGTCGGGCTTGAAATTCGCGTTTGCTGCCAGAGTGTGTTGCCACCGATCAGTCATAAGCCCCCCTTTCCGTCGCAATGCCCTCGCGACAGACCGTCTTGATCGCGTTGTTGAAGTACTAAGACCGCTGCTCCGCGGGCGCGCCCATCCACCGCTCGGCGTCAGACGTCAGAAGAAAGAAGATCGATCAAACTTTTCGGATCGTTTGTCCGGCCCAGATCACTTGGGCGGGACAACGAGTCGAGACGAAGAAATGTCGAGAGACAATTCCGCGCTCTCATCGCCGATGAGTTTGATTTCGTTTTCCTTCTGCTGAATGTCGAACCCGGAAGCCAGATGAAACTAGCACGATGAAGTTCGTCGGCAACACGAGATTGCAGCCGGCATCTGCGATCGCACCGACTCGACCTGTCATCTTCGTAAAAATTTGTGACCCAACGTCTTGAAGAAGCGTGCAGATTGTCTGTCACGAAACTGAGAGAAAAGTTTCGAAATAAATGCTCACTCGCTCGTTCACCAATGTGGCGGATTCAAACTCCTCGGAGTCGCATGACCTCTAAATCCTTTGTTCACATGACGAATTCGTGAGCACCAAAGCAGGGTAACCCCCTGCGAAAAAATTGCGGACTCGCGCCGAGTCAAAAATCGTGGGAATAGGTAAAACTACGTACGTGAGCGTTTCTTGTCAGTGCTGTGACATCGTTGCCACAAAAGCTTCACGCGAGATGCTTCGCGTCGGACGCGGCGCAACGAACACAACAAGCGCGAGCGAACGATGCGTCGTTCACTCGCGCGCGGCATCTAGCAGAATTTCAAATGGAGTGCAGCACCGCAGCGCGCGTTATGCGCACAATTCGGCGTCCGGACCGGATCAGGCTGACCGGTAGTTTTTTCGGAATTACTTGCCGAGCTTGGCGATCTGGTGCGCCAGGCGCGAGACCTTGCGGCTCGCGGCGTTCTTGTGCACCTGGCCCTGCTGGGCGGCGCGCATCAGCGCGGGCTCGGCGTTCTTCATCGCCTCGAGCGCCTTGTTCTTGTCGCCGGAGGCGATCGCTTCCTCGACGGTGCGGACGGCGCCGCGCATGCGCGAGCGGCGCGCCTTGTTGATCTCGGTGCGGCGGGCAATCTTGCGCGCGGCTTTGCGGGCGGACGTTGTATTGGCCATGAACTCTCTGGTCGAAGTCTGGTTGCGGCGGCGATTGAGCGAAGCCAGCCGGGGCACAAAAAATCGCGGCGGCGAGGGCTCTCGCCGCCATTGGGCCGCCTTATAGTCAGCAGGTCCGAAATCGTCAATGCGCGGGGATTGGGGCGCCTTCTGGGCGCTGGTCGATGTTGCCGGCGTCATGGCCGTAGACCCAGGCCACGGCCCGGTAGGACCAGTCGGTCATCCCTTTCGCCATGGCCGCGTCGCGCGCCTCCTGGTCCGGGCCATCGACCATATGAAACCGGGTTTTGTTGTCCCAGGACTGGGATTGGATCCGGTTGGCGCGGGGCAGACGGACGGATTCATAGAGTTTGAGGGCGGATTCGACCTCGCCGCCGCTCCTTTGCAGGCAGGCGGTCAGGGCGACCGCATCCTCTATGGCCTGTGCCCCGCCCTGGCCCATGAACGGCAGCATCGGGTGGCAGGCGTCGCCGAGCAGGGTTACCCGGCCGTAAGTCCATTGATTGATGGGTGTTCGGTCCATCACCGCCCAGACGAAGGTCTCGTCGACCGCGTCGATCAGGCGCTGCACCTGCGGGTGCCAGCCGGCATAGGCGGCGCGCAGGTCGTCGACGCTGCCGGGCTCGGTCCAGGATTCGCTGATCCAGGCCTCCTGCTCCACGTGACCGACGAAATTCAGGAGCTTTCCGGCGGATACGAAGTAGTGCACGAGATGGCGGCCCGGCCCGAGCCAGGCGGTCGACTCGCGCGGGAAGTCGGGGACCTTCTCGGCCGGGATCAGCCCGCGATAGGCGCGGCAGGCGAACCGCGGCTGCTCCGGCCCGAGCAGCGCCTTGCGCACGCTCGAATGGATGCCGTCGGCCGCGATCAGCGCGTCGAATGTCATGCTCGCGCCGTTGGCGAAAAGCGCCCGCACCTTGCCGCCGCTTTGCTCGACGCCGGTGCAGCGGTGCGACAGATGCACCCGCTCTGGCGGCACGGCTCTGGCGAGCATCGCGTGCAGCTCGCCGCGATGGAAGATGTAGTGCGGCGCGCCGAACTCCTTCTCGATCGTCTCGCCGAGCGGCGTGCGGGTGAGCGTCTTGCCGTCCTGCCAGCGGCGCTGGTGGAAGAACGGCGAGCGGAACGCGACCCTGACGCATTCCTCGCGGAATCCCAGCCGGATCAGCAGCCGCGCGGCGTTCGGCCCGATATTGATGCCGGCGCCGACCTCCGAAAGCAGCCGCGACTGCTCATAGACGTGCACGTCATAGCCCGCCTGCAGCAGGCTGATCGCGGCGGTGAGCCCGCCGATGCCGCCGCCGATGACGGCGATGGAGGGGGCCTTTCGCGTCATCGGTGTCCCGGCCGGCTTTCTGGATTTACGCGACGCGCTTGCCGCGCACCTGGTCGTAGCCCGCGTTGACCGCGGCGCGGTCGCCCGCCGAGAATGGCGCAAGCGGCGGCTTCACCCGCGCCAGCGCTGGATCGGCGTGGATGTGCGACAGGAGCGACTTGACGCCGGAGACGAGCGGCCGTCCGTCGAACAGCTTGCGGATCGTCACCGCAGCGTCATGGGCGGCCTTGTCGCCGCTCTTCCAGGCGAGTTGGCACAGATCGGAGTTGAGGTTTGCAGTGGCCGAGATGCAGCCGGCGAACGCGCCCGTCCGCGCCTCGATCAACACCGCCTCGGTCGAGGGGAACACGTCGAAACTCTTGGAGATGGCCGCCGCCTCCCTGGCGTAGTTCATATCGCCGGAGGAGTCCTTCAACCCGACGATGCGCTGGCCGAAGCTGTCGAGCAGCCGCTTCACCAGCGCCACGTGCCAGTGCAGGCCCGACTGCTGCGGATAATGATAAAGATAGAGCGGCACGGGCTGTTGCGCCGTGGCCTTCACGATGGTGTCGATATAGGCGACGAGGCCATCGTCCGGCACGCCCTTGTAGTAGAACGGCGGCAGCACCAATGCGCCGGCAAAGCCCAAATCCGAGGCATGACGCGTGAGCGCCACGGCGTCGGCCACGGCGGCTGCGCCGGTGCCGACCATCATGCGGTCGAGCGGCAGGCCCGCCGACTTGTAGGCGTCCATCACCCGCTTGCGCTCCTCCAGCGAGAACGACGTAGCCTCGCCGGTGGTGCCCAGGACATTCAACCCATCGCAGCCGTTGTCGATCAGGTGGCGCGCAAGCTTGGTGGCGCGGGCGAGATCGGGCGAGCCGTCCTCGTTGACCGGGGTGGCGACGGCGGCAATCACGCCTTTGAGCTTGGTGGGGGACATGGTGAGTTCCTGGCGGGTTCCTTGAAACGCAGTATGCCGGGCCTCTCCGGCGTTCGGGCTGCATAAAACAAGACGGGCATGGCTGGGACAAGCCCCGCCTGCGCATGCCATTCCGCATTTCGCTTCGCGTCATGAGGGCGACGTTTTATGCTGGTAGCCTCGTCACTTGCCGGTTGAGATGTCCATGCGCCTTATTCTTGCATTACTGCTCTTTGTCGTTGCCACGGCTCCCGCCGCCGCCCAACAGGCGAGGCCCGGCCAGCCGGCACCATCCAGTCCGCCCGGACAGGCCGGTCAGCCGAGCGAGTTCAATCAACTGAGCCCGTCCGGCAAGCCCAGCCAGGCCGAGGAGGTGCTGCGCCAGCGCATCCTGCTGCGGGAGAAGTTCAACAAGGGCTGGGATGTCCAGAACGAGGACCCGCGGGCAAGGAAGGCCCGGTGCAAGTCGGAAGCGCGCAAGAAATTCACAGCGATGCACCCGCTGAAGCGCCGCAAGTTCCAGAAGGAATGCATGGCGCAAGCGGGCCGCTGACGGCGGCCCGCCCGGCCGCACCGTTTATTTCGGCGCGAGCCTGCCGCCCGCCGTGGTCCTGATCCGCAGCGCCGAAGCCTTGGCCTCGCGCACGATCTTGTCCACGTCATAGGCCACGAGCCGTCCGCCGCGTTTTACGATGCGGCCGTCGACCAGCACGGTGTCGACGTTGGACGGCGTCGCCGACTGCACGACGCTTGCTTCGACGTCGGCAATCGGCGCGATGTTGATGTCATTGCCGCGGATCAGGATGATGTCGGCGCGCTTGCCGACCGTGATCGAGCCGGTGGTGTCGGCGATGCCGAGCGCCCTGGCGCCGTTGAGCGTCGCCATCTCGATCACCTCGCGGAACGAGACCTCGGGCAGCGGCTCGGACGGCGTGCCGCGCCAGGGAATGCCCATGTTCCAGGTGAAGCGCATGGTCTCGAACATGTTCGGCGGCGCGATCGAGCTTGCGTCGAACGACAGCGAGACGGTGACGCCGGCCTTGCGCATGCGAAGCAGGGCCACGCGCGGGTCGCCGGCGCGGCCGAGCCGGAACTCGGAATGGGTCGCCCAGGAGAGCGGCGTTTTGGTCTTCGCCATCAGCTCCGCGTCGATGTCGCGGACCGGCACGAAATGGCAGAGCAGCAGGTTCGGCCCGAGCCAGCCGCGCTTCTCGAACGCCTCCGTGTCGACCCAGTTCGGCGGCGTTTGCGCCGCGTGTAGCGCGATCGGCAGCTTGCGCTCGAGCGCGCCGGCCATGTCGATCTCGAAGGTCGGCGGATCGCTCTGCGAATGGCCGCGCAGGTTCAAGCCCAGATGCACCAGCCCTTCGAACGCGGTTCCTGACGAGAAGTACTCGCGCTTGACGCGGTCGACGTCGGCGAAGCTCACCGGCTCGTTGCGCGGCATCAGGTCGATGTGGCCATAGGCGTAGCGGGCGCGCAGCAGCGATTCGCGGTGGGCGCGAAGCTCGGCGTCGGCATGGGCCGGGCTGCGGGTGTTGTGCGACCAGTTGTGCACGCCGGTGATGCCGGCATTGGCGAGCTCGACGAGGCCGAGCATCACGCTCGCGTAGAAATCCTCGGCGCTGTAGAGCTTCGAGGTCGCGTTCTTCGCCGGGAAATAGCCGAAGCCGTCGCCGACGAAGTTGCGGCCGAGCGCGCTCCACATGTGGTAGTGCGTGTCGATGAAGCCCGGCATCACGATCATGTCGGTGGCGTCGATCACTTCGGCGCCGGCAGCCGTGAGGTTCGGGCCGACTGCCTCGATCCGGCCGTTGTTGACGTGAACGTCGCCGCGCGGCAGCACGCCGAGTGCGGGATCGACGGTGATGACCGCGCCGTTCCTGATCAGGTAGTTGCCGCGCGCCACCTGTGGCGCGGCGCCTTGCGCGAACGAGCGTGAGATGAGTGCGGGAGCCGCGAGCCCGGTCAGGGCGGTCGCGGCGGTGAGCTTTCCGAATGTCCTGCGGTTGAGCATCGTCGCCTCCTGCGTTGCTCAGGAGGTAAGCGTAGCCCGTATCACGTGAAGCGGCATCCGCGATGAATCGCGCATCTGCCCCGCATTTTGCCGTGCCAGCGCGAGCTATGGCCCGTGTCACCCGCTCACATTGAACGCTGCCAGTGCCGCCATGTTGACCAGCGTCGCGTCCTTCGCGCCGAGCGGCACGATCTGCACCGGGCGGTCGAGGCCGACCAGCAGCGGGCCGATCACGGTCGCGCCGCCGAGCTCCTGCAGCAGCTTGGTCGAGATCGATGCCGAATGGAACGCCGGCATGATCAGCACATTGGCCGGGCCGGTAAGCCGGTTGAACGGATAGGGCGCGGCCGCCTCGGGATTGAGCGCCACGTCGGCGGCCATCTCGCCTTCGTATTCGAAGTCGACCCGGCGGCCGTCGAGCAGCTTCACCGCCTCGATCACCCGCGACGAGCGCTCGCCGGGCGGATGGCCGAAGGTGGAGTAGGCGAGCATCGCCACGCGCGGCACGTAGCCCATGCGGCGGGCGACGCCGGCGGCTTCGATCGCGATCTCGGCGAGCTCCTCGGCGGTCGGCATCTCGGTGATCGCCGTGTCGGCGACCAGCACCGGATGGCCGCGCGACAGCACCATCGACAGGCCGATGACGCGGTGGCCGGGCTTGGGGTCGATGACGCGGCGCACGTCCTCCAGCGCCACCGAGTAGTTGCGGGTGACGCCAGTGACCATCGCGTCGGCGTCGCCGAGCGCCACCATGCAGGACGCGAAGGTGTTGCGGTCCTGGTTGACCATGCGCTGGCAGTCGCGGAACAGGTAGCCCTGCCGTTGCAGGCGTTCGTAGATGTGATTGGCGTAGCTCGTGTTGCGGGTGGACAGCGCGGCGTTGATGATCTCGATCTTGCCGCCGAGCGTGATGCCGAGGTTCTTCGCGGTGTTGCGGATCGGCTCCTCGCGGCCGACCAGGAGTGCGGTGCCGAGCCCCTCGTGCACGAAGCTCGCCGCGGCGCGGATCACCTGCTCCTCCTCGCCCTCGGCGAACACCACCCGCTTTGGTGCGCGGCGGAGCCGCTGGAATACCTGCTGCAGCACGCTCGCGACCGGGTCGCGGCGCGAGCGGAGCGTGTGCTTGTAGGCTTCCATGTCGGCGATCGGCTTGCGCGCGACGCCGGTGTCCATCGCCGCCTTGGCGACAGCGGGCGGCACATGGGAGATGAGCCGCGGGTCAAACGGCACCGGGATGATGTAGTCGGGCCCGAACTTCGGCCGCGCGCCGTAGGCGGCGGCGACCTCGTCCGGCACGTCCTCGCGGGCAAGCTCGGCGAGCGCGCGTGCCGCGGCGATCTTCATCTCCATGTTGATGGTCTTGGCCTGCACGTCGAGCGCGCCGCGGAAGATGTAGGGAAAGCCGAGCACGTTGTTGACCTGGTTCGGGTAGTCGGAGCGGCCGGTCGCCATGATGGCGTCGTCGCGCACCTCGTAGACCTCCTCCCAGGTGATCTCGGGATCGGGATTGGCCATGGCGAAGATGATCGGCTTTTCGGCCATCGCCTTGACCATGTCCTTGGTCACCGCGCCCTTCACCGACAGGCCGTAGAACACGTCGGCGCCTTCGAGCGCCTCGGCGAGCGTCCGCTTCGAGGTCTTGATCGCGTAGGCCGACTTCCACTGGTTCATGCCGTCCTTGCGGCCCTCGTAGATCACGCCCTTGGTGTCGCAGAGGATCAGGTTCTCCGGCCGAAAGCCGATCGAGCGCAGCAGCTCGAGGCAGGCGATGCCGGCCGCGCCCGCGCCGTTGCAGACGATCTTGGTGTCTTCCATCTTGCGCCCGGTGAGATCGAGCGAGTTGAGCAGGCCGGCGGTGGCGATGATCGCGGTGCCATGCTGGTCGTCGTGGAACACCGGGATATCGAGCAACTCGCGCAGCCGCTGCTCGATGATGAAGCACTCGGGCGCCTTGATGTCCTCGAGGTTGATGCCGCCCCAGCCTTTGCCGAGCAGCTTCACGCAATTGATGATCTCGTCGGGGTCCTTGGAGTTCACTTCGAGGTCGATCGAGTCGATGTCGGCAAAGCGCTTGAACAGAACCGCCTTGCCTTCCATCACCGGCTTCGCCGCGAGCGCGCCGCGGTCGCCAAGCCCCAGGATCGCGGTGCCGTTGGTGATGACGGCGACGAAATTGCCTTTGGTCGTGTAGTCGTAGGCCTTGGCCTCGTCATCGGCGATGGCCAGCACCGGCACGGCGACGCCGGGCGAATAGGCGAGCGACAGATCGCGCTGCGTCGCCATCGGCTTGGTGGCAACCACTTCCAGCTTGCCGGGACGGCCCTGGCTGTGGAACAGCAGCGCTTCTTGATCGGTGAAAGTCGGCCGGTTGCCGCTCGATTTCTTCGCCATTTCAACACTCTACCCCGGCCACTGGGCCGAAAGGCAACGTTAGCGGAAGCCCCGGGTGCTGCTCAAGGGAGGCGGCGCGCATCGGCGTCGCGGCATTTTATCTTCGAGGATTGAACGGTTCGCGCCGGCGCGCTAAGCGGTGGACGGGGAGGGCGCTCGGAATTGCATCATGGTCCGGTTTTTATTGCGCTTTATTGGGCTGCTGCTACTCGCTCTGGCTTTTATCTTCGTGGTCTACGACGGCATCCGGTCGATTTCCGACGGCGGCATTCTGGTCACCAAGACGAGCTATGTCTGGAGTGCCTTGCACGAAGGAAGCTTGAAGGCCTTCCAGGGACTGGTCGAGCAGAAGGCCGGCGTCGAGGCCTGGCAGATCGGCGTCGCGACGGTGCTGGACCAGCCGGCATCGCTGATCTTCTGCGTCCTTGGCATTGTTCTGATCGTGCTCGGGCGGAAGAAGAAGCCGCTGATCGGCTACGCCCGCGACTGATTCGCGCATAGCCGTCCGAAGGACGGCGTCGCCATAGCGCGTCGAAGACGCGCGTAAACGCGCTTATGGCTCGCCTATGTCCGAAAGGACCACCGGCCCCAGGCCGCCGAAAAGGCTGTCTGAGGCCGGTGTCGCACGCCCTTGAAATATTTGAGCGCTGGCTGAAATCCGTCAGATGTCCCACTCAGTGCGCGGCCGGACGATCTGGATCATGCCGTTGTTGTGGCGGCTGGACTTGGCGATCGACTGATAGCTGGTCGAGGTGAAGGAGGAGGCTGGCACCGAATGCGCCACGGCGCTCGCAACATGGCCGATGGTGACGCCGAGCGCGCCGACCATCACGCAGGCGAGCAGCACTGCGCCGAGGATGCCGCCGCGCGGCAGCAGCAGGCAGAGGCCGGCGAGGATTTCGGCCGAGCCGGCGATCATCAGGAGTCCCTGGCCGAGACCCAGCGCCTGGAACTGCTGGGCCATCACGCCCGAGCCGCCGAGCTTGGCGTAGCCCGCGGCGATCGCGATCACGCCGAGCAGGATTTGCGCTGCGTAGATGCTGACGGTCTTGGTCATGGCAGGCCCCGTGAATTCGATGGGGCCACGTTAGGCGCGGCCGGTATCGGCCGAATGTCACGGTAAGGGTAAATTGTATCGTCGGTATCGCGGGCGATGATCGGCAATGAATTGCTGCAATGGCCCGGCTGTCAGCCAATCCGTCCGGTTTTTCCGGACGGCGATACAAACGATACAAATCCCGCCTGCGGCGAAACACCGACGATACAAAGGCCTCCCACTATGACATGTGGGGGATCAATTTGATGCCGAATTCGCGCATGTCCCGTGCTGCCGGCAAGGCCAAAACCAAGACTGCCAAGAACAAAGCCAAGAACGCGAGCGAGAGCGGGGCGGGTTCGGCGCAAGCTGCCGAAAAATCAAGGCATAAGTTCAAGGCGATGCAGTCGCCGCCGGACGCGGAGCGCTACGCGCTCGCCCTCGAGTCGATCAACGAGAACCTCTACGACTGGGACATCGAGAACGACACCGTCTATTTCGCCCCCGGCCTGTTCAAGATCCTCGGCCTCAAGGCCGAGCACATGCGGCGGCCGAGCGACTGGACCACGCGGATCCATCCCGACGACCAGCCGCTGTTCAAGTACACCCTCGCCGAGCACCTGAAAGGCAAGACGCCGCGCTTTTCGATGGAGCTGCGCTACCGCGACGGGGCCGGCAACTGGCGCTGGGCACGGCAGGCCGGCATCGCGCTGCGACGGCCCGACGGCTACGCCTACCGCATGGTGGGCGCGGCCGGCGACATCACCGAGACCAAGCATCTCGATGAGGCGCTGATGGCGTCGGCCGACGTGCTCAAGGTGATGAGCCGCGCGACCTTCGAGCTTCAGACCGTGCTCGACGCCGTGGTGCAGGCGGCCGTGCGGCTCTGTGAGGCCGACGCTGCACTGATCTTCCGGCGCGAGGGCGATCACTATCGTCTTGTTGCCGAAGAGGGACTGAACCAGAAGCAGGAGGACTTCCTGCGCGACCTGAAGGTCGCACCCACGCGCGCGACCATGGTCGGCCGCACCGCGATCGAGCGGCGGGTCATCCACGTTCCCGACATCGCGGCCGACTCCGAATACCATTGGCCAGAGGTTCACAAGGTCGCGGACTTCCGCACCATCGTCGGTGTGCCGCTGATGCGCGACGGCGAGCCGGTCGGTGTCATCACCTTGACACGATCGGTCGGCCGGCCGTTCAGCGCCAGGCAACTCGAGCTGATATCCACCTTCGCCGATCAGGCGGTGATCGCCATCGAGACGGTGCGGCTGTTCGGGCAGGTTCAGGATCGCAGGCGCGAAACGGAACGCACGCGCAGAATTCTCGCCACCATGATCGACAACATGGATGACGGCATCGCGCTGATGACGCCGGAAGGCGACGATGTGCGTGTGCATTTCATCAACAACCGGATGATGGAGTTCCAGAACTATCCGGCGGATGTGGCCTATCCCGAAAGCATGCTGAGCGAGATCCGGCGCTTTCAGGCGAGGCGCGGCGATTTCGGACGCGTGCCCGACATCGAGGCCAAGGTGCGCCGGGAGGTCGAGCACATGCGCACGCCGGGCGGTGTGCGCTTCGAGCGGCGCTCGGCCAGCGGCCATTACATCGAGGTGAACTACAAGCCGCTCGACAACGGCATGATCCTCAGCGTCCACCGCGACATCACCGCGCTGAAGGAGCGCGAGGACGCGCTCGCGGCCGCCAAGGAGGCCGCCGAAGCCGCCCGCGTCGACGCTGAGAGCACTCGGCAGGTGATGCAGATCGTGCTCGACAACATGAATGAGGGCGTTCAGCTGTTCGACAAGGACTTCAAGATCGAGTTCGTCAACCGCAAGCTCTACGATCTCCATCGCTACACGCCGGAGGTCGGCGGGCCCGGCGCTTCCGGCTACGACGGCCTGCGGTTCATGGCGGAGCGCGGCGACTACGGTCCTGACGTCGACGTTGAGGAGATCATCCAGCAACGCGCGGCGCGCATCCGCGATCCGAAGGGCAGCCGTCACGTGCGGCGCACGGGCAACGGCGCACTCGTGGAATTTACCTTCAACCCGCTGCCGGGCGGCAGGGTGCTCGCGGTCGGTCACGACGTGACCGAGGCCAAACACCGCGAGGAGGCGCTGCGTTCTGCCGCCGACATTCTCAAGCTGATCAGCGACGGCCGCGTCGATCTCCCCACCGTGCTCAATCGGCTGGTCGAGTCGGCCTCGCGGCTGTGCGACGCCGACGCCGCCAACATCTTCCAGCGGGACGGCGAGCTGTTCCGCGTCACGGCGAGCCATGGCTACTCGCCCGGACTGACGGAGGCCATGTTGCGCCGACCGGTCAGGCCAGGCCGCGATTCACTGGCCGGCCGTACCGTGCAGGCGCGCGCGATCGTTCAGATTCCGGATGTTCAGCTCGACCAAGAATATGAGCGGAGGGGCCCGCTCGAATTCAACGAATACCGCGCGATGCTCGGTGTGCCGCTGATGCGCGAGGGCGAGCCGATCGGCGTCCTTACGGTGACCCGCAAAAAGGTCGTGCCGTTCACGCCGGCCCAGATGGAGCTGATGGCGACCTTCGCCGACCAGGCGGTGATCGCCATCGAGACGCTGCGGCTGTTCAACGAGGTGCAGGCGCGCACGGCGGAGATCGAGCGCACCCGCCAGGTGATGCAGACCGCGTTCGATAACATGGACGACGGTGTGACGCTGATCGACAAGGATATGCGTCTGCAATTGATGAGCCGGCAGCAGATCGAGGCGCGCAAGCTTCCGCCCGAGCTGGTGCGCCCGGGCACCCCGGTTCACGACATCATGATGTTCCAGGCGCGGCGCGGCGACTACGGTTCGGTGTCGAGCGAGGCCGACGTCGAGCGGCGTGTGCGGTCCGCCAAGGAGCGGATCACCGCGGCGGGTGGCGCCAAGTACGTGCGTCCGCAGGGCGAACGGCTCATCGAGTTCAGCTTCAAGCCGGTTGCCGACGGCGGCATTCTCGGCGTGTTCCGCGACATCACCGAGCAGCGTCAGCGCGAGGAGGCGCTGGCCGCGGCGAAGGAGGACGTCGAGCGCACCCGCGCGCTGATGCAGACCGTGCTCGACAACATGGGCGACGGCGTTACGCTGTGGGACAAGGATTTCTGCTGGCGGTTCAGCAACCGCATCCACATTCACCGCCAGCGCTATCCCGCCGAGCTGCTCAGGGCCGGCGCCGACGGCTACGACATGATCCGCTTCCAGGCGCAGCGCGGCGAATATGGCCCGCTCGACGAGGGCGGGATCGAGAAAAAGGTCCAAGAGATAGCCGCGATCATCCGCAATCCGAAGGGCGGACGTTATGAACGCCGGACGCTCGCCGGCCGCTATATCGAGTTCACCTACAACCCGCTGGCCGACGGCAGCATCCTCGGCGTCTACCGCGACATTACCGAGTTGAAGGAGCGCGAGCAGGCACTGGCCGATGCGAAGGAGGACATCGAGCGCACCCGTGCGGTGATGCAGACCGTCCTCGACAACATGAACGACGGCGTCATATTGATCGACAAGGATTTCAATTTCGTCTTCGGCAACGATCAGTTCCGCGACAAGCTCGCCCTGCCGAAGGAGGTGACGCAATCCGGCCGTTCCATTGAGAACGTCATTCGCTTCCAGGCGAAGCGCGGCGATTTCGGACCGATTGACGACGTCGAGACGACGGTCAGGCAGCGCCGGGCCGACATGCTGACCCCGGGCGGCATCCGCTACGACCGCAAGACCGTGAGCGGCCGTCACGTCGAGTTCGTGTACAAGCCGCTTTCGGACGGCGGGCTCCTCGGCGTGCACCGCGACATCACTGAGCTGAAGGACCGCGAGCAGGCGGTGGAGCAGGCGCGCAGCCTGATGCAGTCGGTGCTCGACAACATGAGCGACGGCGTCACGCTGTTCGATCCGGAATTCCGGATGAAGTTCACCAACCAGGCGCTGATCGACTTCATCAATTTGCCGCCGGAGATGGCAAAGTCCGGTGTCTTCCTGCTCGATGTCCTGCGCTATCAGGCGCAGCGCGGCGATTTCGGCCCTTCCGCGAATGCCGAAGAGCTGGCGCGCAACCGCTTCGAATTCATCGCCAAGCCGGGCGGCGCCTACTTCGAGCGGCGCACCGCCGAAGGGCTGCATCTCGAGTTCCGCTTTGTTCCGCTGAGCAACGGCGATACCATCGTGGTGACGCGCGACATCACCGAGTTGAAGGACCGCGAGGAAGCGCTCGCCATCTCCAAGGACGCGGCCGAGAAGGCGCGCGACGAGGTCGCGCGCACGCACCACATCATGCAGATGGTGTTCGACAACCTGGTCGACGGCGTGTCGCTGTTCGACAAGGAGTTCCGCTGGGTGTTCTCGAACCGCCGGCATCGCGAGGCGCACGGCTATACGCCGGACGTCGTGCAGCCGGGCGACTCCGGCTTCAAGCTGATCCGCAAGCTGATCGAGAACGGCGAATACGGGCCGGTCGGCGACATCGACGCCAAGGTCGTCGAGATCGCCGGGCGCATGCGCCATCCCGGCGGCAACCACTACGAGCGCAAGACTTATGACGGGCGCTACATCGAATACATCTTCCGCGAGCTGGAAGACGGCGGCTTGCTTGGGGTCTACCACGACATCACGCCGCTCCGCGAACGCGAGGCGGCGCTCGCCGCGGCCAAGGAAGCCGCCGAAACTGCGCGTATCGAAGCGGAAGCCGCGACCCAGGCCAAGTCCACGTTCCTCGCCACCATGAGCCACGAAATCCGCACGCCGATGAACGGCGTGCTCGGCATGATGGAGGTGCTGGAGCATCAGGGGCTCGACGACGGACAGCGCCGCAGCGTTGCGACCATGCGTGACTCGGCGCAGGCGCTGCTGCGGATCATCGACGACCTGCTGGATTTCTCGAAGATCGAGGCCGGGCGGCTGGAGCTGGAGGAGACCGCGTTCTCGCTGTCCGGCCTGATCGACGGCTCGGTCGATACCTTCCGGCCACAGGCGGCGGCCAAGGGGCTGAGCATCGAGTCCGTCATCGAGGCCGGCTCGAACGACGCGCTGGTCGGCGATCCGACGCGGGTCCGGCAGATCCTGTTCAATCTCGTCAGCAATGCGATCAAGTTCACGCAACACGGCGGCGTCAAGGTCCGCGCCGGCACGCAGCCGCTCGGCGATGGCGCGACGCGCGTCACGCTCGCGGTGACCGACACCGGCATCGGCCTCAGCGCCGAGCAGCGCGCGCGTCTGTTCCAGCCGTTCGCGCAGGCCGATTCCTCGACCACGCGGAAGTTCGGCGGCACCGGCCTCGGCCTCTCCATTGTGCGGAGGCTGACCGAATTGATGGACGGCGCCGTCAAGATCGAAAGCACGCCGGGCAACGGCTCGACCTTCACGGTGTCGCTGACGCTGAAGGCCGCGCCCGCGGATTCGCCGCTCGCGGTCCTGCTGCGGCCGGACACGGCGAAGGGCCTGACGCCCAAGCGCCGCGAGCACTTCCGCGTGCTGGTGGTCGACGACCATCCTGTCAATCGCGAGGTGCTGGTGCGCCAGCTCGACCTGCTCGGGATTGCGGCGGACAGCGTCAACGACGGCGTCGAGGCGTTGGATGCGTGGGCCGCCGGGCGCTACAACGCCGTGCTGGCCGACATCCACATGCCGCGCATGGACGGCTACGAGCTGACGGCGCGGATCCGCGAAGCCGAGAGGGAGGGCAAGCGGTCCGGCCACACGCCGGTCGTCGCCGTCACTGCCAACGCGCTCAAGGGCGAGGAGGAGCGCTGCATCGAGGCCGGCATGGATGCCTATCTGGTCAAGCCGGTCAACATCGAGCGGCTCAAGACCACGCTCGAGCGGTGGCTGTCGGTCGGCGACGGCAAAGGTCCGGCGGCGCCGAAGGCCGACGAGGCCGGCAGCGCCATCGACCGCTCGGTGCTCGGTGCCTGGCTTGGCGACGATCAGGCCGCGATCAATTCGCTGCTCGGCAAGTTCCGCGACACCGCGGTGGACACGCAGCGCGAGATCGACAGCGCCTCGAAGGCCGGCAATCTCGCGGCGCTGGCGGCGGCGGCGCACAAGCTCAAGGGCGCGGCGCAGGCCGTCGGCGCCAAGGGCGTCGGCTCCGCCGCGGCGGCGCTGGAGCAAGCGGGCAAGGCCGGCGATCGCGAACGTTGCCGCAGCGGGCTTGGCCCGCTCGCGGCCGAGCTGCGGCGGGCGTTGGCCGAGATCGGCGCGCCGCGAAGTTAACGGCCGGGCCGGTTGAACGCCATCTTCACCGCGATGACGTAGGTGGCCTTGGGCGTCATGGTCACCATCATGCGGTTGGCGGTGGTCGTCACCGAGAGATCGGCGTTGAAGCTGTCGCCCTGGGCGAGCGCTGCAATATTGTTGCCGACCATGCGGCCGGAGATATTGCCCGACACCTTGTAGGCGGCCTCGCTCCAGGTTCCGGAGATGCGGCCGTTGCGCTCGACCACGTTGCTGGCGAGCTCGAACTTGTAGTTGTCGCTGGCGCAGCGGATGTTGAGCGCGAGGCTGTTGTTGGCCGCGCCGTGGTTGTACGTCGCGCGGCAGCGCAGGTTCTCCTTGATGTCGCCTGTCAGCTCGATGGAGCCGCCGCCGCTCCAGTTGCCGGCCATCGCCGCGAACGGATGCGCGGGCGGCGGCAGCGAGGCGCGGGTGGCGAGCGGTTCCTGCGGGATCGCGACGGGGCCCTCCGGCGACTCGGCCCGCGCCACGTCCGGCAGAAATGTCAGCGCCAGCAGAATGGCCGTCGAGCCGCGAGAGACATTCAAGAACATGGACAACTCCTGCAAATGAGATTTTGGCCGGTAACAGTGGGCCTATGGACGGTTCAGGTTCAAAAGCCAGTCAATCCTTCGGCGGCACGAACATATAGCCGACCCCGCGCACCGTGCGGATCGAATCCGGATGGGCCGGGTCGACCTCGATCTTGCGGCGCAGCCGGGTGATCCGCAAATCGATCGCGCGGTCGAACGCCTCCATTTCGCGATGCGCCGCCGATTCCAGCAACCAGTCGCGTTGCAGCGGCCGGTTGGGGTTCTCGGCAAAAAGCTTCAAAAGATCGAACTCGCTCGCGGTCAGCGTCTCCTCGCTGCCGTCCTGCGGATCGACCAGCACGCGCTTCTCCAGATCGAGCACCCGGCGGCCCATGCGCACGCGCGGGCCCGACGCCGAGGGCGTGCCGGTGACGCGGCGGAGCACGCTCTTGATGCGGGCGAGCAGCTCGCGCGGCTCGTAGGGCTTGCCGATGTAATCGTCAGCGCCGGTCTCGAGGCCGACCACGCGATCGACCGTATCGGACGCGGCCGTCACCATGATGATGCCGATCCGGCCGCTGCGCTCGCGCAGCCATCGCGCCAGCACGAAGCCGTCCTCGCCGGGCAGCCCCACGTCGAGCAGCACCAGCGCCGGCAGCTCGCGCTCGACCAGCCGCCGCAACGCGACGCCGCCGTCGACGCTGCTGACGCGGAAGTTCTGCTTGTCGAGGTAGTCGCAGAGAAGCTGGCGTTGCGTCGCCTCGTCTTCGACCACGACGATGTGCGGGCGGTGATCCAAAGACGTAGTCCCTCAATTCCAAGCGGATCCCCGCGTCGTTCGGTCGATCGCGGCGTCCTACTTCAGCGCGTCAAGTCCGGCGCGCGCGACCTGCGAGTCCTGCGCCGACAGCACGCCGGAGACGCCAATGGCGCCGACGATCTTGTTGTCGATCAGGATCGGCAGCCCGCCCTCGAGCGGCACGATGTCCTTCAGCGCCAGAAAGCGCAGGCCCGGCCCGCCGCCGGAGATGGCGTCGTCCAGCACCTTGGACGGGCGCTTGAACATCAGCGCGGTCTTGGCCTTGCCCTGCGAAATCTCGATCGAGGAGAGCTGCACGTCATCCCGGCGATGCAGCATGACGATGTGTCCGCCGCTGTCGATGATGACGATGACCACGGCCCAGTTGTTTTTGGCGGCCTCGGCCTCGGCCGCGGTCATGATCTTGCGGGCGTTCTCGATGCCGATCGGCGGCCCGTAGGGCGGCGGCACGGTCTGGGCGCGCGCGGGAAACGCCGCCAGCAGCGCCACAGCGCCGGCACAAACGAACATCTTCAGCCTGGTCATGGGGCCTCCACCCGAATCCGAAAAACGCGGCAGCATAAGTGTCTCGGGCCGCGAGGGAAACAGTCCGTGTGCGCCTGTTCGCGCGGCCGTGAGCCGCGTCCTTGCTGAAATGGCCCGAATGTGACGGCAAGCCGGGTGCCGAATGCGGCAAACCGGCCTATATTTATGGCAACGATTGAGGAGAACGAACGATGTTCGGTTTCAAGAAGTCGCTTGAGATGCCGTCCAAGACCGATGCACTGCCGGGACGGGCAAGTCCGATCCGCACTGCCAGCCACCACTTCGTCAACGGCAACCCGCTGAAGGGACCCTATCCGGCGGGCCTCGAGACCGCGATCTTCGGCATGGGCTGCTTCTGGGGCGCAGAACGCAAGTTCTGGGAGCTCGGCGACGGCATCTACACCACCGCGGTGGGCTATGCCGCGGGCCATACGCCGAACCCGACCTATGAAGAGGTGTGCTCGGGCCGCACCGGCCACAACGAGGTGGTGCTCGTGGTGTATGACCCCCGGAAGGTGTCCTACGAGACGCTGCTCAAGACCTTCTGGGAGAGCCACGACCCGACCCAGGGCATGCGTCAGGGCAACGACGTCGGCACGCAGTACCGGTCCGGCATCTACACGGCCTCGGCGGCGCAGAAGCAAGCCGCGCAGGAATCGAAGGCGATGTTCGGCAAGGCGCTGGCCGGCAAGGGCTACGGCGCGATCACGACCGAAATTCTCGACGCACCGGAATTCTACTTCGCCGAGGACTACCACCAGCAGTATCTGGCGAAGAATCCGTTCGGCTATTGCGGGCTCGGCGGCACCGGCGTGTCCTGCCCGATCGGCACGGGTGTCGCGGCCGCGGCGCACTGATGCGCGATACGGCGACGTAACGGCGATTTACCGAGGGCCGCGGAAGCGGCCCTCGGTTGTTTTTGGCGGCGCTTGCTGGCAGGCATGAACTATGACACCGCGGCCCCTCCATCCTCCGCCGTCTGCGCTGCGGAGACTGCTCAGCCATGAGGCGAGCGGCGGTCTGATCCTGATTGCCAGCGCTGCCGCGGCGATGGTGGCCGCGAATTCGGGCGCGGCCGGTCTCTACCAGTCGACGCTGGCGACGAAGGTGCTCGGCCTCAGCGTGCTGCACTGGATCAACGACGCGCTGATGGCGCTGTTTTTC
The DNA here is from genome assembly GCA_019746355.1 of Xanthobacteraceae bacterium. The sequence continues at coordinate 75,178 of JAIESC010000001.1, read as the reverse complement.
GTGATGGTGGGGCTCGAGATCAAGCGCGAGCTGCTCGACGGTCATCTTGCGCTCTGGTCGCACCGCGTTCTGCCGGGCATCGCGGCGCTGGGCGGCATGATTGCGCCGGCGCTGGTCTATCTCGCGTTCAATCAGCCGCCGGCGGCAACCGCGCGCGGCTGGGGTATCCCGGCGGCGACCGATATCGCCTTCTCGCTCGCGGTGCTGTCGCTGGTCGGTTCGCGCGCGCCGGTTCAGGTCAAGGTGCTGCTCACAGCGCTGGCGATCGTCGACGATCTCGGCGCCATCGTCATCATCGCACTGTTCTACGGCAGCGACCTGTCGCTACCAATGCTCGGGGCTGCTGCAGCGGTTTTCGCCGCGCTGGTCGTGCTCAATCGCGCAGGCGTGATGCGCCTCGCCGTCTACATCCCGCTCGGCCTGCTGCTGTGGTTTTTCGTGCTCAGGTCCGGCGTGCATGCCACCGTCGCCGGCGTGCTGTTCGCGCTCACCGTGCCGTTGAAGCCGTCACCCGGCCATCCCGACGACGCGCATTCGCCGCTGCACAACCTCGAAAACGCGATCCAGCCCTGGGTCGCCTTCCTGGTGATGCCGGTGTTCGGGTTTGCCAACGCGGGTGTGCCGCTCGGCGGCATCGGCTTCGCGTACTTGCTTCAGCCGGTGACGCTGGGCTGCATGCTCGGGCTTTTTGTCGGCAAACAGATCGGCGTGTTCGGTTCTGTGTGGCTCGCGGTGAAATTGGGGGTCGCGCGACGACCCGGCGGCTTGACCGGAATGCAGCTTTACGGGCTGTCGCTCCTATGTGGCATCGGCTTCACCATGAGCCTGTTCATCGGGCTCTTGGCGTTTGGCGAGACCGGATCGTTCAAGGATCAGACCAGGATCGGCGTGATTCTGGGCTCGCTGCTGTCGGCGATCGGTGGGTGGGCGGTGCTGCGGTTCAGCGCGCCACCGGCCCATCCGAAGACGTGACGGCTGGAGCATGATCCCGAAAAAGCCTGCCCCGGACTTGATCCGGGGTGTGAAGCGGTTTTCGGAAAAGATCATGCTCACACATGAATCAGAGTCCCAGCTCGACCCTGGCCCAGTCGAGCGCGGCTTGGCTGTTGAGAAAGCCGATCACCGCGGGCTCGATGTCGGCGAGCCGCGCGCGGTCGAACACCGCGGTGCCGACCAGTGCGTCGCATTCGTTGTGAAACGCCGTCGACAACGCGAGCGCGCTGTTCCCTGCATTCGCAATCCGAAAAGGCCGGCTTCGGCCCTTCATCCACCCCACCGCGATCGGCTGTCCGGCTTTGACCGCGGTCACAGGGCCGCCGGCCAGATGGAAGTCGCTGAGCCGATCCAGCTCCTCGTCATCGGCAATGCCGCCCGTGCAATTGCAGAAGCCGATCTTGGCGCGAAGATAGACGTTGATCTCGGCGCCGCAGTTCGCGGCCGGGCAGCGGAACGCTTTGCCCCGGCCCCACTCATCCATCGGGAACGGCCACGGCACCTCGCTCCACACCGGATGCGGCGCATGCGCCGCATCGCTTGGTGTGGTGAGCTTGAGCGAGCCCCAGGTGGCAAGCGCCACGGCGCCGCCGATGCCGAACGCAAGCACGATGGCGATGCGGCGCGGCAGTCTTGCTCGAGCGGGCGCGACGTCCGCCAAAGGCGGCTCTCCGTTGCGATTGAACCGCCAGAGCATGATCCCGAAAAGTGTGAAGCGGTTTTCGGAAAAGATCATGCTCCCGCTTTAAGGTTGTCCCGCGATCTTCCGCGCTTCGCCGGTCAACTCGAGAACGTGCAGGCCGGTGTTGGCGCGATCGACCACATAGACATAGCCACGGTCGTCGGTCTCAAGATTATTGCTCTGGATCGCGATCTTGCAGCGGTCCTTGCCGTCAACCTTAATGCAGCGCTTGTCGGTCGCCTCGGTGATCGGCGGGATGAAGTAGCCGATCTCCTTCGGCCCATACGGATTGCGGATGTCGACGGCGCGAACGCCGCCGTTGAACCAGGTGAAGAATGCAACCTTCTTGTGGAACACCGGCGCGGTGCTCTCGTTCGCCGAGTGCGCACCGAAGCGGCCGCCGCGATCGCAGAAGTTGCCGCTCGCCTCTGGCACGTTGAAGTTGGAGACCACCATCGGCCGCGACTCGATCGTCACGTCCATGAAGTACACCATCTGCCGCGGCTCCTGACATTCGTTCAGGATCTGCTCGTTCACGATCATCATGAAGTCGCGGACCTTGCCGTCCTTGTCCTTGGCGAATTCGGCAACCGGCACGCCAAGCAGCGGCACGGTGGTGTGTGCCCCTGAAATCGGCAGCAGGCTGACCTGCGTCACGATCGGATAGGTCAGGTTCTCCGGCGTCGGCTCCTTGGCGCCCTTCAGAAGCTTTTCGCGGTCGACGATCTGTACCACGCCGCCCTTGTTGGTGCCGTAGCCGAAGTAGACGCGGTTGCCCTGCGGCCCTGTGGAGATCATGCCGTGTAGATCGGTCGGTACCGTGCCGCTGGTGCCCGGCTCCTGGCCGACCAGGCCGAAGTCGCGGATCTTCACAGGCTTCGCCGGATCGCTGAGGTCGAACACCTCGGTCATGCGGCGGCTGCGCCAGCCGCTGACGCCGGACACGAGGTAGGCGATGCCGGTGTCGCACTCCCACCAGCTCTTGTGCGTGTCCCGCAAGTCCCAGCTCGGCTTCGAGACGAGAACGGGCTTCGACGGATCGGCGACGTTCCAGATTTCGTGGCCGGCGCCGCCGAACGAGCGCAGGAGGTACACGGCGTTCGGGTCGCCCTTGGGCAGGGATTTGCCGTCGCAGACGCGCGTCATCTGCGCGCCGCCGCGCTCGAAGTTTCCCTCCTGGCCGGGAAGATGGACCAGGTATTTCGGCTTCGCTGGATCGGTGACGTCGACGATCGAGGTGCCGTTGAACTCCGCCTGTCCGGTTATCGGGTTCATCGGCTTCGGTACGTCGGGCGTGCCGCCGTGATGGCCGATATAGGCGATGGTGCGGTCACCCTGCTTGTGAATGGTCGGTTGGTAGGCGCTGCGCGCCTGCAGATCGTTCGTTCCAACGAGGCGCATGTCCTTGGCCTCGGGCGGATCGCCGACCTTGGGCGCCTCGCCGAGCGCGGGCTGAGCGAACAGAGTCGAAGCAAGCAGCGTGGACGCGAAAGCGGACAAATGCCCGCGGTGAGCGGCACAAGGCATCGTAACCTCCCCAGGTTCCGTTCTTTTGTTGTCGCGCTTGGTTGTCAGCGGAGCATCGCGCCAGGCGCCATGCCGGAAGAAATCATAATCTCGACGCGCCCAGCCGGAAAGCCGGTTGCGACCAGGTTCCGCGTTTGCGGAACGGCGATGCGGTGCTGTGAAAAGGACTTAAGCCGCGTCGCGGCGGCGGAGCGTCACGATATTGCTCGCGTTCTCGTCGTCCAGCGCGCGGGTGTCCGCCATCGTAATGGCGACGCGGTTGCGGCCGTCTTCCTTGGCACGATAGAGCGCCCGGTCGGCCTGCAGCAGCAGCGCCGGCAATTCGAACGAGCCGTGGCCGCTGAACGCCACGCCGGTGCTCACCGTCGCGCCGATCACCCGGCCGTCGATGTCGGCCGCGGCGTCCTCGAAGGTTTGCTGGATGCGCTCGCCGACGGTCGCCGCGATCTCGCGGCTGGTGTCGAACATCACCGCGACGAACTCGTCGCCGCCCCAGCGGCCGACCGCGCCAAGACCGCCGATTTGCGCGTTCGCGGTGTCGGCGAAGATCTGCAGCGTGCGGTCGCCGACCGCGTGACCGAAGCGGTCGTTGACCAGCTTGAAGTGGTCGATGTCGAACAGCAGCACCGCGACCGGGCTGTTGGCGCCGGCCGCCGCACGTTGCGCCATCGCCTGCTCGAGAAAGCCGCGGCGGTTGGGGATGCCGGTGAGCGGGTCGGTGCTCGCCGCGTTGCGATGATGATACTCGGTGCGCTCTTTCGCCATCGCCAGCAGGATGAAGGCGATGGAGATGGTGAACAGCAGCCCTTCAAGGCTCAGGAGCTCGGTCCAGCCGCTCAGCGCCAGCGTGTCGCCGGCCGGCATGATGGCCGCTGCGATGGTGGGGGTGCGCAGCAGGAACAGCGCGCCGTGCGCGAACAGCATGAAGATCGCCGGCCAGCGCGACACCAGCTCTTCCTCGCGGTTGCGCCAGAATTCGTAGGCCGCAAGCCAGGTATAGGCGGTGACGATCCCCGAGCCGGTCAGCAGGCGCAATTCCGGCGACGCCGCGAACGCCGGCACCCGGCAGGCCACGAGCCAGAGCGCGACGCCGATCAGCGCCAGTGCCGGCTCGGGCGGACGCCGGTCGAACACGCGGGCGCCGCACCAGGTCAGCGCAAAGGAGGCGAACAGCAGCGCGTTGCCGAAATCGATCGACAGCGAGTCCGGCGCCGAACCGTGCGTACCGAGCAGCATGATCGACGCCGCGCGCAGCAAATGGGCGCTGCCCCACCACGCGAGCGCGCGCTTGCTGAAATTCTGCGCCCAGACGAAGAACAGCAGCAGGCCGAGCATGGTCTCGACCTGCATAGTCACCAGGAACAGCGTGTTGACGTCGAGTTCCATTGTGAAACGACGTAGCCTTGAAGTGGTGTAGCGGATGCTAATCGGGGAAGCGTAAGAAGCGGTGAAAACGCCGGCGTTGTGAAGCTTAATGGCGCATGACGGTTAGCCCGACGTTTCCGCAGCGCGCGCAAGTCTTCCGATCGCATCCGGATGTTGGCCGTTGGAACGTGGGCCGGGCGTGCTAGAACGGCACAGATTTCCGGTTTTGGAAGGGGCAAGGGCAATGAACTGGACCGAGCGGCGCGAGCGGCTGCGCGCCATCGTCGATGGTGAACGATGTGTTTATCCGGCGTCGGTGTATGACGGCATTTCGGCGCGGATCGCCGCCGAGGTGGGCTTCGAGGCGATGATGTTCGCGGGCTCGGTCGGCTCGTTCAGCGTGGTCGCCGCGCCCGACATCTGCGTGCTGACGCTGACCGAGTTCGCGCAGCAGGCCTATCGCATCAACCGCGCCGGCTCATTGCCGCTCTGCGTCGACGCCGATCACGGCTACGGCAATGCCATGAGCGTCAAGCGCACGGTGGAGGAGCTGGAAACCGCCGGCGTCTCGGCGCTGACCATCGAGGACACGCTGCTGCCGACCGCGTTCGGCGGCGACGAGAGCCAGCTCATCTCCATCGAGGAAGGCGTCGGCAAGATGCGCGCAGCGCTGGCCGGCCGGCAGGACCCGCGGCTCGTCATCGTCGGCCGCACCAGCGCGATCGGCATCACCGGCGTCGAAGACACCATCAGGCGGCTCAGGGCCTACGAGGCGGCCGGCGTCGACATGCTGTTCATGGCCGGGCTGAAGAACCGCGAGCAGCTCGACGCGGTGGCGCAGGCGGTGACGAAGCCGCTGTTTCTTGGCAGCGTGCCCGAGGACATGATGGACCTCGATTACCTCTCGGCGCGCAAGGTGCGCGTCTGCCTGCAAGGGCACCACCAGTTCTGGGCCGGGGTGCAGGGCGTCTACAACACGCTGAAGGCGCTGCGCGAAGGCACAAAGCCGTCGGAGCTCAAGAATGTCGCCTCGGCCGACATGCAAAAGAAGCTGCTGCGCCAGGCCGACTATAACAAATGGTCCAAGGATTTCCTCGGCAGCCGATAGGTGGTTCTAATCGGCAGCGGGTTGCGCCCATTTTGGGCGCATAGTATTCTGATGCATGCGGATCATCGCCCGGCGCACTTTGCGGGAGTTCGTTGACGCACGCGCCGGTTATAAGGACCAGTCATCGCTCAAGGCGGCGTTGGATGCCTGGTTCGACGAGGTGCGCAAGGCGCGATGGCGAAGCACAGCCGATATCAGGCGTCTCTATGCGACGGCGAGCGTAGTCTCCGCCGAACGGATCGTGTTCAATATCAAGGGCAACAGCTACCGGCTGGTCGTCGCTGTCGATTTTGAGAAAGGCATCGTCTGGATCAAATGGCTCGGAACGCATCGAGACTACGACCGCATCGACGTGACAAAGGTGATGCATGAGAAGAAATGAGATCAAGCCGATCCGCACGAAAAGGGGCTATGAAACGGCGCTCACCGAAGTCGAACGGCTTTGGGGAGCGAAGCTTGGGACAGCCGATGGCGACCGTCTGGATGTGCTTGTTACCTTGATCGAAGCCTATGAGGCAGCGCGCTATCCAATGGATCCTCCCGATCCGGTGGAAGCGATCAAGTTTCGCATGCAGCAGCAGGGCCTGAGCCGTAAGGACCTCGAATCTTTGATCGGTACGCGCACGCGCGTCGCCGAGATTCTCAATCGACGCCGCAACTTGTCGATTGCGATGATCCGCCGGCTGAACAAGGAACTTGGCATTTCGGCCGAAGTACTGATCCGGCCTTCGCGCAAAGCCAAGGCCGCATAGACGCTGTCTTCTAGACAGGGGATGAACCATGCGTGCGTATCAACTGCCCAAGGGCGGCGCCGGCATCGACGCGCTGACCAAGGTCGACCGGCCGCAGCCCAAGCCGGGCCATCGCCAGGTGCTGGTGAAGGTCGCTGCCTGCTCGCTCAATTTCCGCGATCTCGGCATCGTGCGCGGCACCTATCGCATGCCGGTTCCTGACAACATCGTGCCGCTGTCGGACGGCGCGGGCGAGGTGGTCGAGGTCGGCTCCGGCGTCAGGCGTGTGAAGGCGGGCGACAAGGTCGCGGGCTGCTTCTTCCAGCGCTGGCCGGGCGGCGAGGCCGCGCCCGATGTGCATGCCACGGCGCTCGGCGGCGGCATCGACGGCATGCTGGCCGAATACGTGGTGCTGGAGGAAGACGGCGTCGTGAAGATCCCGGCGCATCTGTCGGTGGAGGAGGGCGCGACGCTGCCGTGCGCCGCGGTCACCGCCTGGCACGCGATGATGGAGCACGGAAGGCTGATCGCCGGGCAGACGGTGCTGCTGCAAGGCACCGGCGGCGTTTCCGTGTTCGGCTTGCAGCTCGCGCACGCGATGGGCATGCCGTCGGTGATCACCTCGTCGAGCGACTTAAAGCTCGCCAAGGCCAAGACCCTCGGCGCGAGCCACACCATCAACTACAAGACCACGCCGGACTGGGAGAGGTCGGCGATGGAGTTCACCGGCGGCCGCGGCGTCGATCACGTGGTCGAGGTCGGCGGGCAGGGCACGCTGACGCGCTCGTTCGGCGCGCTGCGCGTCGGCGGCAAGATCAGCATGATCGGCAACCTGAGCGGGGCCGCGACCGAGCTCAATCCCGGCTTGATCATGGGCCGCCGTGCCAACATCCAGGGCATTTCCGTCGGCTCGACGCAGATGTTCGAGGCGCTCAACCGCGCGATCGCGGCGAGCAAGGTCAAGCCGGTGATCGACAAGCTGTTCGGCTTCGACGAGGTGAAGGCGGCCTACAACCATATGGCGGCCGGCGCGCACTTCGGCAAGATCGTCATCCGCGTGGGATGATGCTCAACCGCCGCGGTTGATGAGCTTGCGGACCGTGCCGACGGTGAGCGCGACTACGTAGATCCACACGATGACCGCGCCGAGCCCGAACACGACACGGCCCAGCGTCTGTCCGGAGGTCTGCATTTCTCCGAACGAGCCCGTGATCGTGAACGCGCGCGGGCCCGAGCCGATCGCGATCCAGGTGCCGATGGTGGCCAGCGCCCCCATGGCGCCGATGCCGAGCACACGATAGGAGAGCTTGAGCCCGAGCGCGGCGTGATCCGGCACGTCGCCTTGGTGATCGCTCATTCCGGTTTTGGCGCGGACCATGCAAGTAAGGCCTGCGAACAGGAACGCCGCGCCGGCGCAGAACACGATGAAGGCCGGTCCGTTGGCCTCCGGCATCGGCAGGAGGCCGCCGGCGCCGAGCATGAAGTAGAGGCCCGCCGCCGTGAAGGCGAAGCCGAGGCCCATGATTTCATAGGGCTGCGCCCGCTCCGGCGACGGATTTCGCGGCTGGTCCTGAACGCTCATGCACGCCCTCACGCGACAGCGTGGGGGAAGTGTGCACCCTGATGGTTGCCAATCCGTTTCGGCGACCGCGCAGGCTAAGGCACGCGGACGAAACCCGCGAAATAACGGGCGTTTTCGGCGTGAGAGGCCCATGACGTGGCCAGCACCACCAGCACGACGAAGCGTGGGCCGTCGCCCGCCGGCTCGGGTGGCGCGATCACGTCGGTGATACGGAGCGCACTCGCGCATTCGTTCTCGCCCGCCGGCCAGGCCAGCTCGACCTTGCTCGTCCCCTGCACGGCCTTGCTCTGCGGATCGAGTTCATCGACCTGGAGAGTGATCGTGTGATCAGACGTCTTCTGGTCGTTGATACAGCTCGCGTGATCGTCGGGCGCAAATTTCGCCGAGGCCCGATAGACAGGCTGCATGTCCGGCACGGGCCCCGGCAATGTCGGGCCCCATATGAAGTCGACGTGGGCGGGGCCCTCGGTGCGGTCGGTGATGGCGCGGCCTGCAAGCCTGCGACCAGGCCGGCCGATGCCGAGGGTCTTCATTTGCGCCGCGGTCTGCTTGCGTATCGCAGTTCGCAGCGCCGCGAGCTTCTTGGCGCCAGGTATGCTGTCGTCGTCGCTGAGCTTGATCTTATGGCCGCCGACGCGCTGCGGAAATTGGCCGTTCCGTGTCACGCCGAGAAAGCCGAACGGAAAGCCCTTCATCGAAGTCTTGCCGTCGCGCGCGATCACGTCGATCGCAGCCAGCACCGTGCCGGACACGTCGTCGTCATGGAGCTGCTCGTAGGCGAACAGGCGGCCGTCACGCGAGAAGCCGATGACGCTGACCTCGGGCGCCGACGCAAGCTCGCGCGCCTGTGCGTTCGCCGCGATCGCCAGCAGGGCCGTTGCGATCAGCGCCCGCGCGCTTGGTGCGCCGAGCATCAATCCCAACCGCCGCTCACCCGGCCTGAAGGGTTGGCGATCCGGCCATTGGCGCGCTTCAGCGCGGCGATGCGCTTCATCTCGTCGTCGCCCAGCGTGAAGTCGAACACCTTGAAATTGTCGGCGATGCGCTGCGGATTGGACGAACGCGGGATCGCGCCGAGGCCCTGCTGCACCAGCCAGCGCAGCGCGATCTGGGCAATGCTCTTGCCGCGCGACTGCGCGATCTCGCCGAGCACCGGATCGCTGAACAGCCGGCCGCGGCCGAGCGGGCAATAGGCGACGAACGCCATGCCGCGCGAGCGCACGGCGTTGAGGAGCTTGCTCTGGTCGAGATAGGGATGGCACTCGGCCTGCAGGCAGACGAGCGGCTCGGGGCAGAGCCTGATCGCCTGATCGAGCAGCGCGATGTTGAAGTTGGCGACGCCGACATGGCGCGCCTTGCCCTGCTGCTTGGCCTTCGCCAGTGCCGGCATGGTTTCGGACAGCGGAATTTCCGGATTGGGCCAGTGCACCAGCAGGAGATCGACATAGTCGGTCTTGAGCGCCCTGAGGCTGTCGTCCACCGACTTCGCGAAGTCGTCGCCGCGCAGATACTCGTGCGACACCTTGGTGGTGAGGAAGATGTCTCTGCGCCGCACGCCCGAAAGCCGCATCGCCTCGCCGACCGTGTGCTCGGTGCCGTATTTGCGCGCGGTGTCGACGTGGCGGTAGCCGGATTTCAGCGCCGCAACCACCTCGGCGGCGGCCATGCTGCCGGTCATCGGCGAGGTGCCGAAGCCGAGCGCCGGGATCTCGACGCCATGCGCTTGCAAGGTGAGGGGGGCCGGGGAGGTGGTGAGCATGCGATCCAAGTTTCCGTTGTGACTGCGATCGGCGGAGCCGAGGCGTATCCGTGCAGCAGCTTCACAGCGTCTGCTGCTTGTGTCCGCATTCCTTGCAGGAAAACTTGACCCGGGTCTGGCCCGGCTCGGCGGAAACGCGGTTGGGCGCGCCGCACTTGCCGCATTTGGTCTCGATGCGGGTGTTGCCGGTCTTGACCTTGACGTTGCGCGCCATCGCCTCCTTGATCAGCCGCTCGGCCTCCTCGCGCATGGCATCCTTCGACATTGCGGTGTTCCTGGCGTGACAAGGCGACTGACGTTTCGAAAGCGTCAAAAGCCGCGCCCTGCGCAAATGACGATGAGCACGAAATTGCCGCTCGATCGCCATGATAGCCGCCGAAGTTCCGCGGCGCTACCGCACTTGTGGTCATCGACGGTGTCTGTCGCGCGCGCCACGCTCGAGGTTGTCGCCTCCGGAAACGCGCCCCTGAACCGGCCGTGATGAATCGCGACATCGAAGCGTGGGACCGCCCGCCCTTTTCTCGCCGCCATCATCATTCAGGGAACGGATCGGGGCGGGGCTTTCGGCGAGCAGTGCTTCTGGGGGGTCCTGCGTGGTCGTCCGACATTTTCTGCAACACGAGGTGATCGCGTCGCGGCGTGCGCTGCTCGGCGGGCTTGGGTCGTTGGCGAGCGCGCTTGCGCTCGGCGGATGCGCGGGTCTCGCCGCGCAGGGCACGCGCTTCGACGCGTCGTCGCTCTCGAGCGATCCCACATTGCTCGTCGCCACCACGCGCAAGCAGGTGAACGGCGGGCGCACGAAGCCTTGGTTCGGGCCGGAGCGGGCATCTGCCATGACCGTCGCACGGGCGAAGCTGAAGCCGCCGAGCGACAGCCGCTTCTCGCTCGCCGCCGTCGGGCTTGACGACTGGCGCCTGAACGAGGTCGAGCCGGTGTCGGGCGATGTCGGCAATCTTCTCGCATCGGCCGGCGGCGGACAGGACGTGCTGATCTACGTGCACGGCTTCAAGCAGACGTTCGAGACCGCGGCGCTCGATGCCGTGCAGCTCTCCGATGGCATCCGGTTCCGCGGCCGGACCATGGTGTTTTCCTGGCCGTCCAGGGCCGGCGTGTTCGACTACGCCTATGACCGCGACAGCGCGATGTGGTCGCGCGACGGCTTCGAACGCGTGCTGCTGTCCATCGTCGCGGCACCTGGCGGCGGCCGGATCCACATCGTCGCGCACAGCATGGGAACCATGCTGGCGCTCGAAAGCCTGCGTCAGCTCTATGCGCGATATGGCGACGCGGCGGCACAAAGGATCGGCGCCGTGGTGTTCGCCGCCCCTGACATCGACATGGACGTGTTCGCGTCGGCGATCGACCGGATCGGCCCGATCGCCGGCAAGATCACCGTCATCGCCGCGACCAACGATCGCGCGCTGGCGCTGTCCGGACGGCTGGCCGGCGGGATGACAAGGGTCGGCGCCGCCGAGAAGGCCACGATCGAGCGGCTCGGCGTGCGGGTGATCGACGCCTCGGCGGCCGGCTGGGGCATCATCAACCACGATCTGTTCCTGTCGAATGCCGAGGTGCAACGGGTGATCCGCCGCTCGATCGATGGCGTCGCCGCGTGATGGAATGGCCGAAGCGCCGGTGCCGCGATGGCACCGGCCGGTCGCAGCGTCGCGCTCCGACGTAGATTGGCGCGCCCGCCCGAACGAAGCTCGAACCTCCTATAAAGAGCCGCAAGCGAACCGATTGGCGCGCGCCCGGGAAGGTTCGAGTTTCTGACCTCTGCCGCAGCAGGTTTCGCACCATACCCTTGTCGTTGGACGCGATGACAGCATCGGTCAGGGCTGTGCTAAACAGCCTGGCTCGACGCGCAGCAACAACGGAAAGAGGAATGGGAATGCGGCCGAACAGAACTGCCAAAAGGCACTGTTGGACCAGTTTGATGATGTGCGCGATGACCGCACTGCTGGTGTCCGGTTTCGTCTCGCAACTGAAGGCCCAAGTGAAGGACCAAGTGAAGGCCCAAGTGAAGGACCAGGACTATCCCCAGCGAAACGTCCGCTTGATAATTCCATTCTCGGCCGGCGGCGGCGCTGACGTGCTTTTGAGAATCGTAGCCAATGCCCTGGCAGATCACTGGGGTCAGACGACGATTGTAGAGAATCGCGTTGGCGGCAACACCGTCATTGGCACTCTTGCCGCGGCCAAGAGCCCGGCCGACGGCTACACTCTCCTGTTCGCCGGGGATCAGAGCATCACGACAATCCTGCGCTGATGACGAACCTGCCCTATTCAGTCGACAAGGATTTGGTGCCGATCGCGATGGTCGCGAAGAATCCGATGTTGCTGGTCGTCACGAACGGAACGCCTGCCAAAGATCTCAAAGAGTTCATCGCGCTGGCCAAAGCGAAGCCGGAAAGCATCATGTTTGGCTCGTCCGGCGCCGGCAGCATCCAGCGTCTGATCATGGAGCTGACGGCTCAGAGCGCCGGCATCAAGCTGGTCCACGTTCCGTACAAGGGCTCCAACGAAGCTGTCACCGCCATGCTGGGCGGGGAAATCCACGCGATCTACAACGGCGTCTCGAATTTCGTGCAACTTCTTGAGGCCGGTAAGCTGCGCGCGCTTGCGGTCGCCACCGACGTGCGCTCGTCGCAACTGCCGGATGTTCCGACCGTCAAGGAAGCGACGGACGGTCGGATCGCCAACCTCGACACGGGTTCGTGGTTCGGACTGTTTGCGCCAACCGGGACGCCGCCCGCCATCGTCGAGAAGGTGCAGAAGGATCTCGCCGCGGTGCTGGCGAAGCCGGAGGTCCGCAAGAACGTCGAGGCGCGGGGCTTTATCCCGGTTGCTGGCACGGCGGCGCAGTTTGCCGACGCGATCAGGTCGGACACCGCTGCGTGGCAGAAGGTCATCAAGGAAGCGAACGTCAAGCCGGAGTAGGATCCGGGGCCTCCACCGCCGGTACTGGTAAGGCTTCGGTGGAGGCCGCCTTGCGCCGCCGATCGGGCGGCGCAATCCTGTCTCATCCCTTTTTACGTCGGAACCAGCTTCTTCTCATTCAACGACTGAGAGGAAGGTGCGCGGGACTATGGGCGACTATTGGCCGTTTTGTGCGGCAGCGGGCCACGGTTCTGAACAGGGGCACACGGCAGGGCACCATGGAAGATTTCACCAAGCGAGCCGCCGAGTTAGATAAGAGAGATGGCGACCGTTACATCTACGCAAGAGATCGCGGATAGGCCTCAGCATCCTTCTTCGTTCGCTTGGTAGCTTCAGTTTCAGGAATGGTGCGCTGGTTGAAGGCGTGGATCTTGACCCGGGGCGGCTGCCGTCAGGCCCTGCCCTTGCGGAACTCGGTCGGAGTGAGATCGAAGCGCCGTCTGAAAGCTCGGGTCAGAGCGCTTTGCGATTGATAGCCGACATCGAGCGCGATGTCGGTCAGGCATTGGTTCGACGTCGCCAGCCTATATTTGGCCAGCTCGAGCCTGAGATCCGCCAGGAACGCAAGCGGCGCCTTTTTCACCAGGGACTTGAAACTTCTTACCAACGTTGCGCGAGACGTATTCGCGGCTCGCGCCAGGTCATCGAGGCTCCACAGCTTCGTTGGCTCCTGGATCATGGCGAGCACCGCACCCGCAGTGTGGCGCTGGCTGAGCAGTCCCAGAATGCCCTCCCTGGCACCGTTGCGATCAAAGTGGATCCGCAGCACCATGATCATCAGGGCACTTGCCAGATTCGTCCCAATGGCACGCGCGCCGGGTTCAGCTTGAACGAGTTCGTCCCGGATCGTGCGCAGGAGCTCGCTGAGACGAGCTACGGACGGATCATCGCCGGCTCGTATGAGAATGATGGAGGGCAATGCCGCCTGTGCGAGATTCTCCATCCCCTGCTCGAAAGACAACCGGCCGCAAATAAGTTCCGTCTCCGGCGAGTCCGAATTCGAGGCTACATCGATCGCCCCATTCGGGCGGATCACCACTGCCGAACCGGACGGTGCGGCCGTCGGCGTGACGGGTGCCCGCATGACGTGCCGATCGCCTTGAGGCAGAAGCACGATATCGCCGGCAGAAAGAGAAACGGGCGTGTGGCCCACGGCATCGAGAACGCAGTTCCCTTTCGCCACGAGATGAAACGGCATCCAACCGATCGGTTGCTGATCGTGAGGTGAGGCCCATTGGGCTCCGAATTGGCAAAGCCTCTCCAACTGCGGGCGAACCCGGAACAACGGCGCCAATGCAGACAGCTCATCGAACGCATCGCGGGAAGGCAAGCGGTGTCCTCCAGAGCCCCCCGCGTTCCTTAGCAATTTTGATCCGCTCGGTCACGCGAATGAACCGCCCGGTCAAGCAGCGAGAGCGACTGGCCTCTATCATAGGGCGGCTGGTCCGAATGAAGAGGACGCATCGATGTCGATGCTCGACTGGAACACGTTCACATGCTGAGCGCGACAGGTTCCTTGCCGGAACGCTGAACATCGTCTGCGGCCTGCAGGTTGGATGTCGTGAATCTCAAGGAGCCTGTCGGTGAGCCCGCTTCCGCACTCAAGTCCCTCACGAGCTGTCCGGGCCGTTCTGCTGGCGACCGGTCTGACCATGGGCAGCTTCGCGATTGGCGGAGCATCCGCGGAGGAACCGGTGAAACTTCAGAGCGCCTATTCGTTCAAGGACACGGTCAGTCGCCTGAGATCCGTGCTCGAAGGCAACGGTTTCACGATTTTCGCCACCATCGATCATCGTGCGGCGGCCCGGTCCGTGGGTCTCGATATGCCGCCGACCGCGGTCTTGATCTACGGGAACCCGAAGGGTGGGACGCCATTGATGATCGCGGCTCCCGACTTCGCCCTTGAGCTTCCTTTGCGCGTGCTGGTCCGCGAGAGCGAGCAGGGAAAGACCGTCGTGACCCTTAACCCGTCGACAAGCCTCGAAGGCAAGCACGGCTTGCCGGGTGGCATGGCGGCCAAGTTGGCACCAGCCGAAAAGCTTATTGCGAATGCGATCGCCGCGCCGAACTGAGCAGCGCCTTGCCGCTGACACATCGCCAAGTCGCCAAACAGAAGGACAGGTGGGATGACCTCACAACGCGATATCTCCATCGAGCCCCCGGAACGGGAGCCTGTTTCCCGTAGACGGTTCCTGACCGCGACAGCGGGCGTAGCGGGAGCTGCTGCTGTAGGCCACGCCTATGCCGACACGCTTGCCGACGTCCCGGCGCGCGAGGTGGGCGAGCCTTTGTCGGGAAGCAGCAAACGATCCCCGCACGTCGAGATCAGCCGCATCCCGGAGGCTGGGCCCGGAATGCGCAAGGTCGACCCGAGCGATGCGATCAATTCGAAGGCGCCGCTGCACAAGCTGATGGGAACCATCACGCCGTCGGACCTCCACTATGAGCGCAGCCACGCCGGCGTGCCCGACCTGGATCCGGCCAAGCACCGCCTTCTCGTTCACGGCATGACCGAAAAGTCTCTGGTCCTGACCATGGACGACATCAAGGCGATGCCATCGGTGTCGCGCGTCGCCTTCCTCGAATGCACCGGCAATGGCTGGGAAAACTGGAAGACGGCGGACGGGAACCTGACCGTGCAGAACACGCATGGCCTGATCAGCACTCACGAGTGGACCGGAGTGCCGCTGTCATTCATTCTCGACCTGGTCGGCAAGAATCGCCGGTCCACCTGGATGCTCGCAGAAGGAGGCGATGCCGCTGGCGTCGCGCGGAGCATCCCGCTCACGGACGAGGTCATGGCAGAGGCCATCCTCGCCTATGGGCAGAACGGGGAGCCCCTGAGGCCCGCGCATGGGTTTCCGCTTCGGCTGTTCATCCCGGGCTGGGAAGGCAATCTGAGCATCAAATGGCTCCGGCGTCTGAAATTTGGCGACCAGCCGTTCATGACCCGCTGGGAGACCGCCCGTTACACACAGCTTCTGGCCAACGGAAAGGCCCGCCAGTTTCAGCTGGTGCAGGAAATCAATTCGGTCATCACCGCGCCCTCCGGAATGATGCAGATCAAACCCGGCTACAATCGCATTACCGGCTTGGCCTGGAGCGGCTACGGTAAGATCGAGCGTGTCGAGATCAGCACAGACGCCGGCAAGTCCTGGAAGCAGGCCCAACTGAATCTTCCCATTCTGCCTAAGGCGCAGGTCCGCTTCCAGATGGACTGGAACTGGGACGGCAGGCCCACGAAGATCGTCAGCCGCTCGACAGACGACAAGGGCAACGTCCAACCGGACCGCAAGGCCGTTATCGACCGAGTGGGGACGAATGCGCTGTTTCACTACAATGCGCAGCAAACGTGGAGCATCGACGAGAAAGGGATGGTGCGTAATGTTCTCGCTTAGAACTCTCGTCGGGAGCGCAGTCGTCGCCGGCTTCGTGGTTTCGGCCGCGGTCGCCTCCGACTTCGGTCGTCCGGCCACGCCAGAGGAGATCAAGCTCTGGGACATCGATGTTCGGCCGGACGGCAAAGGCCTGCCTGCGGGCAGCGGCACGGTCTTGCAGGGCAAGAAGGTCTATGAGGAAAGCTGCGCCGTTTGCCATGGGGTCAACGGCAAGGACGGGATCAAGGACCGCCTGGTCGGGGGACAGGGCACGCTGGCATCTTCGCGGCCGATCAAGACCGTGGGGAGCTACTGGCCGTACGCGACGACCCTGTTCGACTACGTCCGCAGGGCCATGCCTTATCAGGCACCGCAATCCCTGAGCGTTGACGAGACCTATGCGGTCTCCGCCTATATCCTCAGTCTGAACGGACTTCTGCCGGAGGACGGCAAGCTCGACAAGGAGAGTCTGCCGAAGGTTCAGATGCCTAATCGCGATGGTTTCATTCCGGAGCCCGAGTTCCGAACGATCACCAACTCGAGATAAGGCAGACCACCACGAGGAACTTCAGGCCCGGCGGTTCAAGGCCCTGGGCCGAATCCACTCTGGGTCGCCGATGTCATGGGCGCGGCGACCTGGTCAGGCTCCGTCCATGTCGCCCTCGTTGATTTGAGGCCTGCGCCAGCCGCATCGTCGGCTGGCGCGTCTCGCGAACGGCGCATGCGGGTCTTGGTGCTCGATGCGTTGGAGCAAGCTCTCCATCCGGCAATCACGCCCTTGCCGGCGTGAGACTGGTCTCCCCTGTCGGGAGCCACCATGCGGCGCCTGGACCGGCGCAGCGCGACGTTCACGAAAACCGAGAAGCTCGGGCCGACCCGCTATTGCGTCATCGAGCACTGCCGTGATTTGCGAGGCGGGGAGCGAGGCGCCCCGGAACGTCACGTACGACGTCGCGAACGACCGCGCCTTCACACTGAACGCGACAGAGGGCTCGACGTACAGCGCGCGCTTCTGCGAGCAATCGAGCCTGCCGGCGCCCTGGCGCGACAACGATATCGGCAGCCTCCGCGAACAGTATTGGAGGAGTGTCCGACTTCGTCTGTTACGGCCACGGTGGAAGAATGGCGCGCCGGTCAGAACAAAGCTGCGAACTCTTATTTCATTGAAATTGCGATATAATATTTAAGCCGCGCATCAAAGGGCTGCCTGCTATTCAATGACCCGGCACGCATCGTCTCAACGGCGATACTTATTTTTCTCCGGCTTCTTGCCGAATGCTGGCTTTACAAACGGCGCGTGGCCACGCCGTAGCTGCCCCGCATGAGTAGGCTTGTGTTTGTGTCGTTGCCTTTTATCCAAGTCGGGCTTGTTATCGAATTTTGACGGGGCTTCGCCAGCGGCCTCACCATGAGGCTTCTGGCGCCGCTCGAAGCGGGGCTTATCACTCTGACGCGCCCTGCCCTCGTATGCTTTGCGGTTGTCCGCAGTTTTGTCGGCACCCTTTTCAGACGCTTCGCCTTGCGGGCCGGCCGCTAGCGCCTCGATGCGGATGTTCTCTTCCTTGTCGGGGCGCTTCAGGTTGACTGAAAACTGCTCCGCAGCCTGCGCCGAAATCTCGAATTCGGTGTGCGCCAGGTAAATTCTGATTGCTCCGATGTCCTCCTTGCCGATATTGCCCCGACGGCAGATCATCGGAAGCAGCCAGCGGGCTTCGGCATTCTTCTGACGTCCGATGCTGGCGCGAAACCATACGCTGCCCTCCGCCAGGCTGTGGCGAAACCCGGGTTTTTTCTTCCTCGATTCTTGTCCCACACGGCTCTCGTCATCGCCCGCGTTGCGGCCCATTCGTCTTTCGCCGCGATCGTCGCGCGATCGACCACCGCCTTGGCCGGGATCGCGGATGTCTTCGGGCGAAGGAAGCCGCGAGCGATAAACCCGAGCCAGCGCCGCGGCGACATCTTCGGGCGACCGCTCGGCGAGCAACGCGCGCGCCAGCGTCAGATCGTCCTCGGTCGACTCCTCCGCCAAAAGAGGATCCAGCAGTATGCGTTGCTGATCGAGTTTGCGGATTTCTTCCGACTGGGGAGCAGGGCCCCACACGGCGGCAATGCCAGCTTGGTCAAGCATTATTTCTACGCGCCGACGGCGCGACGGAGGCACCAACAATACACTCACGCCCTTCCGGCCCGCCCGGCCGGTGCGGCCGGAACGATGCTGCATAACCTCTGGGTCATTTGGCAATTCTGCATGAATGACGAGACCAAGGTTCGGCAGGTCGATGCCACGCGCCGCCACATCGGTGGCCACACAGACGCGCGCACGTCCGTCCCGCAGAGCCTGCAGCGCGTGCGTCCGCTCGTTCTGCGTCAACTCTCCCGATAGGGCGACCACCGAGAATCCGCGCTCCAGGAGCGCCGCCTGCAAATGCCGGACGGCATTTCTCGTGTTGCAAAAGACAAGCGCGCCTGGTGATTCAAAATATCGCAGCACGTTGACGACAGCGTGCTCGACATCGTGCGCGACGACCCTGATGGCGCGGTACTCAATATCGGCATGGCCGCGTTCGCCGCCTGTGACTTCGACGCGAAAGGCGTTTTTCTGGAATTGCTTGGCCAACGCCACGATGCCGCGCGGCAGTGTCGCCGAGAACAACAATGTGCGGCGGGTGTCCGGCGTGGTTTTGAGGATGGATTCCAAATCCTCCCGGAAGCCCAGATCGAGCATTTCATCGGCCTCGTCGAGCACGACGGCTTTCAATTCCGAGACGTCGAGACCGCCGCGCCGCAAGTGGTCGCATAGCCGCCCTGGCGTTCCAACCACGATATGCGCGCCGATGCCAAGCTCACGCCGTTCACGGCGCGGATCCATGCCACCGACGCAGGAAACAATACGCGCTCCAGTATGTTGATAGAGCCACGCGAGTTCGCGCTGCACCTGCATGGCAAGCTCTCGCGTCGGCGCGACGATCAATGCCAGCGGCTTGGCGCTTCTTTCGAAACGATCCGTGTCGCCGAGAAGATTCTTCGCAATCGATAATCCATAGGCAACAGTCTTGCCTGAACCGGTTTGTGCTGAAACCAGCAGATCGCGGCCGATGGCTGCATTTGCAAGCACCGCCGTTTGCACAGGCGTTGGCTCGGTGTACCTGCGCTCATCCAGGGCTCGGGCGAGCGGGGGGCTTGTGGGCAAGAATGTCACGAAATGTCAGACCTTGATGGGTTGCCGTTCGAAACAACGATTCGAACCGTATGGATGGCCGGTGCACGTTCGCGATGAGGAGCGGCCGCATTGACCGACGAATAGAGTGATGTGGGAATGCCTTACGCCGTGACAAGCAACGGCGCCAATTATCGCCGGCGATTTTGCCCAAGACCGGCCGATTGACCGCCGAATCCGGTATGCCTGCCGTTCATACTCTCGTGCTCATGATGATGGGAGGTTGGCGCGCCCGAGAAGATTCGAACTTCTGACCTCTGCCTTCGGAGGGCAGCGCTCTATCCAGCTGAGCTACGGGCGCCCGCGCTCTCCATAGCCCAAGGGGCAGGACGCGGCAACGGCGGTGTTTTGGCGATCCCGCTGCTGCGGCCGGAGCGCTCATGGCTGCTTTTCACCGCTGGCGGATGCCGTGCGCGGCAAGCCCGAGCAGCAGTTTGGTGGGATTGCGGAGGCTCGCCGGTCCGGGTTGCCCACCTTCCAGCTCGAGTTCTGCCTGGTCCCGGGCACGCAGGTCTCGAAGTGTATCATGTCCAACCGGCCCACCCGCAAATCGGCTGACCGGCCGTGACGTTGAGGTTTTTTGTTCCGACCTCCCCGGTAGAGCTCGATCCGGCAGAGCTGCGGGCGCCTGTGCTGCATGGCTTCGGCGGGAACTTATTGCGTCGAACGCCGCGACATTGCGATAAACTCCCCGTCGCTTGCTGCCGGCCGGCGGCCCGGAGACGAACCAATTGAGCCCAACCAATTGAGCCCAACCAATTGGGCCCAAGCAAACTGAGCACAAGCAAATTGAGCCCAACCAATTGGGCCCAAGCAAACTGAGCACAAGCAAATTGAGCCCAAGCCAATCAAGCGCTCGCGCCATCGACATCGTCGTCAACCCGCTGACGCCGCGCATCGTCGCCGCGCGGCCGGCCTGGACGCGCGAATTCCACACCAAAAAGATCGGCCGGGCCGCCGAGGACGTGCAGTCGGTCACGCTCGAGCAGATGCTCGCGCAGATGGATGCGGCCGGGATCGAGCGCGCGTTTCTGGTGGCCTGCAAGCTCGGCCAGGAGGGCACGCCCGGCGCCTGGCACATGCCGTACGAGTGGATCGCCGAAGCCGTCGCGCAACATCCGGACCGCTTCAGCGGTCTGGCCGGCATCGACCCGACCGAGGGCATGCGCGGCCTGCGCCATCTCGAGCGTGCGGTGAAGGAGCTCGGCTTCATCGGCGCGCACACCTATCCGCACTGGTTCGAGCTTCCGCCGAACGACCGGCGCTACTATCCATTCTACGCCAAGTGCTGCGAGCTCGGCGTGCCGATCCAGATGCAGGTCGGCCAGTCGCTGGTCTATTACGACCAGCGCCCGCTGCGCAGCACCGGCCGGCCGATCTGCCTCGACGACATCGCCTGCGATTTCCCCGAGCTCAAGCTGATCGGCATCCACATCGGCATCCCGTGGCACGACGAGATGATCGCGATGGCCTGGAAGCACGAGAACGTCTTCATCGGCTGCGACGCGCACAGCCCGAAATACTGGCCTGCGACGTTCCGTCACTACATCAACACCTACGGCCGGAGGAAAGTGCTGTTCGGCACCGACTATCCGGTGCTGGCGTTCAAGCGCACGCTCGACGAGGTCGATGCGCTGGACCTGAACCCGGAGGCGAAGCAACTTTTGCTTCGGGACAATGCGTTGCGAGTCTATGGTCTTGAAGCCTAGAGCATGATCCCGAAAAAGCCTGCCCCGGACTTGATCCGGGGTGTGAAGCGGTTTTCGGAAAAGATCATGCTCAATTAAGAAGCTAAAGCGGGATGACGATTCGAAGAAAAGTCATCCCGCTTTAGGCCCCCTGAATGAACCTCGAAGCCGCTCCCAGGATCGCGCCATGAATTCCTTCCCGCTGTGCCGTCTCCTCGTCGCCGCCGTTGCAGCCATCGCTCCCCTGCACCTGGCCGTCGCGGCCGACGGCACCGTCACCTTCGGTATCGTCACGGCGCAGACCGGCCCGCTGGCGGCGCCCGGCAAGTTCCAGTTGAACGGCTTTCAGCTTGCGGCGGACGCGATCAACAAGGCCGGCGGCGTCAAGGCCGGCGGCAAGACCTACCAGGTGGCGTTGAAGGTCTATGACACGCGGTGCAACGCCGCCGAAGGCGCCTCGGTGATGCAGCGGCTGGCGACGATCGACAAGACACCGGTCGTGCTTGGCGAATTGTGCACGCCGGTGGCTGCCGCGGAATCGCCGATTGCCGCCGACTTCCAGATGCCGCTGATCGTCACGGTCGCGACCGGGCCGAGCATCACCGACCAGGGCAATCCCTACACGTTCCGCGTCAACGCCAACAACACGCAGCTCACCAAGGCGCTGGCGGATTACGTGGCGGCGCGGAAGCTCACGCCGCTCGCCTTCATCGCCTGGAACAACGACGCCGGCCGTGGCGGCCTGAACGGCATGCGCAAGGAGCTGCCGAAGTCCGTCGAAGTCGGCTATGTCGGCTACTTCAACGTCGGCGAGGTCGATTTCTCCAGCCACATCGCCAACATCCGCAGCTCCGGCGCCAAGGCCGTCATGCTGCTGATGGATGAGGAGCCGGGGGCGCTCGCCATCAAGCAGATTCGTGACGCCGGACTCGCCGTCGATCTGATCGGCACGCTGGCGATGGGCTCGAACCGGTTTCTCGATCGGCTGAACACGAAATATCTCGCTGGCATGGCGCAATACAACGCCTTCCCGCCGAACCTGCCGACGCCGCGCATCAAGGCGTTCAACGACGCCTACAAGGCGCGTTTCAACGAGGAGTCGCACGGCTTCGCCGCGCAGTCCTACGACGGGCTGCACGTGGCGGCGGCGGCGATGGCCAAGGCCGGCACGGTCAGCGACGGCAAGGCGATCCGCGACGCGCTCGCCGGCATCTCCGTCGAAGGCGTCATCGGCCCGATCAGGTTCGACGCCAAGGGGCAGGCGTCGCCGCCGGTCTACATCACCCAGTGGTGCGACGACGGCAGACGCCGCGTCGTCTACCCCGAGCCGTTTGTCGCGGACTGCGGCGGTGGCTGATCGCCCGCGCCTGCTTTCACTGGGGTGGCCATGCTGACAGCGCTCTCATGCTGACGGCGCTTTTGGAGCAGATCGTCAACGGCACGATGATCGGCAGCATCTATGTGCTGGTCGCGCTCGGCATGGTGCTGATCTTCGGCGTCATGCAGGTGCTGAACTTCGCCCATGGCGTGCTGTTCATGGCCGGCGGCTATGTCTGTCATTTCGCCTTCTTCAAGCTCACCGGCAGCTATCCGGCCTCGATCGCGCTGTCCATGATTGCGCTCGCGGCGCTCGGGATCGTGCTGGAGCAGGCGGTGTTCCGGCCGCTGCGCGACAACATCCAGATGCAGATGGTCGCTTCGCTCGGCCTCATCCTGGTGATCCAGAACGGCGCCATCGCGCTGTGGGGGCCGAATGCGCTGCAGATGCGCGTGCCGACGGCGGAAACCATCGTGCGGCTCGGTTCCTTGAGCTTCACCGTCCAGCACTTCGTCGTCATCGGCACCGTCGCTGTGACGGTGATCCTGCTTCAGCTTTTTCTCACCCGCAGCCGGCTCGGCACCGCGATCCGCGCCACCAGCCAGAACGCCGATGCGGCGCGCGTCGTCGGCATCGACACCAGCCGCATCTTCCTCCTCACCTTCGTCATTGCCAGTGCGCTCGCCGCGCTGGGCGGCGCGCTGCTCGGTCCGCTGTTCCTGATCTTTCCGCAGATGGGCGATCTGCCGTTGCTCAAGGCGCTGACGGCGATCGTGCTCGGCGGCATGGGCAGCGTGCCCGGCGCGGTGGTCGGCGGGCTTGCCATCGGCATCATCGAATCGGTGTCGACGCTGTTCATCCCGACCGACTTCCGCGACACCGTCGTGTTCGGGCTCCTGATCCTCGTTCTGCTCGTTCGGCCATGGGGGCTGTTCGGCGTGCGCGTGCGAGGCGAGGCCTGATATGCGTCCGCTCCCTGCCGCCTTGAGCGTGGTGGCGCTGTTCGTCGCGCTCTATCTCGTGCCGGTTCTGTTTCCGACGCAGCTCTATGCGCTGCACATCCTGACGCTCGCGCTTTGCTATGCGGTGCCGGCGATCGGGCTCAACCTGGTGTTCGGCTACACCGGGCTCGTTTCGCTGGGGCACATGGGCTTCGCGGGGGTCGGCGCCTATGCCACCGCGCTCCTGATGAAGAACGGAATCGTTGGCTTCGTTCCGGCGCTCGCGGCCGGCGCGGTCGCCGCGGGCGTCGTGGGCCTCTTGGTCGGGCTGCCGTGCCTGCGGCTGCGCAGCCATTTCTTCATCGTCGTGACGCTGGCGGTCGGCGTGATCCTGTACACCTTGTTCAACAACCTCGATGCGCTGACCGGCGGCGCCGAAGGGCTGCCCGGCATCCCGCGGCCGCAGCCGCTCGACCTCGGCTTCGTCGTCGTCGACTTCCGGCGGCTGCAGGGTTTCTACTGGCTGGCGCTGACCGTCTTCGCCGCCATGTTCGTCGTGCAATGGGCGATCGTGCGCTCCGACTTCGGCCGTTCGCTCGCCGCCATTCGCCAGGACGAGACGGTCGCGGCCGCCCGTGGCGTCGACGTGTTCGCGCACAAGCTTGCGATTTTCACCATCTCCGCGGCGATCGCCGGCGTCGGCGGCGGGCTCAAGGTGACGTTTCTGCGCGCCGCGGCGCCGTTGTCGTTCGAGCTTCTGGAAAGCATCAATCTCGTCATGATCGTGATCCTCGGCGGGGCCGGCTATCTGCTCGGCCCGCTGATCGGATCGGTGCTGTTCATCGCCGTGCCCGAGGTGCTGCGCGTCGCCAACGAGCTGCGGCTGGTGGTGTTCGGCGCGGCCCTCGTGCTGCTGGCGATCTACGCGCCGCGCGGCATCTGCGGATTCGTGGCCGCCATGCGCCGGTTCGGTCCTGGAGGCCTCGTCCATGTCCGCCATTCTTGAGGTCGCAGGCCTGCGTAAGGCGTTCGGCGGCATCGTCGCGGTGGACGACGTTGCGTTCGCGATCGACCGGCCCGGCATCTACGGCCTGATCGGCCCGAACGGCGCCGGCAAGACCACGCTGTTCGACGTGATCTGCGGCCGGCAGATGGCGGACACCGGCACGATCGCCTTCGAGGGCCGGCCGATCGAGGCGCTGCGCGTGCATCAGCGGGCACGGCTCGGTTTCTCCCGCACGTTCCAGGAGTGCCGCGTGCTCGCCGAGGAGACCTGTCTCGACAACGTGCTGTTCGGCGCGCAGGAGAAGCGCCTCGGCCCGGAATGGATGCAGTGCCTGACGCGCAACACCGCCCAACGCGAGGCGGCGAGCACAGAGGCGCGACGGTTGCTTAAGCTGGTCAATCTCGAAAGCTATGCCGATGCGCCGGCCACTGCATTGTCCTACGGCCAGCGGCGGCTGCTCGAGATCGTTTCGGTGCTGATCAGCCGGCCGAAGCTTCTGCTGCTCGATGAGCCGGCGTCCGGCGTCAACCCGACGTTGCTCAACACGCTGCGCGACTTTCTCCGCCGCATCCACGAGGAGCGCCGGATCGCGCTCCTGATCGTCGAACACAATATGGAGTTCATCATGTCGCTCGCCTCGCGGATCGTGGTGATGCATCAGGGACAGATTCTGGCGCAGGGGACGCCCACAGAGGTCAGGGCCGATCCGCGCGTGATCGAGGCCTATCTCGGATGAGCGAACCGATCTTCAGCGTCCGTGGGCTCAAGGCCGGCTACGGCGGCGGCCGGCTGATCGTCGACGGCATCGATCTCGAGGTCGCGGCCGGCGAGGTGGTCACCATGATCGGCCAGAACGGCGCCGGCAAATCGACGGTGCTGAAGGGCATCTACAACATGACGCCCGAGCGCGCGGGCGATGTCCGCCTGCAAGGCGCGCCGGTGTTCCGCCTGCCCTCGCACGAGCTGCTGCGGCAGGGCCTGGCTTACATTCCGCAGCAGCACACGGTGTTTCCGAAGCTCACCATCGCCGAGAACCTGACGATGGGCGGCTACCTGATCGACGACAACGGGCTGCTCGCCGAACGCATCGCCGCCGTCGAGGCGATGTTCCCGGTGCTCGCGGAGCGCCGCGCGCAATATGCGGCCAGTCTCTCCGGCGGCGAGCAGCGCATGCTCGAGATCGCCCGCACGCTGGTGATGGATCCCAAGGTCATCATGCTCGACGAGCCGTCGATCGGGCTCGCGCCGCGCATCGTCGATCAGGTGTTCGCGGTGGTGCGGCGGCTCGCCGAGTCCGGCAAGGCGATCCTGATGGTCGAGCAGAACGTCAGGAAGGCGCTGAACGCCTCCGACCGTGCCTGCGTCCTCGAGCTCGGCCGCATCCGTCTGCAGGATCGCGCCCAGGTGCTGATCGGCGACGAGCGGGTGGCGCGGCTCTATATGGGCATGAGCGGCGCGGCCTGAAGCGAAAACTTGTGGTTGGCATGAAGGTTCTCTCCCGTTCGTTTCCGTGAAAGCGGACCCAGGGCCCAAAATGAAGTGCGGGCGTGGGACTCTGGATTTCTGCTTGCGCGGGAATGAACGGAGCGAATCCCGTTCTGCTCAGACAGGTATCTGGTCCAACAGGTTGCAGAAAACTCTCCCCCGGTCATTCCGGGACGCCGCGAAGCGGCGGGCCCGGAATCCAGAACATCGGGGTTTCCTGCGTTTCTGGATTCCGGGCTCGCGCCCATAGCGCGTCGCAGACGCGCGTAAACGCGTTGGCGGGCGCGCCCCGGAATGACGCCTCGGGCTTTTTCAACAGCCTGCTAAGCTTTCGGCTTGCGCCGATCGAGCAAAGGCTGAACCTTCCAGCCGCGGCCGGCGAGCAGCGGATCGTCGGCGGTCGTGCGCTCCACTTGCGGGGTCACGCCGATCGCGCGTTGCACACGCGCCGCAAGGCTCTGTTCGAGTGTTGCGCTTGCGCCTGCGGCCGGCACGATGCGAAGCCGCAGGCGGTCCATCGACAGCGGCTCGGCCGGGTTTTCCTTCTCGACCACGGCGAGGAAATCGAGCAGCGACGGCTCGCCCTGCACCGCGTCGACCAGCGCCTGCGGGTTCACCAGCATGCCCTTGATCTTCACCAGGCCGTCGACCCGCCGCGGCATGCTGACGATGCGCTCGGTGCGCGCGCCGCAGCGCGGGCATTTGCCCCGCGCAAGCCGCGCGACGTCGCCGAGCGCATAGCGCAGCATCACGGTGCCGCGCCGGTCGAGGTGGGTCAGGAGAATGAGTCCTTCCTCGCCGTCGGCCACCGGCTCGTGGGTTTCGGGATCGACCGCCTCGAACAGGAACTGATCCGGCGCCGGGTTGTGATAGCCCGAGCCGTGTGTGCATTCGACCAGGCCACCCTGCATCTCGGTCGCCCCGTAGGACACGCTGATCCACGGCGAAGTCGCGCCGAGCCGTTCAAGCCGCGCGATCATGTCGGCGCGCGCCTCCTCGCCGAAGCCTTCACCGGTCACGAACACCAGCCGCACCGACGGAAGCCCGACGCCCATCTCCTCGGCGCGGCC
Source organism: Xanthobacteraceae bacterium (assembly GCA_019746355.1). The sequence goes on along the minus strand of JAIESC010000001.1, from coordinate 48,389 downwards.
GATCAGGCGGCGGATGTAGGACGGAACACCCCAGAGAATGGTTGGACGTGTCCGCGCCGCGAGCGCCACCACCTCGTCCAGGCCGTTGTTGAGCTCCGGCCGGCGCGGGTTCGCGCGGCCGGGCATCGCCGAGACCACCGGAATGTTCACGGACGAGGCCGCATGCAGCACCCGGATGAAAGCGCCATGCGGAAACTTGGTCAGCGGAAACAGGTTGAGGATGCTGTCGCCGGCCGTCACGCCGCGCAGCCGCAGCATGTTGCGGTTGAGCGCCAGGATGTTGACGAAGTCGTAGGCGGTCGAGACGAAGGGGGCGGGCGCGCCTGACGAGCCGGTGGTGTACATCACGTCCCACACCACGGTCTCCTCGTCGTCGGCTGCGCCTTCGGGCCCGAGCTGAAAGCTTGCCGGATCGCGCATATATGCGGATTTGGTTGTGACCGGAAGGCGCCGGATGTCGGCGAGCGATCTCAGGTCGCCCCTGGAAACGTTCAGCTCCGCAACTGCGCGGCGGTAATGCGGATGCGCGACGAATATGCGATCGAGTGTCTGCGCCAGGCGGGCCCAGCGCAGCGCGGCAAGCGCGTCAGCATCCAGATCGAACAGAATATCAATGTTTGATTGTGTCATGCGGTCATCATCGGCGGTGCCGTGCAGTGGATCAAACAGTCCGACCATTTATCCGAAGAGGATAAGGGCCAGATACTGGTCAAGAACGCCGAACGGTTTCTCGGGCTGACGAAGCAATGATCCTGCCTCGCGCCGTTCGGCGGGATTGATATTGAAGCTGAGTGCGCGCGAGTTGCTTGAGCGCATTGCATCCCGGGTAACGATCTCGATCGGCCGATCGAAGTCGCGGTGCGCAGCGGCATGCTGGTAAAGATCGCCTGCCTTGGCGTGCCATGTTTCTGATTGATTTTTGGATACTTAGAGAGAGTTATTCTACTTTAGTCTTAGATCGTTCGCCGTAAGGAACGTTGCTCACCCCCTTGGCGTAATATCCGTAACTGGCGGCGATTCATGCGGGACATCGCAAACAGCCGCACCGAGGTGATGGCCGCGGACCTCAACAGCGAAGCAGCCAACAAACACAGACCAAGCGGTCGCGTGGCGCGATCAAGTGAGCCCGCTTCGACCAGCCGCCGTCAGCAACGCGCATGCAACGCTTTGCAATACGGAGGAACACGACATGGCGGGGCAAGGACCTGGAGTTCCTAGGAACTTCCGTACGGTGATTGTTGCCGCGTCAGTCGGCAATGTCATCGAGTGGTATGACTTCTACATCTTCGGAAGCTTGGCCACGGTGTTGGCGGTCAAGTTTTTTGAAAAAACTCATCCGGTCGCGGCGCTGCTGAGCACGATCGCTCTCTTCACGGCCGGCTTCCTCATTCGGCCGCTGGGCGCGTTCTTGTTCGGATGGCTCGGCGACCGCGTTGGTCGCAAATACACCTTCCTCATCACGCTGAGCGGAATGGGACTTGGGACAGGCGCGATCGGGCTCATCCCGACGTTTCAGCAGATCGGCTTGGCGGCCGCATTCATCTTGTTCGCCTTGCGCATGGTTCAAGGCCTGTGCCTGGGCGGCGAATATGGCGGCGCCATCACCTACGTGGCCGAACACGTCTCGGATGAGCGTCGCGGCTATTATACCGGTTGGCTGCAAACGTCGCCGACCCTCGGGATCGTGGTCGCGCTCGCGGTCGTGCTTGCCACGCGTGCCTCCTTCAGCGAACAGGTGTTCGATGAATGGGCGTGGCGCGTGCCGTTCCTGGTGTCTTTCCTGCTTGTTGCGGTTGCGATCTACATCCGCCTCCAACTGGGTGAGACGCCGATTTTCCAGGAGATCAAGGCCAGGGGCCAGACGGCCACGAATCCATGGAAGGAGGCCTTCCTCAGTGCCAACATCAAGTTCGTGCTGATCGCGAGCATCGTCGTCATCGGCGAAGGCGTGGTCTGGTACAGTGGGCAGTTCTGGGCCTTGTACTTCCTGCAGCAGGTCTCGAAGGTGGACCTTTTCACCTCGAGTTACATCGTGATGGCTGCCCTGCTCATCGCGACGCCAACGCTGATCCTGTGGGGTTGGGTCTCTGATCTGATCGGGCGCAAGCCGGTGATCCTCGGCGGCTTTTTTCTCGCCGCCGTCACCTATTATCCGCTCTACCGGTGGCTCGGGGCTGTAACTCAGCCAAACAACATCGACTATCCGGTCGCGATCCTGATCATCGCGATTTTGGTGAACTACGTGGGAATGGTTTACGGCCCCATCGGCGCGTTCCTGGCGGAATACTTCCCAGGACGAATCCGTTACACATCCGTGTCGGTTCCCTATCATATCGGGAATGGTTGGGGCGGCGGCTTGGTGCCGTTCATCACCTCGGCGGTATTTGCGGCGACCGGTAGTCTGTTTTACGCGCTGCTCTATCCGATCGTTGTGCCGGCCGTATGCCTGATCCTTAGCCTGTTCCTGATGCCGGAAACGCGGCACATCAGCATCTGGGAGCCGACCAGGATGCGAGCTGCTTCCTGACGAGAGGCGCTTGCTGACGGCGCGTGCACTGAGAGTGCACGCGGTTCATTCGGAAATGACGCCTGAGGCCCGTACTGAACGGCTGGAGCAGCGGGCAACGCCGCTGCTCCGTTGGGCAGTCGTGCCGGGCTTAAGTTATTCCGCCGCACCCGGCCGCTGCGCCAAAGCTTCTCCTCGACGCGTGACAGCCGGCTCCATGAAGCCCATGACCGCACCGCTCAGGGTGCTGCCGGTCAAGAGCACGGTAGCTCCCAGGACCAGAAGGCCAATGAGTGTGAGTACGTTCGGATTTGTTCCGGTCACCGCGAGAATGCCGAGAACGATCGCGGCAAGACCCGAAAGGCACTGCAGAGCCGCCGAGCCGGAGGCCATTTCACCCGCGAGGAACTCGGCCCCCGAGAGCGTCCCGGCGGCCCCGGCGTGGTACGACGCCCGCTTCGCCTGGTAGAGACGCCAAACCGAACCGCTGCTCAACAGCAGTGCGCCCCCGAACGCGATGACTGCTGCGGCCGTCAGCGTCTGTGTAGCGATGCCGACAAGAGAAAGCACGCCGAGCACGATGCCGGCTGCTCCCACCAGAAACAGAGCCGAAAGTCCGCCGCCTCCCATGGTCTCTTCGACCATGCTGGCAGCACCCGGCGGAGCCATCAGCTTTGTGAACTCGGTGAGCATGGTGCCGCCCTGTATCAGCAGTGCCGCCCCGAAGACGACTGTCGCGATGGCGGCCAGCATGGATTGGCCGACGCCCGACAGTGCGACGATCGCCAGAATGATGGTTGCTGCTCCGCCGATGGCATCAACCAATCCGCCGTAAGTTGCGGCTTCCTGGAAGCTACGTTCTGAAGTGATCATAGTTGACATGGGAACCTCCTTCTGAGGTGCGCCGATGTCGGTCGATTTCGCGATCGGAAGCAGAGCTACTCTGGGTGATCCTGGCGGGGAAAGCCGGCCGGTAGCCATGTTCCCGTACCGCCTCGTGCGCGCCTTTGTTTGGGGCAACGCGTCGCCCGTTCCCGGGTTCCGTCGGCTTTCGGCTGTGGTCGGCCGGTCAGCCGCGGGCGGCCTCGCCCTCCGGAGTGCCGCGGCCCCGGCGTCCGCCGTCTTCAGCGTTACCGCTGGGATAGCGGCGCCGTGAAATCGGGAAGAAAGCCACCCATGACACCCGGCGTTAGATCGCAGGCCGTTGCAGGTTGGCGCGATCCTTTTGGTCGAGCAGTACCTGCGCGCCGCCTTCGCGGTCGGCGACCGCCATCACATCATGAACAAGGGCGAGATCCGCTTCACCGGGACCTCGGCCGAGATCGAAAGCAACGACGATGTGCTCAGGAATTACCTGAGTGTCTGAACCGGATTTCGTTTCCGTGGAATCGAAGCTCTCTCGCCGTTCGTCCTCGCGAAAGCGGGGACCCAGCTCTGCCCAACGCCAGTTTTGCGGTTGGGCAGAACTGCATTCCCGCTGTCGCGGGAATGAACGGGTGTTGACGCAGCCTGGCTCAAACGGTGCCCGCTCTAACCCGCCACATGCCATCCAATCTGCAATGCTGCCTTCCATCGGCGGCGTAACGTTTCATCATCTGCTGTGCCAACCTGACGGCACAAAGAAAAGCCGAACGGCATCGTACCGGGAGGGGGCTGCTTGAAGACCTTCAAGATTGCAGACGTCGATCTCGAGCTGTTCGAGGCCGGACAAGGGCCGCCGGTGCTGTTCCTGCATGGCGCCGGCGGCTTCGCTGAACGGCAGCCGTTTGTCGCGCCGCTTTCGGCCAAACGCCGGCTGATTGCGCCATCCCATCCGGGCTTCGGCAAATCGAGCCTGCCGGACTGGCTCGACAGCATCGACGACATCGCCCACCTCTATCTCGAGCTGATCGACACCCTCGGCCTCGAGCAAGTCGACCTGGTCGGCTGCTCGATCGGCGGCTGGATCGCCGCCGAGATCGCGACCAAGGTGCCGGGGCGCGTGCGCAAGCTCGTCATGGTCGGCCCGGTCGGCATCAAGGTCGGCCCCGCGGACAAGCTCGACATTCCCGATATCTTCGCCATGCCCCAGGCCGACGTGAACAAGCTCGCCTTTCACGACCCGTCCAAAGCGCCAGACCTGAGCAAGATGTCCGATGATGAGCTGGCCACCCTGTTCCGCAACCGCGAGACCACGGCGCTGCTGGTGTGGGAGCCTTGGATGCACAACCCCAAGCTTAGGCATCGCCTGCACCGCGTGAAGGCGCCGGCCTTGTTCGTGCGCGGCGCGAGCGACGGGCTCGTGTCCGCCGAGTATCTCGCGGCCTATGCCGGTCTGCTGCCGAACGCGCGCACGCTGACCATTCCCGCCGCCGGACATGCGCCGCATCTCGAGCAGGCCGAGGCGTTTGTCGCCGCCGTCTTTGAATTTCTTGGAGCGTGACATGAGGGCCTGGCACTTCAGCGAGACCGCCTATCCGTATCTGCCGCCCGCGGACACGTATCCATCCATCCGCGTGTCCCTGCCGAACCGCATCTACGATCCGGTGAAGGGGGCGGCGCTCTACGACCGCTACATCGACGAATGGCTGATCGCCGAGAGCGAGGGCGTCGAGATCATGCTCAACGAGCATCACCAGACCGCGACCTGCGTCGATCCCGCGGCGCCGCTGATGCTCGCCGCGCTGGCGCGGCAGAGCAAGACCGCGCGCCTCTTGATTCTCGGCAATCCGATCGCCAACCGCCGCCAGCCGGTGCGCGTCGCCGAGGAGATGGCGATGATCGACGTGATGTCGCACGGCCGGCTCGAGGCGGGCTTCGTGCGCGGCGTGCCGTACGAAATCCTGCCGGCCAACAGCAATCCGGTGCGGATGAACGAGCGTCACTGGGAGGCGCTCGACCTGATCGTGCGGGCATGGACGCACCACGACGGGCCGTTCAGCTTCGAGGGCCGGTTCTTCCATCACCGCTCGATCAACATCTGGCCGCGCTGCTATCAGGCGCCGCATCCGCCGGTCTGGGTGAGCACCACCAGCACCGGCGGCGCGGCCCAGGTCGGCGCGCACGGCTATATCCAGGCGACGTTCCTCACCGGATTTGAAAACACCAAGCGCATCTACGAGGCCTACCGCCGCGGCTGGCGCGAGGCCGGCCGCGGCCCGGACGTGCCGATCGACCGGCTCGCCTATGCAGCGCTGATCTATGTCGGCGACACCGAGGCGAAGGCGCGCGCCGGCGCCGAGAAGCTTCTGTGGTACGTCAACTCCAACAAGGTGCCGCTGCACTTTTCCAATCCGCCGGGCTATGTGCCGGTGGAGATGAACATCCGGCTCACACGCGGGGCGCAGAACGTCGTCAGCGCGCACGGCACCAAGCAGGGCACGGTCGACGGCGCGCTCGAGGCAGGGTTGATGTTCGCCGGGACACCCGATCAGGTGCTGCAGCAGATCAGGAAGCACTGGGAGTACGTCGGCGGCTACGGCCAGCTTCTGATCATGGGGCAGGCCGGCTTCCTGGAGCACGACGAGACCGTTCACGGCATCCGCATGTTCGCCCGAGAGGTCTATCCGCGGCTCAAGGAGCTTTATCCGGACACCATGATTTCCGGGATGACCGGACCCTGACGGAAAACAAATCGGCGAACGGCGTCGCCGACTTCGAGCCTGAGTGGTGGTCATCGGGCTCTCGGTCATCTCTCCAGGGCGGATGACCTAGCCGTCCGGCCAGTTGGCGGCATGGAGCAGCCCGCCATATCCGTGTGGGCAAACACACGGGAGCAACCAACATGACGACCTTGTCGCAGTTTTCAGACGCCATGCGGGCGCTCGTCGACAAGACGGCGCAACGCGTCGTGGCGATCAATTCAGGCCATCGCAATGCTGCAAGCGGCATCCTCTGGCGCGCCGGCTTGATCGTCACCGCCGATGAAGCGATCGGCGACGACGAGAGCTTCGAACTGACGATGCCGGCCGGCGAGCGCGCGACCGCGACGCTTGCCGGCCGGGATCCTTCGACCGACATCGCGCTGCTGCGTGTCGAGGGCGAGGCGGGAACCTTGGACTCGTTGAAGCCTGCCGGCGATGTGAGTGCCGGCCATTTGGCCGTCGCGGTCGGGCGAGGGACAAATGGCGGGATCGCCGCATCCGGGATCGTCCGGGAGTGCGGCGAGAGCTGGCGGAGCTGGGCTGGCGGCCTGATTGATCGGCGAATCCTGCTGGACCTCGCCCTCGATCGCCGCTGTCACGGGGGTGCCGTGGTCGACGCCGCCGGCGATCTGATTGGCCTTGCTGCGTTCGCCCCACGGCGTCGAGCGCTGGTCATTCCGGCGGCGACCATTGATCGCATTGCCGAACAGCTGGCGGCCAAGGGCTCCATGGCGCGCGGTTATCTGGGTCTTGGTCTTTATCCGCTGCGGCGGCAGCAAGGGGATGGCGCGATTGTTGTCCGTCTCGACGACGACGGCCCGGCCAAGCGCGCTGGAATCCTTGTTGGCGACACCCTGACGGCTTGGAACGGCGCGCCGATCCACGGCGTGCACGATGTATTCCGGAGGCTCGGACCCGATACCGTTGGCTCGACGGTCGTCCTCGACGTGACGCGCGCCAACCAGCAAACAAAGGTCGAGGTTGTTGTCGGCGAGCGGCCCCATAGATAACCCAGGTCATGACCCCGGACCGCGGTCACTCGGTATCTCGCGCAAAGATCGAGGTCTGCATTGCCATGTCCGACCCGGCCCGGGCCAGGCGGATGGCTTCGCTCCTGTCCGGCGACGGCCGTTTCGACGTTCAGCTTGGCGTTGACGACGGCCGCGAAGCGGACGTCATCCTGGCGGATCGTGTCCCGGGATTGGCGCGACCGTCGATCGTCATTGATGACGGTGAACGACCTCCCGAGACATGGGATGCCGACGTTCGGGCCGTTTTGCCCCCGACCGTTGACGGCGACCTGCTGCGGGCCGCGGTCATGATCGTTGCGGCCGGCTTCACGATCTCCGAAACGGAGGGGCTGCGTGGCTTTTCCGAGGAGCCCTCGGGGCCCGCGCGCTCGCTCGGCGTCGATGATGGCGAGAAAGCACTGACCCCGCGCGAACACGAGGTCTTGAGCCTGCTTGCGCACGGCGCATCCAACAAGGTCATTGCCCGCGAGCTCGAGATCTCGGTTCACACGGCAAAATTCCACGTCGCTTCGGTCTTGGCGAAGCTCGGTGCCCGCAACCGGTCCGACGCGGTCGCCATCGGTATCCGGCGCGGCTTGGTTCTGCTTTGACTGCGGGGCCGTCTCGCTGCGCCGTCATCTCATCCGGATGCTGTGTATCCCGCCGTTGCTGCCGTGCGGCAGCGCGCTATCGCGTTGCAAATGACGTCGGGGCTGGCCGGATCGCTTGGCGATCAAGGCCTGGCGTCGAGCCGATCGAAAGTGCTCGCGTTATCGGTGCGCCGGCGCAACATTCGGTGGGTCATCCATTCCCATCGTCGTTGAGGCCCTTGGTGCCGGCCTTCGGGCCTGTGGAAAAGTCAGTATCTTATTGAAATGCGGAGAGTTCCCCTCGCACTCTCTCGTCGGGACGTCGTGTCAGCGCTTTGCCAGTCGGAGTTTTTGCCGCGCACTTGCCCCAAAATAATGACGTGCAGCAGTTTCGGCCCTCGGCGAACCGGCGTGTTTCGTCGACAGGCAGATCTCTCGAAAGCGTCAGCGAGCCGGCCAACGAGTGCTTTGCGCTCGGTGGAAATCGTTTGAGCCGCGACATTGGCTCGGTGAGAAGGCTGTTGCGCGGTGCTGTCGAAGTGGGGGGCCTGGATCAGCGTTGTCGCGGCGTTGGCCGTTGCGACCGCCATGGCACACGCGCAACCCGCTTCGCAGGTTGTGCCGCCGAGTTTTCGTCCCAACCTTGAACGGCCCGGTGGTTTCGCGCTGCCTGGCGCGCCGGGGCTGGTGACACCGGCCGGCGCCGAGAAGCTTTTCGTCAGGCTCTCCGGCGTCGAGGTCAAAGGCGGTCTGCCGCAACTGGCCGAAGCGACTGCGGCGCTCGAGCGCAGTCTCCTGGGCCGTCCCGTGTCGGGCGCGGAGATTTTTTCCGCCGCGCGCGATCTGGAGGCGGCGTATGCCCGGGCCGGTTACGTGCTGGTTCGCGTGGTGTTGCCGCCGCAGACGCTGGTCAACGGCGCTCGCCTGAAGCTCATCGTCGTCGACGGCTTCATCGAACGCGTCGAATTCAAGGATGTGCCGGAGCGCGTGCTGTTCCGCATATCCCGGCTGGTCGAGCCGCTGGTCGGCCGGCGCGGCCTCACGCAGGTCGAGCTCGAGCGCCGCATCCTGCTGGCCGGCGACACACCCGGCGCGATCCTGCGTTCGACGCTGGCTCCGGGCCGGGCCGAAGGCGCAAGCATTCTGATCATCGAGGCGAAGTATCAGCCGGTGAGCGCCATCCTTGCGATCGACAACACGATGTCGAAGGCGCTCGGCCGCACCACGATGGGGATGGGCCTCGACTTGAACAGCGTCGCAGGCCTCGGCGAGCTGGTTTACCTGCGGGCGAACGGCCACCCCGAAGGCGGCGGCAACGGTTATTTCGACCGCTACCCGACCAACCGCGCATTGGCCGCGGGTTTTGTCCTGCCGCTGTGGCTCGACGGCCTGTCGTTCAACGCCGAGGTCACCGACGCGCGGACCACGCCGCGCGAAACCTCCGGCGTGCAGACCACGGACGTTTTCCAGCGCATGTCGCTCCGGCTGCGGTACACTTGGCTGCGCGGGCGCGCGGCCAATTTCAACAGCGAGGTCGCGTTCGACGCCCAGGACGAGACGCAGAGCCTGTTCGTCGGCGCGGAGCCCGTGCCGCTGTCGCAGGACCGGCTTCGCATCGTGCGCTTCAGCAACGACGGCGACCATTTCACGCCTTGGGGCGCATTGGTTTCCGGCCGCGTCACCGGGTCGTTCGGCATCGATGGTCTCGGTGCCCGCTCGGTAGCCGACGCGACGGCGCTGCTGCCGTTCTCGCGGCAGGGGGCGGACCCCAACTTCCGCAAGCTCGACGTGACGCTGGCTTACGCCCAGTCCGTGCTGGATCATCTGGTCTTCAACGTGACGGCGCGCGCGCAAACCTCGTTCGGCGAACCGCTGATGCGCAGCGAGCAGATCGGCATCGCCAATATTTCGGGCCTGTCGACGTTCGATGCGGGAAGCATCGTGGGCGACCGCGGCTATGTCGTGCGCGGTGAAGCGTCGTCGCCCTGGCCCGTGCCGTTGCCCGAAGCGCCGTTCTGGGCCGTCGTTACGCCTTATGTGTTCGCCGCCTACGGCGAAGTCGTTCTGGAGCAGCCGACCGCGCTCGAAGCCGCGCGTGTCGTCGCTGCGTCTTACGGCGGCGGCCTGCGGATCGGCGGAGCCGTGCCGGGCCGCCTGTCGAACGGCGGGCTGACGCTCGAATACGGGCGTGCCACGCGGACCGACGGCGGGGCCGCGGCGCATCGCTTCACGGTCATATCGGCGACGAGGTTTTAGATGCAGCAGAGCTCGTGCGTCCGCCTTGCGGCAATGCCCTCCTGCGGAACCAGCAGGGTTACCTCGACGGCGGCGTTGCTGCTCGCCACCACCGCGCTCACCGCGCTTTGCGCAGGGAGCCGGGCGTCCGCCCAGAATCTGCCGACCGGCGTCAGCGTCGCCGCCGGCAATGTGTCGATCACCAGTCCTGCGGCGACGCAACTCAACTTCACGCAGTCGAGCCAGAGCGCCGTCGTCAACTCGCAGACCTTCTCCATCGGCCAGGGTTACTCGGTCAATGTCCAGCAGCCGGGCAGCACGTCGGGCATTCTCTTCCGCGTCACCGGCAACAGCCCGTCGACCATCGGCGGTTCGCTCACCGCCAATGGGCAGGTCTATCTCGTCAACCCGAACGGCATCGCGATCACCAGCACCGGCGTCGTCAACGCCGGCGGCTTCGTCGCCTCGACGCTCGGCATTTCGGACGCCGACTTCATGGCCGGTCGCCGCACCTTCAGCGGCAACGGCGCATCCGCTGCCGTGACCAACGCCGGCACCATCACCGTTGGCCGCGGCGGCTATGCCGCGCTGCTCGGTGGCACGGTCGCGAACTCGGGCAACATTTTCGTGCCGCTCGGCAAGGTGGGGCTGGGCTCCGGCGAACGCGCCACGCTGGATTTTTCCGGCGACGGCTTCCTTCAGGTGGCATTGCCCACGGCTGCGGGCGATACCGGCGCACTGATCCGCAACTCCGGCACGATCAAGGCGAACGGCGGCAGCGTGGTGATCAGCGCGGCGACCGCGCGTGAAGCGGCGCGCAATGCGGTGAACATCTCGGGACTGGTCCAGGCGCGCACGATCGGCGGCCGCTCGGGCGCGATCGTCATCGGCGGCGGCGCCGGTGGCGATGTCAAAGTCACCGGCACGCTCGCGGCCACATCGCGCCATGGAACCGGCGGTGCGGTCGCTGTCACGGGCCGGAACATCAAGCTCGAAGGCGCGACGGTCGACGTCTCCGGCAAAACCGGTGGCGGCACCGTCAACGTCGGCGGCGGCTTCCAGGGCCAGGGTCCGCTGCAGCGCGCCGACACCGTCAGCATCGACAGGGACACCACGCTCCGCGCCGATGCGAAGTCCGCCGGCAACGGCGGCAACGTCGTGGTCTGGTCCGACCAGCGCACGACCTTTGCCGGCACCATCACCGCGCGCGGCGGCGCGCAAGGCGGCGCCGGCGGCAATGCCGAGGTGTCCGGAAAGGCGCGGCTCGACTACACCGGCTTCACGGATCTGTCGGCGGCGAACGGCGCATTCGGAACATTGCTGCTCGATCCCTACAACGTCACCATCTCGACCGGCGCCGACACCACTGGCATCAGCGGCGACGCCTTCACCGCCAATGCCGACGACAGCGTTCTCAACGTCACCACGCTGCAAACCGCATTGGGCTCGGCGAACGTCACCGTCTCGACCGGCAGCGGCGGCTCGCAGGCCGGCAACATCACGGTGGCCGCGCCGTTGAGCTGGTCGGCGGCGACCACGCTGGCGCTGAATGCGGCGGGGGCGGTGACGATCAATGCGCCGATCAGCATCAACGGCGCCGGCGGTCTCAGCGTCACGGCGACGGCTCAGTCCGGCGTCACGACGACAGGTCTCACGTTCGGCAACGGTGCGTCGGTCAGCTATGCCGGCGGCGGCAGCATTGCCGGGCAGTCGTTCTCACTCAACGGCACGAGCTACACGCTGGTCTATACCATGGCGCAGCTCGACGCGATCGACGGCCTCAAGTCGAACAGTGGCGAGGTTGGTCAATCGGTCACGGTCTACGGCGCCGGCGTTGTCGGCCGTTACGCACTGGCCAATGACCTCGACGCCGGCGGCACCACCTACGGACGGGCGCCGGTCGGCGACAACAGCAGTGCCAGCGCGGCCACGAGGTTCGGCGGCCGGTTCGATGGGCTCGGCCACACCATCAGCAACCTCAACATCAGTGGGGGCAGTGGCGATAACGTCGGACTGTTCGGCTTCCTCAATTCGACCGCGACGATCTCGAACATCGGCCTCCGGAACCCCACGATCACCGGCAATCAATTCGTCGGCTCGCTGGTCGGACTGGCCAATTCAGCGAACTCCGTCGTGCAGACAAGCTACGCGACCGGCGGCACGGTCAGCGGCGCGAGCGGCACCGGCGGATTGATCGGGCGGACCGGCGGCACCGTCCAGTCGAGCCACGCCAATGTCTCCGTCTCGGGCGTCGACCGGACCGGCGGCCTGATCGGCTACATCAACGCCGGCCTGCTGCAGACGAGCTATGCGACGGGCGACGTCTCCGGCACCACCGCCACCGGCGGGCTTGTCGGGCAGAATGGCGGCGGCGGAACCGTTCAAACCAGCTATGCCACTGGCGCGGTGGCGGGCGGCACCAATTACACCGGCGGCCTGGTCGGCACGAATCTCAATTCCAGCATCTCGACGAGCTACTCGACCGGCGCGGTCTCGAGCGTCGCGGGCAACACGGGCGGCCTGATCGGGGTCAACGACACCGGTACGGTCGCGACGTCGTATTGGGACACCCAGACGAGCGGACGCTCGAGCGGGATCGGCGCTGACACCAACAGCCAGTCGGGCAACGTCACCGGGCTGACCACCGCGCAATTGCAGGGCATGGGCTCGGTGTCGTTGGGCGGCACGTTCTCCGGCGGAGCGGCCGGCGGCACGGCGGGCCTCTATCCGTATCTGACGTTGTTCTTCCCCAACGGCCCGCAGGTGATCTCGGGCTTCGCCTACAAGGACGGCGGCGCAACCCCGCTCGTCTCGAACAGCGCCGGCGCGGCCCTTGTCAGTTTGAACAGCAACGGCACGACGGCCCTGACCACGGCGGGCGCCAACGGCTACTACTATTACATCGCCGGGCCGGCTGGGACGCTGCCGAACGGCACCAGCGTGCTTGCCTACACATCGCAAAACGCCGCCACCGGCTCGAACGTCGCCGTGACCCTGGCCACGTCGACCGGGGCTGCGCTGCTCACCGGCGTGAACATCTACGGCAATGCGCTGACGGTTCCGACCACCGCGACCTCGTTGTCGTCCGCGCCGAGCTTGGCCCAGGCGCAGGCCACAGCCAGCGCCGCCGCGGGTGGCGATTCCACCGCGCTTGCCCACATCGCCGCGCTCACCGGACGCGGGCTGATCAGCTCCGGGACGAGCTTCACGGTCGACCAGCCGGTCACGACCTCGAGCACGTTTTTGGTCCAAACCGCGGCCAACGCCCCGATCACCGTCTCGCAGCCGATCACCATCACCGGCAGCGGCAGCCTCGGGCTGTTTTCCGGCGGCGCGCTCATCATCGACGGCACCGTGAGCGTGACCGGTGCCGGCGCCGTCACGCTCTCGGCTGCGGCACAGTCCGGCATCACCACGACGGGCCTCACCTTCGGCAACGGCGCGAGCATCGACTACGGCGCGACCGACAACGGCGGCAGCTTCAGCCTCAACGGCACGAGCTACACGCTGGTCTATACGATGGCGCAGCTCGACGCGATCGACAGCGTCAACGCGGTCGACGGCAGCGCGCTCGCCGCTTATGGCGCCGGCACCGCCGGCAGCTACGCGCTGGCCACCGATCTCAACGCCGCCGGCACGACCTACACCCGCGCGGTCATTGCGACCAACGTGCCCGCCACGAGCGCCAACCGCTTCAGCGGAAAATTGGACGGGCTGGGTCACACGGTCACCGGCCTGACGATCAACGCGCCGACCACCGACTTTGTCGGAATGATCGGTTTCATGCTCGGCGGAACGGTGTCGAACATCGGTCTCGTCAACGCCAGCGTCACTGCCGATCAGCTGGTCGGCTCGCTGGTCGGCTTCAACAACCCGACCGGCGCCGGGACCATCCAGACGAGCTACGCGACCGGATCGGTCACCGGAACCGCGAGCGTCGGCGGGCTCGTGGGGCGCAACAGCGGCACCGTGCAGGCGAGCTATGCCAACGTCGCGGTTACGGCCGGCAGCGACCGCGCCGGCGGGCTGGTCGGACAAAACAACGCCGGCACCATCCGCAACAGCTACGCCACCGGCACGGTCAACGGCGGCGCGGACGAGAGCGGCGGGCTGGTCGGTGTGAACCTCGCCGGCGGGGCGATCGTGAACAGCTATTCGACCGGTGCGGTGTCCGGCGCCGGCCGGGTCGGCGGCCTGATCGGCACCAACGACGCGAGCACGGTCGCGGCGTCCTACTGGGACACCCAGACCAGCGGGCAACCGTCGACCGGCATCGGCTCCGACAACAACAGCCAGTCCGGCAACGTCATCGGCCGGACCACCGCGCAGCTCCAGGGCGCCCTGCCGGCGGGCTTCAGCGCGACCGCCTGGCGCACTGGTACGGGGCTGTACCCCTATTTGAGCTGGAAATTTGCTGCCGGCACCACGCCGCAAACCGTGACCGGCATCGCCACCAGGGCCGACGGCACCGCGCTGTCGGGCGTGACCATCGCGGGCACCGTCGACGGCACGGCCTTTGCGGACGGCACCGTGACGAGCGGCGCGAACGGCTATTACTACTTCGTGATGAAGCAAGGCACGATTGCGTCAGGCAACGGCGTCTTCACCAGCATCGCCGCCGACGCGTTGAAAGCCAATTCCTATCTGCAGAGCGCCGCAGGCTCGGTCGCAAATCTCGACCTTCGCGCCGGCACGCTGAACGTCACCACCAACGCCACGTCGCTGTCGGCGGTTGCGGCCGGCCTTGCCGGCGTCGTCGGCTCGACCGCCACCTCCGACCTGATGTTCACGACTCCCAGCAACGTGCTGACGCCCAAGAGCTCCACCGGCGTCTCGATCGCGGCCTCGGCTGCTTTCAGCGTCGACCAGAACCTCACGGTTCCGAACGCGGCGCTCATCACCGCCGTAGGCACGCTCACGATCGCATCGTCGGGGTCGGTGGTCTCTTCGGGTGGCGACGCAACGCTCGTGGCCGGAACGGCGTTCGTCAACGACCGTGGGGCCGGTGCCGTTTCGGCCGGTGGCCGCTGGCTGATCTATTCCGCGGACCCGGGCGCCGACACGCGCGGCGGCCTCGTTCACGGCTTCAAGCAATATGCCGCCACCTACGGCG
The DNA here is from genome assembly GCA_019746355.1 of Xanthobacteraceae bacterium. The sequence goes on along the minus strand of JAIESC010000001.1, from coordinate 33,312 downwards.
TGACGGGCGTCGCCGGGTCCGGCAACGGCTTCCTTTACAGCGTGGCACCGACGGTCACCGCCACTCTGGTCGGGACCACGTCCAAGGCCTACGACGGCACCACGACGGCGACGATTGCGCCTTCGAATATCGCCGCGGCGGGCGCCATCGACGGCGACACCGTGACGTTCAACTACCTGGGCGTGGCCTATGCCGATCCGGATCCCGGCACGAACAAGCCCGTGACGGCGACCGGAGTATCACTGGCCACGGCGACGAATGGCGCCGTCACCGTCTACGGATATGCGCTCGGCTCGACGAGCGCGACGGGCAATATCGGCACCATCGTCGCGCAGACCACGACCACCACGACGACCCCGCCGCCTGTGTCTCAAGTGGGCGCAAGCACGATTGTCAATGCGACCGACACTGGACCAGGCGGCCTTTCTGGTCCTGACCTGACACCGGCGTTCACCGGGTCGGTTTTCGGCGGGCCGGGCACGACATCCTTCGGCGGGGAGACATCCTCCACCGGAGGCACCGGCGTGTTTTACGTCGACAAGCGGTTCGGCCCGTAGCGGCCGGCGCGCCCAGCGGACCTACGTGCTGCCCGGAAGAACATCCTGTTTTCTGGAAATGGAAGCCGCCAACGAGTGGTCACAACATTCTTGGCAGTAAGCGAATGTGACGTACTATGTGTTCGGCTAGGGCAATCGACTCGAGGCAGAGTGGAGCTCAACGCATTCCTCGAGCGCATTGTGGACCGGCTCGTCGAGAGCTATGCGCCTCCGGCCGAAGCGCTCGACCCCGAGGCGTTCATCCACTGGCGTGACACCCTGCAGCCGTTCGGCGGGCCAACGAATTGCATCGATTATTTGTGTGAGACGGGAGTTCTCAAATAGGCAAAGTACCCATACAACTCTAGCGTCAATTACCTCCAGGGTCTGAGATGGCAAGCCTCAACGTTAGGCCACCCAGCGCCGCGCCCGACGTTTCGGACATGGAGCCTGACGAGGCGAAAGTGGCCATGCTGGAATGGTTTCGGGAAAACTTCGAGGATCCCGTAGAGAACACACCCTATGAAAGTGCTGAAGGCGGATACCAGTACATCTGGGGAGGTCCTTACGAAGCCCGAGAGGAGATCGAAAATTACTTTAGCGAGGCTTCTGAGGAGCTGATCGACGAAGTCGTTGACGAGTTGGAAAGCGACGGCGTGGAATGGGCGCCGAATGCGGGACGCGTCTACGATGAAGAACGCGAGATGCCTCCCGAGACGAGCGCCTACAAGGAAGTCCAAACCAGATTGGACGAAGTCGAGAGAACGATGGCTCTCATCGAGCCAGTATCGTCGCTAATCGGCAACAACAAACCCCCTGAGGAAATTGGTGTCCCGCCGTATAGCGATGAGGACAAGAAAGAAATTGAGCAAGCCATCAAAGAACTGCGCAAGCCCGAAGCGCAGCTTATGCAGAACCGTGAGGGGACAGAGAACGCCGCGGAAGTCCTCAAAACGAAAGGCGAGAAGCTCAAGGACTTCTTCGCTCGCCATGGCGACAAGTTCGTGGAGAGCTTTGCTGCGCAACTCGGCAAGCGTGCTGCCGACTCCCTCACGTTCGCGCTTTGGCTAAAGCTGTCAGCGGCGCTCGTTGCCGCGTATCACGCGGCGGTCAAGCTAATCAGCTCTGGCATCCTGACGCTGCCGTTCTGAGTGCATGTGGAAAACTGGATCGCATCATGAAAAAGCGGCCCCGACTTTCGCCGGAGCCGCCATGGTGATCATCGCCGATCTTGTCAGCGAGGAGGAATTGCCGGCGCCGGATTGCGCGTCTGGATCGCCTGGAGTGCCTGCTCCGCCGTCGACGGCGGCATCAGGCCGGACTTGCCCTTCGAGGTCAGATAGGCCGGGAACTTGTTCTGGAGGTAGACCTCGCGCATCCACTTGCGGAAGGCGCCGAGGGCAGCCTCCGGATAGCAATACGGCGTCTGAGGATTAGACGCCGCTTGCGGGAAGTAATCCGGATAGTCGTGCCGGTAGAGGATGCGCTCGCCGTACTTCGCCGTGAAGCCCTGCTCCTTCCAATAGGTGGCCCAGTGCTTGCCGACGCTGATGTCCGGGACGAAGTCCTTGCCGATCGGCACGCCGTGCTTGATGAGCGTGACGAACAGGTCGGCGATCTCCTTGAACACGGAGAAGTAGCCGGCCGGGACGTTGTCGAAGACGAGCGAGACACGATCGTGGAACTGCTGCCACAGGACCTCCTGCGGCGTCAGCCGGTAGCCGAGCTTCTCGTAGATGAAGGCATGCAGGCCGCGGCCGGCGATCCGCCGGAAGTTATCGAGCGCTTCCGGCTGACGGTTCGGGCCGGCGGCGAACGCGTAGTACTCCAGGATCGCCATGCACACGTGCTCGGGGTACGCATAGACGACGCGCGCGCCGAGCCGCAGCGGGATGTACGGCATGCGCACCGGCTTGCCGCGGCCCTTCAGCAGGTCCTTGATGGTCGAGATGCGCGGCTTCTGCGTCATCTCGTTCCACTCGGTGCCGATGGTGCCGATATGGGCGTTCATCACGCCGCAGAGCACCGCCAGTCCGCGCTGGGTGAGGAAGGCGGTGCCATCGCTGAGGACCCCCATGCCGATACCGTCTTGCCCTTCTTCGAGCCGGTCGATGTGGAGGTTGAGGTTGCCTTGTGCCGGACTGGCCTTCCTGCGCAGCGTGGCAGGAAGGGTCCGGATTTTACTCTTCGGGTCAGTCGCACTCATGGTTTGATCGCTCCTTGTGATTTGCGACCCATGAGCGCTGGACAATCTTCGCGTACTTGCTAAAAACGAATCGCTCACATTTTTCCAGCGCCAAGGTCGGCGGCTTCGAGCACGGGAGGTCTACTTGGCCGTGGGTCTCCCGACTCGACTGCGCAATATCTGCGATTCTCAGTGCCGCAAGAACTGAAAATCGCCCCCGGGCGCGATTTGTCCCCGGCTAACCACAACAATCACAGCAGGTCGTCGATCGTCTTCCCCTGACGGCGGATGATCTTTGACTGGTTGCGCAGGTCAGAGAGCGGCCGGGTGCGGCCCTTCTGGTCCTTGTAGCGCCACGCCTTCCATGCGTTCTCGTGTGTAATGCCGATCGCCGAGTTGAGCTCGTTCAGCGTCGGGTACCCTGTGTCGCCGTAAATCCAAAAGCCTTGAATGGCTTGGGCGATGTAATGCTTGCCCTTGTAGGTCCGGAAAATTTCGAAGTTGGGCGGAAGGATTACGTCATAGCGCGGGTCGTGGAAGCCTGCCTCCATGACCTTGATGTCGCGCGGCAAGCCGGCCTTGCCGCTGCCCGGCGCGGGCGTCGGCGGCGCCGCGGTCGGCGCAGGCACTTGAAGTACGCGCCGGAGGATCGCGTCCTCGCTCGTCTCATTTGGCTGGCGCTTGGTCCAAATGGCCTGGAATACGTCGAGCGACACCTGGATGGTCCGCAGCATGGCCGATTCTCCTCTCTCCTCTAAAACTAACGTTAGATAGGAGAGAGGAGGGAGTCAAGCACCTAAGACGGAAAAGCCCCCGGCGAGCGGCCTGGGGGCCTTCCTGCGCTTTGGCGCGAAGCTAGCGGTTGGTCCCGAATGTGCTCCAGCGGCCCTGGTCGGCCTTGCGCCAGAGCCCATAGGCTGCCGCCGCCGACGACGTACAGCAAGCCGAGCGCGATCTGCGTCATCGCGTCGATCACGGGCTGGAGCCACTCGGCCGTGATGCCCATGCAAAAGAGACCGAGACCGCATAGCGCCGCGGTAATGCTGAGGAGCTTGCCGGCGCCGACCGTCATGGTGCCCTAGAGCATGAGCGAGGCCTTCTGCAGATCGGCAGACGACGTGATGAAGTAGAGCAACCGCTCCAATCAAGGCCGCTCAATTGGGCGACCGCATCACGACGAAATAAGCGCGCGCACGCCGCTACGCGACGATGTCGCGCCAGATTCTCTCGCTCAGCTCGTGGAACGCCGGCAGCTTGCGCACGCCGCGCAGATCGCGCGGGCGCGGCAGCTCAGCACGATACTCCGCCTTGATGCGGCCCGGCCGCGCCGACATCACCAGAATGCGGTCGGACAGCCCGATCGCCTCCTCAATGTCGTGGGTGACGAACACCACGCTCTTGCGGTTCTCGGTCCAGATACGCAAGGAGCTCGTAGCCCATCATCATCTTGGTCTGCGCGTCAAGCGCGCCGAACGACTCGTCCATCAGCATGACGTCGGAGTCGTAGGCGAGCAGCCGCCCCAGCGCGACGCGCTGGCGCATGCCGCCCGACAGCGCGCGCGGATAGTAGTGGCCGAATTCGGCAAGGCCGAACAGGTCGAGCAGCTCCTTGATGCGCGCGGCGTGGCGCTCCTTCGGCACGCCGGCGCATTCGAGGCCGGCCGCGATGTTGGCGTTGACGTCGGCCCAGGGCAGCAGCGCGTCGCGCTGGAACATGAAGCCGACATGGCTCGGCTTGCCGCCATGGCTCGCGACTTCGACAGTGCCCTTCGACGGCTGCGCCAGCCCGGAGATCAGCCGCAGAATGGTGGACTTGCCGCAGCCGCTCGGCCCGACGATCGACAGGAACTCGCCCTCGTTGAGCTTGAAGTCGATGTCATGCAGGGCCTCGAGCTTGCCGTCATAGGACATCGACACGTGTGACAGGGCGGCCGACGCCGCGCCGGCACGATCGGCCGGAGCGGCGTTCACGGCGTTGCTGTCGATCAGGGCTGCCACCGCGGACCCAGTCACTTGATCCTGGTCACTTGAGCTTGGGCTGCAGGTCGACGTCGGCCTTGTTGACCTTCTTCAGCGTGTTGTCCGACAGCAGCACGACCTCCTGCATCGTGTTGAACGCCTCCTCGGACACGCTGCCGTCCTTGGAGAGCCGCTCCTTGGCGGCTTTGGCGATTTCCGCCACATGCGCGGCGTCGATGTTCGGATAGAGCGTCTTCACGCTTTTCGCCGTGATCGCCGGATTGTCCCGGATCGCCTTGGCGGCCTTGAGCGTGGCCGCGACCAGCGCTTTCGCCACCGCCGGATTGGCGTCGGCCCAGCGTTGGCGGCCGATCAGCACGAGCGCGGCGTAGCGCGTCGGCCGGTAGTGGACCACGATCTTGAACTCGCCGGTCTGCAGGTAGCTTGCGATCTCGGTGACGACCACCATGCCGGCATCGATCTGACCGGTCTCGATCGCGGCGCCGCCGCGGCGTTGGCCCGGAGCCGCGGCAATCGGCAAGCCAGTTTGGCCTGCTGATAGTGCATTGCAGCACCGTCGATTCCGATGACCACCTCGACGCAGCACATCTGTCAACGCGCCGCGGAAAAATAAGGCGGCCTTTGCCGGCGAGGCCTGTCCTGCATCGTGGCCAGGCTACGGAACCGGCGGCCCATGGAATGTCCTTCTCCGCGCTCTGGGCGTTCCGGGGCGTCCCGCCGGCCGGCACCGTGACGACAAAGGCGGACGCGGGGGCTATAAAGCGGCCAGACACACCCATCCGCAGCCGGAGTTCTCATGTCGACCGCCGCTTCCAGCAAATCATCGCCCAAACCCCCGCAGGTGCTGAAGGATTCCGAATTCGACTGGCAGGACCCGCTGGGCCTCGACGCCGAGTTGACCGAAGAGGAGCGCATGGTGCGCGACAGCGCCCGCGCCTTTTGCCAGGAGAAGCTGATGCCGCGGGTGCGGCTCGCCTGGCGCGAGGAGAAGGTCGACAAGGAGCTCTTGCCCGAGATGGGCGCGCTCGGCCTCCTCGGCCCCACCATCCCGGAGGAATACGGCGGCGCGGGGCTCGGCTATGTCGCCTACGGCCTGATCGCGCGTGAGATGGAGCGGGTCGATTCCGGCTACCGCTCGACGCTGTCGGTGCAGTCGTCGCTGGTCATGCACCCGATCTACGCCTACGGCACCGAGGCGCAGAAGAAGAAGTATCTGCCGAAGCTCGCCACGGCCGAGTTGATCGGCTGCTTCGGGCTCACCGAGCCGGACTTCGGCTCCGATCCCGGCTCGATGGTGACGCGCGCCGAGAAGGTGCCGGGAGGCTTCAAGCTCAACGGCGCCAAGATGTGGATCTCGAACGCGCCGATCGCCGACCTCGCCGTGGTCTGGGCGAAGCTCGAGGGCAAGATCCGCGGCTTCATCGTCGAGCGCGGCACCAAGGGCTTCTCGACGCCGAAGGTCGAGGGCAAGCTGTCGCTGCGCACCTCGGTCACCGGCGAGGTCGTGCTGGAAGACGCGGTGGTTCCGGAAGAGAACTTGCTGCCGAACGTCTCGGGCCTCGCCGGTCCGTTCGGCTGCCTCAACATGGCGCGCTACGGCATTGCCTGGGGCGCGATGGGTGCGGCCGAGTTCTGCTGGCACGCGGCACGGCAGTACACGCTCGACCGCAAGCAGTTCGGCCGGCCGCTCGCCGCCAATCAGCTCGTGCAGAAGAAGCTCGCCGACATGCAGACCGAGATCGCGCTGGGCCTGCGTGGCGCGCTCGCGCTCGGCCGCATGCTGGAGGCCGGCAAGGCCGCGCCGCCGTCGATCTCGCTGATGAAGCGCAACAACACCGGCAAGGCGCTCGACATCGCCCGCACGGCGCGCGACATGCACGGCGGCAACGGCATCTCCGACGAATTCCACGTGATGCGCGTGATGTGCAATCTCGAAACCGTGAACACCTACGAGGGCACGCACGACATCCACGCGCTGATCCTGGGGCGCGCCCAGACGGGCATCCAGGCGTTCATGTGATCGCTGGCGGGGAGGCAAACGACGATGTCATGGCCGGGCATAGCCGTCCGCAGGACGGCGTCGCTTCGCGCGCCTATGTCCCGGCCATCTCGCTTAGGGACGCACTGCCAGTGCCCATCAACCGGGATCACCGGGTCTCGCCGCGGAGCCTATCATCGGGCCGGCCCAAGAGGGCCGGACCCGTTGGCGGCGGCCCGGTGATGACGGCCCACTGATGGACCTCCAGACTATTTTCATCCTCATCGGCACCGGCGTGGTCGGCGGCGTGATGGCCGCCATTGTCGGCGGTGCGTCGGTCATCACCTTTCCCGTGCTGCTCGCCGTAGGCCTCCCGCCGGTCGTCGCGACCGCGTCCAATCTCATCGCCGTCAGTGCCGGGAATTTCCTCGCGGCCTTCCTCGATCGTGCCATGCTGCCGCCGTTCAACCGCGCCTTCGCAGGCTTGGTGATCGCGTCACTGGCCGGTGCCATGCTCGGCGCGGTGCTGCTGCTCGCGACGCCGACGCGCATGTTCGAGCAGTTGATCCCGGTCCTGCTTGCGATCGCGACCGTTCTGTTCGCCTATGCCGGCCGCATCACGCAATGGATGCGCGCCCGCGCGCAGGCGCGCGGCAAGGGCGAATGGAAAATGGGCGTGACCAGCATCCCGTTGGTGCTGCCGATCTCGGTCTACGGCGGCTACTTCGGTGCCGGCGCCGGCACGCTGTTGCTCGGCGCGCTGACGATCGCGACCGAAGGCAATTATCGCCGCGCCAACGCGGCGAAGAACCTGGTGTCGAGCCTCAACACCGTGGCCGCATCAGTGTGGTTCGTCATCCACGGTGCGGTGAGCTGGCCGCACACGTTCGCGATGATGGCGGGCTGCCTGATCGGCGGCTTCTGCGGCGTGCATCTGTCGCGCCGCGTGCCGCAGGAGCTCATGCGATGGGTCGTCATCGCCGTCGGCTTTCTGCTGACCGCGGTGTTTGCCTGGAGGTACTGGTTCTGACGCTCTAAGGCGAAATCCACCCTTGATGTGCTATCGGGTGAGCGCCTTGGGCGTGGGTTGACATGTTCTCTTTTTGTTCTATTGATGTCGCATCCCCGCTCGTTCGAGGGCGTCACCGGAGACAGCTGTTGGTGGAGTGGGGGAGCGGTGCCCGCGGGTTCGGCCTTGTCAGCCGGACACCTCGGGGCGCCTCGGGACTCCACTTTACGGGCAATACGACCCGTGAGCAGGGAGCCTGCTGGACCGCCGGTCGCCGGTTGCGAACTGGAAGGGCAAGCGTGGCCCGAGCGTGTGGGGCTAGGCTCCACGGAAATCACCGCGGTGAAGCGCCGCAAGGCGCGCCGGCCTACGTCACTGGCCGGCAGTCCCTTCCGCTGAAGGGACTGGCCTGACCGCAAGGTGGCCACCGGGTGCGGCGGCTTCCGCACCAGCGTCTTGTGGCGCTTCACCCTCCTCGATTGCTTTCGAGGCGGACAGGACGGACGGCGGCCGGGTGCCGAGCCATTTCCCGGAGCGCTGACGTTTGCCCGCCGGGCTGTTTGACAGGTGAAATCGGTGTTAGATGCACGCGCCCGCCATCTCGGCAGGGTTCAAGTGGACACGGGCAGTCAGTTCGACTTCAGTCCTATTGGCCTGGGGATGGTGCGGCGCGGGCGGTCGCAACATATTGGATGGCATGCAGTTGCCGAAGCGGTCCCGAGATCCCTCTTAACCCGCCAAATTCATCGTGAACCTTGCGAAGGGCGAGACGGAGGATTCCCGCCACCCCCGCGAGTCAGCTATAAATCTAGCGAAGCATTTCGCAAGGGCCGGGGGGCTGAAGGGTGGCAAGGCGCGAGTCCAAAAAATCAGCGCCAAACGACGAAAAGAAATCGCCCGCAAAGCCGCCGCAAAACGCTGGCGGAAGGGATGACAGCTGAGGTAGCGGTTCTGAACAAAAGTGGCGTCGCGTTGGCTGCCGATAGCGCGGTAACAACCGAGTTTCGCGGCAGAGAGAAGATTTTCACGACCGCCAACAAGATATTGACGCTTAGTAAGATGCATCCCGTTGGCATCATGATTAACGGGAACGTTGAGCATTTTGGCTGCGCTTGGGAAATCATTATCAAAGAATTTCGATCCCGCCAAAAGGATACTTCATTTGGTGATCTGCGCGGATATGTCGACGCCTTCTTGGATACAATCAGAGACAAGCGGTTTCTTTCTGATCACGGGCAAGCGGCGTCTGTAGTGTTTACCGGACTCTCCACATTGGGTGAACTTGAAAGCAGGATGCGCGACGCTGGAAGGCGGTGGGAAACCGGTGCAATCAAAACCGCATTAGAGGAGATGGTCCAATACGCATCTAGCCGCGATCCCATCCCGGGCTTTGATGACATCAAGCAGAGAACGTTTGATGCAAAGTACGGCTCATATCTTGATGAGATTTGCGACGATGGCGACGATGGCTGGGCGGATAGAAAGGTCCCAAGGGCGTGCCGTTCTTTGTTCAAGGTCGCGGTTCTAAAAGCGATGACGCACGCACTGAGCACGCAGTTGGAAACCGGCATCGTAATTGCCGGATACGGCCAAGATGATCTGTTTCCGAAGCTTTACGAACTTAACGTTGATGGCGGCTTTCACGACCGCGTGCGATGCTATGAAGTGGGTAGCCTAGACATGGGAACCGACCCGATCGGGGCCGAAATATCTACATTTGCCCAAGATGCAACGGTGCAAGCATTCTTGAACGGGCAGGACGAGAAGTTCTCGATTTTTGACACAGGCATGTTCACGCACACAATGCAATTGGTCGCCGATGAACTGCTAAGAGAACACACGCGCTTAACTGCCGACGAACGGAGAGTTGCGACAGCCCTGGTAAATCGGCGCATCAATGAAGCCATCGCAGACTTCCAGCAAGAGTCCGATGATTTCTCACATGAGGAATTTCGGGTCCCTGTTCTGGAGGTTCTTCGGACCGCTCCAAAGGAAACGCTGGCTGAACTGGCCGAATCGTTGGTCAGCATTACATCACTACGGCAGCGAGTGTCTGGCGATCCAGAAACCGTGAGCGGCCCAGTCGATGTGGCGCTAATATCGAAAGGCGATGGATTCATTTGGATCAAACGGAAACATTACTTTGATCCCGAGTTGAATCCGCACTATACCCGCAACTACTTCCGCGAGGTTGATCATGGCTAAATCTGGCAAACACGACGCAGCCACTGAGCGTTTGGCCATTGAGGATCTGCTTGCCCGGTTTCCAATCACGGGGCGGGATCGGACGTGGGCGGCGAGGCCGGTGGCGCGGCGAGCTTTTTCTGCTGCGCATCGGATTTTTGAAAAGCGTTTCAAAGACAAACTGAAGTCGGAACCTAAGGCGGAAAACTGATCTTTTTGCTTGATGGTCAAGCATAGAGGTCAACCTAGGCTTACGTTCGCTTCGCCAATTCCACCATCCGCCGGGTCATCGCGCTATCCGCATCCGCCAGCGGATCGCAGATGGTGAAGTGGTTCTTTCCCGGCACCGCCTCGTAGCGCGTTTCGACGCCCTTGCCGCGCCAGGCATCGGCCACGAGCTTGCTGTGTCGCAGGAACTCCGACGACTCGTCGCCGCCGACCACCGCGTCGAGCACGCGGCCGCGCTCGACATTCCAGTAGAGCGGCGAGATGCGCCGCGCCTCGGCGGCATCGAGCTTGAATTCGGCGTTGCCGGAAAGATGCAGCAGCGGCTCGAGATCGTAGATGCCGGAGATCGCGTAGCCGGCCGGCGTCAGATCGGCCGGCGCGCTCGCGTCGAGCGTCGTCCAGTCGGTTGCAATCATGCAAGCGGCAAGATGCCCGCCGGCCGAATGGCCGCTGACCATGATGCGCTTGCCGAGCGTCTTCCAGAGATAGAGGCACGCAGCCTGCGTCTGCCCGATGATCTGGCCGATGCTGACCTGCGGCACGAGGTCGTAACCCGAGACGGCAACAGTGACGCCATGCGCGTTCATGCCGCGCGCGGTCTGGCTGAAGCTTGCGGGCTCGAGCGAGCGCCAGTAGCCGCCGTGGATGAACAGCGCGAGCGGGCCATTGCCGCCGCCTTTCGGCTTGAACAGGTCGATGGTCTGGCGCGGCGAGGGGCCGTACGTCAGGCCGATCTCGGCGCGGCCTTCCTTCGTCGTCTCGTCGCGGTAGGCCGCGGCCTCGCGCGCCCAGCGCGCGAAGATTTCCGGATGCTCGGGCACCCGCGCGCGGTTGTTGTACTCAACCTCGTAGTCGATCGCCGAGGAACTCACCATGAAACGCTCCGGCTCAAGGGACGGAAGCTTGGGCTATCGCGACGTCTGCTGCAAGTGAGGCAAGAACGCGTGTCCCGGGCGCAGTGCAGCACCATAAGCGCGTTCACGCGCGTCTTCGACGCGCTTTGGTGCTGCGTTGCAGACCTGGGACCGTTCAAAACTCCGAATTTGGAACGGCCCAGGATCAGCGGTGCATCACTTCGTGCTGCACCGCACTGGAGTTTACCGTTTGATCTGCGCCTTCAGCGTTTCGGCCACGGCGCGGTCGAACGAGTCCGCGGGCTTTGCCGGCGCATTCTTGCGCTGCGCCACAACATAGGCGTCGCGCTTCTTCACCAGCTCGGTCATCCGGTCGGTCAAAGCCTTGCGCTCGGCCATGCTCTTGTCGATCGCCGCCTGGCGCTGCGCGGGCTTCAACGTGCGCAGATTGTCCGGCAGGTCGTCGTCGTTGACGCCGTCGAGTCTCTGCCGCCCGGCGGCGACGTCGGCGACGAGATCGCCGCGGCCGGTCACTGCCTCTCCGGCATGCCCGCCGCTCTTGTTGAGATAGCTGGCCATCTCCGGCGCGGCCGAGCGCGGTGCGGCGGCAAGCTGCGCGGTCTTCTGGTGCACGCTGTCGCGCTGCGCGCGCGGGCCGTACGGGATCACCGTGCCGTTGATGCGGCCCTGCAGCTCGATGATCTCGGTGTCCCACGGCGTCTCGATCACCACGATCTGGCCGCCGTCCTGCGGGATCGGGATGTAACGTCCGTCGCCGCGCTGGGCGATCTCGCGCCACACCCGCTCGGTGTCGCGCGCACCGCCGGCCTGCACCGCGTTGACGACGATGCCGCGCTCGCGCGCCATGCGGATCACCTCGGGATATTTGGTGTCCTGCTTGTAGTCCATGTGCGGCGGTGCATCGCCCACCAGGAACATGATGCGGCAGATCTCCGCGCCTTGCGTCCACGCGAGCTTGGTGACGCCGACCTCGAGCGCCTCGTTGACGCTCTCCGGCCAGTCGCCGCCGCCGCGCGCCTTCAGATCGAGCAGGTTCGCGTAGAGGTCCTGGATGTCGGTGGTGAGGTTGAACGTCCTGGTCACGTATTCGTCGCCGATGTCGCGATAGGCGACGAGGCCCATGCGGATGACGGCGTTCGGATTGGTGTCGATGATCTCGGTGGCGATCGACCAGATCTTCCGCTTGGCTCCCTCGATCAGGGGCCCCATCGAGCCGGTGGTGTCGAGCACGAAGGCGACCTCGACGATCGGCCTTATCGGCCGCCGGGCGTCGACTTCCGACGGATCGGCGGCGGCCGGGCCGAGCGCCAGCGCTGCAGCAAAAAACGCGGGCGCCAGCGCCAATCTTACAAATCTGCTCCTCAAGAACATGGCTTCATCCCTCCCTAGAAAAGCCTTCCCAAACGCCGGAAATCATTCCGTGCGTTCGCGACGGCCCGTGGCCGGGATTGCGGCCGGGTACCGGCGGAATGGGGGCGGATTCTGTCCGCCGGATGAACGCTCTCGCAGCAAGCGCGGGATTCCGCGGGCGATGTTGTTCCGATTGCGGCGCAGGGCTATCACTGCGACATGAAGGTCAACGGCACGCACACCCGCACCATCTGGCTCGAAGCCGACGGCTGGTCGGTCGGCATCATCGACCAGACTGTGCTGCCGCACCGCTACACGACCTTGCGGCTGACGACGCTCGCCGAGGCCGCGCACGCCATCAAATCGATGCAGGTGCGCGGCGCGCCGCTGATCGGCGCGGCCGCCGCCTACGGCATGTGCCTCGCGCTGCGCGCCGACCCCTCGGATGACAATATCGAGCGTGCTTATGCCGCCCTGCACGCGACGCGGCCGACCGCGATCAATCTGAAATGGGCGCTCGAGGAGATGGTGGCGGCGGTTCGCAACCAGCCGCGCGAGGCGCGCGTCGCGGTGGCCTACCGGCGCGCCGCCGAGATCGCCGACGAGGACGTCGCGATCTGCCAGGCGATCGGCCGCAACGGGCTGAAGCTGATCGAGGCGATCGCCGCGCGCAAGAACGGCGAGCCGGTGAACGTGCTCACCCACTGCAACGCCGGCTGGCTCGCGACGGTGGATTGGGGCACGGCCACCGCGCCGATCTACATGGCCCATGACAAGGGCATCGGCATCCATGTCTGGGTCGACGAGACGCGGCCGCGCAACCAGGGCGCCTCGCTCACCGCCTGGGAGCTCGGCCGCCACGGCGTCAGGCACACGGTGATCGCCGACAACACCGGCGGGCACCTGATGCAGCATGGCATGGTCGATATCGCCATCGTCGGCACCGACCGTGTCACCGCGCAGGGCGATGTCTGCAACAAGATCGGCACGTACCTCAAGGCATTGGCCGCGAAAGACAACAACGTGCCGTTCTATGTGGCGCTGCCGTCGCCGACCATCGACTTCGCGGTGTCGGACGGGATGGCCGAGATCCCGATCGAGCAGCGTGGCGGCGAGGAGCAGTCGACCATGACCGGGCGCACCGCCGACGGCCGGATCGAGACCGTGCAGGTCGTGCCGGACGGCTCGCCAGTGGCAAACTATGCCTTCGACGTCACGCCGGCGCGGCTCGTCACCGGGCTGATCACCGAGCGCGGCGTGCTGACCGCCTCGCGCGAGGGCTTGAAGGCTGCGTTCCCGGAGCGCGCGGCAGGAGGGCGCTGATGTTTCGTAAGGCTGTAGTGCTGGTACTGGCCGTTTTGGTTTTCGCTGCTCCGGCCTGTGCGGCCGAAGCCGTCAAGCCGATCCTCGACAGCGCGGAAAAGCATAAGCCTGGCGCAATCAAGCTCTGGGAGCGGCTCGTCAACATCGACTCCGGCACCGGCGATGCCGAAGGGCTGAAGGCGGTCGGCGCGATCGCCACCGAGGAATTGCAAAAGCTTGGTGCAAAGATTGAAACGGTGTCGTCCGCACCCGCGGTGGGCGACAACATCGTCGCGACGTTCTCCGGCACCGGCAAGGGCAAGGTGCTGCTGATGGCGCACATGGACACGGTGTTCGGCAAGGGCGCGGTCGCGGCGCGCCCGTTCCGCATCGAGGGTGGCCGCGCCTATGGCCCCGGCGTGTCCGACGACAAGGCCGGCGTCGTCACTGCGATCACGGTACTGAACATTCTTCAGGATCTGAAGTTCAAGGACTACGCGCGCCTGACCGTGTTTCTCAACACCAACGAGGAAACCGGCTCGCGCGGCTCGCGGGCGCTGATCGAGAAGCTCGCCAAGGAGCACGACGTCACGCTGAACCTCGAATCCGGCCGCGCGGGCGACGGCCTCGTCATCTGGCGCAAGGGCTCCGGCACCATCAAGCTCGAGGTGAAGGGCCGCGCCTCCCATGCCGGCTCTGCTCCCGAGCTCGGCCGCAATGCGGTGATGGAGCTCGCGCATCAGATGATGCAACTGAGCAAGCTCGCCGACGCCCAGAAGGGCACGACGATCAACTTCACCGTGGTCAAAGGCGGAGACCGCAAGAATATCATTCCGGATTTTGCCGAAGCCGACGCCGACGTCCGCGCCGTCATGACCGAGGAGTTCGACCGTGTCGAGCGCGAGCTTGCTGTGGCGATCAGGAACAAGCTCGTTGCCGATACCGAAGTGACGGCGACGCTGACCCGGTCGTTCCCGACCATGCCGCAGAATGCCCAGATCGACGCGCTCGCCGCGATGGCGCAACGCATCTATGGCGAGATCGGCCGCAAGCTCAATCTCGAAGGCAGCGGCGGCGCGGCGGACTCGAGCCTCGCCGCCGGCGTGTTCCGGCCGACCCTCGACGGCCTGAGCCTGGTCGGCGGCAACGCCCACACCGACCGGGAATATGCCGAGGTGGACAGCATGGTGCCGCGCTTCTATCTGTTGACACGCATGGTGATGGAGCTCGGCCGCAATCCATGATCCAGCCGCTCGGACAACTGGCGGAGCCGCCCGTCGACGGGCGGCAGTCGGAAACGGCGCTGAAGGTCGCGCGCGGCACCGCGCGGCTCCTGCACGCGCACGGTTACTGCGTGGTGAGCGAGCTGCCGCTCGCCTCCGGTCGCCGCGCCGATCTCGTGGCGCTCGGCCGCGACGGCGATATCTGGATCGTCGAGATCAAGTCGTCGGTGGCGGACTTCCGCGCCGATCAGAAGTGGATGGACTACCGGATGCACTGCGACCGGCTGTTCTTCGCCACCACGGTCGAGGTGCCGTGCGAAATCTTCCCGCCCGACACCGGGCTCATTGTCGCCGACGCGTTCGGCGCGCAGATCGTCTGCGAGGCGCCCGAGCACAGGCTCCACGCCGCGACGCGCAAGAGCATGATGCTCGGCATCGCACGGGCCGCGGCGCTGCGCCTGCAGTCGCTGGCCGATCCCATGGGGCCCTATCACGGCGAGCTTTAAGTCTCTGAGGCTGCGTCCTTTTTGGTTGGCGGCGATCGCGCCCAGCTTTTGGGCAGGCCGGCTTAACGGTTCCATTACCCAAAGCTGAAAAGTTCCATGCCGGAGCTGGGCGCTTCGGTGCACGGGCAGGGACTTATGTCGGCATCCTCATCCGAATCGCAGCCGCTGCATGTCCGTGGCGGCGTGTTCCGCCGCCGCAACAGCCTCGCCTGGCGCATCCTTCTGCCGGTCCCGCTGACGCTGCTTGCCGTGGTCGGCGTGATCTGGCTCACCCTGCCGGCGCTGATGGAGCAGAAGGCCGCGCACGACGCGTTTCTCTCCAACCAGCAGGTCGCGGCGCAGTTCAAGATGATCCGCGGCTATTACACGGAGTCGGTCGTCAACAAGCTGGTGCCGTCCGGCCTCGCCAAGGCGTCGCACGACCACAAGGGCAATGCCGGGACGATTCCCCTGCCGGCGACGCTGATGCACGATCTGAGCGATCTGCTCGCCAACAACGAGACCTCGATCGGCCTCTACAGCAAGTATCCGTTTCCCGGCCGCAAGGACCGCAAGCTCGACGAATTCCAGAGCGAAGCCTGGGAACATCTCGTCGCCAATCCGAAGGGCACGTTTTCGCGCGAGGTCAACATCGGCGGCAAGCACGTGGTGCGGACCGCCGTGGCCGACACCATGTCGGCGCAGTCCTGCGTGAACTGCCACAACTCCGATCCCAACTCGCCCAAGAAAGACTGGAAGCTCGGCGACGTGCGCGGCGTCCTCGAGGTCGCCACCGTGATCGATGATCAGCTCGCGGACGGCATCAGCGTCAGCCATATGATCGTGATCTGCGCGCTGATCGCGGGCCTCATCCTGTCGGCGCTGACCTACTGGGCGATCCACAACGTCACCCGGCCGCTCGGCAAGCTGGTGTCCGCCATGCAGAAGCTTGCGGCGGGCGACTTCGACGTCGTGCTGCCCGGCCTGCACCGCAAGGACGAGGTCGGCGCGATGGCGATGGCCGTCGAGCGCTTCAAGGTCAGGGCGATCGAACGCGCCCGGCACCAGGCCGAGGAGGACGACGCGGTCAAGCGCGCGGCGGCCGACGAGCGCCGCGCCTCGATGCAGCGCCTCGCCGACGGCTTCGAGGCGGCCGTCGGCAACATCGTCGACGCCGTGTCGCTGGAGTCGAAGGGGCTGGAATCGGCGGCCAGCACCATGAAGAACAACGCCGACACCACCAAGCAGTTCGCCGACGTCGTCGCCCGTGCCTCGCAGCAGGCGTCGAGCAACGTCAACTCGGCGGCGACCGCTGCCGGCGAGCTCGCCAATTCGGTGTCGGAGATCAGCCGTAAGGTGCGCGAGTCGAGCGTCATCGCCGGCGACGCCGTGCGTCAGGCCGAAAAGACCGACGCCCGCATCACCGCGCTGTCGAACGCCGCCACCCGCGTCGGCAACGTCGTGAAGCTGATCACCGACATCGCCGAGCAGACCAATCTTCTCGCGCTCAACGCCACGATCGAGGCGGCGCGCGCCGGCGAGGCGGGGCGTGGCTTCGCGGTCGTCGCCTCGGAGGTGAAGACGCTCGCGACGCAGACCGCCAAGGCGACCGAGGACGTGACCGCGCAGATCGCCGAGATGCAGACCGCGACGGCCGACTCGTTCAATGCGATCAAGGAGATCAGCTCGACCATCGCCCGCATCTCCGACATCGCAACCTCGATTGCCGCGGCGATCGAGCAGCAGGGCGCGACCACCTCGCAGATCGCCGACGGCGTCGACAACGCCGCGCGCAGCGCCGAGCACGCGGCGACCAATATCGGCGACGTCAACCGTGCTGCGGCCGAGACCGGCGCGGCAGCGGGCCGGGTGTTCGCCTCGGCGCACCTTCTGGCCAGCGAGGGCGGCAAGCTCAAGCTCGAGGTCGAGAAGTTCCTGGCGACCGTCCGCGCCGCATAGCGTTCCATCGGCGACGACATGGCGGCCGGTGCGGCTTATACTTGCCGCGGGCGGCGCGTTTGCAACGACAAGATCGCCACAGGATCGCTGACGGGAGGATTTCGATGAGGCCGTGGCTGGCGTTTGGCGTGCTGGTCCTGCTGTGCCAGCCCGCGGCGGCGCAGGACCTGAGCGGCAAGAGCGTGTCGCTGTTGATCGGCTTCGGGCCGGGGGGCGGCTACGACCTGTGGGGTCGCACCGTGGCGCGGCACATCGGCAGGCACCTGCCGGGCAAGCCCAGCGTTGTGCCGCAGAACATGCCGGGGGCGGGAAGCTACGTCGCGGCAAGCCATCTCTACGGTGCCGCGCCGAAGGACGGCACGGTGTTCGGCATCATCGCTCGCGACGCCGCGCTGGGTCCGCTCAGCAATGCGCCGGGCGCCCGCTTCGACGCCACGAAAATGTCCTGGCTCGGCAGTCCCACGCGCGAGCACAACGCCTGCATCGCCAACAGCTCCGCCAAGGCGAAAAAGGCCGACGATCTGCGGACCCACGAGCTGGTCTTGGGCGACACCGGGCCCGGCACCGGCACGCGCTCCTATCCCAAGGTTCTCAACGACCTGCTCGGCTACAAATTCAAGCTGGTGTCGGGCTTCCGCTCCTCGGCCGATGTGTTCCTGGCGATGGAGCGCAGCGAGGTCGACGGCATCTGCGAGAGCCTCGACAGCATCATGCAGCGCAGGCCGGAATGGATTCCGAACAAGGTCGTCAACGTGCTGCTCCAGGCCGGTGCGGAATCGCGGCCGGAGCTGAAGGGCGTGCCGAACGTGCTGACACTGGCGCGCAACGCCGAAGAGAAGCAGGTGCTGGAATTTCTCTACGCCGGCCAGGACATCGGCCGGCCGTTCGTCGCGCCGCCTGATCTGCCGGCGGACCGGCTGAAGATGCTGCGCGACGCCTTCAGCGCGACGATGAAAGACCCGGAGTTCGTTGCCGACGTGCAGCGCAGCAAGCTCGATCTCGAGCCCGAGGACGGCGAGCATATCGCCGCGCTGATCGCCAGGATTTATGCGACGCCAAGGCCGATCGTCGACCGCGTCGCCAATTTGATCAAGTGACCGCGTTTCTCCACGGTCATTCCGGGGCGGCCCGCAGGGCTGAGCCCGGAATCCAGTTACGGAGAAGGTCCCTGTGGTAATGGATTCCGGGTTCGCCCGCCGTCGCCCTGCGGGCTCCGGCGCGCGCCCCGGAATGACGCGGTGCTACGGATTCGGCTTGATCCCCGCGGCCTTCACCAGGTCGCCGTTCAGCTTGATCTCGGCCTGAAAGAACTTGTCGAATTCCGCAGGCGTCATTTGCGCCGGCTCGTTGCCGAGCGCGGCGAGCTTTTCCTGCACGGCCGGCATATCCAGGATCTTGCGCGTCTCGGCGTAGAGCCGGTCGATCACCTCGCGCGGCGTCTTCACCGGCACCCACATGCCGATCCAGAAATTGTAGTCCGAGTTCGGGTAACCGGCCTCGATCGTGGTCGGCACCTCGGGCAAAGCTTTCGCGCGCTTCGAGCTCGACACCGCAAGCGCGCTGAGCTTGCCGTCGCGAATGAGCGGCACGGCGGCAAGCGTCGGCGAGAAGAAGAAATCGACGCGCTTCGCCAGCACCTCGTTGACCGCCTCCGGCGCGCCGCGGAACGGGATCTGTTGTGCTTCGAAGCCGGCACCGAGCCGCAGCCGCTCCGAGGTCAGATGCGCTGCCGCGCCATAGCCGACGGTCGCATAGTTCACCGCGTTCGGCCGCGCCTTGGCGTTGGTCACCAGGTCCTTCAAGGTCTTGTACTTGTCGGGCGACGCGACCATCACCAGCGGCGCCATGCCGAGCAGCGTCACGCCGGCGAAGTCCTTGCCCGAATCGTAACCGAGATTGGGAAACGTCGCGGGCTGGATCACGAAGGCCGCGGAATGCACCAGCACGGTGTAGCCGTCCGGCTCCACCGACTTCGCGACATAACCCATGCCGGTGGTGCCGCCCGCGCCGGTGCGGTTCTCCACCACGACCGGCTGGCCGAGCAATGGCGACAGATGATCGGCGATGACACGCGCGGTGACATCGGTGGCGCTGCCCGCGGTCACCGGCACGACGATCCGCACCGGCTTTGACGGCCAGCTCTGCGCCGATGCTGAGCCGATGCCCGCGAGCACAATGGCGATGCCGACCAGCCAACGATGCTGCATAAATCTCTCCCGGATATGATTTGTTGTTCGGCCGTCAGGCCGGCGCGCTCAGCGCGGCGCGCGCTTGGCGAGGATGCGCTGCAAGGTGCGGCGATGCATGTTGAGCCGCCGCGCGGTCTCCGACACGTTGCGCCCGCACAGTTCGTAGATGCGCTGGATGTGCTCCCACCGCACGCGGTCGGCCGACATCGGATGCTCGGGCGGCTCGGCCTTGCGGCCCTCGGTCGCCAGAAGCGCGGCGACCACGTCGTCGGCGTCCGCAGGCTTGGAGAGATAGTCGACCGCGCCGATCTTCACCGCGTTCACGGCGGTCGCGATGTTGCCGTAGCCGGTGAGAACGATGGCGCGGGCTTCCGGCCGTCGCTGTTTCAGCGCCGAGACGACGTCGAGGCCGTTGCCGTCGCCGAGCCGCATGTCGACCACAGCAAAGGCCGGTGCCGAGGCCTCGACCTGCTGCAGGCCTTCGCCGACGGATTCTGCGGTCCGGACCAGGAAGCCCCGGGCCTCCATCGCGCGCGCCAGCCGCTGCAGGAACGACTTGTCGTCCTCCACGATCAGCAGCGTGCGCTCCGACTGGGGAACCTCGGGCAGGGGTGTTTCGGCCATTGCCAAGCTCATCGGGACACTACCTTATGGAACATGGTTGCGGCGCTCAAGTGGCTGGAATTGGGGCAGGACGCTCGAAATCGCTGCGGTGCCAGCGGACCTCGATGACCGCACCGCGGTCCGGATAGCTCCGGTTCTCGAATTCGACGGTCGCGCCCGACCGCTCCAGCAGGGTCTTGGCGATAAAGAAGCCCAGGCCGAGCCCCGTGGTCTCGCCGTTCATGCGGCGGCGCTTGCTCGAGCGCACATAGGGCTCGCCGATCCGGTCCATGATCTCGGGCGCGAAGCCCGGCCCGTCGTCGCTGATCGTGACCGCGATGTCGTCCTCGTTCCAGTCGGCCCGGACCTCGACGCGGGCCTGCGCGAAGTCGACCGCGTTCTCCAGGATATTGCCGAGGCCATAAAGCACCGCTGGGTTGCGGGCGCCCATCGGCGCGTCGGAGCCCCGCAGCATCGTCACGTTGATGTCGATGCCGAAGTTCCGATGCGGCGCGACCACCTCCTCGATCAGTGCCGCCAGCGGCATGCGGTCGAACGGCTCGCCGGTCGAGAGCTGCGTCAGCTTGGTCAGGATGTCGCGACAGCGCTGCGCCTGCTCGCGTAAGAGCCGGATGTCGTCGGCCTGCGGCGAGTTCGCTTCGGTGCTGCGCTCGAGCTCGCGGGCGATCACCGCGATGGTCGCAAGCGGCGTGCCGAGCTCGTGCGCCGCCGCGGCCGCGAGCCCGTCGAGCTGCGACAGGTGCTGCTCACGGGCGAGCACCAGCTCGGTCGCGGCCAGCGCCTCGGAGATCTGCCGCCCCTCCTCGGTGATCTGCCAGGCGTAGACGCCGATGAAGCCGATGGCGAGCAGGATCGAGAACCAGACGCCGAGCAGGTAGATCCAGGGAAGTTCCAGCGGGTCGTCCTGATCCCACGGCAGCGGATAATGGATGAACACCAGCACGGTCGCGCACAGCACGGCGAATGCACCGAGGATCACGGTGATGCGCGGCGGCAGCGCGGTCGCCGACAGCAGCACCGGCGACAGAAACAGGAACGCGAACGGATTTTCCAATCCGCCGGTCAGGAACAGCAGCACCGCAAGCTCGGCGATGTCGAACGCGAGCAGCCAGGCCGCGCGCGTCGGTTCGAGCCGCTGCGTCAGGCTGAAGCGCACGCGCAGCGCGATGTTCAGCCACGCCGACAGGGCGATCACCGCAAGGCAGGCCCAGATCGGCAGCTGGAATTCGACGACGTAGTAAACCACCAGCACCGCGATGGTCTGGCCGATGATCGCGAGCCAGCGCAGGCGCAGCAGCGTGTCGAGCCGCACGTTCCGCCGCTGCGGCAGATGAAGCTGGTCGGCAGTGTCATAGAGCATGCCGCCATCTTAATTCGCCGTGGCGGGTTCTCAATGTTGCGAACGGCCGCAGGACCGACGGGAGGTTTGGGGGCTTGCGCCCGGCCGCGCGCCGCGCCACACCTGCGCCCATGCTCGCACCCGCGCCATCGCCCATCGCCCTCGACCGGCTGGTCAAGCGCTACAAGGCCGTGACCGCGGTGGACGGCATTTCGTTCTCGATCGAGGCGGGCTCCTGCACGGCGCTGCTGGGCGGCAACGGCGCCGGCAAGACCACGACCATCTCCACCATCATGGGCCTCGTTGAGCCGACCTCCGGCCACGTCACCGTGCTGGGGGTGGCGATGCCGCGCCACCGGCACCGCGTGCTGCACCGGATGAACTTCGAGAGCCCTTACGTCAACATGCCGATGCGGCTCACGGTGCGGCAGAACCTCAACGTGTTCGGCATGCTCTACGGCTCTGACGACGTCGCCGGCCGCATCCGCGCGCTGTCCGAGGAATTCGACATGGGCGAATTTCTCGACCGGCCGACCGGCAAGCTCTCCGCGGGCCAGAAGACCCGCGTGGCGCTGGCGAAGTCGCTGATCAACCAGCCGGAGATTCTGCTGCTCGACGAGCCGACCGCCTCGCTCGATCCCGACACCGCCGACTGGGTGCGCGGAAAGCTCGAGCACTATCGCCGCGAGCGCGGCGCGACCGTGCTGCTCGCCTCGCACAACATGAGCGAGGTCGAACGCCTGTGCGATCGCGTCATCATGCTCAAGCGTGGCCGCATCGAGGACGACGATACGCCGGCGGGACTGATCGCCCGCTACGGCCGTACCAATCTCGAAGAGGTGTTTCTCGATATCGCCCGCGGCACCGGCGAAGCGCGGGAGGCGGCGCAATGAGCGTGTTGCCTTCGCACTCGACCAAGTATGCCACGCCCAAATATGCCGCGATCTCGCTGCGCCGTGTGCTGGCGATCGTGCTGCGGCACTCGTATCTCATCGTATCGTCGTGGCCGCGCGTGCTCGACCTGATGTACTGGCCGGCGGTGCAGATGCTGATGTGGGGCTTTCTGCAGATCTACGTGTCGCAGAATTCGGGTCCGCTCGTGCGCGCCGCCAGCACCTTCATCGGCGCGGTGATGCTGTGGGACGTGCTGTTTCGCGGTCAGCTCGGCTTCTCGATCTCGTTCCTGGAGGAGATGTACGCCCGCAACATGGGCAACCTGATGATGACGCCGCTGCGGCCGATCGAGTTCGTGCTGGCGCTGACGATTCAAAGCATCATCCGGCTTTCCATCGGCATGGTGCCGGTGTCTTTCCTCGCGATCTGGTTCTTCGACTTCAACCTGTGGGCCATGGGTCTCGCGCTCGCGGTGTTCTTCATGAATTTGCTGCTGACGAGCTGGGCGATCGGCATCGTCGTCTCGGGTATCCTGCTGCGGCACGGGCTTGGTGCCGAAAACCTGGCCTGGGGCTTCATGTTCCTGATGCTGCCGTTTGTCTGCGTGTACTATCCGGTTTCGGTGCTGCCCTCGTGGCTCCAGGCGGTCGCCTGGGTGCTGCCGCCGACCTACGTGTTCGAGGGGATGCGGGCGCTGCTGATCGACCACGTGTTCCGCGCCGACCTGATGGCGCAGGCCTTCGCCCTGAACGCCGCGCTGTTTGCCGGAGGCGTCGCGATTTTCCTCGTGCTGCTGCGCAGCGCACGGCGCGAGGGAACCCTGCTCCAGGGCGGCGATTAGGAGCGCGCCAGCCGTCCTCGCCCGTGGCGCATAGCAGGGTGGCGCCTGCAAATTCAGTCAAATCCGCGAGTTCCCGCCGGTAACGCTTGGCTGAGGAACGTCATATATGTTGACCATGTCATCCGAACGTCACTATGCTGCGTCGCAATACGAGGGCCGGGGACCCAAAGTTATGGCGATTGGTGAATTCGGCGGAGCGCCGGAATCCGGCGGTCCGGTGCTGTCGAACGGCCTTTACTGGCTGTATGAGGCCGGACACGCTGCGCTGCAGCCGGCGCGCGCCTTTGCTGACGTGACGCGGCTCTACTTCAAGAACCCGCTCAATCCGCTGACGCACACCACCTACGGCAAGAGTCTTGCCGCGGCGGCGGAGCTGTTCGAGCGCTCGACGCGCCGCTATGGCAAGCCCGACTGGCGCATCGATTCCGTCATGATCGGCGGCGAGCGCGCGCCGATCCATATCGCCTCGGTGTGGGAGCGGCCGTTCTGCCGGCTGCTGCACTTCGAGCGCATGTTCTGTCACATGCCGCGGCGGCCGCAGCCCAAGATGCTGATCGTCGCGCCCATGTCGGGCCACTACGCGACGCTGCTGCGCGGCACGGTCGAGACGTTCCTCGTCAATCATGACGTCTACATCACCGACTGGGTCGATGCGCGCATGGTGCCGCTCAGCGAGGGCCGCTTCGATCTCGACGACTACATCGACTACGTGATCAGCATTCTGCATTTCCTCGGCGGCGACACCCACGTCATCGCGGTGTGTCAGCCGTCGGTCCCGGTTTTCGCCGCGACCGCGCTGATGGAAGCCAACGACGACCCCTACGCGCCGCGCTCGATCACGCTGATGGGCGGGCCGATCGACACCCGCGTCAATCCGACCGCCGTCAACCAGCTCGCCATGCATCGCGGCATCGACTGGTTCCGCCGCAATGTCATTTCCAAGGTGCCGTTCCCGCATCCGGGCGTGATGCGCGACGTCTATCCGGGCTTCCTGCAACTCAACGGCTTCGTCAGCATGAATCTCGACCGGCACATGGATGCGCACCGCAACCTGTTCATGAACCTGGTGCAGGGCGACGGTGACTCGGCGCAGAAGCACCGCGAGTTCTACGACGAGTATCTCGCCGTGATGGACCTCAGCGCCGAGTTCTATCTGCAGACGGTCGACGCCGGGTTTATCCGTCATCTTCTGCCGAAGGGCGAGATGACCCATCGCGGCCGGCCGGTCGATCCCGGCGCGATCCGCAACACGGCGCTGCTCACCGTCGAAGGCGAGCATGACGACATCTCCGGCGTCGGCCAGACCGAAGCCGCGCACGGCCTGTGCGTGAACCTGCCGGCCGACAAGAAGATGCATTACCTGCAGCCCGGCGTCGGCCATTACGGCGTGTTCAACGGCTCGCGCTTCCGCGCCGAGGTCGCCCCGCGCATCTCCGACTTCATCCTCAGCGTCGAGCGGCCGCAAGCGGCGCGCCGGCCGGTCCCGGTCAAGCTGGTCGGCTGACCGAGCTCTCCGCCGTCATTCCGGGACGCTGCGAAGCGGCGGGCCCGGAATCCAGTTCAGGAGAAATCCTCTGCGAAACTGGATTCCGGGTTCGGCCCTTCGGGCCGCCCCGGAATGACGGTGGAGCCCGCGATCTGCTATCCTCGGCCTCCTGGATTCGGGGTGGTCCGCCGATGCCGCTGCGTGCCTTGTTCTATCGCCGTCCGAGCGAACCGCAGACCTTCCAGGTCGTGTTCGACCGCACGGCGTTTCCGGTGCGGGTGCGGCGGCACCGCCAGGCGCGGCGCTACACGCTGCGCATCCATGCCGCCACCCGCGAGGTGATCCTCACCATGCCGCCGCGCGGCAGCCTGCGCGAGGCCAAGGAGTTCGCGCAGAAGCACGGCGGCTGGATCGCGGCGCGGCTCGACCGGCTGCCGCAGGCGGTGCCGTTCGCCGACGGCACGATCGTGCCGCTGCGCGGCGTCGGCCACCGCATTATGCACCGGCCCGGGGTGCGCGGCACGGTCTGGGTCGAGGCCTCGGGCGAGGGCGGGCCGCGCCTTTGCGTTGCCGGCGAAGCGCCGCATGTCGGGCGGCGGGTCAATGACTATCTGCGCCGCGAGGCGCTGCGCGATCTCGACGCGGCGAGCCGCCGCGCCGCCGAGCAGTTCGGGGTCGCGATCAAGCGCATCTCGGTGCGCGATCAGTCGAGCCGCTGGGGCTCATGCTCGACCACCGGCGTGCTGTCCTATTCGTGGCGGCTCATTCTCGCGCCGCCGTTCGTGCTCGACTATCTCGCCGTCCACGAGGTGGCGCATCTCATCGAGATGAACCACTCGCCGCGCTTCTGGCGGCTGGTGAAGCGCATCTGTGCCGACGCCGAGCGCGCCAAGGCCTGGCTCGACGCGCACGGCACCGACCTGCACCGCTATGGCATGCCCGTCGTTGACGAGCCGCAGGCCGCAGCGCGCTGATCATCCCCGCAATGCTCAGCCCCGGCTCGTTCGCGCTGACCGTGCTGCTCGCCTTGTTGACGGGCCTGGGCCCGCTGTCAGTTGACATGTATCTCGCCTCGCTACCGTCGATCGGCCGGCTTCTTGGCGCGCCGGCCGCGCAGGTGCAGCTGACGATCTCGTTCTATCTCGTGGGCTACGCCTGCGCGCAGGTGGTGTACGGTCCGCTGTCCGACCGTCACGGCCGCCGACCGGTGCTGCTCACGGCACTCGGGCTCTATCTCGTCGCCTCGCTTGCCTGCGCGCTGGCGTTTTCCATCGAGACTCTGATCGCAGCGCGCTTGCTGCAGGCGGTCGGCGCATCCGGTGCCATCGTGCTCGCCCGTGCGGTGGTGCGCGACATGTTCGAGGGCTCGCGCGTCGGCCGCGAGATGTCGCGGATGGCGGCGATCATGGCGCTCGCGCCGCTGGTCGCGCCGCTCCTGGGCGGCGTGTTCGAGACCGCGTTCGGCTGGCGCTCGAATTTCATCGCGTTGCTCGGCTTTGGCGCCGCGGGCTTCGTCATGATCTGGTTTTTGCTGCCGGAGACGTTGCGTCAGCGCGCGCCGGAGCCGGTGTCGGTTTCTTCCACGCTGCGGTCGTATCGCTGGTTTCTGGGAAATCCGTCGTTTGTCGCCCATCTCGGCATCGTCGCATGCTGCCTGAGCGGACTGTTCGCCTGGATCTCCGCCTCCGCTTTCATCCTGCAGGACATCTACGGCTTCTCGGCGATGGCGTTTGGTATCAGCTTCGCCGTGTCCTCGTGCGGCTATCTTGCCGGGACGGCGGTCGCTGCACGCTTTGTCATGTCCTGGGGCAGCGGCCGCATCATGGGCATCGGCAGCGCGGCGATGGCGCTGAGCGGGCTGATCATGGTGCTGCTGCTCGCCTTCGGCCCGCACCGCGCCGAAGGCCTGATCGCCGCAATGTGTCTCTACGTGTTCGGCATGGGCATGAGCCTGCCGCAGGCGCAGGCCGGCGCGCTGCTGCCGTTTCCGGACCGTGCCGGTGCGGCGTCCTCGCTGGTCGGCTTCAGCAGCCAGACCCTGTCGGCGATGGTGGGTGCGGTCGTCGGCCACGCGCTCGGCGCGAGCGCATGGCCGCTGGCGGTCGCGATCCTGATCGCCGGCGGAATTTCACTGCTGCTGTGGTGGTTCAGCCGCGGCGTGCGTTCCTACACGCATCACTGACGCCGGCCAAACAGCCGGTCGATCAGCCAAGTGTCGATGCCGCCCTCCGAGACCGGGCGGACCTGGGCCTCGGCCGGCGACGCCGGCACCGGCTGCACGCGCGCCGGCGGCACGAAGCCCGCGGTCATGAAGCCGCTTCCCGCGCCGGGCAAGGCCGCGACCGGCACGCCCTGATGGGCGGCCCGCATGAACCGGCTCCAGACGTCGACCGGCAGGCCGCCGCCGGTGGTCTTTTTGGTCGGCGATGAGTCGTCGTTGCCGAGCCACACGCCGGCGACAAGGTGCCCGGTGTAGCCGATGAACCAGGCGTCGCGGAAATCCTGCGACGTGCCGGTCTTGCCGGCTGCGGGCCAGCCTGGCAGCTCGGCCTTGCGCGCGGTGCCGGAGAGGAGCGTCTCCTGCAGCATCGCATTCATCATCGCGACGATGCCGGGCTCGACGATCCGGCCGAGCCGGTCGGGCTTGCGTTCGTACAGCAGCCGGCCGCCCACGGTCTTCACGCGCTTGACGATATGCGGCGTCACCGCCACGCCGCCGTTGGCGAACGGCGCATAGGCGCCAACGAGCTCCAGCACCGAAACCTCGGACGTGCCGAGCGAGATCGAGGCGTTCGGCTCGAGCTTGGAGGAGATGCCGAGCCGGTGCGCGGTCCGCACCACCGACGTGGCGCCGACCTCCATCGTCAGCCGCACCGACACGGTGTTGAGCGACATCGCCAGCGCCTTGCTGAGCGTCACCGCGCCGAAATACTCGTGCGTGTAGTTCTCCGGCCGCCAGCCCTTGACCGCGATCGGCTTGTCCTCGCGCACGGTGTCGGGCGTGAGCCCGCGCTCGAGCGCGGTGAGATAGACGAACGGCTTGAACGCCGAGCCCGGCTGGCGTTTCGCCGCGACCGCGCGGTTGAACTGGCTTTCGGCATAGTTCTTGCCGCCGACCAGCGCCAGCACCGCGCCATCCGGCGCCATCGCCACCAGCGCGCCCTGGCCGACGCCGGCCTTCTGGCCGTGCTTTTGGATTTCCTCGACCAGCGCGCTCTCGGCCGCGGCCTGCAGCGCCGGATCGATCGACGCCTCGACCACGATGTCCTGCTCAACGCGGCCGACCAGGTCGTCGATCGTGTCCGTGATCCAGTCGGCGGCGTAACCGATCGATCCCGTGCCCGGCTGCTTCTCGGCGTGCCCGGGCTCGATCAGCGCGAGCTTGGCCGCGTCGTCGCTGATGAACTTCATGTCCACCATCGCCGCGAGCACGAGCTGGGCGCGCTTCTCGGCGCCGTGCGGGTTGCGGCTCGGCGCAAGCCGCGATGGCGAGCGAACGAGCCCTGCGAGCATCGCGGCTTCGGCGACCGTGAGCTTCTGCGCCGGCTTGTTGAAGTAGCGGCTGGCGGCGGCCTCGATGCCATAGGCGCCCGCGCCGAAATAGACGCGGTTGAGATACATGTCGAGAATTTGTGCCTTGCTGAACTTGTGCTCGAGCCACAGCGCCAGCGCCACCTCCTGCACCTTGCGGGTGAGCGTGCGCTCCTGGGTGAGAAACAGGTTCTTGGCGAGCTGCTGGGTCAACGTCGAGCCGCCTTGCGCCACGCCGCGGCGCAGCACGTTGGCGGCGAACGCGCGGGCGATGCCGATCGGATCGATGCCGTAGTGCGAATAGAAGCGGCGGTCTTCGATGGCGATGAAGGCCTGCGGCACGTGCTTCGGCAGGCTCTTCAGCGGCACGGCGGAGCCGCCCATGTTGCCGCGCGTGGCGAGCAGGTGGCCCTGCTGATCGACGATCTTGATGGTCGGTGGACGCTTGGGAATCTCCAGCGATTGGATCGGCGGCAGATGCGCGCCGACCCAGATCACCCCGCCGATCCCGGCGATCAGGAGCCAGAGTCCCGCGACCGCGCCCCAGTAGCAGGTGCGTCCGATCACCGACCGAAAGCTGCGGCCGCTGCCGCGGCGCTTGCCTTTTGATTTGCTCGTTTTGCGTTTGGATTTGCTGCGGGTGCGAGATGCCGGGCGCTCGCCGTCATCGGCCTGGGTGCGGCGAGACGCCGCTTCTTCGGGCTCAGGCTTCGACTCGGGACCTGAGTCGAAGACGGGCTCCCGGCGTTCCTTGCCCTTCGGCCCAGCCATGTTGCGTCCCGCGAAACTGCCCCCGCCGCCTTTGAATACGGCCTGCTGGAACGTATCGGGCGCACTTTAAGGGGGGGTTAAGCGGCCTCGGGCCACGGCCCGCAACTCCAGGCGCGATGCGGGTTTGCGGGCATGGCCGCATGTTGAGATTGGGGCTCGGACTACTTCCAAGCGAGCACTTTTTGTGCATCATATCCGGCGTACCGGGGGATCCGGTGGATGCTAAAGCCTGGGGAATCTCATGCGTAAGGCTGCACTACTCGCAGCAGTCGTTCTGGCTGCTACGTTCTCGACCACCACGACCAACGCCGCTGGCAAGAAGCCAGACCCGGCGGTCGCGGCTCAGCAAAACCACGCCAAGTTCATGCAGGCTGCCTTCAATCCGTATGCGGCGAGCGCGAAGCCCGCTGCACCGGCCAAGAAGAAGGTTGCCAAGAAGGGCGGCAAGAAGAAAAAGAAGGCTTGATTTAGCCCTCTTTGATCTGCCGTTCTTTCCGTCCGCGCACCGCGCGGGCGGGTGTGATCTGCAAAACCGGCGTTCGATGCTTCGGCATTCGGGCGCCGGTTTCGTTTTCGCAGAATCCGCGCCGGAACCGTCAGGAACGGAAGCGGTCGCAGACGGTTTCCCGCAAGGGAGCGAACCGGGGAACGGTTCGTTTGACAACCTTACGGAGTGGAACCGATGAAGAGACTGTTGCTGAGTACCGCCGCTGTTCTTGTGATCGGCCTCGGGGCGGTCCACGCACAATCCGACCGGCAGGAGCGCGGCGGCGCGAGCGCCCAGCCACGATCCGAAGAGTCTCGCCCGGCGGCGCAGCCGGGAGACACGCAGCGCGCGCCGCAGCGAGCGCAGAGCAACCAACGATCGCCGTCCGGCGACCGCGGTGCGGCCGGCGCAGAGAATGCGGGACGAGACAGCGCGCAACGTCCGGCGGAGTCCGGTCGCGCCGCCGGCGATGCTCGGGACGGAGCTTCGGACCGCGCGGATCGCAGCCGCGACCGCGCGCCGCGCGATGCCGCGGGCGCCGACCGCGACCGGCCGAGCAGCCGCGAATCGTCACGATCGCGCGACAGCGATCGCGACCGCAGCGCAAGTGAGCGGCGGCAGGATCGTGCAAGCGATCGGGCTTCGCGCCGTGACCGGGACGCCACCGAAAGCCGCCGCTCGAGCGACACCGGCCGCACCGAGCGCGACCGCGCGGCGAGCGACCGAACTGATCGGACCGACCGTTCGGCCAGCACCGGGCGAAGCGAGCGAGGCGAGGTATCGCTGTCCGGCGAGCAGCGCCAGCGGGTGAGCCAGCGGTTCGCGGCGCGCATCGACAGCATGAACGTGCGGTCGGTTTCCCGCTCGAGCGTTTCGGTGTCGGTCGGCGCGACCATTCCGAGCGCGGTCCGGCTCTATGCCGTGCCGTCGGATGTCGTCGCGATCTATCCGCGCTTCCGCGGCTATCAGTTCGTGCTGGTGGAAGACGAGATCGTTATCGTCGAGCCGCGCACCCGCCGGATCGTCACGACGATCGAGCGCTCCGGCGGCGGCGCCGTGGCTTCGCGCTCGTCACGCAGCACGACCGGCGCTGCGGACGCCGGCGCTCGCATCCGGCTGAGTCCGGAGGAGCGGCGGGTGATCCGCACCACCGTGGTGCAGGAGCCGGCCTGCCGCTACGAGCAGCGGATCGACTTCTTCATCGGTATTCCGCTGCCGAGCACCGCGAAGGTCTGCGAGTTTCCCGAGCGGGTCGTGAGCGAGGTGCCTGAGATCCGCCGCTACCGCTACGTGGTTCGCGACGAGGAGGTGGTCGTCGTCGATCCGGACGAGCACCGGGTGATCGAGGTGATCAGGTAACCAAACCCCGCACCTGCGTCTAAAGCCATCGCTGCGGCACCGGGATTCCGGTGCCGCAGCGCGTTTACAAGCTCATTGTGAGCGCTTCGAGAAGGCGTAGTGCATCCGACGTGCCGTCCGCCTCGCCTTTCTCGAAATCGATTTCAGCCAGCCCCATCGTGTTGGTCACATGCGCGAGGCACAGCACGGGCTTCTGCCTTTTCCGCGCGAAGCTGAAGAGGGCGGCGGCCTCCATTTCCACCGCCAGCACGCCCTTTTCGCGCGCCGCGGCAACGGCTGCTGCCGTCTCGCGGAACGGCGCATCGGTCGTCCAGCTTGGCCCGACGTGCACGCGCAGGCCGGTGTGCTTCACGGCATCGACCGCCGCTGCGACGAGCCCCGGGTCCGCCTCGGCAAAGACGTCGGGCGCGGCGTAGTGATAGCTCGTGCCTTCGTCCCGCAGCGCCCGGTCGATGACGACAAAGTAGGGCGGGCGGCCGGCCGGCAGGATTTGTCCGGCCGAGGTCAGGCTGATCAGCATCTGGCAGCCGGAGGCAAATAGTTCTTCCGCGAGCAGAACCGCGAATGGCGCGCCCACCGCGCATCCGATGATGCCGGTGGGCCGGCCTCCGAGCGGGAAGCTGAAGAGCTCGGTGTGATAGCAGGGCCAGGCTTCGACGCGGGTCGCTTGGCCAGTTCGCTTCAGGCGGCGCACGATATCGCCATCGGGGTCGAGGATGCAGATCCGCGGCACGTCGTCCGCGGGCAGGCCTTTCTGGCGGCGGGCCTCGCGCAGCAGCGCAGCCGGCTCGAACACCGACGGCGCGTCAGTGTCCTTGTTGTCGAGGATTGGCGGTGAAGACACTTTCTGATGATCCGTTGCGTAACGTCTCAAGTTTCCCCAGATTGGGTGCAAAGAATGCGCTCAAACCGCGACGAGGTATAGCCGTGAGCACGCTTGACCGGCAGGCCCATTGGGAGAACGTCTATCAGACCAAGGGCGAACGCGACGTCAGCTGGTTTCAGGAAACGCCGGAGATTTCGCTTGATCTGATCCGGGCGACCGGCGCGGGCGCCGCGGCATCGATCATCGACATCGGCGGCGGCGCGTCGCGGCTGGCCGACGCGCTGCTTGACGCGGGCTATCGGGCGATCACCGTGCTCGACCTGTCGGACAAGGCGCTCGCCACGTCGCGGGCAAGGCTCGGCGCACGTGCCGAAGAGGTGAATTGGGTCGTCGCCGACGTCACGAAATGGCAACCGGCCGGCAGCTTCGATATCTGGCACGACCGCGCGGCGTTTCATTTTTTGACCGAATCGCAGGATCGCCTGGCCTACGCCGAATGCGTGCGGAAGGCGGTGCGCCCGGGCGGGCATGTCATCATCGGCACCTTTGCGCTGGATGGGCCGGAGCGTTGCAGCGGGCTGCCGATTGTTCGCCACGACCATACGACCATTGGCGAGGTGCTCGGCAGTTCCTTCAGGCTTGCGGAGAGCCGCAAGCACGAGCACAGCACGCCCTGGGGCGCCATCCAGAGATTTCAGTTCAGCCGGTTTCGGCACGACGGATAGCTAGCTATCCCGCCGGCGCAAACAGCTGCAGCAGCGAGCGCTTGATCGCCATCTCGCGCGTCGGCGAGGCGATCTTCGCGCCGAGCAGATCGGTCACGTAGAACACGTCCACCACGCGCTCGCCGAACGTCGCCACATGCGCCGAGGTGATGTTGAGGCTGAGCTTCGACAGCGTCGCCGTGAGCTCGTAGAGCAGGCCCGGCCGGTCGAGGCCGACCACCTCGATCACGGTGTAGCGGTTGGACCACTGGTTGTTGATCGTGACCTCCGGCTCGATGGCAAACGCCTTGAACCGGCCCTTGGTCGCAAACTTGCGTGCCACCACCTCGGGCAGCTTCAGCGTGCCGCCCAGCGCCTTCTCGATGGTGTCGGCGATCCGGGCGCCACGCCGCGTCTCGTCCTCGTCCTGCTCGAACTCACGCGAGACGGCGATGGTGTCGAGCACGCGGCCGTCGGTGGTGGTGAAGATCTGCGCATCGACGATGTTGGCACCGGTCGCCGCGCATGCGCCGGCGAGCGTCGACAGCAGCCAGGGATGATCGGGCGCAAGCACGGTGACCTCGGTGACGCCGCGCGAGGCGTCGAGCGCGAAGGTCGTCGCCATCGTCTTGTTGGCGCTTTCGGCGGCGTAAACGAAGCGCGCATGCGCGACGCGGTGCGGCAGGTCGACCTTGAGCCAGTAGGCCGGATAGTGCCGCGCGAAATAGGCCTCGATGCGCTCCGCCGGCCAGTCCTTCAGCTCGGCCTTGAGCTCTGCCTGCGCCATCGCCACGCGCTGGGCGCGGTTGACCTCCGAGAAGCCGCCGGTCAGCACCGGCTCGGTCTCGTAGTAGAGCGTGCGCAGGAGCTGCGCCTTCCAGCCGTTCCAGACGCCGGGGCCGACCGCGCGGATGTCGGCGGTGGTGAGGATCGTGAGCAGCTTCATGCGCTCCAGCGACTGCACCAC
>JAIESC010000010.1 GCA_019746355.1 Xanthobacteraceae bacterium | reverse complement strand
TGGAAATTCCTCTATCCGGTGAGCGGCGAATATGTCACCCGCTCCGAAGGGCTCGCGCTCGCAAGCCTGGTGATGTTTCGAAATTGCGAATTCTCGAAGTGGCCGAGCTATCCGCTGCGGGTCGACGTGGAAATGCTGGAGGCGATCACCGAGGAAAAGCTCGCCGAAGGCTTTCAGGTGCGGAAGGACAATCCGCTGCAGGGCGTGGCCGGGCGCGCCGATCTGCTGCGTCGGCTTGGCCGGACGATCGCGGCCAAGCCCGAGGTCTTTGGCCGGAACGACACGCCGCGTCCCGGCGGCCTGTTTGATCATCTGGCGGCGCTGGCGGAGAACAACCGGATCGCCGCGCCGGAGATCCTGCGGGAGGTGCTGACGCATCTCGGGCCGATCTGGCCGTCGCGGCTCACGCTCGGCGGCATGCCGCTCGGCGACTGCTGGAAGCACTCCGCGCTGAAAACGGACGATGCCACCAGCGGCCTCGTGCCGCTGCACAAGCTGTCGCAATGGCTGTCCTACTCGCTGATCGAGCCGCTGCAATGGGCCGGCATCGAGGTCACTGACATCGACGGGCTGACCGGACTTGCCGAGTACCGCAACGGCGGCCTGTTCATCGACACCGGCGTGCTGAAGCTCCGTGACGCAGGCGCGGCCCAGCGCGAGCACACCGTCGATTCCGAGCTGGTGGTGGAATGGCGTTCGCTGACCGTGGCGCTGCTCGATCGGCTCGCCGACACCATTCGCACAAAACTCAACATGGACCGCCAGTCGCTGCCGCTCGCCCGCATCCTGCAGGGCGGCACATGGACCGCCGGGCGCAATGTCGCAAAGAAGCTGCGCGCGGACGGCGGGCCGCCGCTGAAGATCGTCAGCGACGGAACGGTTTTCTGAACGGGGGAGACGATGAAGGGCGTAATTGTGGTCGACCATCCGCTGGTGCAGCACAAGCTGACGCTGATCCGCGAGAAAGACCGCTCGACGAAATCGTTCCGCGAGCTGGCCCGCGAGCTCGGCATTCTCCTTTGCTACGAGATCACCCGCGACCTGCCGCTCGACTGGGTCGAGATCGAGACGCCGATGACGAAAATGAAGGCGCCGGTGATCGCCGGCAAGAAGCTCGTGTTCGCGCCGATCCTGCGCGCCGGACTGGCGCTGGTCGACGGCATGCTCGATCTGGTGCCCGCGGCGCGCGTCGCGCATATCGGGCTTTATCGCGACACCGACACCAAGGTCGCCGTCGAGTACTACCTGAAGACGCCGGCCGACCTCGCCACCCGCGATGTCATCGTCGTGGCACCGGTGGTCGCGACCGCAAATACGATGGTGGCTGCGATCGACCGGCTTAAGGAACGCGGCGCGAAAACCATCCGCGCGGCTTGCCTCATTGCCTCGCCCGAGGGCACCGAGCGGCTGATCGGCATCCATCCCGACGTCAGGCTCTGGACCGCGGCGATCGACGAGCACCTTGACGAGGACGCCTACATCATTCCGGGCTTGGGCGACGCCGGCAACCGTGCCTACGGCACCGAATAGGCCGCCGCTTCCTGCCGCGATCGCCAGCCTCTCCGCAAGAATAGCGGTGGCATCCGGGTCCGGAGCCGTGACAAGCGCGAAGCGGAAGGCCAGAATTGACCACAACAACACGCCAAAGCGCTGCTACAGGAGGCCGGACCATGCCGTCACGTCGCGATTTTCTGGTTCTTACGGGTGCAGGCCTTGCCGCAGGCACGGGCCGGAGCTGGGCGCAGGCCGCGGCCCCGAAATACACCGCCAAGATCGCCCACCTCGAATCCCCGCTGCAGCCGCGACACCGCGGGCTTGAGAAAGTGTCCGCGCTGGTGAAGGAGCGGACCAAAGGCGAGGTTGAGTTCAAGCTGTTCCCGGCCTCGCAGCTTGGCAACGCCCGCCAGATGGTTGAGGGCACGCAATTCGGCTCGATCGAGTGCAACGTGATGCCCGCGGCCTTCCTCGGCGGCTTCAATCCGATCGTGTCGATCTTCGACATCCCGTTTCTGCTGCCGGACGATCCGGGCAAGTCCAACGAGCTGCGGACCGGCGCGTTCGGGCAATACATCCTCGACACGTTCTCCTCGCGCGGTCTCACCGCCATCGCGCTCTGGCCGAACGGCCGCAAGAGCCTCACCTCGAACAAGCCGTTGAACTCGATCGACGCGTTCAAGGGGCAGAAGTTCCGCGTGATGGACTCGCGCATCCTGATCGAGCAGTTCAGCGCGGTCGGCGCCAACGCCATCGCCATCGCCTTCGGCGAACTCTACACGGCGCTGCAGACCGGCGTCGTGGACGGCGAGGAAAATCCGCTCGACACCATCTCGACGATGAAATTCCACGAGGTTCAGAAATATCTCGTGGTGTCGAACCACGGCGCGATGGAAGACCTGGTGCTGTTCAACCCGGCCTGGTGGCAGACCCTGCCCGCAGGCCATCGCAAGATCATCGCCGACACCTTCATCGAGGTCCGGCCCGAGGTCGAAAAGATGAAGAACGAGGCGCAGGACAAGGCGCTCGAGGTGATCAAGGCCGCGGGCAAGACCGAGATCCGGACCATGGACGAGGTCGAGCGCAAGGCGCTTCGCGCGGCCATGGCGCCCAAGGCGCAGGAAGCGTTTCTCCAGCGCGCCGGAGCCGAGGGCAAGAAGGCCGTCGATCTCTACGAAGGCGAGCGCAAGCGGCTGGCCCTCTAGCGCTCCCGAAGTAACGCGCGATGCTCGTGAAGCTCTTGTCCGGGATCCGGATTGCCGAGCGCGCCCTGCTTGCGGGGCTGATGATCGGCATGTCGGTGCTGTTCTTTCTCAACGTGATGGCGCGCGAGCTGTTCCCGAAGCTCGCCGTGGAGCTCGCCTGGGTCGAGGAAGCAACGCTGTTCGCGCTGGCCTGGACGGTGTTCGTCGGCATGGGGCTTGTTCTGGAGCAGCGCCGCCACATCGCGATGACCGCCTACTCCGACACGCTGCCGGCGCGGACCGCCCATATCCTGCACAAGGTGATCAATTTCAGCGGCATCGTGTTCTGCGCCCTGCTGACCAAGTTCGGCTACGACTTTGTCGCCTTCGCCTGGCGCAGCGGCCAGATCAGCCCCACGCTCGGGTTTTCGATCGCCGTGCTTTACCTGCCGCTGCCGATCGGGTTCGCGCTGCTGACGTTGCGCTATCTCCTCGAATTCTGCGGCGTGCAGGACCGATTCACCATCAAGGACGTGATTACGGACCACTGATATGACCGGCATCGCGCGCGGAAAACGACCATGCTGGTGATCGCGCTCTGCGTCCTCGCCGCTGTCCTGCTGGTGCTCGGCTTCGAGATGTTCCTCGTCATGGGCATCCCGACCCTGCTCGCCTGGCAGATCTTCTTTCCCAACATCCCGTCGATCGCGGTGGCGCAGAAGCTGATCGGCGGCGTGAACACATCGACGCTGCTGGCGATCCCGTTTTTCGTGTTCGCCGCCGATATCATGGCACGCGGCACCATCGCCAAACGCCTGACCGACCTGGTTAAGGCGAACGTCGCGCATCTGTCCGGCGGGCTCGGCCATACCACCGTGATCTCCTGCATGTGCTTCGGCTCGATCTGCGGGTCGGCGCCCGCTACCGTGGCAGCGCTCGGACGGCTTCTCCACCCGGAGCTGATCCGGGCGCGCTACAGCGAAAAATTCTCGCTCGGCCTCATCGCCTCGAGCGCCGAATGCGCACTGCTGATCCCGCCGAGCATCACGCTGATCATCTATGGATGGCTGACCGGGACGTCGATCGCCGATCTGTTTGCCGCGGGCCTTGTCGTTGGCATCGTGCTGGGCATCGCGTTCATGATCCAAGTCCAGATCGTCACCTGGCGCACGGGCGCAGGCGCGTCCGCGCGCGCTTCGCGGCGCGAACGGCTTCTCGCCCTGCGCGAAGGGCTCGTGGCGCTCGGAATGCCTGTGATCATTCTCGGCGGCATCTATGGCGGAGTTTTCACCGCCACCGAAGCCGCGGCCGTCGCCGTGGTCTATGCGCTGGTCGTCGAAGTTGTGATCTACCGTTCGTTCGGCTTTCGCGACCTGATCCAGGTGTCGGAAAGCTCGGCCGTCACCGTGGTGGTCATCTTCATCCTGCTGGCGATGGGCTCGGCGCTCTCGTTCTTCATCACGCTGGCGCAGGTTCCGGCCTTTTTCACGCAACTGTTCGCCGATTGGAAGGTCAACTGGATCGTATTCCTGCTCATTGTCAACGTGATCCTGCTGATCGCCGGCATGTTCATCGACCCGAACTCGATCCTGCTGGTGCTCATTCCGACCTTCTATCCGGTCGCTGTCGCGCTCGGCATCGACCCGGTGCATTTCGGGCTGATCGTGTGCCTGAATATCAGCATCGGCATGATCACACCGCCGTTCGGACTGGACCTGTTTGTCGCATCGTCGACGCTGCGGCGGCCAGTCGAGGCGGTGATTGCCGGCGTCTGGCCGTTCATCGCCACCAACATCATCGTCCTGGCGCTGATCACCTATATTCCGCAGATTTCAACCGCGATCCTGAAGATCACCCGCTAGCGTTACAGGAGTGCCAAATCCATGAAACCGAGTCTGCAACCCGGCGTGTCGATGACGCGTCGCGTCGCCGTCGACCGCGGTCGCACCATCAGCTTCATGGGCGAGGACGCGAGGGTCTATGCTACGCCATCGATGATCATGGACATCGAGCAGACCTGCCGCGACCTGATCATGGGGCACGCGGACGCGGGCGAGGACTCGGTGGGCATCGAGGTGTCGGTGAAGCATCTCGCGGCGACGCTGCCGGGAATGAATGTCGAGATCACGGTAAGGGTCGCAAGCGTCGAGGGGCGCAAGGTGACGTTCGAAGTCGCGGCGAAGGACGAGCTCGATGCGGTCAGCGCCGGCACGCATTCGCGCTTCGTCGTCGATGTCGGCAAGACCGTCGAGCGGCTCAAGGCGAAGGCCACGAAGCGGGACGCACTGAAAAAGTAACGCTTCACAACAGTCATTCCGGAGCGCTCGCGAAGCGAGCGAACCCAGAAACCAGACGCACGCTGTATCCGGAACTGGATTCCGGGTTCGGCCCTTCGGGCCGCGCCGGAATGACGCTGAAGGTCTCAGGGTTTCCGGTTCGCCGCGTCCCAGTAGCGCTCGAGATTGCCGATCAGCGCCGGGCTGAAGTGGCAGTAGGCCTGCTCGCGCGCATAGATCGCGAAATATTCGCGGAACATGTCGAGCGGCTCCTGGGTGATGCGGAAGGCGCGACGGTTCGAGGCCGCGCTCACCACGCCGGAGCTGGTGAGTCCCTTGATGACACGGTCGATCGCTGCGTCCATCTGGCCCGGCTCGACGATCTCGTCGCAAATGAGCCGCCCTTCCGGGCTGTCGCATTCGAGCCGCTTCTCGTACTGGATCGCCTGGCGCGCGATGCGGTCGCCGACCGCGCGCGGCAGCCGCATGTTGGCCGCGCCGGGAATGATCCCCTCCTTGCGCGCCGGCAGCGTGAGATAGGCGGTCTTCTCGGCGAGCACGTAGTCCACGGCCAGCAGGATCTGGCAGTGGCCGCCGATCGCGAAGGCCTCGACCGCGGCGATCCACGGCTTCTCGATGGTCTGGCCGCCGAACTCGTCCGGCGCGGCATCGTCGGGCAGCGCGAGCCCGCGATAGAGCTTGTTGACGTAGCCGAGATCGCGCTCGAGGTACCAGAGGAATGGGATGCGGCCGTGATAGAGGTGCGTGAGGTTGATGCCCGCGCCGAACACGTGCCGGTCCTTGTATTTCGGGTGCTCGACCGGCATGCCGCGCAGCACCGCGACCTCGACCGCCTCGTCGAGCAGAGCGAGATCGACGCAGGTCTCCATGCCGGCGACCGTGGTCTGGTCCTCGGCATTGAGGAAACGCGGGTTGCGGAAGGTGACGATCGCGCCCTTGCCGTGGCGATCGATCGAGGCGCCAGGCAGCTCGATGTGGCCGTCCTTGACGAACTTCGGCAGCAGCCGCCGCGCCGCCTCGCGCGGCAACAGCATGGCGTGGCAGAAATGCCGCCCCGCGCGCTCGCTGCGCAGCACCGCCGAGATGAACAGCCCCTGGTCGATCTCGAGCCCCGCCTTCTGGCTCTGGCGCAGCCCCTCCTCCGCGGCGATGTCCTCGGCCGACGGCACGAGGCCGGGATATTTTTGCGCCGCCGCATCGACCAGCTCGTTGATCTTCACGAAATGGGTGCGTCTGGCCGTCAAGTCGTCATAGATCGCGTCGACGTGCCGACGCAGGAAATTCACCCGCGATTTCCGGGCTCCCTCCAGGATTGACCGTGCGGTCTTGCGATCGCCGTCCTGGCGTTGCGCAGGCCGCGGCAAGCGGCCGATGAGCTGCGACGCGCCGCTCCAGAATTTCGCAAACGACGCGGCATCGGCTGAGAAATCGCCCGACACCGCAGGCTCGGATTTCAGCCATTGGTCGATGTCGGCGGGCGTCACGGCGCCGTGTGAAAGGGTATCGGTCATTGCTGCACCGTCATTGCTGCGCTCTCATTGCCGTGCTCTTGGCGGTTGATACTATAGCCCCGGCCGTTTCCGGGTGCGACCTCACATGAACCGATCAGACGCCCCAATGTTCGATCCTGCCGCCGAGACCATGCCGCGCGCGGACCTCGAAGCGCTGCAGCTTGCACGGCTCAAGCAGACCGTCGAGCGCGCCTACGCCAAAGTGCCGCATGTGCGCGCCAAGCTCGACGGCGCGGGCGTCAGGCCGGAAAGCCTCAGGTCGCTCGCCGACGTGACGCGCCTTCCCTTCACCACCAAGGTCGACATGCGCGACACCTATCCGTTCGGGCTGTTCGCGGTGCCCCGTGAAGAGACCGTGCGGTTGCACGCCTCCTCCGGCACCACCGGCAAGGCCACGGTCGTGGGCTACACGCAGGCCGACATCGACCTCTGGACCAACCTGATGGCGCGTTGCCTCGCCTGCGCCGGCGCGCGGCCGGGCGACATCCTGCACAACGCCTATGGCTACGGGCTGTTCACCGGCGGGCTCGGCGTGCACTACGGCGCGGAGCGGCTCGGCTGCACGGTCGTGCCGGTGTCCGGCGGCATGACCGAGCGGCAGGTGACGCTGCTGCAGGACTTCGGCGCGCGCGTTCTCTGCGCCACGCCGTCCTATGCGCTCAACATTGCCGAGGTCGCGGAAGGGATGGGCGTCGATATGCGAAAGCTGCCGGTCGCGATCGGCATCTTCGGCGCGGAGCCGTGGAGCGAGGCGATGCGCCGCGACCTCGAAGCGCGGCTCGGCATCATCGCGGTCGATCTTTATGGCCTCTCGGAGATCATCGGACCCGGCGTCGCCATCGAATGCCATCAGGCGCGCAACGGGCTGCACGGCTGGGAGGACCATTTCCTGCTGGAGGTGATCGACCCCAAGACGCTCGAACCGGTGAAGCCGGGTGACGCGGGCGAGCTCGTGATCACCACGCTGACCAAGGAAGCGCTGCCGATGATCCGCTACCGCT
Organism: Xanthobacteraceae bacterium; assembly: GCA_019746355.1. The sequence continues at coordinate 126,021 of JAIESC010000010.1, read as the reverse complement.
CGCGCGACATCACGCGGCTCACCGACGAGCCGTGCGCCTGCGGGCGCACGCACCGGCGCATTCTGCGCGTGACCGGCCGCGACGACGACATGATGATCATCCGCGGCGTGAACGTGTACCCGTCGCAGGTCGAGGCGGTGCTGGTCGGCATGCCGGACGTCGCGCCGCACTACCAGATCGTGCTGACGCGCGAGGGCGCGCTCGATGCGATGACGGTGGAAATCGAGCTTGCGCCGGGAGCTGTGCAGGACGAGGCGTTCCACGGCAGAGTTGCCGGCGACATTGTCGGGCGGATCAAAGCGCGGCTCGGCGTGAGCTGCGCCATCGCGCTGAAATCGCCGGGCGAATTGCCGCGCTCGCAGGGCAAGGCCGTGCGCGTGCGGGATTTGAGGAAGAAGTAGCTCAACCATCCCCTGTGGCTCTGGATTCCGGGCTCGCGGGCTTGCGCCCGCGCCCCGGAATGACGGCGGTGGCTATGCGGCTTGCGAACGTGCGAAGCGCGCAGAAATCGATTTGGTCCACCGCAATCGCCACTGCTTCCCGTGCTCGATCGCCATCAGCGTCGCGGGCGTCACGATTAGCGTCAGGACCGTCGCAAAGCCCAGGCCGAACACGATCGCGGTCGAGAGGCTGATCCACCATTGCGTCGCAGGCGCGCCGACCGAGATCTCGCGCGTCAGGAACTCGATGTTGACGCCGAACGCGATCGGCAGGACGCCCAGGATCGCGGTGACCGCCGTCAGCACCACCGGGCGGGCGCGCTCGCGGCAGGTCTCGATGATCGCGTCGTAGGCCTCCCAGCCTTCCTTGCGCAGCCGGTCGTAGGTGTCGATCAGCACGATGTTGTTGTTGACGATGACGCCGGCGTTGGCGATCACGCCGATGCCGGTCATCACCACGCCGAACGCCTGCCCCATCACGAGCAGGCCGAGCAGCACGCCGATGGTGGACAGCACCACGGCGGAGAGAACCAGCGCCACCGAGGTCAGCCGGTTGAACTGCGCCAGGAGGATCGCAAAGATCAGGAAGATCGCGGTGCCGAACGCCTTCATCAGGAACGCGCCGGCCTTCTCGCGCTCCTCATCCTCGCCTTTGAGTTTCCACGTGATGCCCGCGCCGAGATCGGTCTGGGCGAGCTCCTGGGCGATCGCCTGCTGCACCTTCGCGGTCTGCACGCCTTGCACGACGTTGGCGGACACCGTCATCACGCGGTTGCCGGCGACGCGGTTGATGTAGCCCACCCGTGGGGCGGCCTTGCGCTCGATGAAATTGCCGATCGGCACGGAACCCGACGGCGTCTGCACGCGAAGCTCGTCGATCTCGTCGAGACTTCGGCGATCCTCGGGAAAACGCACCAGGATTTCCACCTCCTTGTCGGTGTGCGAGGGACGGAATTCGGTCGCCTTCACGCCGTTGGTGACGAGCTGCACCGCGGTGCCGACGATCGCCGGGCTGGCACCGAACTTGGCGGCCTCGGCCTTGTTGACGTAGATCTTCCAGTCGATGCCGGGCAGCGGCAGGCCGTCGTCGAGGTCCTGGATCTCGGGATGCTTGGCGAGGATGCCGGCGACCTTCTTGGCGACGGCGGGGAGCGCCTCGGGGTCGAGCCCGCCAAGCTGCACCTGGATCGGCTTGCCGGTCGGCGGGCCGGCGCGCGGCGCGGTGACCTCCACCAGAACGCCCGGGATGTCGGCGGTGGCGGCGCGGATGCCGTCCATGATCTCATGCCCGGGCGCGCGCTTGCGCCAGTCGACAAATTCGAACTGGATGACGCCGATGGTGTCCTCGGTCATCTCCTGCGAGCCGCGCGGCTGATCGCCGACACGGGTGTAAACGGTCTGCAGGCCGTTGGTGGCCAGCACGCGCTTCTCGACCTCGGCCAGCACGCGGTTCTTCTCGTCGAGCGCGAGGTTGCCGCGCGCGTGCACGATCACCAGGCCAAAGTCGGGCTCGACGTTGGGGAAGAACTCGACGCCGCGGCCGAATTTTCCGTAACCGACCTGCACGACGACGAGCAGCAGCGCGGTGAGCGCGAGCGTGGCGCCTGGACGGCGCAACGCCAGCCGGACGGTCCGCATGTAGAGCCCGTCCTCCTTGGAGCGTTCGTCATGGGGATGTGGCGAGGCGCGGCCGAGCAGCGCGCCCAGCGTGGGCGTGAAGAACAGCGCCACCGCAAGCGACGCCGACAGCGTCGCAATCAGCGTGATCGGCAGATATTTCATGAACTCGCCGACCACGCCCGGCCAGAACAGCAGCGGCGAGAACGCGGCGACGCGGGTCGCCGTGGCGGCAATCACCGGGCCGGACATGCGCTTGGCGGCCAGCGCATAGGCCTCCTTCGGCGGCATGCCCTCGGCCATGCGGCGCTCGGCGAATTCCGAGACGATGATCGCGTCATCGACCAGCATGCCGACCGCGAGAATGAGCGAGAACAGCACAACGATGTTGACGGTGAGGCCCGCAAGCTGGAGGCCGAGGACGCCGGCGAGGAACGAGGCCGGGATGGCGATGCCGATGAACAGCGAGGCGCGGAAGCCGAGCGCAAACAGGATGATCACCGCAACCAGCAGAACGCCGGTCGCGACCGAGTTCTGCAGGTCGGCCAGCATCTGGCGGATGACCTTCGACTTGTCCTGGGTGAACGTCACCTGCACCGCGGCAGGCCAGGTCTTTTTCAGGATCTCGACGGTCTTCTTCACGCCGTCGACCGTCTCAATCAGGTTCGCACCGGTGCGCTTGGACACCTCGATGGTCATGGCCGGCAGGCCGTTGACGCGGGTCACTGACGTGGCGTCCTTGAACGTCGGCTTGATCCGCACCACGTCGCCGACCGTCACGGCCGCGCCGCTCGACGCGGCCATCGGAATGTTCAGCACGTCCTGCGGCCGCTCGATCAGGCTCGGCACCTTGACCGCAAAGCGGCCGGTTGCGCCTTCGAGCGCGCCCGCGGCAATCAGGCTGTTCGAGGCATTGAAACCGGTGATCAACTGATCGAGCGAGACGCCGTAGCTCCGGAGCAGCATCGGCTCGGCGATGATCTCCACCGCCTCGTCGCGCGCGCCGCGCAGTTCGGCGGAGAGCACGCCCGGCACCTGCTCGATGGCGTTCTTGGCGTTGCGGGCGATCTGCAGCATGGTCCGCTCCGGCACGTCGCCGGACAGCGCCACGACCAGCACCGGATAGAGCGAAAGGTTGACCTCCTGCACGGTCGGCTCGTCGGCGTCCCGCGGCAGGTCGCGCTTGGCCTGATCGACCTTGGCGCGCACGTCGGCGAGAGCCGCCTTGGCATCGAAGCCCGCCTCGAACTCGAGCAGCACGTAGCCGCCGCCCTCGTAGGCGGTGGAGCGCATCTCCTTGACGTTGCTGACCGACTTGAGCTGGGTCTCGACCGGGCGCAGCAGCAGCCGCTCGGAATCCTCCGGGCTGATGCCGCGCTGGGTGAGCTGCGTGTAGATGATCGGGATCTTGATATCGGGCTCGGCCTCCTTCGGGATCGTCACATAGGCGACAAATCCCGCAAGCAGCAGGAACGCCAGCGTGACGATGGTCAGCCGCGCATGGCTAATGGCGTAGTCGATGAGCGCAAACATGACGCGGCCCCCGCCTAGATTCCAACCCGCTCAAACGAGCTTCGGTGCTCGTGGCCCTGGGTCCCCGCTTGCGCGGGGACGAACGGGGAGAGAGCTCGCCGAACCAGCAACCGTTCGTCCCCCGCTCGCGCTGGCGAGCAAAGCGAGCAGCCAGCGCGAGCACTCTTAGAGTGACCGCGCCGGCTCCTCGTGTCGCTTTGCGCCACTCGGCGGCGCGGCAAGCGGGGACCCAGTGCTTCAACATCGACACTGCGCATTTGAATCGCTCTAGCGCTGCGCCGATTGCGCCGCGGTCGCGGACACGGCCTCGACTACGTTGCCCTCGCGCACGAAGTCCTGGCCCTGCACGATCACCCGCGTGCCGTCCGGCACGCCGGCAAGCCACATGAAGCTCTGCTCGTCCTCGACGATCGACACCGGCATGAAGCCGACCTTGCCGCCATCCTCGACGGTGCGAACGCCAAGCTCGCCCGATGACGAGAAGACCAGCGCCGATCGCGGCACGCGCGCCGCAGGCGTGGGCTCAAGCGGAATCGTCGCCTCGGCGGTGATGCCGTCCGGGATCAGGTAATCCGGATTGTCCATCTGCACCTCGACGCGATAAGTGCGCGTGCCCTCGCTCGCCGACGGCGAGACATAACGGATACGCCCCTTCCGGGTCAGGCCGTTGGCGAGGCGGACATCGGCCATGGTGCCGACCTTCACCCGCGCGGCGTTGCGCTCCGACACCTCGACCAGTGCGAGCAGCGGGTCGAGGCCGACCATCTTGACGATTTCCTTGCCGGTAAAGGAGAAAGCCGCGGTGCCGACCTCCGAAACTTCGGTGACAATGCCGTCCCACGGCGCGACGATGATGGCGCGGTCGCGCTCGGCCTCGTTGGTCGCGACCACCGCCTCGGCAACCTTGAACTGCGCCTCGAGACTGTCGAGTTCGAGCTTCGGCACCGCGTTGGACAAAAGCAGCCGCCGCTTGGCGGCAAGCTCGACGCGCTTCTGCTCCAGCAGCGCCTTCGCCTGCATCACCTGCGCCTCGCGGGCCTCGTCCGCCAGAACGGCAAGCACCTCACCCTTTTTGACGCGCGAGCCACGGCGGACTTTGAGATCTTCGAGAATGCCTTGGGTGCGCGCGAAGATGACGACCTTCTTGTCGGCCTCGGTGCGGCCCGAAAGCACGAGCTTGCGGCTGTGCGGCTGCACGGCGGCAGCGACCACGCTGACGCGAAACTTCTTCTGCGCCTCGGCCTCGCTCGGGCGCGGCGCGGCGTTGCTGTGCGCGGTCTCGTGCGGAAACAGATGACCCGACACGATCCACAGCGCGGCCGCGGCGACGAGGCCCACGGCGGTGATGCGGCTGCCCTTCAGCGCGCCTTTCATGACGACTTCTCCCCCTCCGCACGCTGATCTTGCGAGCGGCTACGCAGCAGATGCCGCGCGACATCCATGAACACCGGGATGAGCGCACCGGCCTTGAAGTTCGGATCGAGCGCGCGACGCCACCAGACGCCGTCGGCCAGGATCATCAGCATGTCGACCGCGCCTTCGATGTCGGCATCCTTCGGGATATCGCCGCGCTCGGCCGCGGTGTTGAACATGTCGATCAGCCATTTGCGGACATCGGCGTCGAAGGCCGCGGAAATCCGCGCGATCTTCGGGTGGCGGCGCGCCTCCGACATCACCTCGGTGCAAAGCCTCACCTGCTCGATCGGCCGCACCGCAAAGTGGTAATGCGCCATGCCCTCCAGCACGTTGAACAAGCCCTGGGACAGATCGGCCCGGGCAAAGTCCTGCGCCACCTCGGCGCGGTCGCGCTCGGCGATGCCGGCGATCAGCGCCTCCTTGGAGGGGAAGTAGCGGTAGAGGTTGCCCGCGCTCATGCCGGCCTCGGCGCATATCTCCTGCATCGAGGTCTGGTGGAAGCCCGCGCGCACAAAGCAGCGCTGCGCCGCCTCGAGGATTTCCGCGCGGCGGTCGGATTGCCGCTGCGCGCGGACCGGGCTTGAAACGGCCGTGGCGTTCATGGATTGGTGCGTCGCACAATGAAAGAGAATGAACGTTCATTCTCATGAGCGCGTGGATTCGTCAAGCGACATCGGATTTCACTTCCAAAACAGCAGCATAGCCAATGCTATGCCGCCCGGCCGCTTCACTTTTTCGGGCTGCCGGGCTCGCCCTTTCCCCTTTTTCCGTCTCCCTCGGAACGAGGGAATGGAGCGCCGGGAGACGCCGGGCCCAGTGACGTAGGGCCCTGCGGACCACCGGGTCCGCCGCGCGCCTTGTGCGGAGGCGCGCTGCACCCCAATGACGCAGGGGTGCGGCGCCTCCCGGCGCTCCACCAGAGATGCGGCGAGCGGGGCCATGGTCTCCCGCGCTCGCGCATCCCTCGTTTCCTCACCGGACCTGAAATCCGGCAAGAAGATTGTTCTTGTTATGTTCTATATCAGGAAAGCTGTCAACCCGTGCGCCGCGGCCGGCTGCCTGTCGCGGCAACGACATCCTTCGTTGCGCCGCCGTGCCCGCCGCATGCCATCGGCGGGCACGGCGGGCTGACGGATTTGCTGCCTACGGCAGAACCGGCTTCTCCGGCAGGAAGCCCGGAACGTAAATTTGCTCGGCGGTCAGCTTCTCGCCGGGCACCTCGATGTTCTTGTTGATGAAGTCGACAGTGTTCTTCATCCGCTCCCTGGTGATAAGCCCAAGGCCGCCCTTCTGCACCTCCGGCGTCAGCGCGACGCGGCGCAGGATCTCGATCTCCTCGACGATGATCTGCGGATCGAGCGCCTTGACGTGCTGCAGCTGGATCTGCGCCGCCTCCTGTGGATTGGCGAAGGTGTCCTTCCAGCCGCGCAGCGCGGCGCGCACGAACTTTTTGACGGCTTCGGGATTCTTTTTCAGGAACTCTTCGTTGACGCCGATCGAGTTGGCGTAGATCTCAAGCCCGAGATCGCCGGCGAACAGGCAGACCGGCTTGCTGTCGGGGACGGCGCGGCGGATCGCCGGCTCGCTCATGATGAACAGGTCGATCGAGGCGACCTTACGTGTCGCCAGCATCGGCACGCGTGCCGCAGGATCGATGTTGACGATCTTCATGGTCTTGCTGTCGACGCCGTTCATTTCCATGATCGCGGCCCAGATCTTCGGCACGAACGACGCGCTGCTGGAGCCGAGCTCGAGATTGGTGAGCTTCTTCGCGGTGTCGATGTTGGCGCCGGGATTGAGGCTGAAGATGCAGTAGGGCGGCTTCTGATAGTTCGCGGCGACGATCTTCACCGCCGATGCGGCGTTGCCCGCGGCGACGAGGCTTGGAACGTCGATGAAGCCGAGCTCGGTCGTGCCTGTCGCGACTGAACGGATTGCGTCCGCCGTGCCCTTGGACGGCAGGATCGTGACGTTCAATCCCTCCTCTTTGAAATAACCCTTGCCGAGCGCGACGTACCACGGCGCGTGGCGGCCGAGGCTGATGAAGTCGAGGATGAATTTGACGTCCTGTTGTTGGGCCTGCGCGGCCGTGGACATGACACACGCCGCGGCCAACGCGGCGGCAGCAAGTCGCTTCAGCATAAGTCCCTCCTGTTGAGCAACCACCGGCACTTTCAAGTCCCGCCCCGCTCCGGGCACATCGGGCCTCGGGTTTGACAGGTGAGATATCATAAGATATTTCACGTGACACGGACAAGGGCCGAAGCGGCATGATTGCTGCGTTCGCGGGCACCACGGGAATTCGGCCCTCGGCTTTCATCGGATCACGCGGCAGGCCCTGACGGCGAAACGGCGCATGGCGTTCGGCACAATCAAAAACGTCCGCAAGGTGTTTTCCGCGGGCGAACTCCTCTCGCGCAGCCGCGAGCCGGTGGTGGCGCTGGACGATGCCAATTTCGAATTCGAGCAGGGACAGCTCGTCGCGCTGCTCGGCCCGAGCGGCTGCGGAAAAACCACGCTGCTGCGCATCGTCGCAGGCCTGATCCCGAAGACGTCAGGCTCCGTCGTGATCGGTGGCCGGGAGGTGGTCGAGCCGCTCGGCGACTACGGCTTCGTGTTCCAGAGCCCAAGCCTGATGCCGTGGCGCTCGGTGATCGACAACGTGCTGTTCCCGATGGAAATTCTCAAACGCAACAGCAGAAGCGCGCGCCAGCACGCGCTCGATCTGCTGGAGCTGGTCGGCCTTTCCGGCTTTCTGCATGCCCGCCCGCACCAGCTGTCCGGCGGCATGCAGCAGCGGGTGGCGCTCTGCCGGGCGCTGGTCCACCAGCCCAAGCTGCTGCTGATGGACGAGCCGTTCGGCGCGCTCGACGAACTGACGCGGCTCGAGATGAACGACCTCCTGCTGCGCATCCGGCGCGAGACCGGCGCCTCGGTGCTGTTCGTGACCCATTCGATCTCGGAAGCGGTCTATCTCTCCGACAAGGTGATCGTGTTCAGCCGCAGGCCGGCGCGTGTCGCCCTGGAGATCCCGATCGACCTTCCCTATCCGCGCTCGCAACAGACCCGGTTCACGCCCTCCTTCACCCACGCCGAGCGCACCGCGAGCGTTGCGCTTGGCGTGCTGCCGGCCAACTCCGAGAGCGAGGCCAAGGTCCACTGATGCGGCGCTTCGCAACACAAGTCGGCTATCCGCTGATCGGCCTGGTCCTGATCATCGTCGCCTGGGAGCTCGCGTGCCGGCTGGGCAATCTGCCGACCGTGGTGCTGCCGACCCCCGACAAGGTGCTCGACGCCTTCATCAAGCGCTTCGATCTCCTGATGAGCGAAGGCTGGGTGACGCTGAAAGAGACGCTCTACGGTTTCATCCTGGCCGTGGTGATCGGAATTCCACTGGCGGTCGCGGTCGCCAACTCGCGCGCCCTCAACCTGATGTTCTATCCGCTGCTGATTGCCTTGCAGTCGGTGCCGAAGGTTGCGGTGGCGCCGATCATCCTGGTCTGGCTCGGCACCGGCATCGAATCCAAGCTCGCCATCGTCTGGCTGGTCGCGTTCTTCCCGATCATCGTCGACACCACCGCGGGCCTGCGCTCGACGCCGCGTGAGCTGCTGGAACTCGCGCACAGCCTGCGCGCCACGCCGATGCAGATCTTCCTCAAGGTGCAGTTCCCCGCGGCGCTGCCGTTCGTGATCACCGGCGCCAAGGTCGCCATCACGCTCGCCGTGATCGGCGCGGTGATCGGCGAATTCGTCGGATCAAGCGAAGGGCTTGGCTATCTTCTGCTCAGCGCCACCTCCCAGCTCGACACGCCGCTCGCCTTCGCCGCCCTGTTCGCGCTTTCGGTCATGGGCGTCGCCGTCTATCTGATGGTGGAGCTCGCCGAGCGCCTTGCGGCGCCCTGGCTGCCGCCGTCATCGCAAAGGCACTGACCGATGGCCAAGTCCAAAGCCAAGGCGCGGCGAACAAAGGCTCCGGCGAAGGCCGCGTCGAAGCCGAAACGCGAACCAAAGCGCAAGCCGGCCGGCAAGGGCGGCTCGCTCACGGCGCAGGCCTACGAGCAAATCAAGGAGAAGATTCTCACGTTGCATTTCCTGCCGGGCCAGTATCTCAACGAAGGCGCGCTCTGCGCCATGCTCGGTGCCGGCCGCACGCCGGTGCACCAGGCGCTGCAGCGGCTGGAGCTCGAGGGCCTGGTCGAGATCATGCCGCGCAAGGGCGTGATCGTGCAGCCCGACAGCATGTCGGAAGTCGTGAAGATCCTCGACTCGCGCGTGACCGTGGAAATGGAGCTCGCGCGCAATGCCGCCGAGCGCGCCACGCCCGAGGATGCCGAGGAGCTGAAGACGCTGGCGCGCCAGGGCTACGGCAACGGCAAGCCCACCGACGTCGATGCCTTCACGATCGCCGACCGTTCATTCCACGCAAAATTTGCCGAGATGGCCGGCAACCCGGTGCTCAGCGATTTTGCCCGCACGCTGCACGAGCGCTCGATCCGCTACTGGTATCTGCATCTGTGGCAGACCATGGACACCAAGGCGACGATCCGCCAGCACACGGCCATTGCCGAGATGATCGCCAACCGCGACGGCGACGGGGCGGCGAAAGCCGTGCGCGAGCACGTCGAAAACCTGCGCCAACGCCTGTTGAAGGCGCAGAACGCCACGCAGCGGGGCATCCTGCCGCGCCGCTGAAGACCCGTCATCAAGAAGATGCAAACAAGATCGTGAGGCCCCAATGAGCACAACGAACACAGCCTATTCCGGCATCCCCAAAGTGGGCGAAGGCATGCCGAGCCTCGATGAGGTGCTGCTGCAGAGCAAGGAGCTGCCGTGGCGCGCCAAGTCGCTGAAGGGCGTGCATGAGAAGATGCTGTGGCGCAACGAGCAAACCGGCGCCTCGATCGCCCTCATCCGCTTCGAGAAGGGCGCGGGCATTCCGCAACCGCACAGCCATGACGCCAACCAGTTCATGCTCTGCCTCGAGGGCAAATACGAATACACCAAGACCGGCGTGACGCTGACCGCAGGCTGCTTCTACTGGAATCCGAAGGGCAACGTGCACGGCCCCGCGGTCGCCCACGAGGAAACCGTGGTGGTCGAGATCTATGACGGGCCGCATTACGCCATCAAGCCGTCCTGGTACGCCAACGAGGAGGACGCGCGCTGATGCAGGCCGCGCGATCCGTCACGGTTGACACAGTGCCGATCGAGGCGCCGCGCCTGATCGCGGCGGTCACCGATATCTTTGCCGCGCTCGGGCTGGCGCAGAACGACGCACAAACCGTCGCCGAGGACCTCGTCGCCGCCGACCTCGAAGGGATCGGCTCGCACGGGGTGATGCTGGTGCCGATGTATGTCGATCGCCTGCTGCAGGGCTCGGTGTCGAAGGCAAGCCACGGCAAGATCGTCAGCGATCGCGACGCTGCCATCGTCATCGATGCCGGCCATACGCTCGGTCAACTGACCGCGCGCCAGGCGGCCGGGCTTGCGGTGTCACGCGCCAGAGAAATCGGCGCGGGCATCGTCGGCGTCCGCAACGCCTTTCACTTCGGCACCGCCGGGCGCTACGCCCGCCTGATCGCAGAACAAGGCTGCGTCGGCATCGCGATGTCGAACACGCGCCCCCTGATGCCGGCTCCCGGCGGCGCCGAGGCGATCACCGGCAACAATCCGCTGGCCATTGCGCTGCCGAGCGCGGGCTCGCACCCGGTCGAGGTCGACATGGCGCTGAGCGCCACGGCGATGGGCAAGATCCGGCTTGCGGCGAGCGAAGGCCAAAGCATCCCGAACGGCTGGGCGGTCGATGCGCAAGGTGCGCCGACCACAGATCCGGCCGAGGCGATCAAGGGCATGCTGCTGCCGGCCGCCGGGCCGAAAGGCTTCGGGCTTGCTTTCGTGATCGATCTGCTCTGCGGCGGGCTGTCGGACGGCGCGATCGGCGCCGAGGTCCGTCCGCTCTACGGCGATCCCGCCCTGCCCTACCGGTGCAGCCAGCTTTTTCTTGCGATCAACGCGGGCCATTTTCCGGCGGCCGACGGCTTCGCCGCCCGCGTGCAGGACAAGGCCGCACGCGTGAGCGCCTCCAAGCGCGCGCCCGGCGTGGACCGCATCTACGCGCCCGGCGAGCTCGCGCATGCCACGCGGGCAGCCAATGGCGAAACCTGCACGCTGAGCCGGCAGACGGTCGACAGCCTTGTTACCGCCGCCGCGAAGGCCGGCATCCGAAACACGAATTCTCTTTTCACGTGAGGCGCTCTGATGAAACAGCAGATCACATCGAAGAATCTCCGCCAGCCCAACGGCCATTTCTCGCATGCGACCGCGGTCGAGGCGAAAGGCAGGCTCGTCTTCATCTCCGGCATGACCGCGCGCCATCCCGACGGCAGCATCACCGGCCCGGGCGACGTCGAGGCACAGACGCGCCAGGTTTGCGAGAACCTGAAGGCGGCCGTCGAAGCAGCCGGCGGGACGCTCGACGACATCTGCCGCGTCGATGTCTATGTCCGCAACATGGAGCATTTCGAGCGCATCCATAAGGTCCGGCGCGAGTATTTCACCGGCTCTCCGCCGGCCTCGACCATGGTGGAGGTGAACAAGTTCACGTCGCCGGACTACCTGATCGAGATCAACGCCATCGCCGTCCTGCCGAACGGCTGAAGCGGGGTCATGCCATGAAAGCGCGTTTCGAGGCCGATGGAGATGTGATCGTCGTCACCGGCGGCGGCAGCGGGATCGGCCGCGCGCTGGCGCTCGGCGCGGCCAAGGCCGGCGCACGCATCGTCGTCTGCGACGTCAACGACGCCGCACTGGCATCCGTAACGGCAGAGCATCCGGGCATCTCGGCGCAGCGGCTCGACGTCAGCGACCGCGACGCGGTGATGAAAGCGTTTGCCGGCATCGAGCGCGAGCACGGCCGCATCGACGGCCTGGTCTGCGGCGCGGCGATCCAGCCGCGCAGCGCCGTGCACGAGATGCCCGCCGAGGAGTGGCAGCGGGTGATCCGCACCAATCTCGACGGCGTGGTCTGGTGCTATCAGGCCGCGATCGGCGGCATGATCAAGCGTCGGCGCGGCAGCATCGTGGCGTTCTCGTCCGGGCTTGCGCATCAGGGCTGGCCGCAGGCCTCGGCCTATGCCGCGACCAAGGGCGCGCTGATCGCCTTCGTCAAAAGCGCCGCCAAGGAGGTGGCGCAGCATCGCGTGAAGTTCAACCTGATCGCACCGGGCGTGATCGACACCCCGCAATACCGCGCCGCCAATGCCGGTGCCGACCACGAGCGCTGGCGCGCCTCGACGGGCGTTGGCGCCCCCGAGGACGTGGTCGGCCCGCTGCTGTTTCTCCTGTCCGACGCCGCGTCCATGACCGCATCGCTGCTCAGCCGCGACTTTGCCTATCCGCTGCACGATGCCTGACGGCCACCCCAGCACCGGCGCGATGAAGCCTATCCTGATCGTGGGCGCGGGCCCGGTCGGACTGACGACGGCGCTGGCGCTGCATTTCTACGGTTTGCCGTTCAAGCTGTTCGAGGAAGACGCAGGCCTGTCCAGCGACACCAAGGCCGGCACCGTGCTGACACGCACGCTCGAGGCATTCCGCCGCTACGACGTCGCCGACCGCGTGCTGGCCAAGGCGTTGCGCATCGACGAGATCGGCGACGTCGAACGCTCAACCAACACGGCGCGGCCCTCGGTGCGCACCGAGCTCCTGAGCGAGGACACCCGCTATCCGTTCGTGATCAACATGCCGCAGCATCATCTCGAGCCGATCCTGCATCGCGCTCTGGAAGAGCGGCGGCCGGGCGCGGCGCATCTGCAACACCGGCTGACCGGGTTCCGAAGCACCGGTGACGGCGTCGCCGCGCGCTTCGAGACGCCGGACGGGGTGCGCGAATTCGAAGGCTCGTACCTCCTCGCCTGCGACGGCGGACGCAGCACGGTGCGCGAACAGCTCGGGATCGCCGTCGAAGGCGAGACGCTGGACGCGCTGACGCTGCTGGTCGACGTCAAGGTCGATCTCGACATCGAAAACCCGCGCGACTATCCGTATCTCGCCTATTTCGCCGACCCGCAGGAGTGGATGATCCTGGTGCGCCAACCGCATTGCTGGCGCTTCCTCTATCCGCTCGCACCCGGCCTGCCCGAGCCGACGCGGGAGGAATTCAAGGCGAAGGTGCTGCGCTTCATCGGCCCGGTGAGCAACCTCGAAATCCTCAACACCATCGTCTACCGCATCCATCATCGCATTGCCTCGGAATGGCGGCGGGACCGCGTGTTCCTGATGGGCGACGCGGCGCACCTGATCACGCCGATGTGGGCGCTGGGGCTCAACACCGGCATTCTCGACGCCATCAACCTGCCGTGGCGGCTCGCCTGGGTGGCGCGCGGCTGGGCCGGCCAGGCGTTGCTCGACGGCTATGCGCGCGAGCAGCAGCCGGTCGCGGCCAAAGGCTCCGGCGAAATGGCGGAGGCCGCGCGGCGCTACATGCTCGGACAGAAGGATGCGGTGAAGGCGATGTCCGGCGAAGCCTGGGCCAATGCACTGACCCGCACCATGCTCGGGGTGCGGCTCGATGTCGATCAGTCGGGCGACTGGTCGATGGTGCGCACCGACAAGGCGCCGCTGCGGGTCGGCGAGCGCATTCCGGACGTGGAATTGCACGGACCGCAAGGCCGGCCCGTGCGCCTGCATGACCTGATCGACGACAGCTTCGTCGCGCTCTACTTCACCGACGTCCGGCGCCGTCCGATTTTGCCCGCCGACCGGCCCGGCCTGAAGCATCTGATCGTGTCGCGGCGCGATGCCCCGCTCGACTCCGGGCTGCGCGAGCGCTCGCTGTTCGATATCGGCGACCGCTTCCGCCAGCGCGCCGGATGCGACACCGACACCATCATCCTGGTGCGGCCCGACGATCATATCGCGGCGATCGTGCCGATGCGCCAGGGCGTGGTCGAAGACATCTACGGCAAGATCACGGGCCAGCGGTCCTGATCACGAATTAGGGAGACGCAATGATGCAAGGCCCGTCCAAGCGGGGAGCGGAGCTCGGCCCGATCGGCGATGAGATTCTGTTCGAGAACGACCGCGTGCGGGTCTGGAGCGTCAAGCTCGATCCGGGCGAGCGGCAGGCCTGGCACCAGCACCACCTGCCCTATCTCATCGTGCCGATGACGGAAGGCAAGAACGTCATGTACTTCGAGGACGGGCGCGAGAAAGAGACCAACGAAACGCCCGGCCATGTGCTCTGGCGCGAGGCGGGACCGCCGCACGAGCTTCTGAACATCAGCGATTGGCAATACCGCAATGTGCTGATCGAGATTAAAGACCGCGGCTAAAGCATTTCCCAGTTGGCTTGCAGCAGCCTCTCCACGTCATGCCCGGCCTTAGCCGTCCGAAGGACGGCGTCGCTTCGCTCGCCTATGGTGCCGGGCATCTCGATCAGGAGAGCACGGTGCCCGCCTAAGCGAGATGGCCGGGACAAGCCCGGCCATGACGCCGGAGTGAACCACATCTGGTGGAAGGTGCTCCAGGACACCGAGCGAGCCACGCATCCTTATTTGGACGGCCGCTCCCGCGCCGCCTTGAAGCCGGCCACGAAGCGCTCGAGCGTCTTCGACGTGACGCCGCGCGGCAGCATCACCTCGATCAGCGAGAACATGCCTTTGCGCTCGACGGCCGCATCGAGCGCCAAGGCGAGCTCGCGGCGGGTCGAGACGCGCACGCCATGGCCGCCGATCGAGGCCGCGATATCGGCAAAGTGCCAATCGTCGAGATCGTTGAACGCGCTTTCCGGCTGGAACACGCGCAACATCTCCCAGCTTTTGTTGTTGAACAGGATCACGATCGGATCGAGGCCGTAGCGGCGGCAATTGCCGAGCTCCCAGCCGGTCATCTCAAAGGCGCCGTCGCCCACGAGGATCAGCGGGCGGCGGCCGGTGGCGGCCGCGACGCCGATCCCCGCCGGCACGCCGAAGCCCATGCCGGCATAGTATCCGGGCGCGGCGAGTGCGGTGTTTTCGATCTCCATCGCGGTGAACAGGCAATCGCCGACGTCGGATGTCATCGGCATCACGCCGTGGCGGTCGAACAGGTCGTTGACCGCGGTCGCGATATCGGACGGCAGGATCACCTCCCCGTCCGCCGCCAGGCCCCGCTGATAGCTTGCCGGCTTCACGCGCCGCTTCGCGGACCGGTGCGCCTTGGCCCGTTTGATCAGGGCTTCCACCAGGTCGTCGAGCGGCACATCCGGATAAACGTGATGCCCGATCCGCACCGTGCGATCGGTCGCCAGCACGCTCTGGCGCGGCGCGACCAGCTGCTGCGAAAGCGCGAAATTGGTGTCGCACAGGATCACCCCGAGCAGCAGGGCAAGATCGGCCTGGTCGACGACGGCGCTGACGTCGGCGGCGCCCGCGGACCCGACATAGGTGCCGAGCAGGGCATCGCAGCCTTGCAGCAGGCCGCGGCCCATGAAGGTCGTCACCACCGGCAAGGCGAGCCGGCGCGCCAATTCGGCGACGCGGTCCTCGATGCCGTAGCGGCGGATCTCCACGTCGACCATGATCACAGGCGATTTCGCGGCGGCGAGGCGCGCCACGATCTCGTCGGCGCATTCGGCCAGCGCGTCCGGGTCGGCACCTCGGCGCGGCAGCACCGGCACCGGCTCGACCTGCGCCGCGACCATGTCGCGCGGAAATTCGATGTAGACCGGCAGCGCACGCTCGCGCGCCGACCGCAGCACGCGCGCGATCTCCGCCGGCGCGCTCGCGGGATCGTTCAGGACCGCCTGGTCGCAGGTCACCTCGCGGAACACCGCAAGCTGCGTGTCAATGGTGCGCGCCTGATGGTGCAGCATGAAGCCCGCGGCGCGATCGCGCGCGCCCGGCGCTCCGGCGATCACGACGACCGGCGAGCGCTCGGCATAGGCGCCGGCGACGGCATTGACGAGGTTGAAGGCGCCCGCGCCGTAAGTGACCACGGCAACGCCGAGCCCGAGATGATATCGCGCCGCGGCGTCCGCCGCGAAGCCAACGGCCGGCTCGTGGCTCAGCGTGAAGTGCGGAAGGATCCTGCTCTCTTCGATGACCTTGAACAGCGGCAGCACGAAGTCGCCCGGAATGCCGAAGATCTCGCGCGCGCCGTGATCCTTGAGGGCTTGCAGAAGCACTGTGGCAAGGCTCGGCATGTCGTGATCAGACTCCATGCGTTTCGGATTGCTGTTGATGCTGAAATTAGCAGGAAGGCGATGGATTGACGTCAATATTTCTGCTGTTCGAGCCGAGCGATTTCATGCTTGGGGGCAAAACCGAGCCGAACACAGCAACAGAGGACATGGTCGGCGTGCTCTATCGGCGTTGAACACTATACGCGGGCCGAGGCGGCGCTGCAGATAGGCATCAACGAGCAACGGCAGTCGCTGCGACACGCGGGTCAGATTTGAAATTTCCTGCGGCGTGAGTCCGCCGCCGCGGTCGGCGACATAGGTCACCATGCGGTTCGTGCCGAACGAACGTTGACCGGCAACGCAAAGTAGTCGGTAGGTCCTCTGCCTTGAGGTCATGAAGGATCGGGAAATCGAGCTCGCTTCCAGGGACATCGATGCCCGCCGCAGCGTTTCACGCCCATGATGACCTCCACACCGGGCTGGTCGCATGGCGCAACAATTGCTCAACCTCATGGGCAACGAGTGCGGCCACGGTTTGACCGGTGGTGCGCCACCCAATGATGGCTGGCGCCGAGGTATTGCGGGTGCAGCGTGCGAACAAGGAGGGTCGTCGCAGAAGCGGAAAGCCGGCCGCAATCCGCTCACCAGCAACGGCATCTGCCGCGCCGGGTCAGCGAGCCAGTCAAGGATCGTATCGATGGTTTCGTGCTTCGGCCGCTCGGCGGGCGGCCGCTCCACGACCTGAGCGGTCAGCAAATATTGCGGATCGATGCCAACCACGGGCTTACGATCCGCATCGGCCATGATCGGTCGCCCTTCATTCCACCTTCAGGCCGGAGGCTTCTACCACTTTCCTCCACTTCTCGGCATCCTCCGCGAGGAACTTGCCGAATTCGCCCGGGGAACTCACGAACTGATTGCTCTCGAGATCGTTCATGCGGGCCTTGATCGCCGGATCGCCAAGTGCAGCGTTGATCTCCCCATTGAGGCGCTGAACAACTTCGGCTGGGATTCCTCGAGGCGCGCCGATGCCAAGCCATCCGATCACCTCGTAACCCGGGAGCGATTCGGCAATCGCCGGAACGTCCGGCAAGCTGCGCAGGCGCTCCGCAGATGTCACCCCCAGCGCTCGCAGCTTGCCTGACCGGACCAGCGGCAACGACGCCCCCGCGCTGTCAAACAGCGCATGGACGTCGCCGGCCATCAGTGCCGCCAGTGCCGCGGGCGAGCCGCGATAAGGGATGTGCTGCGTGTCGATGCCCGCGGTCATTCGAAACAGTTCGCCGGCGAGGTGTGGAATGGTGCCGGTGCCGTTGGAGGCGAGATTGATCTTGCCCGGATTGGCCGTGGCGTGCGCGACGAACTCGGCGACCGATTTGGCCGGGGACGACAGACCGACCAGCAGGATGAACGCATCGCGGTTGAGGGTTGCGACCGGAGCGATGTCGCGGGTGACGTTGGCGGGCACGCTTGGATAGAGCGACACGCCGACGGTGTGCACGGATGAAGCGAGCAGCAGCGTGTGACCATCAGCCGGCGCCCGGGCGACCGCCTGCAATGCCAGATTGCCGCCCGCGCCCGGCCGGTTTTCGACGATGACCGGTTGACCCATGCGTTGCGAGAGCACGTCAGCAATCAAGCGGCCCATGATATCGGGCAAGTTACCTGCGGGCGTGAAGACGACGAGGTTGATCGGCCGTGTCGGGTAGGCTTGGCCTCCTTGGGCCCACGTCTTGGGAGAGACGACGGGAATTGCGAGAGCACCGGCGCTCCATTGGATGAATCTTCGACGCGCCAGAGCCTGCGAGAATGGCGTCCAGTTCTTTGTCATTGTGAGCCCTTGCAGCGGCAACGACTTCACATCATGGCTTCGGGAACGTGCGATCGATACCATTCATCGGCCGCGAGGGGGTCGCTGATCGGCCAAGCGCGAGGCACGTAGGTCGCATCGTTGAGGATGATTTCTTCCTCCGCCGAATATTCGACAATGTTTCCGGTGTAGTCGCGGAAATAGAACACGACGTTGTGCCCGGCCCCGTGGCGCAGCGGCCCCCAGATCAGCTCGACCTTTCCGCGTTCCCTCATGTGCTCGAATGCACGATGTATCGCGAGCGGATTTTTCAAAGTAAATTGCATGTGGTGGAGCCCGTTGTACTGCGAGCGAGCCGCGCCATAGCAATGAAACAAGGTGTGGCAACGGAAGAAGCCCAGGATTGGAATGCCATCGGGGGCGACGATGCGGGCCGACTCCTTCAACCCCATTGCGCGTGAAGCAAACTCGAAAGCCGCACCGACGTCGGCTGCCCGGACGATCGCGTGATCGAACGCGACGGGGGCCGGCGTTGACTGCGGTTCGGCAACCAGCGCGGCCATGGGCACATCGACCAGCACGCCCGGCGTGAGTTCAATCGTCTGCCCGCCGGGATTGACAAACCGCAGGGCTGAACCGTGCCGCCACAATGGCGAGCGCTCGATCCGCTCGCTTTTCACGCCGAGCTCAGCGAGCCTTTTTTCGGCCGCGAGCAGGTCGGCGGCGTTACGCACCACATAGGAAAGATGATCGACCTTGCCCTGCTCTCCCGGCGTGTAGACCAGCGAGTATGGATCGAGGCCATGGGCCGCGAGGTAGTGGCGCCCTTCGCCGTCCGTGTGAACCAGATAGAAGCCCATATTTTCCACGGCGTATTGCGCCGCTGCCGCCGGGTTGTCGGACTGAATTGCAATGTAGTTGCCTCGATCGATTCCGAGCGACTGCGCGGCGTTGAAGGGGCCGAAATAGAGCGCAGGCGAACTGGCCGGTTGTGTTGCTGTCATGTCTGTCTGCCTTCTTGATCGCTGATGGCTGGTGCCGAAGGTGCGCCCGCGTATCAGGGCTCTCCCCCTGACCGAACCACGGGCGCCTTCATTCCGGCGACGGATCGGGCAGGAAGCTTCCCCGTATCGGCCCGAAGGTTGGCCTTTCGGTTTTCCTTCTCCTCCGATGAGAGGTCGCGCACGACCTCGATGATTGCCGCGACATCGTGCTGGGCGAGGCCACAATCGATGCCACGCCTGAACAGGTCGGCCGCCAAGGAAAACAACGGCGTCGCGACTTCCGCCCGCTTTGCGAGATCGTCGATGTAGTCGAAATAATGGGACAGACCTTCGAAGGTGCCCTGCGGCGGCAGATAGTCCTTTTTCACCATCCGCGGCACACGGATCGGAAACAGAACCGATCCGCCGCTGCCGTTGCTGATCGCCTTGACCATCATCCCGGGTTCGACGCCCGCTTTCAGCGCCAGCGCCACGGCTTCACCGATGGCCGCGGTGTTGACCGTCACCAGAAGGTTGTTGATGAACTTGATCTTGCTGGCGGCGCCAAATGGCCCCAGGTAGAGACACAGCTCGGCGAATGTTTTGACGATCGGCTCAATCTTCCGGCACGCATCCGCGTCTCCGGCGAGATAGATCGGGCCCTTGCGTTGCGCCACCATTCCCGGTGTGCCGCTGACCTCACCGTCGAGAAATATCGCACCTTTCGCGGCGAGGCGCGCGATCTGCCGCTCCTTCACCGCCAATGGATGCGAGCCCAGCTCCACAACAATTTGACCTGCCCTCGCGGCCTGTACCAGTCCACGCGGCCCATTGACGACCTCGTCGAGGGCGCCTTCGCCACCCGGCAGGCAGGACAATACAATGTCTGCTCGTTCGGCGATCGCGGCCGGCGAATCCGCCGCCATGCCACCGATCTTTTCGAACTCCGCCAGCGAGCTGCGTCGATAGCCGAGAACCCCATAGCCGGCCGCAAGAAGATGCCTGGCTATTTCGGTTCCGATCTTCCCCAGCCCGACAAAGCCGATGGTTTGCATCACTGCACTCTCACCACAGGCCGCTTCGATTGAGCCCTGTGCCGGCAGAGCCCGCCGCGGCGCACGGGCTGTCGCGAGCCTCCCTGCAAACTCGGCAGTCCATCGGCACGGCCGGGCGATACCGGGGCGGGAAAGGACGCACTGTGGCACCGTCCTTCGGACATTGCAGCCTCCCAATCTAGAGCATGGTCGTTTTTATAGCATGCTCATTTTCATCGTTGTGACTTCCATTTGTTGAAGAGTCAAGCGCGGTGGAGCTGCAGTGCCGGTGTGGGTTTGGCCTCGGCCATCACGTCCGCGTGTGCGCCCGGCAGAACCGGCGCGGCACCGAAACGCGGTGCTGCGGTCCAGATGTGCGCGCGATGTCGGCCGGACAAGCGAGCCTCATCAAGCGGTTCCGTACGATCGGGTAATGCTTTACAGGGACAGCCGCGCCATGTTTCATGCCTCTCGGCTCCGATTCTAAGTCCGCGGTCCCGGTTTCTGCGACAACAGCAACTTCGATGCCTCGCCAAAAGAGCAACGAGACCGACAGCGCGCTTTTCGGACTAGGATTGCGAGCGCGCGGCAAGCGCGAGCGGCGTCAACGACTTCGCGAGGCCGCCCGTCAGGTCTTCCTCGAGCGGGGGTATGAGGGAGCGACGACCCGCGAGATTGCCGCCCGCGCCGAGCTGGCGATTGGGACGCTTTTCGCTTACGCCACGGAAAAGCGAGACCTGCTATACCTGATTTTCAACGACGATTTGGATGTGATGGTCGATACCGCGATCCGGGAAACCACGCCGCAGGAGCCGGTGATCGATCAGCTGCTGGGCGTCTTCCGCCCGGTGTACAAGTACTTCGAGCGTCATGCCACGATCGGGCGTTACGGCGTCCATGAGATGTTCCTGCTGCAAGCCGAGCAGCCGGAGATGCTGGGACCGGAGGCCAAGCGTGTCGTGGAGCGGCGCGAAAGGATCAGCCGCGCCCTTGCGGAGATCATTGACCGTTCAAAGAAGGCAGGCCGCCTGTCGACGCCCGAACCCGGACACGCGATTGCACAGCTGCTTTTTTGGGTTCATTGGTGCAACGTTCAGTCCTGGCTTTCCACCAAGTCGCCCAGCGCTGAGATCGGGTTCAAAAAATTGAGGCGGGCGTTCCTCACCGTCGTCAACGGCCTCGGTCCGAGTCCCAAGGCCTGACGTTTCAGCGGACCTCTCGCGGCGACGCGATTGACAGAAAAACGCAACGTTTCTAACAATTAGAGCATGATATAGATTTGCCGCTGCAAGAGCAGCCGCCGGCGCTGCTGTTGGCGAAGAAAACAACTCAGGGCCGCCGTGTCATGGCAAGCGTCTTCGCGAATTTCCTCGACGAGTTGCAAGCCAGGACGGCGATCGAGGACTGCCTGAAACGCTTCGCACGCGCCGTGGACCGGCAGGACTGGAAGGCGGCTCGCGAGTTGTACCACGACGACGCGTTTGACGATCACGGCTTCTTCAAGGGGCCGCCGGATGAGTTTTTGGCGCATATCGAAAAGCTGCATGCGCATCAGGACCACTCGATGCATTTCAACACCAATGTGCTGATCGAGTTCACGTCGCGCGAGCGTGCGTTGGTCGAGACCTATGTGCTTGTGCTGCAGCGATATCGCGCCGGTGCACCCAATGTGCCGCCGGGCATGGCTGGATTGCGCAACATTGCGTCCGCGCGGTACCTCGATCGCTTCGAGAAGCGCACTGATGAATGGCGCGTTGTGCATCGCACGCTCGTCTTTGGCGACCTCGTCGGCGAGCCCATGACGGAGCCTGCTGTATTTCCAGCCGAGTTCACCGTGCAGAAGCACAGCCTCGATGATCCGCTCTATCAGTTGCGAAGTTAACTTGCGCTCGCGCAGGTTTGATGGGGGTACAGGCGGGTATCAACGAAGCCGGCGCGGCGCAGACCCTGGCTCAATCAGCAACGCCAACGCTGCGATCGACAATCACCGCAACAGGCCCGCCGCCGTCAGGGCCCTGATGCTCGGCGCCTCCGGAGACATAGATTTCCGCGTGACCGACCAGACCGGCCAGTGCGCCGCAAACAAAGGCGCGGGCGTGGCGTGTCGATGAAATGTCGGAGTCGTCCAGCATGGTGTGGCGAAAGCCGCGCAGCCGGCCGTCGTGGCTCGCCTCGGCCTTGGCCAGCACCGCGGCGAGACGCCCGCGCTGCGCGGCGGCAAGCTGTCCATTGGACGGAAAGCCGAGGCGTTCCAGCGCGGCACGGACCGGCTCGACGTCGATCGCGTCGGCCATGACCGCGTGGTCCACCGCGAGCGGCCCGCTCCAGGCCGGCGACATGCCCATCACCACGACCTCGTGGCCGAGAAGCTCGACGCCGGCCGAGCAGCTCGCGCGGCCGGAATAGAGGCTCCAGTCGTTGCCGATCTGAGCGTCGCTCAGGCGCGCACGGTCGGTCTCACCGAGCGCGACCGCGACACCGAGGGCGCTCGCGGCGCGCGACAGTCCCATCGACTTGAGCGTGTCCTTGGTGGAAACGCTGGCGCCGCGCGCCTCGGCCTCGGCGGCGCGCGCGACCGTGAGCAAGGGGCACTTCACCTGCACGAAGTGCACCGCGGCGGGGTCGGCGATCGCGGCCTCTTGCATCGCCGCGCGCACGGCTTCGGCCACCATGTCGACCTGCGCGAGCCGGCCGAGGTGCTCGCCCGGCAGCGCCGCGGTGTGAGCACGCCCGAGCGCCAGCGCGGGACCCTTGGCGCCGTCGCCTTCCGCGCGCTCGAACACGGTCCAGTGCGGCGCCATGCCGCCCTCGGTGCCGCCGGACATCACGAGGCAGATCCTTGCCGCGTCATCCGCGGGAAGATGCCGCTGGAACATCAGGTTGAGCGCGAACGCCGCGTAGCCGCGCGCGTAGTCGTTGACCAGGCCGTTGCCCTCGGTCTTGCCGAGCACGGCGACGACGCCCTTGGGATCGATGCGGCCTGCGGCGATGGCGGCTTCGATGCCGCTCACATCGTCGGGGGCAGCGGCGGAAATGCGGTGAACCTTGGCGATCGGCATCGGCGGCTTTCAGCAGCAGGGAGGCTGGGACTTGTAGTGTGCGGCGACCGCGCGCTCGAGCTCGCCGATGGCGGACACAAGGTTCGCGTTCTGCCGCATGTCGGCGCGCAGCCGCTGAAGCATCTCGTCGCGCATGGCCGGATAGTCGATGTTGAGCAGCTGTCCGTCGCGCACCACCGGGCGCCCGGCGACGATCAGCTCATGGATGTGGCGCATGGTGCTGCGGGCGAATAGCATGTCCTGCGGATCGAGGTCCGGCCGCACCCGCTCGTGGTCGACCGCATCCCAGTCAAGCACGAGGATGTCGGCCGGCATGCCCGGCGCCAACGCGCCGCCATCGTCCTTGTTGGTCACCGAAAGCCGGCCGTTCTGGAACGCCATGCGCAGCATCGCCGGACGATCGACATCGGTGGTGAAGGCCCAGCCCTGATGCAGAAAATGCGCCAGCCGCATTTCGCGGAGCGCGTCGTCGTCCTCGTCGAAGGTCGAGCCGTCGAGGCCAAGCGCGACGCGGCAGCCGCGCTTCACCATCTCCTTGACCGGCGCGATGCCGGAACGCAGGTGCAGGTTCGAGCTGGTGTTGACGGCGATGGTCGCACCGCGCGCGGCGATCAGCTCGAGCTCGTCGGGCCGCGCCCAGGTGCAATGGGCGAGCGTCAGCCGCGGGCTGAGGAAGCCGATGCGATCGAGGAATTTCAGGATGCCGTCCGGATAATTGGCGTCGAGCCAGGTGCGCTGGGTGCTGGTCTCCAGAAGATGCATGTGGATGCGGCGGCCGGTGCGCTTCGAGGCATCGGCGATCGCTTCCAGCAATTCGTCCGTGCACCACTGCATCGCCTGCGGGCCGTATTGCACGTCGAACATCGGGTTGGCTGCGGCGCTCGCGACGGCGTCAACCAGTGCGATCTGCTGCTCGACCGAAAGCGGCGGTTTGAGATATCGCTTCTCGACCTCGACGCGGGCCTGCGGCGACAGCGCGGCAAGGATCGGCTCCGACGGCCCATAGACCAGCGGATTGCGGTTTCGCATCGTCACAGCAAAGCCCACGCGCACGCCGACGTCCCGCGCCGCGCGCGCCACCTCGGCCACCTCGGTCGGCAGATCCGTGAGGCCCTGAACGCGGGTGTAGTGCACCATGATCGCGGCCGCGCCGCCGAGCGCGCTACGCGACAGCGACACGGCGCCCGCGAGATAGGGATCGATCGACGGCAGCAGCGCGAGATATGCAGCCCAGGTTTCCAGCGGTTTGCCGGCGCCGCCGTAGGCCGTGGTCGAGGTGACGCGGGCGTGGTCATGGGCGTTGATCAGCGCCGGAAGCGCCAGGAACCGCCGGGCGCCGGGCTTCCCCGGCTCGACCGCGACAATGCGGTCGCCGTCGACCCTGATGACGTGCGCGCCCGCCGCAGGTAGCTCGGCGTTCGGTTGGATATGAGTGCACGTCAGTTCACGCATCGGCATTGTCCCGCCAGGATATGATCCAGTCGTTCCACGGCTATGGTGAGCCGGGCAGAGCCGATCATGTGCACAAACGGACCCCCACCCCGCCCCTCTCCCTTTCAGGGGAGCGCACCGCCCGAATTGCACCAACGAGATGATTGCGGGCTCTTCCGTTTCGGTCAATTGGACAGAATCGCCGGCATCCGATCGGCCTTGGCCGGCAGGTTGCGGGCGCGCACCCTGCCGATCCCCGCGGCGATCTTTGCCGAGCGGCTTGCGCGGGCGCTGGAGGAGATGCGCGAGCAACGCGTGGCGGCGGGCGGGCGATAGCTTATGGGACGGCAATTGACCGCACGGCCCGTTTCATGGCCATAAGACCGAAGCGCTGGAGCGATGCAGCATGGCCAAGCGGAGCACGAAACCTGGCACCGATCGCGCGGGCCAGATCTACCGTGCGCTGCGGCATGCGATCATCGAGCAGGCGCTGGAGCCCGGCGCCAAGCTGCCGGAAGACGCGATCGGCGAGCGCTTCGGTGCAAGCCGCACCATTGTCCGCAGCGCCTTGAGCCAGCTTGCGGCCGAAGGACTGGTCGAGTTGCGCCGCAACCGCGGCGCGGCCGTCGCCACGCCCGCCTGGGAGGAGGCGCGCGACACGTTCGACGTGCGGCTCGGGCTCGAACGCCTGGTGATGGCGCGACTGGCCGGCCGGCTGACGCGCGAGCAGATCAGGACGCTGCAAGCCCATGTCGACGAGGAGGAGAAGGCGCGCGGCAACAACGAGCCGCTGTCGATTCGGCTTGCCACCGAATTTCATATTCTGCTCGCGGAAATGACCGGCAGCCCGGTGCTGGCCCGCTACATCAGCGAGGTCTCGTTGCGCTGCGGGCTGATCCTCGCGCTCTACAGCCGCCCGCATTCCTCGGAATGCGCGGTCAATGAGCATCGCGCGCTGATCGCGGCGCTCGCCGCCGGCGACGCGAACCGCGCCTCGACGCTGATGGACGAGCATCTCGAGGGCGTGGCGAACCGCGCGCTGATCGTGGCCCGGCCGCCGAAGAACCGAGAGCTGAAGGATATTTTGGCGTCCTACGCCGACGAACCGAGATCGGCCGTCACCCGGCCGAGCAAGCGGGCCAGGCGCTAGGTGGGAGCCTCGGTCGGGCCGAGCGGAAATTTTCTGCGTGGCACAAGCCGCCGTGCCTTCTACGGCGGGACGTCATCGCTGCAGCTGCGCCAAGACCGCGTCGAAATGACTCAAGGCCGCCTTGCGGTTGTCCTCTGACATCATTGCCGCGGAAAAACCGTTGCGTGCGACCGCGACAATCTCTTCCGGCGTGAGCGAAATCGACCTTGCGAGCGCGCGATAGTTGTCGTTCACGTAGCCGCCGAAGTAGGCGGGATCGTCCGAATTGAGCGTCACCAGCAGATCCTTCTGCGTCATGTCGCGCAGAGGATGGTGCTTGAGGTCGTCGACCACGCGGAGCTTCAGGTTCGACAGCGGGCAGACGGTGAGCGGGATTTTTTCGCGCGCGAGGCGGCCGACCAAGGCCGCGTCTTCCAGCGCCCGGTTGCCGTGGTCGACGCGCTTCACGCCCAGCAGGTCGAGCGCTTCCCAAACATAGGATGGCGGCCCTTCCTCACCCGCGTGGGCGAAGCAGTGAAATCCGGCGTCGCGCGCACGATTGAACACGCGCTTGAACTTGCCGGGAGGATGGCCGCATTCCGACGAATCGAGCCCGACGCCGATGATCTTCGTCTTGTGCGTGAGCGCCGCATCAAGGGTACGCTCGGCATCGGCTTCGTCGAGATGGCGCAGAAAGCACATGATCAGGCTGGCGCTGATGCCGAGCTTGTCGCCCGCTTCGCAGCAGGCGCGATGCAGTCCATTCACGACCGTTTCAAAGGCGACGCCGCGGCTGGTATGGCCCTGCGGGTCGAAGAACATCTCCACATGCCGCACGTTGTCGGCACATGCGCGCTCGAGATAGGCCCAGGCGAGGTCAAAGAAATCCCGCTCGGTGACCAGCACCGACATGCCCCGGTAGTAGATGTTCAGGAAGTCCTGCAGCTCCGTGAATTGATAGGCCTGGCGCAGCGCATCGACCGATTCATAGGGCAGGCGGATATTGTTGCGCGCGGCCAGTGCGAACATCATCTCTGGCTCGAGGCTGCCTTCGATGTGGATATGCAGCTCGCACTTCGGCAACTGGCTGATCAGCAGGTCGGAGCGTGACGGCATGTGTGGGACTCCGATTTCGGAGCCGATATTAGCCGATTTTTCGCAGGATAAACGCCGCGGCCGCGTTGGTTCGAAGCTTGCTACGCTTCGATCCCATTGCGCGTGAGCAATCTCTCCGCGCTGTCGTTCCACACGTCCATCTGCACGATCTTGCCGCCACGGACGACGAAGCGGTCGACATAGCGGTTGCCTTCGAACGGCGTGCCGTCCGGCCATTCGCCGTAGAGCGTGCCGATGTTGTAGACGATGGTCTCGCCGTGCCCCGGCACCACGTCGGAGCGCTCCATGGCTTTCTTCACCCACTTGTAGCGCTTGGCGTTGAACGCCGTGCTCTCGCGTGGATGGCTGAACTTGCGGCCGCCGGTGAAGGTGAGCTTCAGCGGCTCGGCGATGTAGCGCGCGGCCGTCTCCGGGTCCGGCACCATCGAGGCGACCAGGAATTTCTCGACGATCTCCGCGGCCGCGGCGGTCTCGTCGGAGGGGGCGATCACGGCGGCTTTGGCGGCGGATGAGGCGGGGGACATGGGCAGTCTCCTTCGGCTTCATGGGGTCGGCTTGGCGGCCGGTCCGGGCGGCCCGGCGTTCCGGGTTCAACCCAAGCATTTTTCCGGCCAAGCGGATTGTACTGGAACGCGGCTATAAATTGTATACACTTCTGCATACGATTTGCCCAAGACGTCGGCATTTGCCTCCGGCTTGGGCGGCGGACGGACGCGAAAATCCGGAATTCCCGGGAGTTTTCAGCCGCGCCGCGTTGGCATGCCGCTTGCGAACGAAACGTGCAGTTTCACCCTCCGGAGAGGTCCGCAATGCCCGTTCCATCCCGCATCTTGCAAATTTCACGACGCCTGCTGCTTGCCGCCGCGGCAGCCACGGCCGTTTCGGTGCCGGCGCCGGCACAGGACGCGCTGAAGCTCGGCCTCGTCGCCGCGATGTCCGGCCAGTCGGCCAAGTCGGGCGAGGCGATCGTCCGCGGCCTGTCGGTCGCGATCGACGAGATCAACGCCAAGGGCGGCGTGCTCGGCAGGAAGGTCGAGCTGGTGGTCCGTGACGACGAAAGCAACCCGGCCAAGGGCGTGGTCGCGGCGCGCGAATTGGTGCAGCGCGAGAAGGTCGCGGCGCTGTTCGGCGGCCTCGACACGCCGGTGTCGATCGCCATCGTGCCGTTCGCCAACCAGGCCAAGGTGCCGTTCATGGGCGTGTGGGCGGCGGGCACGCCGATCACCCGCAACGGCGCGCCGGAGAACTACGTGTTCCGCGTCTCCGCGGTGGACGTGCTGGTCGACAAGGCGCTGGTCGACTACGCGATCAAGAAATACAGCACGAAGAAGCCGGGGATGATCCTGATCAACAACCCCTGGGGCGAGTCCAACGAGGCGGGGCTGAAGGCTGCCCTCGCCGAAAAGGGCATGCCCTATGCCGGCATCGAGAAGTTCCAGGATGCCGACGTCGACGTGGTGCCGCAGCTCACGCGGCTGAAGAACGCCGGCGCCGACGTGCTGTTCATGGTGGCGAACGTCGCGCCCTCTTCGCAGGTGGTGAAGTCGCTCGACCGCATGGGCTGGAACGTGCCGATCGTCTCGCACTGGGGCCCGGCCGGCGGCCGCTTCAGCGAGCTTGCCGGCCCGAGCGGCCAGCGCGTGCACTTCATCCAGACCTTCAGCTTCTCCGGCAAGCTTTCGCCCAAGGCCGAAGGCGTGCTGGCGGCGCTGAAGGCGAAGTATCCCGCAATCAAGTCGCTGGCGGACGTGACGCCCGCGGTCGGCATCGCCAATGCCTATGACGCGATGAACCTGATGACGCTCGCCATCGCCAAGGCCGGCTCGACCGAAGGCCCGAAGATCCGCGCGGCGCTCTATGACCTCGACAAGTACCAGGGCCTGATCAAGACCTACGACAAGCCGTTCACGCCCACGAACCACGACGCGCTGACGTCGGAGGACTACATCTTCACCTACTTCAAGGACGGCGAAATCCTTCCGCTGACCAACTAGAGTTCTCGTCACGCCTTGTCGTCGTGCCTGGCGGGACGCGGGTTTGCCCCTGCGTCCCGCCGCTCCATCCGGGGGGGACCGCTCGGCCCATGCTGCTGATATCGGCGATCGTCACGGGACTTGCGGTCGGCAGCATGTACGGGCTGATCGCGCTCGGCTTCCACGTCACCTACGTGGTCTCCAACACCGTCAATTTCTCGCAAGGCTCCTCGATGATGCTCGGAGCCGTGCTGGGCTACACCTTCGCGATCACGCTCGGCTGGCCGCTGCCGCTCGCCGCCGCGATGGCGCTTCTGCTCTGCGCACTGTTCGGGCTCGTGATCGAGCGCACGCTGGTGCGGCCGTTCGCCGAGCGCGGCTCGAACGGCTGGCTGATGGCGACGGTCGCCGGCGGCATCGTGCTCGACAACATCGTGCTGTTCACCTTCGGCAAGGAGCCGCGCGCGTTTCCGTCGCTCTTGGCGCAGAAGCCGATCGAGCTGTTCGGCACCGGCGTCTATCCGCTGCAGCTGGTCATTCCGCTGGTCGGCCTCGGCATCGCGGGCGCACTCCAGCTCGCATTCCATTACACGCGGCTCGGCAAGGCGCTGCTCGCCGTGGTGCAGAACAAGGATGCGGCGCGGCTGATGGGCATCAACGTGCGGCTCGCCATCGCGTTTTCGTTCGCGCTGTCGACCGCGCTCGCCGGCCTTGCAGGACTGCTGATCGCGCCGCTGTTCAGCGTTCATTCCGACATGGGAACGTTGTTCGGCATCAAGGCCTTTGCCGTGGCGATCCTCGGCGGCATCACCTCGGCCTCCGGCGTGATGCTCGCTGGCCTGCTCTACGGGCTGATCGAGGCGATGGTCACCGCGTTTGCCGGCTCGACCTACACCCAGATCGTCGCCTTCACCGTCGTGATCCTGGCACTGGCCGCGATGCCCAACGGGCTTCTCGGCCGCAGCGCGATCAAGAAGGTGTAGCGATGGCCCGCATGCCTTCGGTCATGACGCTCGCAATCGCCGCGCTGACCGCCGCGGGCTTGGGATTGGTGTTCGCCTCGGAAGGCTACACCCACTTTATCCTCGCACTGGTGGCGCTGACCGCGGTGGTCGGTGTCGGCCTCAATGTCCTGCTCGGCCTCGCCGGGCAGGTGTCGCTCGGGCACGTCGGGTTCTATGCGATCGGTGCCTACACGGCGGCGATCCTGACCGTGAACGGCGTGAGCTTCTGGCTCGCGTTCCCGGCAGCCGGCGTGGTCGCAGGCGCGATCGGCGCGCTGCTGGCGCTGCCGGCGCTGCGCGTCACCGGGCCATACCTCGCGATGGTCACCATCGCCTTTGCCTTCATCGTCCACCACGGCACGGTCGAGTGGAAGGACCTCACCGGCGGCCAGAACGGCCTGATGGGACTCGTCGCGCCGTCGCTCGGCGGGCACGCGTTCGCCGAACGCGAGATGGCGATGTTCGCGACCATGCTCGCCGGGCTGTCGCTCTATGCCTTCCACCGGCTCGCCGCGAGCGCCTGGGGCAAGGCCATGGTCGCGGTGCGCGACAGCGAGACCGCGGCGCGCTCGGTCGGGCTCAATCCGGTGGCGATCAAGACCGCGGCCTTCGCGGTCTCCGCGGTGTTCGCGGGGCTCGCCGGCGCGATCTTCGCGCCGCTGATGATGTTCGTCGCCCCCGACTCGTTTCCATTCTCGCAATCGATCCTGTTCCTGCTCGCGGTGATCGTCGGCGGCTCCGGCTGGGTGCTGGGACCGGTGGTCGGCGCGGCCGTCACGGTGATGCTGCCGGAACTCCTGTCGGGCCTCGCCGAATACCGGCTGCTGTTCGTCGGGGCACTGCTGCTGGTGGTCCTGTGGATCGCGCCCGAGGGGGTGATCGGCACGCTGGCGCGGTATCTCCGGCGCATCGATCCGGCCGGGGCCGACGGCAAAGATTTCGATCTCGCCGCGTTTCTGTCCGGCGGCAACGTGCGCTCTGCCCTCGCCGTCCGCGGCATCGGCATCAGCTTCGGCGGCATCAAGGCCGCCACCGATGTGAGCTTCAGCGCCGAGCCCGGGCGCATCACCAGCGTGATCGGCCCGAACGGCGCCGGCAAGACCACCGTGCTCAACATGATCGGCGGCTTCTACCGCCCCGATTCCGGCAGCGTGACGCTCGGCGGCACGGAGCTCGCCGGCGCGCCGGCCTGGCGCATCGCCCGCGAGGGCGTGGCGCGGACCTACCAGACCACGCAGTTGTTCGGCGAGATGAGCGTGCTCGACAACGTGCTGGTCGCGCTGCGCCGCGGCCGGCTCGGCAATCCGATGCGCAAGGTCGCCACGGCCCATGACCGGCGCGCCGCCGGGGCGCTGCTCGCCTTCGTCGGCTATCACGGCGCGCTCGCCGCACCTGCCAATGGCCTGCCGCATGTGGACAGGAGGCTCGTCGAGATCGCCCGGGCGCTGGCGACGCGGCCGCGCGTGCTGCTGCTCGACGAGCCGGCCGCCGGCCTGATGCGCGCCGACAAGGCGGCGCTCAGCAAGCTGATCCGCCGCATCGCCGACCTTGGCGTGGCGGTGATCCTGGTCGAGCACGACATGGCGCTGGTGATGGGCATCTCGGACCACATCGTGGTGCTCGATGCCGGCACGGTGATTGCCGCGGGTCTGCCCGGCGAGGTGCGCCGCGATCCGCGCGTGCTGCGCGCCTATCTCGGCGACGGCGAGATGCGCGGGCGGCCGCGCGCCAAGACTTCGCACGACAAGCCTTGGCACGGCTCGCAGGATGCGATCCTGTCGTGCCTCAGGCTCAGCGCCGGATACGGCGCGGCGCCGGTGCTCGACGAGGTGTCGTTCGAGGTCAAGCCCGGCGAGATGGTGGCGCTGCTCGGCGCGAACGGCGCGGGAAAGTCCACGGCGATGCGCGCGGTGACGGGCCTCCTTCGTCCCGTCACCGGCACGATCGTGCTCGACGACGAACGGGTGGAGCACATGGCCGCGCACCGGATCGCGGCGAGCGGCGTGGCGCTGGTGCCGGAGGGACGGCAGGTGTTCCCCGAGCTGAGCGTGCTCGACAACATCATGCTCGGCGCGCACACCCGCAAGGACGCCGACCGCGAGAAGGACGTCGAGGCGCTGCTCAAGCGCTTCCCGCGGCTGCGCGACCGGCTGTCGGGCCGCGCCGGCCTCCTGTCCGGCGGCGAGCAGCAGATGCTGGCGATTGCCCGCGGCCTGATGGCAAGGCCGCGCATCCTGCTGCTCGACGAGCCGTCGCTGGGGCTCGCGCCCGCGATGATCAACGAGCTGTTCGACGTGCTGGCCGAGTTGCGCGACGACGGCGTTACCATCCTGCTGGTCGACCAGATGGCGGCGCTGGCGCTCACGGTCGCCGACCGCGGCTACGTGCTGGAGTCCGGCCGCGTGGTGCGAAGCGACACCGCGGCGGCGCTGGCGCACGATCCGGCGCTGGAGGCCGCCTATCTCGGGCACACGGAAGCTGCGCAATAGCCATGCTCGATTTCGTGCTTCGCAATGCGCGCATGGCCGGACGCGACGGCGCGACGTTCGACATCGGCGTCACGGACGGATGCATCACCGCGATCGCCTCATCAATTCTCTCGGACGCACCGGCGGAGGACGCCGGCGGACGGCTGGTGACGCCGGGCTTTGTCGACACCCACATCCATCTCGACAAGTCCTGCATTCTCGACCGCTGCCGCTCGCACGAAGGCACCCTGCAGGAAGCGATCGCGGAGGTCGCGGCCGCCAAGCGCGGCTTCACCGAGGACGACGTCTACGCGCGCGGCCGCCGCACCCTGGAGAAAGCCATTCTGCACGGCACGACGCGGATGCGGACCCATGTGGAGGTCGATCCGCGCATCGGGCTCAAGAGCTTTGCCGCCATCCGCCGCCTCAAGCGCGACTATGCCTGGGCGATCGATCTCGAAATCTGCGTGTTCCCGCAGGAAGGCCTGCTCAACGACCCCGGCACCGAGGAATTGCTGATCGAGGCTTGCCAATCGGGCGCCGACTTGATCGGCGGTTGCCCCTACACCGACAGCGATCCGCACGGCCAGATCGCGCGCATCTTCGGTATCGCCCGCGACTTCGATCTCGACATCGATTTCCATCTCGACTTCGATCTCGCCCCATCGCGCACGGACCTCGACGAGGTCTGCCGGCAGACGCAAGCGCACGGCTACGGCGGCCGCGTCGCGGTCGGCCACGTCACCAAGCTGTCGGCAATGCCGCCGGAGCAGCTTAAGGCTGCGGCCCGGCGGCTCGCCGACGCGGGCGTTGCCGTCACGGTGCTGCCTGCGACCGATCTGTTCCTGATGGGCCGGGCCTGCGACCACAACGTTCCGCGCGGCGTGACGCCGGCTCACACGCTCGCCGAGCACGGCGTCACCTGCTCGGTCGCCACCAACAACGTGCTCAACCCGTTCACGCCGTTCGGCGACTGCTCGCTGGTGCGGATGGCCAATCTCTACGCCAACGTGGCGCAGGCCGGCGGACAGCGCGCGCTTGCCGCCTGCTTCGATCTCGTCACCGCACAGCCGGCGCGGCTGATGAACCTCAAGGACTATGGCATTGCGGTCGGCCACCCGGCCGATCTCATCGTGCTCGATTGTGCCGGCCCCGAGATGGCCGTGGCCGAGATCGCCCAACCGCTCATCGGCATCAAGCGGGGACGCCGCAGCTTCACGCGCGCCGCCCCCACGCTGCACCTGCCGCCTGACGAATAGAGCGGGCGAAACTGGCCGCGGATGCGTCGCGCCCCGTTACAGCGCGGCCACCGCGCTCACCTCGATCAGAAATTCCTCACGCACCAGCCGGTCGATCATCAGCAGCGTGTTCGGCGGGTAGGCGTTACCCGGAAACAGCCGCGGGAATTCGCGCGTCCGGTATTGCATGAACTTTGGGACGTCCTGCGAATGCACCAGATAGGTCGTAAACTCGACGATGTTCGCAAAGCCTGCCCCTTGCGATTGCAGGGCGGCACCGATGTTGGCGAAGGTCTGGGCGCATTGCGCGTCGAAGTCGGCCGGAGTCGTGCCGTCCCTGGCGACACCGACCTGGCCCGCGACAAACAGAAACTCAGACGCCTTGACGCGCGTGATCTGCGAATACTGCCCAAGCGGCTTGCCGAGGCTATCGGGATTGAGAAACTGGATTTGCGGCATGGGCGGCTCCTGATCGGTTGAGGACGTAGGCAGCCTTGCAACACTAGCGCAAAGCCCTGCCTTAGCCAGACGCGCCCGGTCCACCAAATCCGCCGCCGCCCGGGGTCAGCACGCTCAGAAGGTCTCCGGACCGCAACAACAGGTCGTTGGCTGCGGGTGGGAGCTTGCGCTCGGCGCTCGTCCCCGGGTTCAGGAGGAAGCTGCCGGTTGCTCCCGCTGCGGCTCCGAAACCCCGGGCGCCGGCCTGACGGCGCAGGAGGCACAATTGACACCTTGCGGGTCGTGAAAGCCGAGCCGGACGGCTACACGCTGACCTTCGGGCAATAGAGAAGCCGGGGGCAAGACCGGCAAGCGGGGCTGGCATCCGCGTACTGACGTTCCATGACCGCGGCCGGCCGTGGTGCGGCTGGGTTCGGGCGATGCCACGGTGCCTCAGACCCGTGACCGTTGCTGGCCACAATCTGAAGGGTGTCGAGACGATCCTCGATACCGGCCCCCTCGAACGGGATGCGAAGCTTGCCGAACTGGCCGTGGTGCAGCTCGAAACCCGACTAAAAGGGGCAAACCGTCTATGACACGGCCGCGCTTTGTTCCGGCCGACCACCACCAACCCTTTGAAAAGATTGGTGGGCGCACAAGGATTCGAACCTTGGACCCGCTGATTAAGAGTCAGCTGCTCTACCAACTGAGCTATGCGCCCGGGTCGCCGTTCGCGGGGTGCCCCGCGAGAGGGCGTCGTGTAACAAAGTGAGGCCCGGCTGTCCAGCAAGGCCGCCGAAAAGTCGGGACAAAACAAAGCCCCGACAGGATAAAGCCGCCGGGCGAACCCGGCGGCTTCCTGGCAACGCGGATCGTCGGGGGGCTGAACTTCGACCCGCGCCGCCGTCGGAGTGCTTCAGCGCCCTTGAGCGCCTTGGCGATGCATCATGCGGTGGTGGCCCATCATCGGCCGGCCGCCCGCGCGGATCAGCGCATCGAAGCGGCGCTTCTGCGCGTCGTCGAGGCTCTTGTAGAGCGGCTCCGACGCATCGGCGAGCTTCTTCAGGTTGTCGGCGCGCCGGGTCAGCCCATCGGCGCCCTCGCGCATGCGGGCGATCGCGTCGGGCGCGGGCTGCGCGGCACTGTCGCTGCCGCGGCGCGCCTCACCGCGCTGGGTCATCGCATTGGCGCGCTCGGCGCGCTGCTTGGCGATATCGCGCAGCGCGGCCTCGACCGCCGGCCAGTTCTTCTCCTGCTCGGCGGTGAGCTTCAGCCCGGCCTTCAGCGCGGCGATGCGCGCGTCGGTGAAGGCCGCGACATCCTCGGCGCTCGGCCGCATGCGCATGCCTTCGCGCGGCGGCGCGGATTGCGCGAGCGCGGCACCCGCGCCCGCGAGCATGAGAGCAATCGTTCCGGCAGCAATCGTTTTCTTCATCATGGCCACCTCCTTGATGGCGCGTCTATTCGATGACGCTGATGATGATTCATTTCGTCCTATTCGCAAGTTAAGCTTTGGTCATGACATTGCGGTAATGCGCGCCAAGACGCGCGAAGCTGAATGCGCGTTTATCGACGTGGCGCGATTGTGTCCGCAGTCATTCCGGGGCGCGCGCACCAGCGCGTTCACGCGCGTCTTCGACGCGCTATGGCGAGCCCGGAATCCAGACGCAGACTCAGTGCTCGGTACTGGATTCCGGGCCCGGCGCTTGCGCGCTGTCCCGGAATGACTCGCGGAAAATGCGGTGCCTAACCGACGTCGGTCGAATGCACCCGCGTCTCGCTCACCGCGACACCGCCGCGCTGGCGGCGCACCATCAGCTTGTTGAGCGCACCGAGATAGGCTTTCGCCGATGCCACAAGGGTGTCGGGATCGGCGCCGCGCGCGGTGACCGAACGGCCCTTCTCGGCGAGCCGCACCGACACCTCCGCCTGCGCGTCGGTGCCTTCGGTCACGGCATGCACCTGATAGAGCTCGAGCACCGCCTCGTGCGGCACCAGCGCCTTGATGCAGTTGAAGATCGCATCGACCGGGCCGTTGCCCTCGCACTCCTCGATCACACCGCGACCATCGATGTCGAGCTTCATGGTGGCGCGCTGCGGGCCGCGGGTGCCGGCGATGACCGAGAGCGAGACGAGCTTCACGCGGTCCTGCGCGTGCGCGATCTCCTCGTCGACGAGGGCCTCGATGTCCTCGTCGTAGATCTGCTTCTTGCGGTCGGCCAGCGCCTTGAAGCGCACGAACGCGTCGTCGAGCTGGTTGCCGCCGAGCTTGTAGCCGAGCTCCTCCAGCTTGTGCTGGAAGGCGTGGCGGCCGGAATGCTTGCCCATCACCAGCGAGGTCTGCTTCACGCCGACGCTCTCCGGCGTCATGATCTCGTAGGTCTG
This sequence comes from Xanthobacteraceae bacterium, assembly GCA_019746355.1. The sequence goes on along the minus strand of JAIESC010000010.1, from coordinate 89,786 downwards.
GGTGTGCTTGAGCATGCCGTCCTGGTGGATGCCGCTCTCGTGCGCGAATGCGTTCCGCCCGACGATCGCCTTGTTGTACTGCACCGGGAACGAGGTCGCCGCCGACACGAGCTTGCTGGCACGCGTCAGCATCGTCGTGTCGATCCTGGTCCAGTACGGGAACGCGTCGTTGCGGGTCGCGATCGCCATCACCACCTCTTCGAGCGCGGCGTTGCCCGCGCGCTCGCCGATGCCGTTGATGGTGCACTCGATCTGCCGCGCGCCGCCGTTGACGCCCGACAGCGAGTTCGCCACCGCCATGCCGAGATCGTTGTGGCAATGCACCGAGAAGCGCGCCTGGTCCGCGTTCGGCACCGCCTCGCGCAGCCGCGTCATCAACTCGAGATATTCGGTCGGCGTGGTGTAGCCCACCGTGTCCGGGATGTTGATCGTGGTGGCACCGGCCTTGATCGCCCCCTCGACGCAGCGGCAGAGGAAATCGAACTCGGTGCGGGTGGCGTCCTCGGCCGACCATTCGACGTCGTCGGTGTGGCTGCGCGCACGCGTCACCTGCGCGATCACCATCTCGTAGACCTCGTGCGGCTCCTTCTGGAGCTTGTATTTCATGTGCACCGGCGAGGTGGACAGGAAGGTGTGGATGCGGTTGCGCCGCGCCGGCTTGATCGCCTCGGCGCAGCGGTCGATGTCCTTGGGCGCGGCACGCGACAGCCCGCAGATCACCGCGTTCTTGGCGCGCGTCGCGATCTCCTGCACGGCGGCGAAATCGCCCTCCGAGGCGATCGGGAAGCCGGCCTCGATGATGTCGACGCCCATGTCGTCCAGGAGCTCGGCGACCTCGAGCTTCTCCTCATGGGTCATGGTGGCGCCCGGGCACTGCTCGCCGTCGCGCAAGGTGGTGTCAAAGATGACGACGCGGTCCTTCTCGGACTTCGCTGGCGTGGTCATGGAAAAAGGTCCTTCTCGCTTTGCGCCCATCTTATGGGGCCCTCGGGGTTCCTGGTGTGACGCCCCCTGAGTGCCCAGGCGCACGCGCCCGTCCGGCCCTCAGGGGCGGCTAAGAAGCAGGAGCCCGAGAATGAGGGCGGCAGCCGGCCGGGCCTGAACGGCCCCCGGAGCAATCGCGCGAATGGAACGGCGCGTCTGCATTGCGAAAACAACCCTCGTTCGGCCGTCCAAGGTGGCGGAAACGGGTTAACCCCGCGTTAACCTCAGAAAGCCCGATGGGGGCTTATTTAGCGGATGGGGCGGCCCGGCCGCAAGTGCGCCGCCACCCGCCTGAACCGGCACGCCTCAAAGCGCGGTGGCCGCGCTTCGGACCTTGGCGCGATCGACGAACACAGGCGGCTTGTCGAGCCGGACGACCACGACGATCCGATCGATCTCGCCGCGCAGGAACGCGTGCAGAAACCGCGGGTAGTCGCGGAACGAGATGCATCCGTTCGACTGGCCGTTCGGCCCGAGCAGGTAGGAGTGCGCGAGCATGCCGGCACGGCCGAACATCGCCTTCTCATCCACCGGATTGAGGCGGATGGCCTGCACGCCATGGAACAGCGATTCCCGGAGCGTCAGGTTGTAGGTGTTCGGCGGCGTCACGCCGCGCATCTTGACGTGCCTGTATCGCGGATCGTCCATCATTTCGCCCAGACCGGAATGCGCTTCCAGCCGCTCGCCGTTGGGCAGGTACACGGTCTTGGCGGTGATGTCGTAGATCGCCGTGCGGGGCCTCAGGGCGTCGTCATCGTCAGGCTTGAGCTTGATGCCATCGACCGGCCCGAGCGACGCCAGCTTCGGCCTGGGCCGGGGCAATGGCTGCGGCGCGGGCTCGGCCGCATCCGGGCGTCGCGTGATGACCTCCAGCGCAACGCGCCGCGGCACATCCGGAGCGATCGACGCCGTGACGATGCGCTCGTCGGCGGCCTCGGGCGGCTCCGGAATGATCAGCGCCAGGGCACCGAGCGGATCGCGCACCGGCATGCTGAAGCGGAACGTCGTCTGACGGATCGACAGGCCGTCGGAGCCCGCCGATCGTTGCGCTGGTTCCCCGCCGGGTGACGGCGCCCAGGCCGGATGGTCAGGCGGCGTCATCCGGGCGACCGGATGGAACCCGGCTCTGGCCTCGGACGAGACGGCAGCCAGCCATCCGAGCCCCACCATTGCGGCGGTGCTCACAACGCATCCGGACACAACGACGGAGAGGCCGACCGCCGAAACCGTGAGGGTGCGCTGCCAGCCATGGGATCGGGAGGTGCGCGGCCTCAATTTCGGAGCGCGGGAGGACGGAGAGGCCGCAAGCGTCATCGAACGCGCCACTCAATACGGGACACCTCCTGCGACCATGGGGAGAATATGGTTAAACACGCGTAAACCGGCCGTGTGTGCCCTTGAAACACGGCTCGACGCGGGCTTTCGGAAAATTCCCGGCCTGGCCTGAAACCTCGAACGCGAAGCCGCGTTGGACCGACACTTCCGCCGCGGTGGGTCCGGGGAAGCGGGGATACGACAGCAAGGCTGGCTTAATTCCGCCGCCAGCTGCCACCCGGCCGGAAGGGAGGAGTTCCATGCGATACAAAGCAAAAAGCACGGCCGCGCTGCAGACGCTGCTCGGCAGCCTGCCCGACAAGATGCGGGTCGAGGTCGACCCGGACATCGCCGTATCCGCCAAAACCGTCGGCGAGTTGCGGAAGATGACGGCGTGGCCCGAGAACCTGGCGATCACAACGCCGCCGGAGCCTTATGCCGGCAGCGTGATCAAGGTCAGCAAGTGCAACGTCGCCACCCGCGTCTCGCCGAAAACGTAGCTGCTCCCCCCGGCCAAGCCTGCTTTCGACGCCCACGCGCTGTGCCCAGCGATCGATTTCGTGGGCGGCATTCGATTCGATCTCGGCCGGTCGTTGCGATGATCGGGCGTCGGACACGGACATGGAGACGGTGCGTGCAAGAAACCTGGAGCTGGTGGTTGCCGGAGTTCAAGGAAGCGGGACAACACGAGGACGCGGCGGATGCCGGAACGGGCGCCACCCGCGCGACCGCGCACCTGCCGGGCCTTGATATCGAGATCACGCACCGGCACGCGGTCGAGGGCGATGCCGAGCACATTGCCATAAACCTCAAGGCGGTGCCGTCGTTCGCGGCGTTCGCCCATGCGTTCGAGGCCGCCAATCCTTTCGCGCTCTGGATGCGGGGCGTTGAGCTCGCATGGCGGCCCTGGCTCGCGGCCACGCGCGCCATGGCGCTGCCGTGGACGCAGGCGCCATCGCTGGCGCCGCCGGACGCCGATGCCGGGTCCGAAAGACAGGACAACCCGCGGGGCTGAGCAGGTCAGTTCAGCCGCAGCTCGGTGACGTGCTTCGGGTCGGGCTTCAGCTCGCCGTGCTCGACGCGCTTGACGATGTCGGTCAGCACCGCGTTGGCACGGCAGGGGACGCCGAGCCGCTCGCCCTCGCGCGCCACGAGTCCGTTGAGGAACTCGATCTCGGTGCGGCGGCCCTTCTGCATGTCCTGGCCCATCGAGGGGCGCTGGCCAGCGGCGGTGTGGCCTGCGTCCTTGAAGCGCTGCGCGTCGCAGGCCTGCATCGCCGCGGCATCGCCCTCGCCGGCGCGCGCGATGGTCTCCGGCTCAAGATGCAGGATCTCCTCGAGCTGATAGCCGAGCGCCTGGCCGACGCGGATGGCCTCGCTGCCGAGCCGGGTCGAGAAATGGCGGATCGGGTCGCTCTTCAGCATGTCGCCGCCGCCCAAGCCGGTGCAGGCGGACAGCCCGTTCTGCATTGAATTGGCGACGAGCTTCGACCAGCGCTCGCCCCAGAGGTTGTTGGTCACCTTGGCGCTGTCGGCATAGGCGACCAGCCGGCAGACCTCCTCGGCGCGTTCGGTGATGCGGCCGTGCACCTCGCCGGCGCGGAACACGGTGTGCGCGTCGCGGTGCTTGGCCGCGCCGCGGTGGACCAGGCCGGGCTCCGGCAGGTTCACGGTGATGGAGCTGGCGATGCAGCCGAGCGTCTTGCCCCAGCCGACGACGCCGGCGATCGTCTCCTCGTTCATGCAGTTCTGCAGCGAGACCACGTAGCCGCCCGGCGCCAAGTATTGGCTGATCAGCATGGTCGCCCAGGCGGTGTCGTAGGACTTCATGCAGATGAAGGCGATGTCGATCGGTTTCTCCTTGGCGAGCTGCTGCGCGTCGGTGACGTGCAGCGCGCGCACCGGCACGGTGAACTCCGGCTCCTTCATCGCGTGCGTCACGCGAAGTCCGTGCGTTCGCATGTGTTCAACGTGGGCGGGCCAGGGATCGATGAAGGTCACATCCTCGCCGGCCTGCACCATGTGGGCGCCGGCATAGCCGCCGACCGCCCCTGCCCCGACAAACGCGATTTTCTTGCCCATATTTTCCTCCCGCGCCCCAGCACCGGAGCGTAGCGTGGCCGCCGCGCGGGTCACAACGGGCGTCGGAGTAGGTCAGCGCCGCGCCGGCCACATGGTCTTGAGGAACGCGGTGACGAAGGCCGGCATCATCATGTCGACGTCGGCGGGACCGCGGACGATGCGGACGTCGCTGAGTTCAGGCGGGCTCTGCCGCGCCAGGAACGCCTTGATCCGCGCACGCAACGTTTGCGCGTCCTCGCGCGACTGCATGATCTTGACGTGCGCGATCTGCGGGCCGGCCACCACGGTGTGCCAGCCGGTGTCAGCGGTCAGATCGGCGCGCGTAAGGCCGGTCTCCTCGGCCACCTCGCGCCAGACACTGGCGTTGAGATCGACCATGTCGCCGTTCACGTCGCTCAGGTCCGGCGTGCCGGAGGGAAAGTAGATCCTGCCGGCATTGGCGGTGTGCGGTCCCATGACGCCGATCAGGAAGGCACCGTCGGCGGATCGCAACGCGCCCTGGGCGAAGCAGTCGCGCACGCCTTCCTCGGGCCGGCCCCAGTCGTTCCAGGCGAGAAAGCTCGCATAGTCGGTCGGCAGGCAGGCGCCACGAAACACCGCGCCGTCGATGGCGTGCTCGCCGAGCACCAGCACCGTGCCGTTGAACAGCATAGGCTTCTGCCGCTGCCGCGCGGCGAAATGCGCATCGATCTCGGCACGGCGGCGCCCGGCGAACGGCCAGGGGCGCGGCGCAAAGCGCAGCTCGAGCCGCTCGATGGGAATCACCTGCGTCCCGCTCATTCGCCAGATGGACCGCAGGACGAAACCAGCGTCAAGCTTCGATCGAACCCTCGCCCACCAACACGGCGTCGCCGCCCACCGTTGCGCCGGTCAATGCCCCGCCACGGATGGTCAGCGTGAGGTTGATGAGGCTCGGGCGGCCCATCTCGTAGCCTTGCTCGATGGCATAGGCGTGCTGTCCATCGCCGGGCTTCGCGGCGGCGAGCGGTCCGGCAAAGGCCGCGGCCGCGGAGCCGGTTGCTGGATCCTCGATGACGCCAAGCCCGGGCGCGAACATCCGCGCATGGAACGAATGACCCTTCTCCGTGACCTCGCGGCAGAACAGGAACACACCCTGCGGGTCGTTCGGGCCGATCGCCTCGGCCCAGCGGCCCATGTCGGGCCGCGCGCGGGCGATGGCGTCGAGGCCCTGCACCGGCACGAAGCTGAAGCCGTTGCCGGCGTTCCAGCGCTCGGGGACAAAACCGTCGCCGCTGATGTCACCGGGCGCAAGGCTCAGCGCCGCGGCAAGCTTGCCCACATCCGGCACCGGGCCGAGACGTTCGGGCAATTTCGGAATGTCGAAGCTCGCGTGTCCGCCGCCGCGGCCGGGTGCGACCTTGCACGCCACCGGGCCGACCTGCTCCGCAAGCACGATCCCGCGCGCGGCCTCGCCACCGTCGAGATGCGCGAGCAGCACCGCGGTGCCGACCGTGGGATGGCCGGCAAACGGCAGTTCACGGCCCGGCGTAAAGATGCGGACGCGGGCGCGATGCTTCGGATCGTCCGGCGGATAGACGAACACCGTTTCCGGCAGGTTGAACTCGCGGGCGACGGCCTGCATCGCTGCCGTTTCCAGGCCGTCGCTCTCAAGCACCACTGCGAGCGGATTGCCGGCGAAGCGCTCCGTGGTGAAAACGTCGAGCGTGAAATAGCGGCGTCGCATCGGAGGCCTCACAACTGCTCGGCGCGGAACGTGGCGCTTGGCTTCACCAGCTCGTCCTGCGCCTCGATCAGCAGGATTTCGCGCGAGCCCGCCGCCGCGGTCCGCTTGAGGATGCCGAACACCGAGGACGCCGCGTGCGACAGCGCATCGGCGGCGGAGCCGGTGCGCAGAAGATGCGCGAGGAACAATGCAGCGATTACATCGCCGGTGCCGTTGGCGGCAATCGGCAGCTTTGGCGTGCGCAGGCGATAGGCGCTGCTGTCGTCGCAGACCACGAGCTCCGCGGTGTTCTCCGGCGTCTCGCCGTTGTCGATCGAGGTGACCAGCACGGTGCGGGGTCCCAGCGCGCGCAGCGCCTGCGCCGCCTGCAGCACCTCGCCCATGTTGCGCGTGCTGCGGCCGGTGAGATGGCCGAGCTCGAACAGGTTCGGCGTCGCAACATCGGCCGCCGGCACCATGCGCGCCCGGATGAACTCGGCGACGCCCAGCTGGACATAGACGCCGCGGCCGACGTCGCCGATCACCGGGTCGCAGCAATAGAGCGCCTGCGGGTTGGCGCGCTTGACGCGGGCGACGGCATCGACGATCGAAGGCCCGATCTCGGCGGAGCCGACATAGCCCGACAGCACGCCGTTGCAGGACTTGAGCGCGCCGCGCTCCTCGATGCCCTGCACCACGTCGCCGATCAGGGCGCCGTCAAAGGCGTGGCCGCGAAAGCCGCCATAGCCCGGATGATTGGAGAACTGCACGGTGTGGACCGGCCAGACCTCGATGCCGAGCCGCTGCAGGGCAAACACCGCGGCGGAGTTGCCGACATGCCCATAGGCCACATGCGACTGGATCGAGAGGATGTTCATGACCGGCGCGCCCAAACGGAGCGGAGGAAGACCGCTACCTTGGCCGGAAGCTTACGACAAATGAATTCGGTTGACGCGGCGCATCGACGCCGTTGATCCGGCGGCATCGGCCGACCGGCTCGCAACGGCGAAAGGGCCGCAGGGGTTCTGCGGCCCTTTCTCTTGGTCGAAGGTGCGGCGGCCCCGGTCCGCCGGTAAGCCCTACATCCCGGCCGCGGCCTTCTTCACGAAGCGGTCGTCGAAGGTCTTCTTCAGGTCGACCTTGGCATCGGCCACTTCCTTGTCGAACAGCACCAGCATGTCGTTGGCGTTCTGCATGCCCTTGTCCGGAATGATGCCGGTCCTGGAATACATCGGCGACGACGCCTTGAACGCGCTGATGTAGAGCGCGCGGTCGCCGATGTAGTAGTCCTCCGGCACGGTCTTGGCGACGTCCTCGGGCGAGGCCTTCTCGAGCCACTTCAGCGCCTTGTAGAAGGCGTTGGTGATGCGCTGGGTGGTGACCGGGTTCTTCTCGATGAAGTCGCTCTTGAGGTAGACGACCGCGGCCGGGTTGTTGCCGCCAAACAGCTTCATGTTGCCCTCTTCGGTGCGGCTATCGGCCAGAATGACGATGTCGCCGTCCTGCTGGAGCTTGGTGATCACCGGATCGAGGTTGGAGATCGCGTCGATCTCGCCGCGCTTGATCGCCGCCACCGCGGTCGGGCCCGCGCCGATGCGGATATAGGACGCGTCGTCGGCCTTGAGCCCGTTCTTCACCATCAGGTACATGACGAAGAAGTTGGTCGAGGAGCCCGGCGCGGTGACGCCGATCTTCAGCCCCTTGAGGTCGGCGAACGACTTCACCTGCGCCGCCTTGTCCTTCTTCACCGCGAGCACGATGCCGGGGAAGCGGCCGAGCTCGATCACCGCCTTGATGTCCTGGCCCTTGGCCTGCATGCGGATGGTGTGCTCGTAGGCGCCCGCGACCACGTCGATCGAGCCGCCGACCAGCGCCTGCAGCGACTGCGCGCCGCCGGCGAAGTCGTTGATGGTGACGTTGAGGCCCTGCTCCTTGAAGTAGCCGAGCCGCTCGGCGAGGGTCAGCGGCAGATAATAGAGAAGGCTCTTGCCGCCGACGCCGAGCGTCAGCGTCGGCTTCTCGATCGCCTGCGCATTCGCCGGTGCGGCGAAGGTCCAGCACAGCGCCAGCGCACCCATCACGAGCTTGAAGAATTTCATGCAATCCTCCCGTGGCTTCGCGACGAAGCCCTTGTTTCTGGCCCATTTATAAAGCGGCGGAGCGAAGCCGCAAGTCACGCGGTCATTCCGGGGCGCGCCGAAGGCGCGAACCCGGAATCCAGACAAGCAGGCGGTGCCGATGTATCTGGATTCCGGGCTCGCGAGCTTCGCTCGCGCCCCGGAATGACGGCGGTGGGCTCCTCACGTCCGAGTCTCCGCCGCCACCGGCCGCCAGACCAGCAGGCGATTTTCGATCACGGTCACCAGCGCGTCGATGATGATGACGAAGGCCGCCAGCACGAACATGCCGGCGAACACACCGGCGACGTCGAAGGTGCCTTCGGCCTGCTGGATGATGTAGCCGAGGCCTGCCGCCGAGCCGAGATACTCGCCCACCACCGCGCCGACCACGGCAAAGCCCACCGAGGTGTGCAGCGAGGAGAACATCCACGACAGCGCCGACGGCCAGTAGACATGGCGCATGAGCTGGCGGTCGTTCATGCCGAGCATCCGGGCGTTGGCGAGCACGGTCGGGCTCACCTCCTTGACGCCCTGATAGACATTGAAGAACACGATGAAGAACACGAGCGTGACGCCAAGCGCGACCTTCGACCAGATGCCAAGCCCCAGCCACAGCGCGAAGATCGGCGCCAGCACCACGCGCGGCAGCGCGTTGACCATCTTCACATAAGGGTCGAACACCGCGTTGATCAGCGGCTTCTGCGCGAACCAGAAGCCGATCAGAACGCCGGCGACCGAGCCGATGACGAAGGCCAGCACCGCTTCGAGCAGTGTGATCCAGAGATGTTTCCAGATCGTGCCTTCCACGAACCACTTGATGATCCGCTGCGCGACGTCGAGCGGCGTCGAGAAGAAGAACGGCGGCAGAAGCTTGGTGCCGAAGATCGGCACCGTGGTCAGCACGTGCCACAGCGCGATCGCGATCACCGCGACCAGGAGCTGCAGGATCAGCAAAGTCGATCGCGACGGCATCATCCGCCCCCCGTCTGCGCGTAGCCTTTGAGCACCTCGTCCTTCAGCGTCTGCCAGATGTCGCGGTGCAGCTTGTGGAACGCCGGATCGAGCTTGACCTCGGAGATGTCGCGCGGCCGCGGCAGCTCGACCTTCCAGTTGCCGATGATGCGCGCGGCCGGTCCCGCCGACATGATCACCACGCGGTCGGAGAGCGCGATCGCCTCTTCGAGATCGTGGGTGACGAACATCACCGCCTTGCGGTCGGCGCTCCAGAGGTCCAGCAGCAGGTTGCCCATGATCTGCCGCGTCTGCGCATCGAGCGGGCCGAACGGTTCGTCCATCAAGAGGATCTTCGGATCGCGGATCAGCACCTGGGCGAGGCCGACGCGCTTTCTTTGCCCGCCGGACAGCATGTGCGGATAGCGCGGACCGAAGCTGCCGAGCCCCACGCGGTTGAGCCATTCCTGCGCGCGCTTCCTCGCCTCCTCGCGCGGCGTGCCGCCGGTCTCAAGGCCGATCGCGACATTCTCGATCGCGGTCTTCCAGGGAAACAGCGCCTCGGACTGAAACAGGTAGCCGGACTGCCGGTTGAGCCCGGAAAGGTTCGCACCGAAGATCCGCGCCTCGCCCACCGACGGCGGGAACAGCCCGGCGGTGACATTCAGCAGCGTTGATTTGCCGCATCCGGTGGGACCGACGATGGCGACGAATTCACCGTCGGCGACATCGAGCGAGGCGCCCTGCACCGCGGTGTAGGAGCCGCCGTCGGCCAGCCGGAAGGTGATGGTGACGTCGGCGAGCGAAACCGCGGTGGTGCGCGCCTGCGCTTCCGACCCGCTGCCGCCATTCGCCATGCGTCCCCCTTCGCCGGTTTTCTGCCGGCCGCGGGACCTTACTTACCGGGACACCAATCCCTTGATCAACCCGGCATCGATCAGCAGCCGGTTGAAGCGGCGGGCCTCGGCCCCATCGGCGCAGCCGAAAAACGCGCCGTTGCAGCGGAGCATGATCTTCTTCTGCTCGGCGAAGGTGGGATCGAGCGGCAGGCCTGCGGCCTCTTGAAGCACGAGCGGCAGGTAAACCGCCTCCAGGTGGTCGAACGCCGACGACACGTCCCTGGGCCGGTAATTGACCGTATCGATGGCATAGTAGGTGGTGAAGTAGCGCGGATCGTGGTGCAGCATCCGCTGCGCCATCATCGCCGCGCTGACCTTGGGCTCCAAGACGGTCGTCGACAGGCCCGGCTGGTGGTCGCCGAAGCGCAGCAGCAGGAACGAGTCCTTCGGGAAGTCGGCGCGCAGCCGTTCCTTGAAGTCCGCATAGTCCCTGGCGCTGAGCGTCTGGCGGCGGATGTATTCATCGACCTCGGGATGATTGCCGAGGCTCTTCCATCCCGGCGTCAATTCCGGCCGCAGCGTGTTCCACCACGGGAAGTGGTTGAACACGGTGTAGACGAAAATGAACAGCGGCTGCTCGCCGCGTTCGTTCTCGATCGTCCGCAGCGCCTGATCGTAGAAGAAGCGGTCGGGCTCGACGTCGCCCGCCTTCATCTCTTTCGAGTCGACGAAGCGCTCGACGCCGGTGGTCTTCTGGAAATTGCGGGCGTTGAGAAACGCGCCATAGGCCGGATAGAGCGTCACGGTCTTGTAGCCGCAGCGCCGCAGCGCCTGCGGCAGCCCGCGCTCGACGCGGCCGGCGGCGATGCGGGTGACGTAGTAGCTGAGCCGCCCGTAGGAGCGTGCGGAGAGCCCGGTCAGCACATTGTATTCGGTGTACCAAGTCGGTCCGCCGGAGCCTTCGACGACCAGCGAACGCGTCTTGCCGTCGAACGACTGGAAGTGCTTGCGGTAGCCCGGCGGCACTTTGACCCCCGGCGACGCGGTGATGTCGTAGCTCGCCTCGTCGAGCACCATGATGATGTTCGGCGGCTTGCCATTGGGCTGGCAGACCGCGTTCACGGTCGAGCGGAGTTGGTCGGTCGTCGCGGTGTCGTAGTCGATCCAGCCCTTGGTGCCGAGTTCGTAAGCGGTGGTCACGCCGGAGCGGAAGAAGGTCGAGATGTGGTTGACGCCCTGGAACTGGTCCGAGGGCTCCTCCGGCACGGCAAGCGACAGGACCGTGATGGCCGTGCCGCATGCGGCGACACCGCCGAGCGAAACCAGCCGTGGCACGCGGAACAGGTCGATCCGCCAAAGGATGATCAGCGCCGGCACGGCCAGCACCGCCGCGATCAGCAGGATGGTCTTGAGATCGGGAAAGATCGACAGCAGGAAGCTGACGGTGTCGGAATCGACGATCAGCACGTCGAAAAAATTGATCACCATCCAGAGGACGGAGAACTTGAAGTGCGACAGCGTGATCAGGAGGCCGACGAACAACAGCGACAGCGCGGCAGCGATGGCCGGACGCGGCAGCAGCAACAGGAAAAGGAAATTCACGCATGCCCAGGACAGCACGAACACCACCGGGGCGAACCAGCCGTGCTCGGTCCACAGCATGATGCCGAGTGCCGCGGCGTGCATCGCCGCGATCGCGCCGATGCACAGCGTCCTGCCAAGACGCTCGGCCGCCGCAAGCGGGCCGGCACCAGGCATCGAAGGATCGAACGACATGGTCAGAGCTGCTTGATCAGGCCCGCGTCGATCAGCAGCCGGTTGAAGCGGCGGACCTCGGCACCGTTCGCGCACAGGTAGAACTGCCCGTGGCAACGGCCGAGGATGCGCTTCTGTTCCGCGAAACTGGCGTCGAGCGGCACGCCCGCAGCCTCCATCACCACCAGCGGCAGATAGGCCGCGTCGAGACCGCTTGCCGCCGATGACAGGTCCGCCGGACGGAAGTTCAGCGCGTCGATGGCGTAGTAGGTCGTGAAATAGCGCGGGTCGGCGGCGTCGATGCGGCGGCCGATGGCGACGCTGTCGAGCTTGGGATCGACGATATGCTTGGCGAACAGCGGCTGATGATCGCCGAAGCGCACGATCAGGAACGGCTCGCCGGGGAAGTCGCGCTTGAGCCGCTCGACGAAGCCCTTATAGGCGCGCGCGCTGATCTCCTGCCGCCGCAGATACTCGTCGACGCGATGGCCGTTGACCGAGCCGTTGCCGAGGTCCTGCCAGTCCTTGGCGAGGTCGGGCCGCCAGCGATAGCTCCACGGGAAGTGGTTCGCCATCAGGTAGCTCAGGACGAACACCGGGCCGTTCTTCTTCTCGCGCGCGATCAGGTCGGCGGCGTAGTTGTAGTAGAACTCGTCGGTCTCGACCTCTTTGCTGTTGAGGTCCTTCGCATCGAGAAAATGGTCGATGCCGAGCGTCTTCTGGAACCCGCGCGCGCTGAGGAACGCGCCGAGCCAGGGATAGACGCTGAAGCTCGTGTAGCCGCAGGGGCGCAGCGCGTTCGGCAGGCTGCGGGTGACGCGGCCCGCGGCGATGCGGGTGACGAACTCGGCGAAGTGGCCGAACGAGCGCGCGGACAGCCCGCTGAGCACATTGTATTCGGTGTACCAGGTGGGCCCGCCCGCGCCTTCGACCAGCAGGCTGCGGTTCTTGCCGTCGAACGAGCGGAAGTGACTGTGGTAGTTCGCCGGGACCTCGATGCCGGGGACCGCGCCGATGTCGAAGCTCGACTCGTCGAGCACCATGACGATGTGCGGCAGGCGCTGCGTCAGCGGGCAGGCCGCGGGCACGACCGCGGGCAGCCGGTCGCGGACGGCGGCCTCGGCGTCGAGCAGGCCGCGCGTGGACAGATCGACCGCCGCCAGCACGCCCGAGCGCGCGAACTGCGAAATGAAATTCACCGGCTCGAAGGCCTTGTCGCGCTCCATCGGATTGGCGAGCGACAGCGCACTCAAGACCGCCACGCTGGCGAGCGCGCCGAGCGCCGCCCAGCGCAGCCGCACGCGCAGCGGATCGACCCACCAGAACAGCGCGATCAGCGGCACGGCGACGGCGGCGCAGCCCGCGACCCACCAGCGCAGATTGGGATAGACCGTCATGAGGAAGGACAGGGTATCGGCGTCGATCAGCAGGACGTCGAGGAAGTTGGCGCTCATGATGAGCACGTCCTGCTTGAACTTCGACGCGAGCAGCAGGACGACGAGCACGATCAACGACGCGGACGCGGCGACCACCGGCCGCCGCAGCAGCGCGAGCCACAGGCTGTTCAGCAGCACCCAGGCGCAAAGGAAGATGATCCGGGGAACCAGTTCGTCCTCGGTCTGCAGCAGGATGCCGAGGGCCGCGAGATGCAGCAGGCCCAGCACCAGAAATCCGATGCCGCGCCGCTCGAAGGTCAGGACGGCGAGCCAATGACGTCGGAAAAATGCAAGTGCGGGCGGCATGTTACGGGTGCCGCGCCCGGGGCTGACACAATTACGGCCGGCGGCGGAACCGACTGTCATCATTCTGCAATAATCGTGGCAAGGCAAGGGCGGCGCGCAGGCGCGAGATTAAAGTTTTGTCAGCAAGGTTAGAGGGTTCCCTACACCGCCGCAGGCTCCGTCTGCCGCCCACTGCGGCGCCCTTGCCATGAAAAACGGGCCCGCCAAGGCGGGCCCGTTGAACGATCCGACAGGGGGGTGATCCGCCTTGGATCAGTTCTTCGAACGATCAACCAGCGCCCGCTGCTTGATCCACGGCATCATCTCGCGGAGCTTGGCGCCGACCTGTTCGGCCGGATGCTCGGCAAGCTTGGTGCGCGTCGCCTTGAACGAGGTCTGGTTGACCTTGTTCTCCAGCATCCAGTCCCGGGTGAAGCGGCCGGACTGGATGTCGGCGAGGATGCGCTTCATCTCGGCACGCGTCTCCGCGGTGATGACGCGCGGGCCGGTGACGTATTCGCCGTATTCCGCGGTGTTCGACACCGAATAGTTCATGTTGGCGATGCCGCCTTCGTAGATCAGGTCGACGATCAGCTTCATCTCGTGGATGCACTCGAAATAGGCCATCTCCGGCGCATAGCCGGCGTCGCACAGGGTGTCGAAGCCCGCCTTCATCAGCTCGACCACGCCGCCGCACAGCACCGCCTGCTCGCCGAACAGGTCGGTCTCGCACTCTTCCTTGAAGGTGGTCTCGATGATGCCGGCGCGGCCGCCGCCGATCGCCGAGGCGTAGCTCAGGCCGAGGTCGTGGGCGTTGCCCGACACGTCCTTGTGAATGGCAATGAGGCACGGCACGCCCGCGCCGCGCTGGTACTCGCCGCGCACGGTGTGGCCCGGGCCCTTGGGCGCGACCATCAGCACATCGAGGTCGGCGCGCGGCTCGATCAGGTTGAAATGCACGTTCAGGCCGTGGGCGAACATGATCGCCGCGCCGTTCTTCAGGTTGGCGTGCAGGTGGTCGCGGTAGATGTCGCCCTGCAGCTCGTCGGGAGTGAGCATCATCACCACGTCGGCCCATTTGGCGGCCTCGGCCACCTCCATGACCTTGAACTTCTCGCCCTCGGCCTTCTTCACGCCCGCCGAGGTCTTGCGCAGCGCGATAGCCACGTCCTTGACGCCGCTGTCGCGCAGGTTGAGGGCGTGGGCATGGCCCTGGCTGCCATAGCCGACGATGGCGACCTTCTTGCCCTTGATCAGGTTCAGGTCGGCATCACGATCGTAGTAAACACGCATGAATCTTAACCCCTAGAAACGGTCACGGGCCCGGTCTTGCTTTGCCCGGGGTGCTTCTAGGGCGCTTGGCCCGACCGGACAAGCCCGCTGGGCGGGCAACCCGTTCTGCGCACGCATCACGTATTCACCTGTCAAACAGCCCGGCAGACACGCTTCATCGCCCCGGGCCTTCTATTCGGGCGCCCGGGCCGGCCCGCCGTTTCCCTCCCCGCCTCCGCGGGGACCGCTTTTCCTTCCCCTCGAAAAGAGGGGTTGGAGCGCCGAGAGGCGCCGGGAGCGTGCGAAGCTCCCGGACCGGCCTTGCGATCGGCCGATCCCGCGCCAAGATTCCGGGACCCATAGGCTTTGAGGGGGGTGGGGGTCCCGGGGCGCGGGGCCCTTGCGAGGGGCCCGGCGCCTCCCGGCGCTCCAACGCGATGCCAGTTGTCGGGCACCGCATCCTGCTCCCTCGTCGAATGTCGCGATCGACGACGTCCTCGATTGAGCAGGATAGGGACTATAGAACAAAAAGAGAACACGGTGTCAACCCCGCGGCCGCCCGCCCCGCACGCTGACGAACGCGCCTCAGTTCGAAGGCGCCGCCGTATAGCGGTCGAAAAAGACGTAGCTGTCCGCCTTCGACCACAGCCCGACGCGCCCGGAAACCGGCTCGGCCAGCGTCTGCTCGAGATAAAGCTTGCCGTTGAGGTAGCCTTCGACCTTGGTGCCGGCAATGCGGACCTTCAACTCATGCCACACGCGGCTGGGAGTCGGCGTGTTGCGAATCCACTTCACCGAAGAACGCTTGCCCTTTTCGAATTTCCACAGCACCAGATTGTTCTCGAGCGGATTGGCGCGAACCGTCAGGTAGTCGCCGTTGGTCTTGAGATTGAACAGGATGCCCGCCCCCTGGTCGATGCGGCCGGAAATTCCTTCGAAGCGGACGCTGATTTCGCCGCCCTTGAAATCCTGCACGTCTCGCGCCACGGCATAGGGGAAATAGGCATAGGCCTGCACCCGGTCGAGAAACTCCGCGTAGCGGTCGCCGTAAAGCGCGCGGGCCTTGTCGGCGACACCGGCCGAGGACTGCCCCTCTTTCCATTGCCGTCCGTCGACCGCCACAACCTTCTTGCCGCCTTCCTGCTCGATCCGCCAGATCCCGACGACGCTGACGAACGATTTCGGCTCGGCGCCCACGGTCTCCGCCGAGAGATCAACGGTCAGAGGTTCGGCCGCGAGCGGAAACGCGGCGATGACCAGCGCGCCGGTCAACAGTGCGAGGATCGTGGCCCTGGATGCGATCATGGATGGCCTCCATCTCGATGTTGCGTGAGGTGTGAAATGTCCGGAGGGCGGCGGCTCCACCACCAGCCGAGAACGATCAGCAGCGGCAAGCCGCCGAAGAACCACGGCAAGGCCCACTCCGCTTTCGCGACGAGCGGGTAGCCCGGATAGTCGGGAGCCGAAAGCGGTGCCGGCGGCTCGGTGCCCGCGAGCGCGTAGATCAGCGGCAGAATTTCGCGGTGGCTGGTCGAGCGGCTCATGTCCGATCGCTGGCCATAGACATACGTCACCTCGCCGTAACGATCATCGTTCGGGTTGATGCGAGGACTGAACAGGCCTTCCGCAAACCGGACCGTCACGTTCGGCATGACGCGTTCGAGCTTCGCCAGCACGTTGCGCTTGAGATCGGCGTAGCGCGGGTCCTCCACCGACAGATGCACGGTGATCCGCAACGGCGCCTTGAGTTGCGACAGCGACTGCTGATCGGCCAAGGGGAAGGAATTGCGCTGGTCTTCGGTGACGTCGAACGTGGCGCGCAGCGTGGAGGCAAAGCCCAGCGCGGTCGCAACCACGGCGATGCAGACGATCGAGCGCAGGAGCTTGCTGCGAAACGCAACACCCGGCGGCAGCCAGATGGCCGCCAAGGCGCAAAATCCGCCAATCGTCGCAATGATCCCCACCACCAGACCGGCGGAGAGGAGCCCGGTCTCGAACGTTCGCAATGCCGGCGTCAAAGACAGGTGCGAAAGGAGGCCCGCGATGCCGGAGCTTCCCGCGGTCGTGAAATCGAGCACCCAGGATCCGATCGTGAAAGCCAGCGTGATGATCGCAGCGGTGGCCGAGGATTCGGCGATCGCCGAAGCGAACAGCGCGATCGAGCCGATCAGCAGTCCGTAGAGCAGATGGCCGGCGGCAAGATTGGCCAGCTCGGCAACGCCGACATGGCCGCCGAGCATCCACCAGATCGCCAGCGCGGACGCGGCGATCGCCGCCGCAACCAGCCAGGCTGCCGCCACTGCGGCAAGCTTGATGCCGATCAGCGTCGAGACCCGGTATGGCAGTTGCACCAGGAGGCGGAGTGCTCCGGTTTCCTTTTCGTCGCCGAGCGCGCGGATCGCGACAAACGGAAACAGCAGCGTGATCGCGACATAGAAGCTGCCCAGCGTCGGCACAAGAATGCCGTCCAGCGGCGAAAGCCCGCTCGCGGCGACGGGCGAATCCTGCGCGGCGCTGCTCGCTTCGCTGTAAAGCTGGAGCGCCTGAATGAAGCTGAACCCGACCAGCGGACAGATGAGCAGCAGCAGCGTCCAGAGCGCGCGCCCACCCGCAAGCGCCCACAGCTCCTTGACGAGAGCCGGTCGCAGCGGCGTGAAGGTCAACCGGTCAGGCGAGCGCAAGGAACACCTCCTCCAGCCCGGCATCGGGCGCGCCCACCCGCGCCCGAAGCTCGCCGAGCGTTCCCGCGCCGCGCACCTTGCCGGCCGAAAGCAGCACGAAGCGGTCGCACATCCGTTCGGCGTCGGTCAGCTGGTGAATGGAGAGAAGCAGCGTGCGGCCCTGCGCCGCCTCGCGGCGAAGCACCGCCATCATCTCGCGGGTCTGCCTGAGGTCGAAGCCGTCGAAGGGCTCATCCATGAGCAGCAGGGGATGCGGCGCGAGCATGCCGAGCGCCAGCATCAGGCGGCGATGGAACCCTTTCGACAGCGCGGCGACGCGTTGGGAGAGTGCCGGCTGGAGGCCGACCTTTGCGACAGCGCTCGCGGTGTCGTCCTGCGTCCGGCCATAGACCCCCGCCATGAAGGCCAGCACCCGCGCCACGTACTGATCGCCGTACGGCCTGATGCCGTCGGGAACGTAGAACATCACGTCGCGGCGCTGCGCTGGCGCGATCCTGGTGTTCCGCCACGAAACCGCGCCGGTGTCCGCGGCAATGAGCCCGGCCATCGCTTCGAGCAGCGTGGTTTTTCCGGCCCCGTTGGGTCCGATCAGGCCCAGCACCTCGCCCTCGCGAACCGCGAACGAGACATCGTCCAGCGCAACCTGGTCGCCAAAGCGCTTGGCCAGCGAAGCGACCTGCAGCAACGGCGCGTCGTCCAGCGTCTGCATCGCGACCGGCTCGCCCGTTGCGCCGACCAGTCGAAGATTTCCTGGCTCCCGGCCGTGGAAAATCATCTTGGCTCACGTGTGGTCTGACGACCCGAGGCGGGCCTGGCGAGATTTCCCTCCAGCATGGCGCCGTCGATGCCCTCCCGCCTGAATTCGACTTTGCTGCCGGCAAGCCAGACCTCGTAGCAGCCGCCGGAATCCGCCCCGAGATCGAGGCAGAGCTGATCGTTGTCGACATGCCACTTTCCGGACCGGGGCCTGCCCATGGATTGGCTCGTCAGCGTTCCGTCCCGTGCGTACCGATCGCGCCAGTGCACGCCGTCGCTCAATTCCATGCCGGCAAAGCGCGCTTGAATCTGCGCCCCGGTCAGCCGCCGAAATTTTTCGGCGGCGAGACCTTGGGCTGCGAGCGTCACCGCGAACGCGGCGGCGACGATGGAACGGAAACGTCGAGCCATAGTTTCAGTTCGTCCTGCTCGCGGTCCTGTCGATGGCGGCGCGCAAGCCGCGCGCCAGCTTCAGCGCGTCGTCATTCGCCCAGAAGTGCATGAAGATGAGCCGCGGCTGCTCGGTCAGCATGTGGCTGTGGATCGCGGTGACCTCGATGCCGCCGGCGCGCAGCGCCTTGATCACCGGGTTCACTTCCTCGCCTGTGAGCACAAAGTCACCGGTGATCGCGGCCTTCCCTCCCCCGGTGGGCTGGAAGTTGATCGCGGTCGCGACGCCCATCGGGCCGGCAGGCGCGATCTCCACATCATGCTCCGTGACGGGGTCGCGGCGCGGCACGCCGAACTGATAGACGCCGCCGTTCGACTGGCCCTTCACGCCGATGATCTGGTCAAGCTGCGCGGTGTCGAGATCGATCGCCGGCGGCGCTGCGGCCGGAGCCGCGCCGGTGGTGGCAGGCGCAAGCGGCGTCTTGCTCTCCGCAAGCGCATTGCGGATCGCGGTCGCAACCCTCACCGGATCGCCGCGGCCGCCGACATGCATGTAGAACGTGGCGGGATTGCCGCGCAGCACGTGATTGTGGATGGCGGTGATCTCGAGCCCGCCCTCGATCAGCCTGGTCAGCACCGGATTGATCTCGGTTTCGAGCAGCACGAGGTCGCCCATCGCCATGACGCCGCCATGAGCCGGCTTCAGCGCAATCCAGCCGCCCAGCGCAAAGGCGGGTCTGATGGTCACGCCATCGACGGCCACGCTCAGGTCGGTGCGCGGGAAGCCGTAGCGGTGCACGTCGCCGGCCACAGCCGCGGCCTTGCGGCCGAAGGCGGCATCGACCTTGTCCCAGTCGATCTGCTGCGCTTGCTGCTGGGCGTGAGCGCCCGCGGCGAGCGATGCCAGAAGGATCGCCGTTGTGAGAATTCCGAGAGTGCGTCGCATGGTCTTCTCCTCTTCCAGTACGCCCCCTCTTGCCTGCTTAAGCCTCGAACGGCCCATCGGCATGCCGGTTCCGTCGTCGAGCATGGTCATTTGCCCTGATCAAACGTCCGCGAGCACCAGCGCCGCGCCATCCGACGGCGAGAACACATAGAGCCGGTCCGGTGGGACGAGCGCGGTGGTATGCGCGCCTGGCGCGGTGTCGAGCCGCACCGTGCCGCCGGTGCGCGGATCGATCGATTGCACAAGCCCAGGCTCGCCGATCGCCACATGCACCAGGTCCGTCGCGGGGTTGACGAAGGTCACGTCCGGCGCGCCGGCGATCGGCCACTGGTTGGTGACCTTTCCCGAACTGCTGTCCACCTCCACCAGGGCTTCGTCGTCGCACGCCACATAGAGGCGTCCGCGCCGGTGATCGATATCGAGACCATGCGCGCCGCCGGACGGCACCCGCCAATGCTGGACGTCCTGCAAATCCGGCAGGCGAGCGCAAAGCACCATCGACGGCTCGCGGATCGCGAGGAACACGCTCCCGCCTGCCGCATCGGTGACGCACCAGCGCGGCCGTCCCGGCAGGGCCAACGAGTGGCGTTGTCCGCCATTCAGGCTCAAGACTTCAAGCGTCGGGCCGTGCGTGTCGTCGCCAATGCAGGCGGCAATCGCGAGCCGTCGCGCGGCGACGAGCGCAACGCCGTTCGGTTTGGGCCCGACCTTGAACACCTCTTTCGTCTTCAAGGTCTGCGCATCGACCACGGCGAGGCTTGCCGATCCGCGGTTGGTGACGAGCACGATCCCGTCGTCGGCGACCACGCCGGCCGCCTCCGGGAAGCCGGGCAGGTTGGCGATGTGCTTTCCGCCGTCATGGTCGATCACATCGACGCTGTCGTGCCCGGTGTGGGCGACGAAGACACGGCGCGTCGTAGCGTCAAACGCGCCATGGTCGAAGGAACTCCGCGCCGCTCCCGGAATTTCGATGCGGCTCCCGGTTTTCAACGCCATGGTCAGTTGGCCTTGTTCTTGAGCTGCAACCGGCACCAGGTGTAGAGCGCGTCGTACATGACAAGGCCGTGCTTCAGCATCTCGTGATCATCGGGGAAGTTGGCCGACAGGCCGTACGAGATCGCCAGGAGCCCTTCGCATTGCGGCGTGAGGTCGGGCCGCGAGGTGTCAGCACCCCGCACGATCGTGGCGAGATGATCGAGCGCGGCGTCGTGAATGTCGTAGGCGCGAACGATCGCATCGAACGAGCAGCGGTCGCCGACATGGCCGAACTCGACGTTCTTGATGTCGTAGGGCGTGCCGCCGACGTCGTGCGCGACCTTGGCGACGTCATTGGGCGGCACGTAGATGAATTCGGCTCCGGGAACGACGAGCCGGCTGATCAGCCACGGGCAGGCGATCCGGTCGATCTTCGGATGCTCGCGGGTGACCCATTTGTTTTCGGTCGCGTCGCGCTTTCGGCGCGTCGGCAGATGTTGTTCCTTCCAGCCGGCGATCCCGCCTTCGAGGTAGGTCGCGGCCATGCCCGCCTTGCGCAAGGCGGCAGCCACGCCCTGGCTCACCTCGTGGCCATGCGCGCAGTACACCACCACCGCGCGGCCGGCCGGCAACGCGCTTTGCCAGCGCGCCACCTCCTGTGGCGGCCGCCAGCTTGCACCGACGATCAGGCGATCATCGGCGTCGAACGCTTCGGCCTTGCGAACGTCGATCAACAGCGGCGCTGCGGCGGTGCCGAGCTGTGCATAAAGATCGTCGTGGGAAATAGGAAGGGCATTTTCGTCCATGCGCAATCTCCTCGAATGCTTCGAGTGCTGCGCAGAGCTTGGACGTGAGAGCCCGTCTGAAGGGGAGCCTGCATATCCCCTGTGTCGTCAACTTAGGCGCATCATGCTCGCGGTGCAAGGGCAAGGCCATCGCGAGAAGCTTCGCCGTTCAGTTGCAACAAGCGTTGAACATTGCCACCGGCAATCGCCGCCCGCTGCTCGTCCGGAATGCCGGCCTTTTCCATCGCGATAGCCAGCGCCTGCCCGAACGGCTCGTGATCGACAATCGGCCAGTCGCTTCCGGCAATCACCCGCTCAAATCCCAGGAGATCGACGGCGGTGCGGACCAAGGCCGGCTCGGGCCACATCGTGTCGATGAAGACATGCTTTCGCATGGTGCTGATCGCACCCTCCCCCGTGGTGCTTTGGCTTGCGAGCGCGGCTTCCATGGCAAGGCCACCGAAAGCGAGCGCCGTGACCACAACCTGCAACCTTGGCAGCGCGGCAAACACGCCGCCCTCGACCAGCGCAATCAGCGAAGCGGCATTGGTGCTTCCGCGCGCGAACAAGGTGCCGATGACGCCATAACGGGCCATCTGTTTCGTCAGCGGCTGCGGCGCGACGGGATGCACGAACACCGGCACGCCGAGTTCGGCGGCTGCGGCAAGCGTGGGCCGCGCCTCCGGCGCGTCGATCATCAGTTCGCCGCGCGCGCAATCGACCAGCACGCCGCGCAGCCCAAGCTCGCGAACGGCGCGTTCGGCCTCGCGCGCGGCGCGGTCGCCGTCATAGGGATCGACCGCAGCAATGCCGACGATCCGGTCGGGATGGCGCGCGACCAGGGCCGCAACGTGATCGTTGGCAGCCACAATGGTGTCGTGCGGCACACGTCCGTCGGCATCCGCAATCAACTGCAGCGGAATGTTGACGACACGGGCACGAAGCCGGCCGTCGCGGACATCTTTCAAGAGCAGGTCTTCATCCGCGAGATTGCGTGCGATCGCCTCCCATCGGGCTTTCTGGTTGGGAGGAGCGGCCCGGGCTGCGGTCAGGTCGAAACGCGCAGGAACGTGGTGGCAGTGGAAGTCAATCACGGCATGGGCTTGAGACATGTTTTAATCCCGACAGAAGAGCACCGGCGAACAAACGCAAGTGCAGGATTTGAACGGGCAGGACTTGAACGGGAATGACCCGTGTCACGGGGAGCCTGCATTCCCCCGGGCATAAGTGCCAGGTTCGTTACTCGTCGCCAAGATGGTGACGCCGGTGCGCGGCGCGCCGCATCGCCAGTGCTTCGCGAAACGCGTCGACGATCACCCATATTGCCGCAAGCCAATTCGAATGCGGCGTTTCATCGTTGCGAATTCCATCCAAAGCATAGGGTTTGTAAGCACAGGGCATTTCTCATCTCCTGAAGCAGAGTGAGACAACGCTTGGCTGCCGGGCAGCTACCGGGCGGCTGTCGATGGCCCGGACTTGCCGGTCTTAAGCGGCCGGACGATGGTGATGCACCCACTCGCGTGCGTGCGCGATCGGCGCACGCGGCGGCAACGCGGCATTGAAGCGCACCACGCTCGGCAGCGCGTCCATCCGGTTGTCCCAGGCCACCACGGCCGGGAATTTCGGCAGGGTCTGCCTGCCTTCCGGCGTCAGCGCGAAGGCAAACAGTGTCGGCAGCAGGAAGTAGTCCGCCATGGTGACGTCGTCGCCGATCAGGAACGGCCGGCCGTCGGCCAGCTCCTTCTCCATCACCTCGAGCGCACGGACCACCTTCGGCATGGCGCGCTGCACGATCACGTCGTTGCCGGGAATTCCAAGCTCCGGATAGACCAGCCGCTCGTGCGTGACGTGGTAGATGATCTCCGGATAGAAGTACCAATTGAGACTGCCGATCCACTGGTTCATCCGGGCGCGCTTACGCGGATCGGCCGGCGTGAGCCGCGGTCCGGGAAACACCTCGTCGACATAGGCAGCGATGGCATTGGTCTCGTACAGCATGAAGTCGTCGTGCTGCAGCGCCGGCACCCGGCCGAACGGATGCCGTTCGAGATGAGCCGGCAGATACATCTCGTCCTCGGTGTCGTGGAAGCGATACGCGACATTGCGCGCAGTCAGGATCAGCCCCGCGACCTTGACGAAGGTGCTGCGAGGAAAGCCAAACAAAATGACGTTCGACATGGATCGCTCCGATGCCGCCGCCGGTCGAAAGACTTTGTTGATTACGGCATCGCCAAAAGCCCTCAACCCGGCAAGCGGGCGAAGAGCAGTGCTTGGGCGACATGCCTTGAAGAAGCCGGGCGACTGCAATCAAGCCCGACGGCGCTCATGTGGCGCCGCTGAAGCGAAAAGTCAATCCACCTGCACGCGCAGCGAAGGCGATGTGCCGCTCATGCACTCGCCGACGGCGGAGCGGGCCTGGCGACGTGGCGCGCTCGAATGAACTGCGACCCCTTGCGCGGGGGATGGCCCGCACTAACTAACGCGCGCGGGGGTTTTGCAGTCTCCCCGTCAGGCGAGTCGCTCGTCCAAGCACTGCGCAATGCTCGATCGATTCGTCGAGGAGGTTGCGCATGGACGGTTCCCAGGCTCTCCATAATCCGCTCACCGAAAGGCCACACTTTCGAACATACCCGGCAGCCGCACGCGGTACGGTTGTCGTCCACGACTCACGGCTGGGCACGCCGATGTATGCCCATGAAAAGGCGGCCCTCGTTCATGTCGCCTCGGCGATCGCCCGGCTCAAACAATACGACCTCGCCTATTCCTACAGCGATGCGTTGCGACAGTCCGGAAAGGTGTTCTTCGTCCCGGACGACTCACTGACGAGCGACGAGGCTTCGGGTCTCGGCGCAAGCTGCGTGAACGAAATATTCGGCGCGATCGTGCCCTACCCGTTCGTCAAGACGAAAGCGATCACGCATCAACTGGTACACCGCAATGCGGAGCGGCCGGAGGGCTGGTCATCCGTCTTCTCCGATCGGGTTCGGGAGGCGGTCTTGCCGGGCTACACCGCGTTCAGCGCGCGCGACGCCGTTGCGGCGGCAAGAATGCTGTTGTGTCTCGGGCCGGTTCGTCTGAAGCCGCCGCTGTCCTGCCGCAGCATGGGGCAGATCGTCGCGAACGAAGAGCGCGCGGTGAAGGCATTCCTCGACCAATATCCAAACGAGGAACTCGCGGCGTATGGCCTGGTGCTTGAAACGAATTTGCAACAGGTCGAAACGCTCAGCGTCGGGAAGATTGCGATCGACGATATGATCGTAACGTACTTCGGAATGCAGAGAACGACGAAAAACAACACGGGAGATTCGGTCTATGGCGGTTCAGACCTCGTCTGCGTGCGCGGCGACTGGGGAGCGCTCGAAGCGCTGGCGACCAACCGCGATACTCGCGTCGCCGTTGCCCAGGCGAGGCGCTACGACGCAGCCGCCGAAGAGTATCCGGGGTTCGTGGCGTCACGCCGAAACTATGACGTTGGGAACGGGTTTGACGCCCGAGGCCAAAAGCGGTCGGGGGTCTTCGAGGCGTCGTGGCGCATCGGCGGAGCCAGCACGGCCGAACTTGCCGCACTGACGGCCTACGCGCATGATCCGAGCTTGCAGGTCGTTGCCGCGTCCGCCGTGAAGAAATTCGGCCGCGGCCACAGAATTCCATGCAATGCCATCGTGCACTATCTGGACGATGATCCGCTCGATGGTCCAATTGCCCGATATACGACGGTGAGGAAATCGCCAACGTACCGGCTTGCGCGGCGCGCCTGAGCGGCCGGCGCGGCAAGGCACCCACAGGCCTGCTTCGCTGCCGGCCATCATTTGTGTGCTCGCACGCAGCGAAAACTCCGAGCGTCAGCGCCGATAAAGGCGCCAGTGCTCCGGGCGAACGGCCACTTGGGATTTTCTGGACAGTTCCGCCGCGGCCGGCACATCGATTTCGATCCGATGCCGGGCGCCGACCACGAGCTCCAGCCGCCGGGCGTCGCCGATCCGGCGGGAGCCGCTGACCACGCCGACGATCGAGCCACCCTCCTCGCCCGCGCCGGACAGGCGGATGTGGTTCGGGCGGAAGAACAGGGTGGCCGGCCCATCGGGCTCGCCGCTGGCGTCGATGGCGATGACGCGGTCGTCGAGACGGACCCGGCCGTTGTCGACCGTGACCGGCAGCGCGCTGGAGTCGCCGATGAAATCGAACACGAAGGGGCTCGCCGGCCGGTCGTAGATGTCGTCGGCGCTGCCGACCTGCTCGATCTGGCCCTGGCTCATCACCACCACGCGGTCGGCAAGCTCGAGTGCCTCTTCCTGGTCGTGGGTGACGAACACCGTGGTGTGGCCGGTGCGGTCGTGGATCTCGCGCAGCCAGCGGCGCAGGTCCTTGCGCACCTTGGCGTCGAGCGCACCGAACGGCTCGTCGAGCAGCAGCACGCGCGGCTCGATCGCGAGCGCACGGGCGAACGCCACGCGCTGCCGCTGGCCGCCGGAGAGCTGGCCGGGAAAACGCTTCTCGAGACCGGAGAGCTGGACGAGGTCCAGCAGGTTCATGACCCGATCGCGGATCGACGCCTCGGCCGGCCGCGTCGCCCGCGGCCGCACGCGCAGCCCGAACGCGATGTTGTCGAACACCGTCATGTGGCGGAACAGCGCGTAGCTCTGGAACACGAAGCCTATGTTGCGCTCCTGCACCGATTTGCCCGACGCATCCTCGTTGCCGAACAGCACGCGGCCGGAGGTGGGAAAATCGAGGCCGGCGATCAGCCGCAGCAGCGTCGTCTTTCCGGAGCCCGACGGACCAAGCAGCGCGATCAACTCGCCGCCGGCGATGTCCAGCGACACGCCGTGCAGCGCCGGTGTCTGGCCGAATTCCTTGACGAGGTTCTCGACCGTGACGGTCATCGGACGCTCGCGCAGCCGGTTCCCGGCAACCGCGGGAACAACCGACGGCGCAGCCTCGGCGTATTCGAGGGTATGGGCAACCTTCGCAAGGGCGGTCATTGCAACTCCTGATTTCGGATCCGGCGACTTGGCTTATCTTGGACCGTTGGCAAGTTCGTGACCGAAGCGCCATTCCAGCGCAGTCTTGATGATCAATGTGACAAGCGCGAGGAGAGCGAGCACGGAGGCAATCGCAAACGCCGCAGCCCATTGATAGTCGTTGTAGAGAATCTCGATATGGAGCGGCATCGTGTTGGTGAGGCCCCGGATGTGTCCCGAAACGACCGACACCGCGCCGAATTCGCCCATGGCGCGCGCGTTGCAGAGCAGCACGCCGTACATCAGGCCCCATTTCACATTCGGCAGCGTCACCCGCAGGAAGGTCTGAAAGCCGCCCGCGCCGAGCGACAACGCCGCCTCTTCGTCCTGGGTACCCTGTTCCTCCATCAGCGGTATCAGTTCACGCGCGACGAACGGAAACGTCACGAAGATCGTCGCCAGAACGATGCCGGGAACCGCGAACACGATCTGCAAGCCGTGTTCCTTGAGCCACGGACCGAGATAGCCCTGGCTGCCGAACAGGATCACGTAAATCAGCCCGGAGATCACGGGCGACACCGAAAACGGCAGATCGATCAACGTAATGAGAAAGGTCTTGCCGCGGAACTTGTATTTGGCGACGGCCCAGGCCGCGGCCACGCCGAACACGAGATTGGCCGGCACCGCGATCGCGGCAACGAGCAGCGTCAGCTTGATGGCGGCCATCGCGTCCGGATCGGCAAGCGCCTCAAGGTAAGCGCCGACGCCGCCGCGGAACGCTTCGACGAATACCACCGCCAGCGGAAACAGCAGAAACAGCCCGATGAACAGCAATGTGAGCCCGATCAGCACGGCCCTGACCGGTCGTGCTTCGGTGATCGGCGATCGCGGCCGAACGCGCGGAGCGGCGAGTGCGTAATCAGACATCGCCGAACCTCCTGCGGGACCAAGCCTGAATCACATTGATGGCAAGGAACATCGTGAACGATATCGCCAACATGATGGTGGCGATCGCCGCCGCGCCGGTATAATCGAACTCTTCGAGGCGGATGACGATGAGAAGCGGCGCGATCTCGGTCCGATAGGGAATGTTGCCGGCGATGAAGACCACGGAGCCGTATTCGCCGACGGCGCGCGCAAACGACAGCACGAAGCCGGTGAGCAGCGCCGGCAGCAACGTCGGCAGAATCACCTGCCACATGGTCTGGCCGCGATGGGCGCCAAGCGTCGCCGCCGCCTCCTCGACCTGGCGGTCGATCTCCTCAATGACCGGCTGCAGCGTTCGCACCACGAACGGCAGGCCTATGAAGGTCAGCGCGATGACGATGCCGATCCAGGTGTAGGCGATCTTGATGCCGAAGGCGTCGAAGTATTGGCCGAGCCATCCGGTCGGAGCAAAGATCGCGGTCAGTGCGATGCCGGCCACCGCGGTCGGCAGCGCGAAGGGAAGATCGACGATCGCATCGACGATGCGGCGGCCGGGAAAGCGGTAGCGCACCAGCACCCAGGCGACGATCAGTCCGAACAGCGCGTTGATGCATGCCGCGACCAGCGACGCGCCGAAGCTGACCTTGAGCGCTGCGAGAACGCGTTCATTGGTCAGCACGAGATAGAATTTCTCCCACGACATCGTCGTGGTCCTGAGTATCAACGCCGAGATCGGAATCAGCACGATCAGGCTGAGATAGGTCAAGGTAAAGCCGAGCGTCAGGCCGAAGCCCGGAATGATGCTCGGCCGCCGCCACGCCGTCAGTGCGGTCACGCTCATTTCGTCCCCTGTTCGCTCGCTGCGCGGCTCAGCGCTTGTAGATTTCGTCGAACACGCCGCCGTCGCCGAAGTGCTGGGGCTGCGCCTTGGCCCAGCCGCCGAACAGCGCGTCGTCGATGCTGATCAGCTTGATGCTGGGGAAGCGCTTGACGTCCTCCGGTTTGGCAAGCTCGGGCTTGGCCGGCCGGTAGTAGTTCTTCGCGGCGATCGTCTGGCCTTCTGCGGCATAGAGGAATTCGAGATAGGCCTGCGCGATCGGTTTCGAACCCTTCTTGTCGGCATTGCCGTCCACCAGCGCCACCGCGGGCTCGGCAAGCGTGGAGATCGACGGAACGACGATCTCGAACTTGTCCGGGCCGAGCTCCTTGATCGCCAGGAACGCCTCGTTCTCCCAGGCCAGCAGCACGTCGCCCATGCCGCGCTGGACAAAGGTTGTCGTCGAGCCGCGGGCGGCGGTGTCGAGCACCGGCACGTTGCGATAGAGCGCGCGAACGAACTCCTTTGCCTTCCCGGCGTCGCCGCCGAACTTCTCGGTGGCGAAGGCCCAGGCGGCGAGATAGTTCCAGCGTGCCGCCCCCGATGTCTTGGGGTTCGGGGTGATCACCTGCACGCCCGGCTTCACCAGATCGTCCCAGTCCTTCAGGTGCTTCGGATTTCCCTTGCGGACGAGAAACACCATCGTCGAGGTGTAGGGCGAGCTGTTATTGGGCAGCCGCTTGCGCCAGTCGGCGGGAATCTTGCCGGTGTTCCTGGCAATGGCGTCGATGTCCGACTCCATCGCGAGCGTGACGACATCGGCATCGAGCCCGTCGATCACCGCGCGCGCCTGCGCACCCGAGCCGCCGTGCGATTGCCGGACCGAGACCGTCTGTCCGGTCTTGGCCTTCCAGTGTTTGGCAAATGCGGCATTGAATTCGCGATAGAGCTCACGCGTCGGATCGTAGGACACGTTGAGGAGCGTGACGCTCTGCGCCTGCGCGGCTGCGGGCGCCAGTGCCAGCAGGCCCACCAGCAGACCGAGTATCGACTTGCGCATGTTCAGCTCCATGATTTCACTGCGGCATGATTTCATTGCGGCGCGTGGACCATTCCGCGCGCAAGCGGAAGCACGCGGCAATAGCCCAGGCTCGAGACGCCGCTGTACGGCGACGTCCGGCGGACTTCCGCGCGGCGCGGCGCGGCGAAGGCCAACGCCGGCACGGGCAGCGCCGGGAACACGATCGTGCGAACCGGCACGCCGCGAAAGTCGAGTGCGTCATCGCGATCGACGCACTCGATCGATACGACGGGTTCCTGTTCCGCGCCGTTGCCGACGAATGTCACCGTCACCGTGTCGAGCACGCGCGGAGTTGCGGAACTCGTCCTCGCCGCCCTGCGGTGCGATTGCACCTTCGCCGTGCAAGGGCCGTATTCGGGTTCCTGGCGGAACAAAAAAGCCAAGTGAACAGCTTCCAAGTGAACAGCTTCAGAGCACCGGGCAGCGTTCGGGATTCGGGCGCCTCGAGATCGGATCGTCATTAGGTCCCTCTCACGAGAGTTCTGTGACAGCCGTGGCGCCGTGTCCGGCACCTAACGCGGACGCCCCACCGGGCGTTGCAGCACTCGCTCATGTTCTTTTTCGCCGGCGAGAAAACTGGTGCTCAATCCTGATAAAGTCAATCAGAATGATCTGAATTCGATATACGAAAATCAGATAAGGGCGCGCAGCGCGGTGATTTCACTTGTGAATTTTTTGCCGCGCCGGTTTGGCGGAACCGGCATTTTTTTGCATCGCCTCGGCCAAGGTCGTGCGCTCCAGCACCTGGGCGCTGGCATCGCGGGCGGCGAGCAAGGTCGGTCGCAGCGTGCAGGTCTCGACATCGACACATTCGGCGCAGGGCCGGTACGCGGTGCGGCTCGCACAGGGCGCGAGCGCCAACGGTCCGTCGATGTGGCGGATAATGTCGGCGAAGCTGATGTCCCTCGGCGCGCGTGCGAGAAGAAAGCCGCCCTGCTTGCCGCGATGGCTGACGACAAGGTTGCGGCGGCGCAGCTCGGAGAAGATCTGCTCGAGAAACGCGCGGGGAATTTTCGCTTCACGCGCGAGCGCGGTGACGGAGACCGGACCTTCGTCGCCATGGCCGGCGAGGCAGATCATCGCCCGCAATGCGTATTTGGCCCGCTGTGACAGCATCCGATTCGCACGGCTCCAAGCCGGGCTTAATCGAGCGCCGTGGGCCAAGCAAGCCGCAACGGGCCAAGGCCGACGGCCGTTTCGCTCAATCAGCGGCCCTCTCGACGGCGTCCGCCGTCATCACATGCCGTCCGCCCCGCGAGAGATCGCGACGATACCGGTGCGCGACACCTCGACGAGGCCGAGCGGGAGCATCAGCGCGATGAACTGCTCGATCTTCTCGCTCGCTCCGGTGATCTCGAAGATGAAGCTCTCGGTGCCGGCGTCGATCACGCGGGCGCGGAAGGCATCGGCGAGCCGCAGCGCCTCGACCCGAGGCTCGCCGGTGCCGCGCACCTTGACCATGGCAAGCTCGCGCTCGATCGCACGGCCCGCCAGCGTCATGTCGACCACGCGATGGATCGGCACGAGGCGCTCGAGCTGGTTCTTGATCTGCTCGATCACCATCGGCGTGCCGCGCGTGACGATGGTGATGCGCGAGAGGTGCTTCTGGTGCTCGGTCTCCGACACGGTGAGCGAGTCGATGTTGTAGCCGCGGCCGGAGAACAGGCCGATGACGCGCGCCAGCACGCCGGGCTCGTTGTCGACGATGACCGAAAGCGTGTGGCTTTCGATCCGCTCGTGGTGGATCGCGGCGGGGTAGTGGGAGGTGCTGCTCATGACGCTGACTTTCGCTGCCGGCCTTTAAACCAGCATCTTGCCTTCTTCGGTGATCGCGTCCTCGATGCTCTCGGCGGCGTCGCCGAGCAGCATCTCGTTGTGGGCGCGGCCCGACGGGATCATCGGGAAGCAGTTCTCCGCCTGGTCGACCACGCAATCGAACAGCACCGGCTTGTTGACGTTGATCATCTCCTTGATCGCGCCGTCGAGGTCGCCCGGCTTCTCGCAGCGGATGCCGACCGCGTGATAGGCCTCGGCGAGCTTGACGAAGTCCGGCAGCGAATGGGTGTAGCTCTCGGCGTAGCGGCCGCCATGCAGCAGCTCCTGCCACTGCCGCACCATGCCCATGTACTGGTTGTTGAGGATGAACACCTTGATCGGCAGGCGGTGCTGCACCGCCGTCGACATCTCCTGCATGTTCATCAGCACCGAGGCCTCACCGGCGATGTCGATCACCAGCGATTGCGGATGCGCGAGCTGCACGCCGACCGCGGCCGGCAGGCCGTAGCCCATGGTGCCCAAGCCTCCCGAGGTCATCCAGCGGTTCGGCTCCTGGAAGCCGTAGAACTGCGCCGCCCACATCTGATGCTGGCCGACCTCGGTGGTGATGTAGGTGTCGCGGTCCTTGGTCAGCTCGAAGAGCCGCTGGATCGCGTATTGCGGCTTGATGATCGCGTCGGACCGCTTGTAGGCGAGCGATTTGCGCGCCCGCCACTTGTCGATCTGCGTCCACCACTCGCCGAGCGCCTTCTTGTCCGGCTGCGCCTTGGTCGAACGCCACAGCGCGATCATGTCCTCGATCACGTGGGCGCAGTCGCCGATGATCGGCACGTCGACCTTGACGTTCTTGTTGATCGACGACGGATCGATGTCGACGTGGATCTTGGTCGAGCCGGGCGAGAACGCGTCGATCCGGCCGGTGATGCGGTCGTCGAAGCGCGCGCCGATGCAGATCATCAGATCGCAGTCGTGCATCGCCCAGTTGGCCTCCCAGGTGCCGTGCATGCCGAGCATGCCGAGCCACTGCGGATCGGTGGCCTTGATCGCGCCGAGCCCCATCAGGGTCGAGGTGACCGGAAAGCCGGTGAGCTTCACCAGCTCGCGCAACAGCGCGGTCGCGCGCGAGCCCGAGTTGATGACGCCGCCGCCGGTGTAGAACACCGGGCGCCTGGCGCGCGCCATCAATTCGACCGCCTGCCTGATCCGGTTCTGATCGCCCTTCAGCCGCGGCTTGTAGCCCTTGTGCTGGAACTCGCTCGGCTTGGAATAGACGCCCTTGGCGAACTGGATGTCCTTGGGGATGTCGACGACCACCGGTCCCGGCCGGCCGCTCGAGGCGATATGGAACGCCTCGTGCAGCACGCGCGGCAGGTCCTCGACGCTCTTCACCAGGTAGTTGTGCTTGGTGCACGGCCGGGTGATGCCGACCGTGTCGCACTCCTGAAACGCGTCGTTGCCGATCAGGTGCGTCGGCACCTGCCCGGTGATGACGACCAGCGGAACGGAGTCGCACAGCGCATCGGTGAGGCCGGTCACCGCGTTGGTCGCACCCGGCCCCGACGTCACCAGCACGCAGCCGACCTTGCCGGTCGAGCGCGCGTAGCCTTCGGCCGCGTGCACCGCGCCCTGCTCGTGGCGGACCAGGATGTGCTGGACCTGCTGCTGGTGAAAGATCGCGTCATAGATCGGCAGCACCGCGCCGCCCGGATAGCCGAAGATGTGCTGCACGCCCTGATCGGACAGCGCCTCGATCACCATTTCCGCGCCGGTCATTTCCCGGCCCTGCGCACCAGCACCGCTTGTCTTGGCGTCCATTCGTCCGCTCCACTCACTCAAAGTCCACTTGCACTCAAGTCCACTTGCACTCAAGTCCACTTGCAAAGTCCACTCGCAAGTTCCGTTCGCTCAAGGCTGACCCGGAGAATCAAAAAGGGGCCCAAGAGCCCCTGTTTTCCGCGCACCGCCAAACCCGTGGGAGGTCAGCCTCCCAAGGCGGTGCGCCTTCCTACGATAAGCAGCTTTTGAGCAACAAAATTTCGCATTCCCGCAGCCTTTCGGCATTTCGTTGCGCGGATATATACGGCCTCCCGGACCGCCGTCAAGCCGAAACACGCCAAAACCGCCTTTTAGGGCCGCAGGCGCGCGCCCAACGCGGTCGTGAGCCGATTACTCCAGCATTTCATCTGGCGGACATGTCCCGGAAAGGCGGTGGCTCCCATTTTCAGGTTCTCGCACGGCAGGAGACGACGCTTGGTCCAGCATTTGGCCCATCAACCCGTCCGGATCATCGGCGCCCTGAGCCCGCGAAAGCTGTTCGTGCTGGCGATCCTCTTGGCCCTCGCCATCGGGGTCGGAAGCACTCTCGTCTGGCGCGGCGTGAAACCCGCGCAGGCCTTGCGCGGCGAGCCCACGGCCGTCCCGGTCAGCGTCGCCAGCGCCACGCGCAAGAACGTGCCGATCTACCTGACCGGGCTTGGCACCGTGCAGGCGACGTACACCGTCGGCATCCATTCGCAGGTCGACGGCAAGCTGCAGGACGTGTTCTTCAAGGAAGGCCAGCACGTCAAAAAGAACGAGGTGCTGGCGAAGATCGATCCGCGCCTGTTCCAGGCGGCGCTCGACCAGGCGAAAGCCAGGAAGGCGCAGGACCAGGCCACCCTGATCGGACTGCAGAAGGACCTCGACCGGTTCAAGACGCTGGGCGCCAAGGGCTTCGACACCCAGCAGAACATCGATCAGCAGCAGGCCAAGGTCGACACCACCAGGGCCACCGTCGCCGCCGACGAAGCCGCAATCGAAACCGCGCAGACACAGCTCGACTACACCGACATCCGGGCCCCGACCGACGGACGCATGGGCGTACGTCTGGTCGATCCCGGCAACGTCGTCCACGCGTCGGACCAGGGCGCGATTGCCATGCTGGTGCAGACGAAGCCGGCCGCGACGCTGTTCACGCTGCCGGCGCAGACGCTCGACGCGGTGCGCGAGGCAATGGCACGCGCCACCGTGGAGGCCGTGGCCTATGACCGGGACAACCGCAATGTGCTCAGCGTCGGCACGTTGCAGACCGTCGACAACATGATCGACCAGGCGACGGCGACCTATCGGCTGAAGGCGTCATTCGCCAACGCCGACGAGAAGCTGTGGCCCGGCGAGTTCGTCAACGTCCGCATCCTGGTCAACACCCGCACGGACGCGGTTGTGGTGCCCAACACGGCGATCCAACGTGGTCCGAAGGGCCAGTTTGTCTGGGTGGTCACGCCGCAGAACCGGGCCACGCCGAAGCCGGTGCAGACCGGCCCGTCGGTCGGCGACATCACCGTCGTCGAATCCGGCATCAGCGGCAGCGACCACGTCGTGACGGGGGGCCAGTACAAGCTGAAGACCAACGCGCCGGTGAGCGTGACGGACAAGCCTCAGCCCGCGGATGACGAGGGGTCATGAACCTCTCCGAGCCATTCATCCGCCGGCCGGTCGCCACCACACTCCTGATGGCGGCGCTCGCCTTCGTCGGCATCGCCGCCTACCCGTTCCTGCCGGTCGCGCCGCTGCCGCAGGTCGATTTCCCCACCATCCAGGTCACCGCCACCTGGCAGGGCGCCAGCGCCGAGACCATGGCGACGTCGGTTGCGGCGCCGCTGGAGCGGCAATTCGCCCAGGTGCCCGGCATCACCCAGATGACGTCGCTCAGCGCGCTCGGCGCCACCACCGTGGTGATCCAGTTCAACCTCAACCGCAACATCGATTCGGCGGCGCAGGACGTGCAGGCGGCGATCACCGCGGCGGGCAAGCAACTGCCGCAGACGATGACCGCGCCGCCGAGCTACAAGAAGGTCAATCCGGCGGACTCGCCGATCCTGCTGCTCGCGCTGCGGTCGGACACCATGCCGCTGACCGCCGTCGACGAATACGGCGATCTGTTCATGGCGCAGCAGATTTCGCAGGTGCCGGGCGTGGCACAGGTGTCGATCTTCGGCGACCGCACGCCGTCGATCCGCATCCAGGTCGATCCGGCGAAAATCGCCAGCAACGGCATCACGCTCGAGGAGCTGCGCAGCGCCCTGGTCAATTCGACCACGAACGTCGCCAAGGGCACGCTCAACACCGACAAGACCAGCTTCACCATTGCGACGAACGACCAGATCCTCGAGGCGAAGCCGTTCAACGACATCATCGTCGCCTATCGCAACGGCGCGCCGATCCGCGTCCGCGACATCGGCGAGGCGGTGTCCGATGCGGTGGACCGCAATGTCGCTGCCTACCAGAACAACAAAGACGGCATCATCCTCGCGGTGTTCAAGCAGCCTGGCGCCAACGTGGTCGAGACCGTCGACCAGATCAAGGCGCAATTGCCGCAGCTCACCGCCCGCATTCCGCCGGCGGTCGAGGTCAAGACCCTGCTCGACCGCACCACCACCATCCGCGCCTCGGTCGCCGACGTGCAGTTCACCCTCGGCCTCACCATCGCGCTGGTGGTGCTGGTGATCCTGCTGTTCCTGCGCGACTTCTGGGCGACGCTCATTCCGAGCATCACCGTGCCGTTGGCGCTGGCCGGCTCGGCCGCGGCGATGTACCTGCTGGGTTTCAGCCTCGACAACCTGTCGCTGATGGCGCTGACCATCGCGGTCGGTTTCGTGGTCGACGACGCCATCGTCGTGGTCGAGAACATCTACCGGCATATCGAGGAGGGCGCGAACCCGCTGCAGGCCGCAATCAAGGGATCGAGCGAGATCGGCTTCACCGTGCTGTCGATCTCGGCCTCGCTGATCGCGGTGTTCATTCCGCTGCTGCTGATGAGCGGCATCGTCGGCCGCCTGTTCCGCGAGTTCGCGCTGACGGTCACGGCCTCGATCGCGGTGTCGGCGCTGGTGTCGCTCACGCTCGCGCCGATGATGTGCTCGCGCTTCATGCGCCGGCAATCGGGCGGGCACGGCCGCCTTTACCGGACCATCGAGGCCGGTTTCGACGCCGTTCTGGCATTCTACCGGCGCACGCTCGAGGTCGCGCTGCGGCACCAGCGCATCACGATCGGCGCCTTCTTTGCGACCCTGGCGCTGACCGTGATCCTGGCGATCATCAGCCCCAAGGGCTTCTTCCCGATCCAGGACACCGGCATGATCTCGGCCTTCGCCGAGGCCGCGCAGGACACCTCGCCCGAGGAAATGATGCGGCTCCTGAAGCAGATGGGCGCGGTGATCCTGAAGGACCCCGACGTCGCTGGGCTTGCCACCTTCACCGGCAGCTCCGGCGGCGCACAGACCGCCAACACCGGGCGCGGCTTCATCGTGCTGAAGCCGCGCGACGAGCGCGAGCTGACCTCGTCGCAGATCATCGACCGGCTGCGGCCGCAGCTTGCCAAGATCGAGGGCGCGAACATGTACCTGCAGCCGACCCAGGACATCACGGTCGGCGGCCGCATCGCGCGCGCGAGCTTCCAGTACACCTTGCAGGACTCAAGCCTGGCCGAGCTGAACGAGTGGACCGCCAAGGTGCTCGATAAGCTCAAGACCTTGCCGGAAATCACCGACGTCGGCAGCGACCTTCTGTCCAACGCGCCGCAGCTCAAGATCACCATCAACCGCGACCAGGCCTCGCGGTTCGGCATCTCGCCGCAGCTCATCGACGACACCCTCAACGATGCATTCGGCCAGCGGCAGATCACGCAGTACTACACCCAGCTCAAGACCTATTTCGTGATCCTGGAAATCCTTCCCGACCTGCAGAAGGATCTGTCCACGATGGGTCGCATCTACGTGAAGTCGCCGATCACCAGCGGCGAGGTGCCGCTGTCATCGCTGGTCGACGTGGACAGCAGCAAGGTCGGGCCGCTTTCGGTGTCGCATCAGGGGCAGTTTCCCTCCGCCACCATCACCTTCAACCTGCGGCCGGGCGTGGCGCTGGGCCAGGCGGTCGACGCCATCAACAACGCGGCGCGCGAAATCCAACTGCCTTCGTCGGTGCTGCGGAGCTTCCAGGGCAACGCCCAGGCGTTCCAGGATGCGCTTTCGAGCGAGCCGGTGCTGATCGCCGCGGCGCTGGTCGTCGTCTACATCATTCTCGGAATGCTCTACGAGAGCTTCATCCTGCCGCTGACGATCCTCTCGACCCTGCCATCGGCCGGCGTCGGTGCGCTGCTGGCGCTTCGTCTCGGCGGCATGGACCTTTCGGTCATCGGCATCATCGGCATCATCCTGCTGATCGGCATCGTCAAGAAGAACGGCATCATGCTGGTCGACTTCGCCATCCATGCCGAACGCGACCGGCACATGGCGCCGATCGACGCCATCCGCGAGGCCTGCCTGCTGCGCTTCCGGCCGATCCTGATGACCACGGCGGCCGCGATGCTCGCCGGCGTGCCGCTCGCGCTCGGCCATGGCACCGGATCGGAGCTGCGGCAGCCGCTCGGCTATGCGATGGTCGGCGGGCTTGCGTTCAGCCAGGTGCTGACCCTCTACACGACACCGGTGGTCTATCTCTATCTCGACCGGTTCCAGCGCTGGCTCGACCGCGGGAAGCAGACGCGGTCCTCCGCCGAGGCGATCAGGGTCGCGGCAGAATAGCCCTATCTATAGTGCGCAGCCTCAGAACTCGGGTCGATCTGCGCGGCTCGCTGAATGTTCGCTTCGCTGCGTCGCCGGCCTCACGACTTCACCTCCTCGATGTCGGATAGCCTCCACGTCTTATCGAACAGCGGCTTCTCAGGTCCGTAGAGGCGAAAGAAAACTTCAAACCTGCCACCGGGATTGGTCGGCACCCAGTTGTTTTCGTGCCCTGTTGGAGCCTTTGGACCGAAATAGAGATCGACGGAACCGTCTGGGTTCTTCTGCAAACCCGGGCTCAGCGACGAGCGGCTGAGCGTCTTTTGATCGCGGATGAACGTGTGGGTCAGGCGGTCGTAATCCGTTGCTGACCAGTACAATTTGACCGGAACGTTGGGCGGCACGTTCACTCGATAAGTGCGACCGCCGTCCAGGAACCGGCCCTGCTTGTCTCGGATGGTAATCAGATAGAACTGTCCCACGCCGAGATGTTTGATGCTGGCGTAGCCATAGGAGTACAACAGACCGCGTGCATCGACCGCGTATCCGTTGAGCTTCTGCCAGAACGCGGCTTGCGTGTCGCTGATCTCGTGGGAAGCCGGAAGCGTCCAGCGTGCGTCGGGGTAGTACGGTGGGAAACCAGCCTCGTAGCGTGCTTCCAGCCACGCCTGCGCTTCCCTCGCCCCGGCTTTGAGCGCAGCCTGTGTGTTGGCATCGGGGGCGAACGGTTTGCCCTTCTCGATACCGAGCGATTTCAGCACGTCGATCATGGCGATATCGCGCGGCAGCCAGGGCTCGTATTGCACAAAGCGGTCGAGCGCCTGAAAGAAGCGAAGATCGTAAGGAATAATGTTGTCGAAAACGACATCGATCGCGTCGACGAACACCGTGGATGGCGGATTGGCCGCCTGCGAGAGCGGATAGACCTTGACGCGCTTGCCATAAGCGACGGCCTTGGCCACGTCTGCATCGCTGCCGCTGGCAATATTTGATCGCAGGCCCGCCCAGCCCTGATAGGTGGATGATGCGAGAACGACATAACCGTCCGGCACCGCCTCCGAGTAATGGGGAGGCAGGACCAGGTATTTGCCGCCTCTGCCCTGATCGACGCCCGCAGGCCCGACATCCTCCAGCGGACCCTGCCACGCATCCATGATCGTACCTGTGATTGACCCCCCTTCTGCGGGTGGTATCTCGATCACAACCGGCCCCGCCGCCTTCGTGTTGATGAAGGGAAAGAGATAGACGGTGTCAGGATTGGGAGTGAGCGTCTGGTTCTTCCAGTCCGGAAGCCGCGACCAGTAGACGACCTGATTTGGCCCGCCACCAACCTTGACCATCGACTGGCAGAGAAGATCGAAATTGACCGCTGACATGCCCCAGTTGATGGCCTCGACCGCACGCCGCTCGACGGCGCGACGGGCAAGGTCATCAGCCGAATTGGTCTGCGTCAGACCTGTGCCGGCTGAGACAAGCAACGCGGCGAACGTCATGAACGCGATTTTCATAGCTGGCACTCCTGCCGTGCAGCACGGGGCAAGGCTACGGCTCTGATCATTCTCACTCGATTGGACTGTGGTCCAATACGGATGTCGGCTTCGGGTTTCGCCGGGACGGGACCAGCAGCAGGTCAAGCCACGTCGGCTATGCTCCTGAGAGCAGAAGTGAATCAGAGTATCGGCGTCTGCCGCGATGGACCTTCGTCGCTCGATAGCGTCGCCCGGCGCGGGACTCCAGAATCAAAGCTTGCGAATCAAGCTGAGAATTCGGGCGAACTTCCGAACCAAGGCGCCACCAGCATCGGCCATCAGCGGACAAGCTCGCGCGCGGCGATATCCGCCACCGTCTCCGGCGCCGCCCATGTCCACCCCGGCATCTGATGCCGGAACCAGGTGACCTGCCGCTTGGTGTAGCGGCGGGTGTCGGCCTTGCCGCCCTCCGCGGCTTCGGCGAGCGTGATTTCGCCCGCGAGATGCCGGCGCAGCCAGGGCACGCCGTGCGCCTTCATCGCCGGCAGCATCGGATCGAGGTTGCGCGCGGCCAGCGCCCGCACCTCGTCGAGCGCCCCCTGCGCCAGCATCGCGTCGAAGCGCGCGTCGATCCGGCGGCGCAACTCGTCGCGCTCGACGTCGAGGAAGAACATCAGCGCCCGGTCCGGCTCCAGCATCGCCGGCATGCCGTCGCGCTGCCAGTCGGCGAGCGAGCGTCCGGTCGCCTCCAGCACTTCGAGCGCGCGGGCGATCCGCATCCGGTCGCCGGGCTTGAGTTTCGTCGCGGTCGCCGGATCGCGGCGGGCGAGCTCGGCATGCAGGGCCATCGAGCCCTCGGCGTCGCACCGCGCCCGCACCGCGGCGCGGATGTCCGGCGGCGTCGGCGGCACCACGGAGAGCCCCTGGGTCAGCGCCTTGAAGTAGAGCCCGGTGCCGCCCACCAGGATCGGCAGGCGCCCATCGCGCCAGATGTCGTCCAGGGCTGCACCGGCATCGGCGCACCAGCGCCCGACCGAATAGTTCTCGGCGGCATCGACATGGCCGTAGAGCCTATGCGGCACGCGCGCCTCGTCGTCCGGCGAGGGCCGCGCGGTGATGATGCGCAGGTCGCGATAGACCTGCATGGAATCGGCGTTGACCACGGTGCCGCCGAGCCGCTCCGCGAGCGCAATCGCCAGCGCCGACTTGCCGCTCGCGGTCGGGCCTGCAATAAGCACCGCTCGCTTGCCGCCGAGGATTTTCGGGCCGGACTCCCGCATCGCATGACTCATGTCGCGACCCTGATCTCCAATCCCGCGAAGCCTGTGCTCGATGACGCCGTGCTGGCGCGGGCGCGGGCGGCGCTGCCTTCGGCCCAAGACCCGCTCTGGCTCGACCCCGGAATCGCCGCCGACATTCCCTTTACCCCGGCCGCGGCCGATGACCAACGGGCGCTGGCCGCCCCGGTTCGGGCGGTGCTGGCCGGCCGGCCGGCCGATGTGGTGGTGCAGCCGCTCGCGCACCGGCGCAAGCGGCTGTTCCTCGCCGACATGGACTCCACCATGATCGGCCAGGAATGCATCGACGAGCTGGCCGATTACGTGGGCCTGAAGGCGCATGTGGCCGCGATCACCGAGCGGGCGATGCGCGGCGAGATCGCATTCGAGCCGGCGCTGCGCGAGCGCGTGGCGCTGCTGAAAGGCCTGCCGCAGACGGTCGCAGCCGAAGTGATCGCGCAGCGGATCGTGCTCACGCCCGGCGGCAAAACGCTGGTCGCGACCATGCGCGCGCACGGCGCCTACACCTGCCTCGTCTCCGGCGGCTTTACGCTGTTCACCCAGACGATCGGCGCGATGATCGGCTTCGACGAGGACCGCTCCAACATCCTTCTGGTGGATGGCGATGCCAAGCTCTCGGGCCAGGTCGCCGAGCCGATCCTCGGCAAGGAGGCCAAGCTCGCGACGCTGCGTGAGCTGCAACAGCGGCTTGAGCTGCTGCCCGAGGAAACCATGGCGATCGGCGACGGCGCCAACGACATCCCGATGATCGAGGCCGCGGGGCTTGGCGTCGCCTATCACGGCAAGCCCGCGGTGGCCGAGGCGGCCGCCGCGCGCATCGACCACGGCGATCTCACGGCGCTGCTTTACGCGCAGGGCTATCCGCGCACGGCGTTCGTTTCGTAGGGTGGGCAAATTCTACTGCGTCAAAAACGCCGCCGTTGGTTATTGCGCCCTCTCCTTGTGGGAGAGGGCTACACTAACTGTGCAGTACATTCGAATGGGTGAGGGGTTACGACCTATCGATGGACCGTCACCCCTCACCCTTTCTTTTCGCTGAGCGGTCGGTGTAACCCTCTCCCACAAGGAGAGGGCACAACAACAAGCGCCTCGGCTCTTCTGACGCAGTAGGACAAAGCCGCGAAGCGGCGTGCCCACGTGCTGCACGGCAAGCAAGAGGTGGGCACGCTTCGCTTTGCCCACCCTACGAAACATCAAATGAAAAGGGCGGCCCAACAAGGGCCGCCCTTCGCACTTCAATCGCTATCGTCGCCGCTCACTCGATCGGCAGCGCCACGAACAGCATGTCGCCCTCGGCGGTCGCGACCAGCAGCAGCGCAGTCTTCTTGCCGGCCTTCTTCAGCGTGTCGACGCGCCGCTGCACGTCGGCCGGCTGCGCCACCTGCTCCTGCTCGATCGCGACGATGGTGCTGCCGGCGGCGAGCCGCTTGTCGGCCGCGGCCGACGAGGCGTCCACGCCGGTGATCACCACGCCCTTGATCGAGTCCTTGATCTTGTAGCGCTTGCGCAGATCGTCGTTCATGCCCGAGAGCTGCAGGCCGAGCGACTTCTGCACCACCGGCTTGTCGGCCGGCGCGTTCGGCGTCGCCGACGCCTTGACCGGCTTCTCGGCGTCCTCGAGACGGCCGAGCTTGACCGTCT
This sequence comes from Xanthobacteraceae bacterium, assembly GCA_019746355.1. The sequence continues at coordinate 48,022 of JAIESC010000010.1, read as the reverse complement.
TCTTCTCTTCCTTGCCCTTGCGGACGATCAGCACCTCGACGTCCTTGCCGACCGGCGTGTCGGCGACGATGCGCGGCAGATCGCGCATCTCCTTGATGTCCTTGCCGTCGAACTTGACGATCACGTCGCCGGCCTCGATGCCCGCGGGCTTTGCCGGGCCCTTGTCGTCGATCACCGCCACCAGCGCGCCGCGCGCGGGCTTGAGTTGCAGACTTTCGGCGATCTCGTCGGTGACCTGCTGGATCTTCACGCCGAGCCAGCCGCGGTGGATCTCGCCGAACTGCTGGAGCTGGCCGACCACCTGCTGCACGGTCTTCGACGGCACGGCGAAGCCGATGCCGATCGAGCCGCCGGTCGGCGAGATGATCGCGGTGTTCACGCCGATCACCTCGCCCTCGAGGTTGAACAGCGGGCCGCCCGAGTTGCCGCGATTGATGGCGGCGTCGGTCTGAATGTAGTTGTCGTAGGGACCCGAGTTGATGTCGCGGTTGCGCGCGGAGACGATGCCCGCGGTCACCGTGCCGCCGAGGCTGAACGGGTTGCCGATCGCGACCACCCATTCGCCGAGCCGCACCTTGTCGGAATCGGCGAACTTCACCGCCTTGAGCGGCTTGGTCGGCTTGACGCGCAGCACGGCAAGATCGGTCTTCTGATCGCGGCCGACCACATCGGCCTTGAGCCGCGAGCCGTCGGTCAGGATGACGTGGATCTCGTCGGCCTCGGCGATGACGTGGTTGTTGGTGACGACGATGCCGGATGCATCGATGATGAAGCCCGAGCCCAGCGAACTGACGCGGCGCGGGGTGCGGTTCGGCGTCGAATCGTCGCCGCCCTGGCCGCGGCGGTTCTTGAAGAACTCCTCGAAGAACTCCTCGAACGGCGAGCCCGGCGGCAGGTTCGGCGTCTGCTGCGCCCCGCCGCCGCGCCCCTCGACCTTCTGCGACGTCGAGATGTTGACCACCGCGTCGATCACTTTTTCGGCAACGTCGGCGATGTTCTCCGGCCCGCGCGCGAAAGCGGGCCCAGCGAGCGCCGGCAGCGCGATGGCCGCGGCGGCGGCCACGGTCAGAGCCGGTCGGAAAAAGGCGTGCTTCCAGGCGTTTAGGCGGGCCATGACCGTCAAATCTCCTGAGGATGCATTGGTGGCGACAGTGCCTCCGCGGCACGGCGGAAGCAAGCAACGTTTAGCGCCAGCAGGATATGTATGAACCGGCTGATTCAGGCGGAAAAGCGACCCGGACGGCCGATCTAACCGCGCACGAACCACACCAGCACAACGCCGATCACCGCCGATACTATCCCGATGGTCCGCAACGCCGTGTCAGGCGTTTCCGTCACATGGGCCATGGCCTGTTTCACCGCGCCCGGAAACGCGGCGAACAGAATCCCCTCCATCGCCAGCACGAGACCGATCGCAACCACAAAATCGGACATCGCTGCCCGCAGCCCCCTCCCCGTGTTTTATAGCGGCCCCGGAACTTAGCGTGCCGGAGCCGGAGCCGCCGGAGGCGTCCGCCCATTGGCCGACGAACCCGCGCCGTCACGGGGCTTGCCCGACGGATCGACGAAATATCGGAAGAACTCCGACTCCGGGTTCAGCACCATGCGCGTGTCGTTGTGGCGCATGCCGGTCTCGTAGGCCTGCATCGAGCGGTAGAAGGAGAAGAAGTCCGGGTCCTTGCCGAACGCCTCGGCGAAGATGCGGTTGCGCTCGGCGTCGCCCTCGCCGCGTGCCTGCTCGGCCTTCGACGTGGCTTCTGCGACGAGCACGGTCACGTCGCGGTCGGCCTTGGAACGGATCTCCTGCGAGCGCTGGCTGCCCTGGGCGCGGAACTCGGCGGCCTCGCGTTGACGCTCGGTCTGCATCCGCTGATAGACCGCCTGACTGTTCTGGTCCGGCAGGTCGGCACGGCGAATTCGCACGTCCACGATCGAGATGCCGAAGTCACGCGCGTCGCGGTCGAGTTGCTCGCGCACCTTGGACATGAGCTGCGCGCGCTCGTCGCGCACCACGTGGGTGAGCGTCGCCTCGCCCAGCACGCGCCGGATCGCGGCGTTGAGCAGCACCGAAAGCTGCGCGTTGGCGCCCTGGATGGTGCCGACCCGCTGGTAGAAGCGCAGCGGGTCCTGGATGCGATAGCGCGCGAACGCATCGACCACCAGGCGCTTCTGGTCGGAGGCGATCACCTCCTGCGCCGGGTTTTCCAGGTCGAGGATGCGCTTGTCGATGCCGATCACGCTGTCGATCAGCGGAACCTTGAAGTTGAGGCCGGGCTCGGTGACGACGCGAACCGGCTCGCCGAGCCGCACGACGATCGCCTGCTGGGTCTGATAGACCGTGAACAGCGACGACCAGCCGAGCACGACGGCGACCAGGAGGAGAACGAGGACAACGCCTCCGGCGATACCCATTCTCATCGTGCGCCTCCACTCGGCTGCTGCTGTTGCGGCGGACGCCGCGTGAGCTCGTTCAACGGCAAGTAAGGCACCACACCGATTCCGGACTGGCCGCCTGAATCGAGGATGATCTTGTCGGTGCCGGCCAGGAGACGCTCCATCGTCTCCAGATACATGCGCTTGCGCGTGACGTCGGGCGCCTTCTTGTACTCATCGTAGATCTTGGAGAAGCGCGCGGTCTGGCCGACCGCCTCAGCCACCGTCTGCGACTTGTAGGCGTCCGCGGCCTGCAGGATTTGCGCGGCGCGGCCGCGCGCCTCCGGCACCACCCGGTTGGCGTAGGTCTGCGCCTCGTTCTGCGCGCGCTCGAGGTCGGCGCGCGCCGCCTGCACGTCGCGGAACGAGTCGATCACCTGCTGCGGCGGGTCGACCTTCTGCATCTGCACCTGCTGGATCACGACGCCGGCGCCGTACTGGTCGAGCGTCTTCTGCATCAGATCCTGCACCGCCGTTTCGATCGGCTGACGGACGGTCAGCACCTGCTGGATTTCCGAGCGGCCGATCACCTCGCGCATGGCGCTTTCCGCCACCGCCTTCACCGTGCCTTCGGGGTTCTGGATGTTGAACAGATATTTGCCGACGCCATCCGCCTTCGGATCGATCCGCCACAGCACCGAGAAGTCGACGTCGACGATGTTCTCGTCGCCGGTCAGCATCAGGCTTTCTTCCGGCACGTCACGCACCGTGGTGCCGCGGCGAAGATCGTCGACGATGCGCATGCCGACGTCGATCTTGCGCTGCTGCAGCGCCTTGGGTGTCAGCACGGTCTCGATCGGATACGGGAAGTGGTAGTTCAGGCCCGGCTGCACCTCGCGCACCTGCTTGCCGAAGCGCATCACCACGCCGACCTCGTCGGGCTCGACGCGGAAGAAGCCCGACAGAAGCCACAGCGCCACGGCGCCGAGCACCAGCACCAGGAACCCGCGCCCCCCCAGATTGCCGCCGGGCAGCACGGTCTTGAGCTTGTCCTGGCTGCGGCGCAGCAATTCCTCGAGGTCCGGCGGGGTCGGCCCGGACGACTGCGGTCCGGAGCCCCAGGGGCCCCTCGATCCGCCCGATCCCCAGGGCCCGCCGCCCTGATTGCTCCACGGCATGAAATCTCTCCTCCGAGGCCGGTCGTCGCGCCGGCCCGTTTTCGCTGGGTGGTGGTTATATGGGACCGGCCAGCGCCTTACAACGCACGCCAGCGAGAGCAGCCAAGGGGCTGGCGGGACTGGTCTTTCCCATCGATGTGAATGTCAGTTCCGCGCGTAGGTGACGTAGCTGAAGCTGGCCTCGTCCTGCGGACCGGCCGGATGATCGCTGCGCGCGACCGCGCGCCATTGTGTCGCATCGATCGGCGGGAAGTGCGTGTCACCCGTCGGCCGTGCGTGCACATGGGTAATCTCCAGGCGGTCGGCAAGGGGCATCAATTGCGCGAAAATGCCGGTGCCGCCGATGACCGCGATCTCGTTGACGCCGCGCTTGTGGGCATCCTCGCGCGCGACGGCCACCGCCGCCGTCAAATTCCGCACGACCAGGACCCCATCCGGCGCAAAGCCCGGATCGCGGCTGACCACGATGTTGGTGCGGCCCGGCAGCGGCTTGCCGATCGACACAAACGTCTTGCGGCCCATCAGCACCGGCTTGCCGATGGTCAGCGCCTTGAAGCGCTTGAGGTCGGAACTCTGACGGAACGGCAGCGCGTTGTCGCGGCCAATCACGCCGTTGTCGGCGACCGCGGCGATGAGGACGAGGGAGACGGGCCGCGGGGCAGCCGTGCTCACACCGCCACCTCGGCCTTGATGTGCGGGTGCGGCTCGTAGCGTTCGAGCGTGAAGTCCTCGTAGCGGAAGCCGAAAATGTCCCTCACCGCCGGATTGAGCCGCATCCTCGGCAGCGCCCGCGGCGCGCGCGACAATTGCAAACGCGCCTGCTCGATGTGGTTGAGATAGAGGTGCGCGTCGCCGAAGGTGTGAATGAACTCGCCGGGCTCAAGTCCGCTCACCTGCGCCATCATCATGGTCAGCAGCGCATAGGACGCGATGTTGAACGGCACGCCGAGGAAGATGTCGGCGGAGCGCTGATAGAGCTGGCAGGACAGCCGCCCCTTCGCGACATAGAACTGGAACAGGCAGTGGCACGGCGGCAGCGCCATCTTGTCGACGTCGGCCGGATTCCACGCGGTGACGATGAGGCGCCGCGAGTCCGGATTGCGCCGGATCATCTCCACCACGTTGGCAATCTGGTCGATGGTGCGGCCGTCCTGCGCCGGCCACGAACGCCACTGATAGCCGTAGACGGGGCCGAGGTCGCCACGGTGGTCGGCCCATTCGTCCCAGATCCGCACGCCGTTGTCGTTGAGGTACTTGATGTTGGTGTCGCCGGCGAGAAACCAGAGCAGCTCGTGGACGATCGATTTCACGTGCAGCTTCTTGGTGGTGACCAGCGGGAAGCCGTCGTTGAGGTCGAAGCGCATCTGATGGCCGAACACCGAAACGGTGCCGGTGCCGGTGCGGTCGCGCTTTTCGACGCCGTCGGCGAGCGTATGTTCCATCAGTTCGAGGTATTGCCGCATCGAGCGAACCTCAGGGGCGACTCAGCGCCGGAGCGAATAGATTATCGTCGGAACGCAGGCGGGCGAAGCCGGACGGCTGGCGCGCTCCTTCTATATAGGCACGCCAACGGAAAAGGGGGCGGCCACGGCCGCCCCCTCACCGCTTTTGCACAAATTCACAAGCTCAGTTGATCGGGCCCGCGGCCTTGATCACCGGCGACCATTTGTCGATCTCCGACTTCACCAGCGTGGTGAGCGCCGGGCCGCCGCGCCGGTCCTTGCCCGGGATATCGCTGCCGAGCTCCAGCAGCCGCTTGCGCGTGGTCTCGTCATCGAGCGCCTTGCTGAGCGCGTCCGACAGCTTGTCCACCGCGGCCTTCGGCGTACCCTTCGGCGCAAACAGCGCGTTCCAGGCCGACGCCTGGAATTCCGGCATGCCGGCTTCCTTGGTGGTCGGCACGTTCGGCAGCGACGGATTGCGCTCGTCGGTCCCGATCGCATAGGCCTTGATGGTGCCGCCCAGAACCTGCGGCACGGCGTTGACGATCTGGTCGCACATATAATCGACCTGCCCCGCGACCAGCGCATTCATCGAGGGGCCGGTGCCCTGGTAAGGCACTGCGGTCGGCTTCGCCTTCAGGATGCTGTTGAGCAGGAGGCAGGTGGTGAACGACACCGAGCCGACGCCGGCATGCGCCGCGTTGACCTTGGTTTCGTTGGCCTTCACGTAAGCGGCAAACTCCTTCAAATCCTTCGCCGGGAAATCCTTCTTGGCAAGGATCAGGATCGGCGTGCCGGCGGCAAGGCCGATCGGCTCGAAGTCACTGACCGGATCGTATTGCAGGTTCGGATAAAGCGAGGGCGCGGCGGCGTGGGTGCCGAGGTGGCCCATGGCGATGGTGTAGCCGTCGTTACGCGCACGCTTGGCGCGGGTGATGCCGGTGGTGCCGCCGGCGCCGACGACGTTTTCGATCACGAAGGTCTGGCCGAGCGTCCTCGCCATGTTGTCGGTGACAATGCGGGCGATCACGTCGGTCGGCCCGCCTGCCGCAAACGGAACAATGACCGTGATGGGGCGGTTCGGATAGTCCTGCGCGGCGGCGGGAGCGATCCCGAGTGCGAGCGCAAAGGCACCGGCCACAAGCCGGGTCGCGGATCGTGAGAAAGTCATCGGTATCTCCAACTAAGGGCTTATTTTCTGGAACTATCTAAGTCCTAGGGCCCCAAATAGAAAACCCCCGGAGGACGGAAAAACGTCCTCCGGGGGTTGTACTTTTGTCGCAGTCTTTAACGCGTTCGCCTACTCGGTGAAGACCTCGTCACGCTTGCCGCGGATCGCCGGCAGCAGCGACAGGATCAGCATGAACGCCGAGATGGCGAGCAGCGTGGCCGAGATCGGCCGGGTCAGGAACACCGTCGCGTCGCCGCGGGCAATGAGCATGGCGCGGCGGAGGTTTTCCTCCATCAGCGGGCCGAGCACGAAGCCCAGGATCATCGGCGCCGGCTCGAAGTCGTGCTTCACCAGCCAGTAGCCGACCACACCCCAGATCGCGGTCATCGTCACATCGAACGGTGCGTTGTTCACCGAGTAGATGCCGATGCAGCAGAAGATCACGATCATCGGGAACAGGTGGCGATAGGGCACGCGCAGCAGGCGCACCCAGACGCCGACCAGCGGCAGGTTGATGACGACCAGCATCAGGTTGCCGAGCCACATCGAGGCGATCATGCCCCAGAACAGCTCCGGCTGCTTGGTCATGACCTGCGGGCCCGGCACGATGCCGTGGATGGTCATGGCGCCGACCATCAGCGCCATCACCGGGTTCGGCGGGATGCCGAGGGTGAGCAGCGGGATGAACGAGGTCTGCGCGGCGGCGTTGTTGGCGCTCTCCGGCGCCGCCACGCCCTCGATCGTGCCGCGGCCGAACCGCTCGGGATGCTTCGACACCTTCTTCTCGAAGGTGTAGGCCGCGAACGACGCGATGATCGCGCCGCCGCCGGGCAGGATGCCGAGCGCGGAGCCGATCACGGTGCCGCGGCCGATCGCGCCGGCCGAAGCCTTGAGGTCGGGCAGCGACGGCATCAGGCCGGAGATCTTGCCCTGCACGATGTCGCGCGAGCCGGTGCTCTCGAGGTTGCGCAGGATTTCGCCGAATCCGAACACGCCCATGCCGACGACGACGAAACCGATGCCGTCGGACAGTTCCGGAATACCCCAGGTCATGCGCTCTGCGCCGGTCTCGAGGTCCGAGCCGATCATCGAGAACAACAGACCCATCAGGATCATGGTCAGCGCCTTGAGCACCGAGCCCTTGGCGAGCACGACCGCGAAGATCAGGCCGAGCACCATCAGCGAGAAGTATTCGGCGGGGCCGAACAGCAGCGCGATCGAGGTCAGCGGCGCGCCGAGCGCTGCGACCAGCACGGTCGCGACGCAGCCGGCGAAGAACGAGCCGATCGCGGCGATGGCGAGCGCCGGGCCAGCGCGGCCGTTCTTGGCCATCTGATGGCCGTCCAGTGTGGTGATGACCGACGAAGACTCGCCTGGAATGTTGACCAGGATCGACGTGGTCGAGCCGCCGTACTGCGCGCCGTAGTAGATGCCGGCGAGCATGATCAGCGCGCCGACCGGCGGCAGGCCGAACGTGATCGGCAGCAGCATGGCGATGGTGGCGAGCGAGCCGATGCCCGGCAACACGCCGATCAGGGTGCCGACAAGCGCACCGATCAGACAGAGAAAGACGTTGGTCGGCGTGATCGCCACGCCCATGCCGAGCCAGAGGTTTGAAATCAGGTCATACATGATCTGTCTCGCCGATCACCAAAACCGGGGCCAAAGCTGGAACGGCAGGTTCAAGCCATACGGGAACAGCACGGAGCAGAATGCCGTGATGACGACGGCGACGATCAAGCTCTCGCGCCATTTCACATCGTCCGCCGCTGCCGCGCAGATGATCATGGTCGAAAAGGCCGCGATCACGAGACCGAGCGGCCGGATCGTCGCGGCGAAGCTCAGGATCGCGCCGATAATGAAGAACACCCCGCGGATCTTGTAGGGGGTCACGTCCGGTCCTGGTGTCAGGAGGCCGGTCACGACAACGCCGATGGACAGCAGCGCCAGCGTGAACGCGAACAGGCGGGGCGCCGTGCCGGGACCAAAGGCAAAGCCACGCATGCCAGGCAGATCGTTCGAAGCGACAAACGCGGTCAGCGAGATCAGGATCAGCGCCATGCCGCCGTAAACGTCTTGCGGGTTCTGCACCTTCAGCAAGCCGGACGCGATCGCGATACCGACCGCAACGTAGACAATGATGCCCGCACGGACCGCCAACGGAACCGGATTGTGCAGAAGGAACGACGTGGCCAGCAGCGCCAAGCCAAGTATGGCGATAGTCGATCCGCCGATCAGATTGTAGCGGCGGCGCGCTTCTTCAACGTGGCGACCACCTGATGACGCAGCATCAGACATCAAACCCCACTCCCCTCAATTACTCACAAGCGACTGATTACGTTTCCCCCGCGCGCCAGCAGACAGCTTTCCGCAGGAAAAAGCAACCGTGAACGCTGTGTGGCAAGATCAAACCCAGCCGGTCAAGCCCGCCAGCCCGGCAAATCCGATCAGCCAGAGCGGATTCCAGCGTGTCCAGAATGCAACGACGGCCGTTGCGGCGGTGATGAGCACGGCCAGCCAGCTATGATCGGCCGCGCGGGTCAGAACGATGGCGCTTGCGCCAACCAGACCCACTGAAATCGGCACGAGGCCCGCCTGAACGACCATGCGCCATGGTTTGTCCTTAAAGCGGTCCCAGACGCCGCCCAGAAAATGAGCCAGCACCGCGGTCGGCCCGCACATGGCGAAGGTCGTCACCAGCGCGCCCGCTATACCGGCCACGTGATAGCCGATAAGCGTCACCATCATCACATTCGGGCCGGGCGCGGCCTGCGAAATGGCGAACATGTCGGCAAATTCGCGTTCCGACATCCAGCCGCGCAGTTCGACCGCCTGGCGATGCATTTCCGGCACGACCGCGTTGGCGCCGCCGAGCGCCAGCAGCGCCATGATCGCGAATTGCACCGCCAAAATGAACAGGATGTCGCCGTCACCCTTCATCGCCGCACCCACCAGGCGAGACCGATGCTGACCGGCACCATCACCAGCATCACCCAGAGCAGCGGCCAGCGCATCAGGCCGATCGCAATGGCCGTCGCGACGATCACAAACGGCGCAGGCCCAAGGCTTTTGAACATCGGCGCAGCCATTTTCGCCACGGTTGCGATGATCAGCCCGGCCGCGGCGGGCGCTATGCCGGTCAGCACGCGGCGCACGGCTTCGACGTCGCCATAGCGCTCATAAAGGATGGCCGCAGCCAGCATGACGCAGAACGGAACAAGCAAAAATCCCGACCAGGCCGCGAGCGCCCCGGTCGGACCGCGCATTCGCGATCCGAAAACCGATGTCAGATTGACGATATTGGGTCCCGGCAGGAACTGGCACAGCGCGTAGACATCGTTGAACTCCTGCGCGGTGAGCCAGCGCTTCTCTTCGACGAACATGCGCCGCGTCCACGGCAGCGTCCCGCCGAATCCCGACAGCGTGATCTTGAAGAAAGCGAAGAACAGTTCGGCGTGTGTGGGGATCGGCGGACTGGCCGCCGCAGGCATGTCGGTCTTGGGCATGACCGAGACATTTAGCCTCAGGGTGCGTTCGCGACCAATCTAAATTGTTGCAGCGATTTTTTTTCGGATCGCGAAACGCAGCCGCGCCGCCGACTGGCGCGAACCGCGCCAGCCGCGCGGCCAACTCCAAGGTGCTCGCGCTGGTGGCGCGTCGAAGACGCGTGTGAACGCGCTGATGGCCCGCCAGCGCGCGTCATGGCCCGATGCCGGGCTGGATCTCCTTGGCCTTGGCGATGTCGATCTGAGCCTCCTCCTCCCGGCCGAGCGCGCGCATCGCAAGCCCGCGGCGGTAGAGCGAATAGGCATCCTGCGGCTTGAGCCGGACCGCTTCGCCATAGTCGGCCAGCGCACGCTCCCATTTGTTGGTGCTCTGAAAGATGTTGCCGCGGTTGACGAAGGCTTCCGCGAGATTGCCGTCGAGCTGCACCGCCTGATCGAGATCCTGGATCGCCCGCAGCGTCTCGCCGATCGCGGCATAGGCCTGCCCCCTGAGATTGAACGAGGGCGCATGATCCGGGCTCAGGTTGATGGCGCGATCGAGGTCGCGGATCGCGCGGTCGTACCGCCGCGCCTCGAACAGCACCGCTGCGCGATGGTAGTGACCGAGCATCCGGTCGCCATCGAGCTCGGTCACGCGGCTGAAATCGCCAAGGGCACGATCATTGTCATGCAACTCGCGATAGGCGAAGCCGCGTTGCAGGTGCGCGTCGGCGTCCTTGGAGTTGATCCGGATCGCCGCGTCATAGTCGGCGATGGCGCGGTCAGGGTTGCCGGAAAGCCGATGCGCCTGGGCCCGCCGCTTGAACGCCGTGGCGTTGCGGGGATCGAGCCCGATCGCCTGACCAAAATCGCGGATTGCGCGATCGGCGTCGCGCAGTTCGAGATAGACGAGGCCGCGGCCGAGATAGTGGCTGGCTTTCTTCGGCTCGAGCTTGATGGCCCGGTCGTAGTCGGCGAGCGCGGCATCGACTGAGCCTTGCGCGCGATGCGCCTCGGCGCGGCGGCCATAGGCCGGCCCCTGGGAATGGCGCCATCGCTCGCCCTGGATGAGCTTGCTGCACGCGGAGATCGCAGCGTCACCGGGGGGCGCCTTGCCGAAACAAACGTCCTGCGGCCGTGGCGCGGCGGCTGGCTCCTGCTGCAGCGGCGGCTCCGGGCGGTTGAGATGCGCCAATGTCCGCACGCTGTGCGGCTGGAGCGCGCCCACGGCCTGTGCCTGTGCTCGGGCCTGCGCTTGGGCCTGCGCTTGGGCCTGCGCTGATGTCGTCGGCGCGAGCCACGCGGCGACGGAGACCCATGCGGCGGCGATGACCGGGCTTGTAACCAGGATCGGTGAATTCGGCGGCGCTGGACACTTCCAGGTTGGGCGCATGGCCGTCCCCCCGTTAGAAATCGTGTTTCCCCTGTCGCAGCCGCCGCGCTGGGAATTAACCAACCATGCCCGGGTTCCATCTTGAGGATCAAGGCATTGGCCGACACGGCATTAACCAACTTCAAAGCATGGTTAATGCGGGAACTCGCCGCCCTCATCCACGGCACCCGGATCAGGGCTCTTTTTTCGTCAACCTTGCGCGCCTATATTCGAAGGGCCGGCGCAAGCCGGCTATGGCGATAAACGGCCGTTGCAATAAACCATTCGGACCCGGGGGCAGTACCCGGCGGCTCCACCCAAGCCCGGCGAGCACGGGCTTCGGCGGGGCCGAACCAGGATCGACGAGGGTGTAAAGAGCGCGCTTTTGCCCGTTATGGTTCCGTCGTTATCGGACCATTCCATAGTTGCCAACGACAACTATGCTCCGGTTGCTCAGGCCGCGTAATGCGGTTTGAAAGACCGATTTAAAGCCCTGGCGGGTTAAGCTCCGTCAGGCGGGGTCCGGAGGCACCTGGCAACAGAAGCCTCCACTTTCTCATTTTCGGATCAATTCTGACTGCTGCGGCTCTCGTGCGTCGACGACTCTGCCTATATTGAACCGCATTGCACCGGAGACTTGAACGCGTCCATGTCCGTCGATCACATCCGCTACGACATTCTGGTCCAGGAGGCGCTGCGCGGCATGGTCCGCAAGGTGCTGACCGACACCGCCAAGGGCGGGCTCGCCGGCGACCACCACTTCTTCGTCACGTTCGATACCACGGCAGACGGCGTCAAACTGTCGGACCGGCTGCGCGAGCGCTATCCGGAAGAGATGACCATCGTGCTGCAGCACCAGTTCTGGGACCTCAAGGTCACCGATGAGCTGTTCGAGGTGGGATTGTCGTTCGGCGGCGTTGCCGAGCGGCTGGTTGTGCCTCTCGCCGCAATCAAGGCGTTCGCCGACCCGTCGGTGCAATTCACCTTGCAGTTCGAAACGCTCGCCGAGGCTGGCGACGAGGCTGATGACGACGCGGAATCCGGCGAAGCGGTGAAGCCGAAAGGCCCCGCCATCAAGCAAGAGGCCAGGCAACCGGAGGGTGCCAGGAAACCGGCCCGCACCAGCGTTCCTGCCAGCCCCCGGCCGGAGGCGCCGGGCGCCGAGGCCGGCGCGGACAAGCCGGATCCCGGCCCCGACAAATCCGGTGGCGCCGAAGTGGTCAGGCTCGACCGGTTCCGCAAAAAGTAACGGCCAGACGGCATGGCCAAGGCCCGGACCACCGCGCGCCGTCCTACTCGCACCAGGACCGAGAGCGACACGTTCGGTCCGATTGAAGTCGCAGCCGACCGCTATTGGGGCGCGCAGACCCAGCGTTCGATTGAAAACTTCCGCATCGGCACGGAGCGGATGCCCCGGCCGCTGGTGCGCGCGCTCGGTATCGTCAAGCGCGCCGCGGCCGAGGTGAACCTGTCGCTCAAGCTGATCGACGCCCGGCGTGCCAACGCGATCGCCAAAGCCGCGCAGGAGGTCATCGACGGCAAGCTCGATGGACACTTCCCGCTGGTGGTCTGGCAGACCGGCTCGGGCACCCAGACCAACATGAACGTCAACGAGGTGATCGCCAACCGCGCCAACGAAATGCTCGGCGGCAAGCTCGGCGCCAAGTCGCCGGTGCATCCCAACGATCACGTCAACATGAGCCAGTCGTCGAACGACTGCTTCCCGACGGCGATGCACATTGCCGCGGCGGAGGAGATCGCGTGGCTGCTCGATCCGGCATTGGCGTACCTGCAGGACGCGCTTCAGAAAAAAAGCAAGGAGTTCGCCCGGATCATCAAGATCGGCCGCACGCACACGCAGGACGCGACGCCATTGACGCTCGGGCAGGAGTTTTCCGGATACGCGTCGCAAATCCATAGCGGCATCATTCGCAACCGCCTCGCGCTGAAGCAGCTCTATCCCCTGGCGCAGGGCGGCACCGCTGTCGGCACCGGCCTCAACGCGCATCCGCGCTTCGCCGCGCTGTTTGCAAAAAAAGTCGCGGCGATCACGCGACTGCCGTTCACGTCGGCCCGCAACAAGTTCGAGGCCTTGGCCTCGCACGGCGCCTACGCCTTCGCGCACGGCGCGCTGAACGCGCTCGCCACGGATCTGTTCAAGATCGCCAACGACATTCGCCTGCTCGGATCGGGTCCGCGTTCGGGCCTGGGCGAACTGATCCTACCGGAGAACGAGCCCGGCTCGTCGATCATGCCCGGCAAGGTCAATCCCACGCAGGCCGAGGCGCTGACGATGGTGTGCTGCCAGGTGTTCGGCAACCAGACGGCGATTACCGCTGGCGCAAGCCAGGGTCATTTCGAGCTCAACGTGTACAAGCCGGTGCTTGCACACTGCATGCTGCAATCCATCCGCCTTTTGGCGGATGCAGTGCGCTCGTTCACCGACAACTGCGTGTTGGGCATCCGCGCTGACGAATCACGCATCCGCGCGTTGATGGAGCGCTCGTTGATGCTGGTGACGGCGCTTACGCCGACGATCGGCTACGAAAAGGCGGCGAAGATCGCCAAAACCGCGCATTTGAACGGGACCACGTTGCGCGAAGAGGCAATGCGGCTCGGATTCCTGTCGGGGGCCGAATTCGACCGGCTCGTTCGCCCCGAACGCATGACGCGGCCCAGCTAAAGCCGGGTGAAGGAGATTGGCGGGGACTGCGCTTGCAGATCTGCCGGCGCTGTAACGCACGCGAAAGGGGCCTGCCGCATTTGACGAAAACTGCAAACCGGGGATTTACGGCCGATCTTCCTCGATTCCAGCGAGTCACCGCAGCAAGCCAGTCGCGGCGAGCCAGGCCGTTCGAATTGTGGCAACGAGGGAGCGTTGCCGCAGCTGACTGGGGGCCGCACATATCTTCATGCGCTATGGGCACGCTTGCCACTCTAAGGGCACAATTATTCAAGACTCTTTGTCGCACCGGGACCTGAGACCTCCACCACGTGCAATCTGAAAGTTTCGAGCTCCGGCATGGCTGAGATCGTCAATCTGCGGATGGCCCGCAAACGTGCCGCCCGCAGCAAAGCCGAGCAACATGCCGCGGAGCAGCGGAGGGCACATGGTGTCTCCAAATCGGAGCATGACAAAGCGGCGGCGGACCTGAACAAGGCCCGCCAGACTCTCGATCAGCATCGAATCGAACCGGGGGACAGCCGATGAAATCGCCCGTTATCAAGCGTTCCATCGTCATCGCAGGCCACAAGACCAGTGTCAGTCTGGAGGACGCCTTCTGGAAGGGCCTCAAGGAAATCGCCGACGATCGCAGCCTGACTCTGTCGGAGCTGGTATCGACGATCGATACCGACCGCCGCCACGGCAATCTGTCGTCGGCCATCCGGCTGTTTGTGCTCGATCACTATCGCCATCACGCCGTCGTCGCCCGCGAGCCGGCGATGCCGCGTGACCTGCGGCCGATGCAGCCGCAGCAGCCGGCGTCAGTTCTGCGCGCCGACTAGGCCGGGCGGACGCAAGCCGCCCCGCGCCGGGGCCGAACCTTCGGCCCGCGGCGCAATCCGCGATCTCGAAGCGGGTGAAATGTCGATCGGAGGCGGCAACGCCGGCGTCTGTGCGCCGGAGCCGCCGCCCGGTGCGCTTGGCACCGTGCTTGGCACCGTGCTTGGCACGATGTCCGGCGCATCAGGCGCAACCGGCACTGGCGTGGGGCGGTCCGGACCTGTCGCGGTCGGATTGGCCCGCGTCGCGGCATCGCGGGCGGCCTGCTCCATCGCGTCGATCTGCTTCGACTGCTGCTCGACGGCACGCAGCGTCAGCCAGCTTGTCAGCAGGCTGACGTCGACCGTTCGCTGCGGCGACGGCAGCGCGCCCTTCAAAGCAACCAGCACCGCGGGGCGCTGCGCACCCGGTGACGGCGGCAAGCCGTTGAGCGTCAGCCGCGCGTCGAGCGTCGCGTCCGAAAGGTCGACGCTGGCGCTCGCCTGGAGCTCGGCGCCGGTCGACTGCACCGTGATATCGCTGAAGCGGGCCTGGCCGGCGCTGACGCCGATCCGGGCTGACGCACGCGTTACCGGCAGCGGCCCGTTGTCGAGCATGCCGGTCACGAATTCGCGGATCTTGTTGCCGCCGAGCGGAACGTTGAGTTCGATCGCGCGGCTCACCGCGCCGAACACGCCGGGATTGAGGCCGCCGAGTTGCGCCCGCTCCAGCGTCACATTGCCAAAGCCCGTCAGCGAGCCCATGAACGCCGCGGGGCTGCGTCCCGCGCCCTCGAGCTCGGTCTGCATCACGAGCTTGCCGGACATCGCCGAACGCTCCGCGCCCGGGAACAGCGCGCCAGGATCGGCATCAAGCAAGGCGACCCGAAGGCGCGCCGACATGCCCTCGCTGCCGTTGGCGATCGCCAGCCGGCCTTCGAGGCGGCCTTTCGCCATCTCGCCGGAGATTTCCTCGAACAGGACTTCCGCGGCACTGAACCGCGCGACACCGCTGAGTTGTTGCGCGGCAACGCCGGGCAACAGCACGGCACGTTGTGACTTGAACTCGATCTTTCCGGCGAGGCGCGGTGTGCTCCAGACAAACGGCTCGATGGACCAGCCCGCCGCACTCGCATCGCGCCGCATCGGCATGCCGATGGTCGCGGCGACAATCGCCGGAGCCTGAAGCGATTCCGCTTCGATCACCCCGTCGATCCTGGCCGGATCACCGGTGCGGAGCGTCAGGCGGCCTTGCACCTTGTTGCCGCCGAACGTGCCGGCGAACTGGTCCAATGCAACGGTCGCCGGCTGGTCGTCCGCGCTGCGGATCACGCCTTTGCCGCTCGCATCGATCGGACCGGCGTCGAGCCTGCCCTCGAAGCGCAGGTCGCGGCCGAGCGGCCCCGATGCGGCGAGCGTCAGCTTCGCCGGGCGCGGCTCGGCGGCGATCATGCGATCAAGGCCGAGCAGCATCAGCAATGCGCCGGAGTCGTCTGACGCAAGCTGATTGTCGATGCGGACATTGGTGCCGGCGAGCGCGCCGGGATCGGCGAGCGAGAACGCCTCGCGCTTTCCGGTGGCGTTCGCGGTCAAGCTCACCTTCACAGCGCCAAGCTGGCCGGTCAGCTCGACCTTGCCGGTGGCCGCCGCCGAACCGCTGCTGTCCAGGCTGACCGCGGCGCGAAGCGTCGCGGTCTTCTGCCGCGTCGCCAGCCGCCGCAGCGGATCGGCGAGCGCCGGGGCGAATTTATCCGCCAGGGCAATAACGCCGTTGAGGTCGCGCGCATCGAGATAGATCGTGATGCTGCCGCCCGGTGCCGGCAGCGTTTGCAGCCGTCCGGTCGCGATGAAGCTCGCGTCGGCGAAATCGCCGATCGACAGGCGATCGATGGCAAGGCCTTCCGCGTCGAGCGTGAGCCGCGTCGAGATGTTGCGGGCGTCGAGGCCTGCGAATTTGGCACGGGCGGCTTCGATGACGAGCTTGGCTTCGCGCGGCCGCTCGATACCAAGGCCAGCCAGTGCCGATTGGCCGGTGGCAATCGCGGCATCGAGGTCGAGCTCCGCCATCCGCAGATCGGCCTCGACCCGGCCGGCCTGTCCGTCCGACGGCCACATATAGGAGACATCGCCTTCGATCGTGCCGCGCTCGGTCTGAGTCTGCAGCCGCTCGACCGCGATCCGTCCGGCGCTCAGCGTGACGTCGCCGATGGCATGCCACGGCTTGATCGGCGCAGCCGGCGCCGGACCGCCGCCGAGCCAGGCCAGCAGATTGCGCGGATCGTTGGAATCGAGCGCCGCGCCGCCGACGAAGCCAAGCCCCTTGCCGAGCGCGAACAGGCGGCCGTCGATCTTGATGTGGGTGAGGCCCGGCGCTCGGAATTCGAGCTTGTCGACGGTCCAGGTCACGCCGTCCGAGCGCAGCTCCGTGCCGACCGCCTGCATGATGCCGCCGCCGACCGTCATCGCATCGACCTTGAGCGCAAGCTGCACCGGCCATGACGGGCGTAGCGCGCTGCCGAGCATGTCGCCGAACGCCTGCACGGCCGACAGCGGCAGCCGTCTGGCGGTGCCGGGCGTGGCCAGCAGCCGGTCGAGGTCGACCTGCCGCGCCGACAGGGTGCCCTGCATCTGCGGGCGGCGGCCAAAGGTAAACTCGGCTGCGCCGTTGAGCGTCAGGGCCCGCTCCTCGGGGCCGTACTGGAACGACACCTCGTCGAGCGTCGCCGACGCGGTCGTGGCCTTGACCTTGCTGCTCAGCCGCCAGGGCTCGCTCGCCACCGCCCGGCCGCTCGCGGCAACCGAGACCGCAGGCCGGGCCAGCGTCAGCGTGCCGTCGAAGCGCGGCGCGGCGCGCTCGAACGCCAGTGTGCCGTCGGCCTCGAAGATCACCGGCTGGTCGTTGGTCTTCAGGCTGAAGCGGACCCGGGAGCCGTCCGCCCCGGCGCGCCCCGCGGAGACGTCATAAGTATAGAGCGTGCCGCGCGACAGGAACGCGCCCTCGCCGCGGATCGGGCCGGCCAGCGAGCGCACCTCGCCGGTGAAGCCCAGCTGATCGAGCACCACGGTCGAGCCGCTTGCGGCATCGCTCAGCGTGGCCTGGCCGTTCTCGATGCTCAGCCGGTCGATCGACAGGGTTTCGGTGGCAAGCGCCATCGCCGGCCAGTCGATCTGGCCCTGCGCGTCGAGCCCGAGTTTGACCTGCGGCGTCACCAGCTTCATCTCGGTGGCGCGAAGCTCGCCGCGCATCAGCGCGCCGAGCGAAAGCTCGATCCGCAGCGAATGGGCGCGCAACCGGCTCGCCTCGCCGGCCGGGCCGATGTCGATGCGGCCCAGCGTCACCGCCGGAAACGGCAGGAGCTTCGCGTCGATGTCGCCGCCGACCTTGACCTTGAGCCCGACCAGGCGGCCGGCCTCGGCCTCGAAGAAGGCGCGGTGGTCGTTCCAATGGATGAAATAAGGGCCGATCAGCGCCGCGAGCAGCGCCAGGATCAATGCAATGGCCAGGCCCAACAGGGTCGTCTGCACGAGCGCTCCAGTGCAGGTCCGGCGCGTGGGCGAAAGACGCCAGCCGGACCGGCATTAGCCAGCAAGAATATGTGAGGCAGGCACAGCCCTTTTCCCAGCCGGCCTACGCTTTCTCCACTGGCGTTGCTTGGCGGCGAATCTATGTCCACGAATCATTACGGAGCAAATCTGTATCGGCTGTGAACGGGTTAGCTCAACGGTACGATCTTGCCCGGGTTCATGATGTCGAGGGGGTCGAACGCCTGCTTGATCGACCGCATGGCCGCCAGCGCCGCCGGGCCGTGCTCGGCGAGTAGATATTTCATCTTCCCCTGCCCGACCCCGTGCTCGCCGGTGCAGGTGCCGTCCATGGCCAGCGCCCGCTCCACCAGCCGCTCGCTGAAGGCCTTGACGTTGGCGACCTCCGCCGGGTCGTTCCGGTCGACCATAAGCGAGAGGTGAAAATTGCCGTCGCCGATGTGGCCGACGATCGGCGCGATCAGCCTGCTCTTTTCGATATCCCGCTGCGTCTCGGTCACACATTCGGCCAGCCGCGAGATCGGCACGCAGACGTCGGTCGCGGTCAGGCTGGCGCCGGGCCGCAGCGTGAATGCCGAGAAGGCCGCGTTGTGGCGCGCCTCCCAGAGCCTGGTGCGCTCTTCCGGCCGCGTGGTCCACTCGAACGGCCCACCGCCAAGCTCGCGTGCGATCTCGCCGAACCGCTCGGACTGCTCGGCAACGCCGGCCTCGGTGCCGTGGAATTCGAGGAACAGCATCGGCGTCTCGCGCAGCGTCAGCTTGGAATAGAGGTTGACCGCCCGCACCTGCAGCGCGTCGAGCAATTCGATGCGCGCGATCGGGATGCCCGATTGGATCGTCAGGATCGCGGCGTTGCAGCAGGCTTCGACCGACGGAAACGGACAGATGCCGCCCGAGATCGCTTCGGGAATGCCGGCGAGCTTCAACGTCAGCTCCGTGATCACGCCGAGCGTGCCTTCGGAGCCGACGATGAGCCGCGTCAGGTCGTAGCCCGCGGAAGATTTTTTCGCCCGCCGCGCCGTGGTCATCAGCTCGCCGCTCGGCAGCACGACCTTCAGCGACAGCACGTTGTCCTTCATCGTGCCGTAGCGCACCGCGTTGGTGCCGGAGCAGCGCGTCGCCGCCATGCCGCCGAGCGAGGCGTCGGCGCCGGGGTCGATCGGGAAGAACACGCCCTGGTCGCGCAGGTATTCGTTGAGCGCCTTGCGGGTGATGCCGGGCTCGATCACGCAGTCGAGGTCCTCGGCGTGCACCGCGAGCACCTTGTTCATGTCGCGGACATCGATCTAGACGCCGCCGAACGGCGCGTTGACATGGCCCTCGAGCGAGGTTCCGGTGCCGAACGGGATGACCGGAACGCGGTGTTGCGCGCAAATGCGGACGATGTCCTGCACCTCTTCCGAGGACTGCGGGAACACCACCGCGTCCGGCGGCTGGTTCTCGATCCAGGTCACCGTGTTGGCATGCTGCTCGCGCACCGCGCGCGAGGTCACCACGCGGTTGCCGAAGCGCGCCGTCAGCTCGCGAACGGCCGTCTCGATGGATTTGGGATCGCGCCGCGCGGGCGCCGGAGTCTCTGCCAGCATCGCCATACCGGCAGGCTAGCAGAACGCCGGCGCATCCCGCAAAGCGGTACCGCCGCTTGCGGCGGCACCTAACCGCAGAGCCGCGCGGGCGCGACCGTGCTCAGCGGATGATGGGACCCGGCGCCGGCGGCCTCGGCGCGACCGTGCCAGCAGGTGAAGGTCCCGCGGCGCCGAATCCGGAACGCGCGTCCAACAGCCCACCGGCCGGAACGGTGTTGATCGCGCCCGTCGGGGGCTTCGACGAGCCGTCGGAGCCTTTTGGGCTCATCGTCATGGCGGCGTCGACGCAGGCCCCATGGTTCCTGTCGCACTGCCTTTCACAGGCCCGAATACGATTGGAATCGGGCAGCACTGGCGACGTCGGGTCGAAGGGGGGGCTACAGGCCGCCCGGCAGCTCTCATTCTTGCTGATGCATTGATTCAGTGTCATCCGCGCCGCCGCCGGACTGGACGCCGCGGCGACGGCCAAAGCAAAGACTGCGGCAACCGTTGGGATCAATCGAAGCATTGGATGCTCCCTGCACCTCGCCGGTCGCGAGGTCATGCGGCACAATTCCGCTCTCGGCCAATCTGCGCAAACAGGCCGGCCCTGTTATAGGCCGGCCACACCAGGCATAGCGTCATCCGAAAGGTTGATGGCGTGACTGCGCGCCATCACGCCGATTCTTGCTGCAGCTTGCGAAGCACGCGACGGAACCGGCGCGCGGATCGGTTCGCTCAGCGAATGATGTGCGGTGGGCCTCACCGGTGCGCCTGTGGCCGCGGGCCCCTGGCCGCCAAAGCCCGGGCCGGCGTCGAGAATGCCGGTCGTCGTGGGGCTGAAGGGGCCGCGGCCGATCGTCGGCTTGGGACCTGGCGGCAACGTCAGCTTGCCACCGCCTCCGCCCTGCAGTGATTCCGGGCCGTCGGAGGATCAGCCTTCGTTCTGAAAATGCGCGAAGGCTCGAAAATGAATTGCGTCAACTTGCGATCAGTAGAGCGACGGCTCGATGCCGACGCCGTGCCGCACCGGAATGCCGCCGCCGTGCGACGTGCTGTACGAGGCCGACGGCTTGCAGATGTGGCAGGCCTCGGCGTCCTGCCGCGACGGCGCCATGGCAGCCGCGGCCAGCATCACGCCGACGACGGTCATGACCTTCAGGGCGGCGCCCAGCTTGGGTCCGTCCTGCATTGCGGACCGGCGCAGCGCATTGATTTCGGCGCGGTAACGGTCGAGGTCGACCGAACCGTCGAAATGACGGTGAACAGGATCTGGAATATGCATTCCTATCTCCAAAAAAATATAAGACGCGATCGCAAAATGATCGCTTGGTGGCTGGACCATGCTCCGGAACGGCGAGGCGCGCTTTGACGGGACCTTGATTTGTTCTTGAGAATGTCTTGATTATCCGGCCTTCTCAGCACCCCCGGCGGGAGCCAACGGTGAAATTTGTCTTTTCGGGGCAAATACTTGACGCTGGGCTGCGCGAGCTGCGGCGGAACCGGGAGCTCGTGCCGGTCGAGCCGCAGGTGTTCGACCTGCTGCTTTACCTCCTGAAGAACCGCGACCGGGTGGTCAGCAAGGACGACCTGATCGCCGGCGTCTGGGGCGGCCGCGTGGTTTCCGATTCGACGCTGACCAGCCGGATCAATGCCGCGCGGACCGCGATCGGCGACAACGGCAAGAGTCAGGCGCTGCTGCGGACCATTCCCCGCAAAGGCTTCCGGTTCGTCGGCGAGGTCACCGAAGGCGGCCCGTCCTCCGCCGATCGGGGGATGGGCGAGCATGCCGCTGACCCGCCACCGCAACTGATCGCCGACCGGCCGTCGATCGCCGTGCTGCCGTTCGAGAACCTGTCCGACGACCGCGGCCTCGAGCTGATCGTCAACGGGCTTGCCGAAGACATCATCGCCCTGCTCGCCCGCGTGCCGGGCTTCTTCGTTATCGCCCGCGCATCGTCGTTCCAGTATGCGCGCAACGCACCGGAGGTCGGGCAGATCGGCACCGAGCTTGGCGTCCGTTACGTCGTGACCGGCAGCGCCCGCAGCTCGGAGGCCCGCGTGCGGATCACCGTCCAGCTCGTCGAGGCGGACAGCGGCAACCAGCTTTGGGCCGGACGCTACGACGTCGACCGCGACAACACCCTCGACCTCCAGGACGAGATCGCCCGGCAGATCATCGTCGAGCTGGAGCCGGCGCTGACCAAGGCGGAGTTTTCGTCGGTGCGCCGGCGGCGCACCGACAGCGTCGACGCCTGGACGCATTTCCGCCAGGCGATCGGCGCGATCAGCGTGCAGGGCTGGAACGAGGAGTCGGTTGCGGAGGCACTCGCGCAGCTCACGCTGGCGACCTCCATCGATCCCGAGTTTGCATTGGCGCGCGCGCTGCTCGCCTTGATCAGCGGATTCGGCTCAAGCCTGTCGCTGGTCGCGGACATCGATGCCGCGGTGCAGACCACGCGCGCAGAAGCAGAACGCGCGGTCGCCATCGATCCCAACGCTTCGGACGTTCTCGGCTTTGCCGGCTGTGCCTTCGTCGACGTCGGCGACACCGAGCGCGGCCATGCGCTGCTGGTTCGGGCGGTGGAGCTCGATCCCAGCAACGCCCAGGCGCATGTCGCGTTCGGCGCCTCGGAGGTCAGGCGCGGCCGGTTCGACGAGGGTATCAGGAGCCTGAAGCTCGGGCTCCGCTCGAGCCCGAAGGATCTTCGCCTGACCTTCTGGAGCATGCTTCTGGCCGACGGGCTCCGCCGCGCCGGCCGCCTCGAGGAAGCGCTCGACGTCGCCACCAAGGCCGGCCGGCGCGACGGCCGGCTCTATGGCGCCCGCGTGGTTGCCGCCTGCGTGCTGATCCAGCTCAACCGGACCGGCGAGGCGCGTCGCATGCTGTCGGACGCGCGGCGCATCCGGCCGGCGCTGAGCCTCGAAGAGATCAAGCGTTTTTTCGGCAACCGTGCTGCCGCCGACCTGTCGTCGGTCTGGAGCTGATCAGGGGAATTGGAGCGGACATTGCTGTCTCGGTGAACTGGTCTGGTGACCTTGCCCACGGGGTTTCTGACGTGCAGTTCTATTTCGAAAACCACATCCTCGATTTGAACCGGCGCGAGCTGCGGCGCGGCTCCAATCTCATTGACCTCGAGCCGCAGGTGTTCGACCTGCTGACCTACCTGATGCAGAACCGCGACCGCGTGGTGAGCAAGGACGATCTCATTGCATCGGTCTGGGGCGGCCGGATCGTCTCGGACTCGACGCTCTCCACCCGCATCAACGCGGCGCGCAAGGCGATCGGCGACAGCGGCGAAGCGCAGCGGCTGATCCGCACCATGGCGCGCAAGGGATTCCGCTTCACCGGCACGGTGACCGAGCACGTCACCTCATCGGCCACGGCGGCGTCTCCGGCGCCGGCATTCCCGCAGCAGGAGGTGCACTTCTGCACCGCCTCGGACGATGTCCGCATCGCCTACGCGTCGGCCGGACGAGGCGTGCCGCTGGTCAAGGCCGCCAACTGGCTCAACCACCTCGAGTACGACTGGCACAGCCCGATCTGGAGCCCGTTGCTGCACGCACTCGCCGCCGAATGCCACCTCATCCGCTACGACGAGCGCGGCAACGGCCTGTCGGACTGGGATGTCGACGACATTTCCTTCGAGGCGTTCGTGCGCGATCTCGAAACCGTCGTCGACGCCGCGGGCCTCGACAAGTTCTCGCTGTTCGGCATCTCGCAAGGCTGCGCGGTGTCGATCGCCTACACGGTGCGCCACCCCGAGCGCGTCGAGCGGCTGATCCTCCACGGCGGGTTTGCCCGCGGCCGCGCCAGGCGCAATCCCGAGCAGGCCGAGACGCTGGAGTCTCTCATCCGGCAAGGCTGGGGCAGCGAGAACCCCGCGTTCCGGCAGTTCTTTACCTCGCTGTTCCTGCCGGACGGCAACCCGGAGCAGATGCAGTGGTTCAACGACCTGCAGCGCATCACCACGTCGCCCGCGAACGCGGTCCGCATCATGCAGGCCACCGGACAGGTCGATGTCTCGGACCTGCTGCCGCAGGTGCGGGTGCCCACCCTGGTCCTGCACGGCCGCAACGACGCCGCGATCCCGTTTGACGAAAGCCGCAGGCTTGCAGCCGGCATCCCCGGAGCGCGGTTTGTGGCGCTCGAAACCCGCAACCACCTTGTGCTGGAGGGCGAGCTGGCCTGGAGCCGGCTGCTCGAGGAGATCACGGCGTTCCTGAAGCATTGACCGGGTGCGTCGGCCGCGGGTCCCGACGCGCGGGAAATGTGCGCCGTTTGCCAAATGCTTTGCAGAATCCCGCCGATGTCTGGCACAGTGCCG
The DNA here is from genome assembly GCA_019746355.1 of Xanthobacteraceae bacterium. Next base: position 24,082 of record JAIESC010000010.1, on the reverse strand, counting down.
GCATGCTCGATCGTGTCGATTTTGAACCGATTTTCTTCGCTCCCTTCGTTTCCTCGGTGATGAAGGTTGAACCCGCCTGGATCGACTACAACGGCCATCTCAACATGGCCTATTACAACGTGCTGTTCGACCGCGCGGTGGACGAGGTGTTCGAGCTGCTCGGCTGCGGCGCCGACTACGTGAGGAAGGGCTTCTCCACCTTCGCCGCCGAGGTGCACGTGCGCTACCTGCGCGAATTGCACCAGGGCGATCCGGTGCGCGTGACGTTCCAGCTCCTCGAATACGACCACAAGCGGATGCACTACTTCGAGCAGCTGTTCCACGCCGAGGAAGGCTGGGTCTCCGCCACCTCGGAGAACATGTCGCTGCACGTCGACATGACGGCGAAGAAGGTCGCGCCGTTTCCGCCGGAGGTGACGCGCCGGCTTCTGCAGATGAAAGCTTCGCACGGCCAGCTGCCGCGGCCGGAGGCCGCCGGGCGCAGCGTGCAGATGCCGGTGAAGTAGCGGCTGCTTTGGGGCTGAACTCTCGCCGCGTCCCCCATTGCGGGGCACCAAGCCATTGAAGTGCAAGCAATAATCAAAATGGGTTTGTTCTGCCAACTTCTATTAATAGATGTAAATGTATTTTAATACACGCACTGGATGCAAGAGACGGATCCGCCCGGCGCCGCGCGCGTCCCGCGTTTGCTCGCGGTGCGGGCTGCCACGGCGGCCTCCGATCTGTTTTCGCTGCACTCAATACACCGACCACAATCCCGGCGTTGCCAGCTCCAGCAAGTGGCCGTCAGGATCGCGGAAGTAGATGCTTCGGCCGCCGCGCGACCAGTTGGTCGCGCCCTCGATGGCCACTCCCTTGGCGGCCAGATGCTGCTCCCATTGCGCGAGCTCGTCCTTGCCGATGGCGAAGGCAACATGCAGCGGCCCGGCGCCGTCGTGGCCGGGGATCGTGCCGCCCGGCATGGTCACCGTTTGTGTTGCCGCGCCGCGCTTGAAGATCAGCAGCACGCTCCGCTCGGCCACGCCGTAAGCACGCAGCCGCGCGTCGGTGAAGATCGGCGCAAGGCCCAGCACGTCTTCGTAGAACGCCTGCGCGCGTGCCATGTCGTCGGTGTAGAGCGCGGTCTCCAGAACGCCGTCGAGCTTGGGCATGGTTCGCTTCCGCTTGGTTGCGGCCGAGGATGCCCATCGCTAGCATCCGCCGCATGTCAGACACAGTAACACGCCCGCGCGGGCGCACCGTCGCTCCTCCCACCATCCGCGATCACCGCATCCCCACATCGGGCAGCAAGCCCTACATCTCGGTCGAAGGCGCCGACGGCGCGCTGTGGTTCTGCGAGAGCGGCACCTCGAAGATCGGCCGGCTCGATCCCAACGATTATTCGTTCAAGGAGTTCACGCTGCCGACGCCGAATGCGACGCCGATCGGCATCATCGGTGGCCCGAACGACGACCTCTGGTTTGCCGAGAAGACCGGCAACAGGATCGGCCGCATCACGCTCAAGGGCGCGATCAGCGAATTTCCGGTGCCGACGCCGAACGCCGGCCCCGACGCGATGATGCTCGGGCCCGACGGCAACATCTGGTTCTCCGAGACCGACGCCAATCAGATCGGCCGCATCACGCCCGACGGCAAGATCACCGAGTTCAAGGACGGCATCACGCCGGGCGCGAAGCCGCTGTCGATCGTGGTGCGCGACGGCGCGCTCTGGTTCAGCGAAGCCGCCGGCGACCACATCGGCCGCATCACCGTGGACGGCAGGGTCACCGAGTTCCCGATCCCGAGCAAAGGCAGCCAGCCGCGGGCGATGTGCCCTCACCCGGACGGCTCGATCTGGTTCGTGCAAACATCCGCGAACGGGCTCTGCCGCATCGACCGCGACGGCGGCATGGTCGAATACAAGGTGACGACGCCGGACGCGTCGCTGCGCAGCGTCTGCGTCGGCCCCGACGGCGATCTCTGGTTCACCGAGAACTTCGCCAACAAGATCGGCCGCATGGCGCCGGACGGAACCATGCTGGGCGAATACGACATTCCGACGCCGGGAAGCGGCGCCCGCTGCATCACGGCGATGTCGGACGGTCGGTTCTTCTTCACGCAATGGGATGCCGGCCTGATCGGCGAGGTCATTGCGCGTTAGTCCGACGCAAACGGCCGGGCGCGGCCGCTGGAGAATGCGGCGGGCGTGTTGCCCGATAAGCCCACGCCGGCGCAAAATTCGCCGCAACGCGATTGCCGGCTTGCACGGGCTTGCCCGGCGCGGCACCGTTGATTCGCACCTGAACATCGGGCTTGCGGGGCATGTCCAACACCAGCTTGTCGCTCGGCAATCTGCGAGCATTCGCCATCGTGCTGGTTGTCGGCTTTCACTCGACGCTCGCCTATGTCGTGTTCAAGCCTGAGCCGCTTCCGCTCGCAACGCCGCCTTATGCCTGGAAGGCGTTTCCGATTTCCGACCCCACCCAGTGGTTCGGTCTCGATGTCATTTGCGCATTCCCCTACGTCACCCTGATGCAGCTCATGTTCTTCCTGTCAGGGCTGTTCGTGTGGCCGAGCCTGCGGCGCAAGGGCACCGCGACCTTTGTTCTGGATCGCCTGTGGCGGCTCGGCGTGCCGTTCATTCTCGGCGTCGCCGTGCTGATGCCGGTTGCGCATTATCCGGTTTACGCCGTGTCGGCGCTCAATCCGACCTGGCCGGATTTCTGGGAGCAATGGCTCAGCGTGCCGTTCTGGCATTCCGGTCCGCTCTGGTTCCTGTGGGTGCTGGTGGCTTTCGATCTCGCGGCGGCGGCGCTTTATCGCTTCGCGCCGGCGCTCGGCGAGCGCCTGGCGGCGTCTGCGGCGCGGGCCGCGGACGCGCCCGGCCGGTCCTTCATCATCTTCGCCGCGGCCGCCGCGCTGGCCTATCTGCCGTTCGCCGCGTTCTTCAGGCCGTGGGACTGGGTGCAGTTCGGTCCGTTCTCGTTCCAGCCGAGCCTGTTCGCGCATTACGCGGTGTTTTTCTTCGCGGGCCTCGGCATCGGCGCGGGCGGCCTCGAAACCGGCCTGCTGCGGTCCGACGGCGTGCTGGCGCGCCGCTGGGCGATGTGGACCTCGGTCGCCGCGGCCAGCTTTGTCGCCTGGATGCTGCTGACCGCATTGACCCTGGACGACAAGCCGCTCGGCATCGGCCCGTTTCCGCAGCTCAATGTGGTGGTGAACCTGGTGTTTGCGCTCACCGCGGCGGCGACGTGTTTCGCGTTCGCCGGAATGTTCCTGCGCTTTGCGGCGCGGCGCTGGACCGTGGCCGACGAGCTTTCGAAGAACGCCTACGCGATCTATCTGTTTCACTACCTGTTCGTGGTGTGGCTGCAGTATGCGCTGCTGTCGCTGACGCTGCCCGCCGTCGTCAAGGCCGTGATCGCCTTCGCGACGGCCTTGCTGCTCAGCTGGGCCGCATCGGTTGCGGCGCAGCGCCTGCTCGAGCACGCGCGAAAATTCGGCGCGGCCCTGCGGCCGTCTTGACGCATCCCGCCGCCGCGCCGCCGGGTGGAGCGATAGCGACACGAGGGTCCGGCGCGGCCACTAGGGTCTGATTCAACTTCGTTGAATCAGACCCGTCGCTCCTTCTCCAGTTTGGGCATGATCTTTTCCGAAAACCGCTTCACACTTTTCGGGATCATGCCCAGTTTGGGCATGATCTTTTCCGAAAACCGCTTCACACTTTTCGGGATCATGCCCTAGGCAAGTCTGGCTGCGCCAGCGCGAACTTGACTCGTCTCCGCCGACTGCGGAACTTACCCGCCACGCAAAGCCACAAGGGAGGACAGCGATGGCGGTCGAACGGTTTGATGCCCAGTGCGGCAACGTCAAAGCCAAGCATGCGCTGGTTTGGAACGAGAAGATCAGCGGCAAACGGCCGTTGCTGCTGGTGATGCCGAACTGGCTCGGCGTCACCGAGCATGCGATCAAGCGCGCGGAGAAAATGGCCGGCGACAGGTATGTCGCGATGGTCGTCGACATGTACGGCGAGGGCAAGACCTGCGCCGGCCCGCCCACGTCCCAGGAATGGATGATGGCGGTGCGCGCCGACCGCGTCGAAGGCCGCAAGCGTGTCAACGCGGCCCTGGGCTGCCTCGTGGCCGAAGCCGAGCAGCGCGGCATCGGCGACGCATCGAAGAAGGCCGCGGTCGGCTTCTGCTTCGGCGGCGGCAACGTCCTGGAGCTGGCGCGCTCCGGCGCTCAGCTCGACGCGGTGGTGTGCCTGCACGGCGATCTGCAGACCACGATGCCGGCGAAAGCGGGCGACATCAAAGCCGCGGTATTCGTCATCCACGGCTCCAAGGACCCGGTCGCGCCGAAGGCCGACCGCGACGCGCTCGAGGCCGAACTCGACGGCGCCGGCGCCAACTGGCAGATGCTCGACTTCGGCGGCCGGCTGCATTCGTTCGCGGAAGAAGAGACGATGATGAAAGGCGTCGCCGAGTATCACGCCGGCGCGGCGCACCAGACCTTCCGGATGCTCGACGGCTTCATCCAGGACGCGTTCAACAAGAGGCTCTGACCGCCTGCTGAACTCTCCGCCGTCATTCCGGGGCGCTCGCGAAGCGAGCGAACCCGGAATCCAGTACCATCCGCATTGCCCGCGTCTCTGGATTCCGGGTTCGCGCCCGTAGCGCGTCGAAGACGCGCGTGAACGCGCTTAGGGGCGCGCCCCGGAATGACGGCGGCAGTATCGCATGGCGGGTTACGTCGCCGTTGTGTGAAGCCCGAAGCGGCAAGATAATCGGGCCAGGTACCGCCGGGAGGATCGAAATGCGGGCTTGGAAACGCGCGGGCTTTGCCGTGTCGACCTTGGCACTGCTGGCGCTGGCCGTCACCGCCACGGCGTCTCACGCGCAGAATTATCCGAACAAGCCGATCCGCATGATCGTCTCGATCGCGGCCGGCAGCGTCACCGACGTGATCATGCGCGCCGCCGCGGCCGAACTGCAGGGCCGCCTCGGCCAGCCGGTGGTGGTGGAGAACATCGGCGGGGCCGCTGGCATCCTCGGCGGCAAGAGCTGCGCGCAGGCCGCGCCCGACGGCACCAACATCTGCATCATCTATCACTCGACGATGTCGTTCAATCCGCTGCTGTTCTCCAACCTGCCCTACAACCCCGACACCGACTTCGTGCCGATCGCGCGGCTGTTCTTCCTGGTCGAAGGCGTGTTCGCCTCGTCGGCGATCAACGTCCACAGCATCGCCGCGCTCAAGGCGCTGGCGCAGAGCAAGCCCGACGGCCTCAACTACGCGACGCTCGGCGAAGGCTCCTACCCCGATCTGTTCCTGAAGTGGCTCAACAACCAGTGGGGCACCAAGATCGTCGGCATCCCCTATCGCGGCGGCGGTCCGGCGGCGCAGGCGATCGCCGCGAACGACGTGCAGCTGACGCGCTTCGGCGTCGGCAACTTCGCCGGCGCGCTCGCCGCCGGCAAGGCCAAGGCGCTGGCGGTGAGCTCAGCGAAACGCTCGCCGCTGCTGCCGGACGTGCCGACGCTCAACGAAGTGGGGCTCGGCACCTTCCCCGGCCAGGGCTGGTGGGGGCTCGCCGCGCCGAAGGGCACGCCGCCCGCGGCCGTGGCCAAGCTCTCGAGCGAATTCCAGAAGCTGTTCAGCGAGCCGAAATTCGTCGAGTTCCTGGAGCAGCAGGCGGTGGTGCCGGCCGCGACCGACCCCGCGGGCTTCGTCGCGTTCCTGCGCGAGGACCGCAAGAACGCCGAGGCGCTGATCGCGATCGCCAACACCAGGAAGTCGGAGTTCAAGGAGTAGAGGACTAGCAGCTTCGGAATTTGTGGCCCTGGGTCCCCGCTTCCGCGGGGACGAACGGAGGAGAGAGCCACCAACCCAACCCCGTTCGTCCCCGCGGAAGCGGGGACCCAGTGCTGCACAGAGCGATACTATGATGTTGAATCTTACAATAGAACGCGGGAGGGCACGCATGATCGATCGCCGCCGTCTGATCGCCGGCTCCGCGGCGGGGCTGCTCGCCGCGCCGTCCCTCGTCTCGCACGCGATGGCGCAGGCGGTGAAAAAGCCGGTGCACATCATCGTCGGCTTCCCGGCCGGCGGCGGCACCGACGTCACCGCCCGCGTGCTCGCCGAAAGCCTGCGCGGCGCTTACGCCTCGGCCGTGCTGGTCGAGAACAAGCCCGGCGCCAGCGCCCGCCTCGCAGTCGAATACGTCAAGAACGCCGAGCCCGACGGCAGCGTCATGCTGTTCACGCCGGACTTCCCGATGACGCTCTATCCGCACAGCTTCAAGTCGCTGAGCTACGACCCGCTGAAGGACTTCACCCCGGCCGGGCCCACGACCCGGTCGATGCTGAGCTACAACGTCGGGCCGGCGGTGCCGGCGAGCGTGAAGACGCTCGCCGACTACCTGCAATGGTGCAAGGCCAATCCCGGCACGGCGTCGTTCGGCACGACGTCAGCGGGCGCCACGCCGCACTTCGCGGGCGTGATGCTGTCGAACGAGGCGAAGGTCACGCTCAACCCGGTGCACTACCGCGGCGGCGCGCCGGCGATCCAGGACGTGGTCGGCGGCCACATCGGCGCGAGCGTCAATCCGCTGAGTGAGAGCATGGCGCTCTACAAGGCCGGCACGATCCGCATCCTCGCCGTGACCGGCCGGCAGCGCTCGAAATTCCTGCCCGAGGTGCCGACCATGGCCGAGCAGGGCTACAACGTCGTGGTCGAGTCCTGGCTCGGCGTGTTCCTGCCGCCGAAGACGCCTGAACCTGTCCTGAGCGCGCTCAGCGCCGCGATGCGCGAGGCGACGCGCTCGCAGGCGATGATCGACAACCTGGCGAAATTCGCCAGCGAAGCGACGTTCCAGACGCCGGCGGAATTCGCCGACACGATTAAAAGCGATCTGACGCGATGGGGACCGGTGGTGAAGGCCTCCGGCTTCGTCGCGGTGGATTGAGCGGTTTCCAGTTGGTTCGCACTGCTATTTCCCCGTCATGCGCGGGCTTGACCCGCGCATCTCGCTTAGGGAAGCACCGTGCCCGCCTGAGCGAGATGGCCGGGACAAGCCTGGCCATGACGTGGATAGGTTGAGGCAAACCAACTAGAAAAGCGCTCTAAGACAACGCCGGAGAACAAAATGCTGCGCCTTGCTGCCCTCTTTGTACTTTCAGTGTTTGCACTCGGCACGCCGACGCAAAGCCACGCCCAATCCTGGCCGCAGCGGCCGGTGAAATTCGTCATCCCGCTCGGCCCGGGCGCCGGCGTCGACATCACCGCGCGGCTCTTGGGCGACAAGCTCTCCGCGAAATGGGGCCAGTCGGTGGTGATCGAGAACAAGCCGGGCGGCGACGGCGTCGTCGCCATCACCTCGTTCACCGGCGCGGGCGACGACCACACGCTGCTGATGTCGCCGACCTCGTCGTTCACGCATCACCCGTGGATGCACGACAAGATGCCCTACGATGCCCGCGAGCTCGTGCCGCTGGTGCGCATGACCAACACCCTGGTCGCGGTGGTGGTGCCGGCCTCCTCGCCGATCAACTCGCTGAAGGAGCTGATCGACACCGCCAAGGCCCAGCCCGGCAAGCTCAACTGGGCGACCATCACCGGCTTCTTCGACTTCATCTTCGAGGGCTTCCAGAAGAAGGCCGGCGTCGAGATCACCAAGGTGCCGTACCGCAACACCGTGCAGGCGGCGCAGGACCTCGCCGAGGGCCGCATCCAGATGATGATGGCGGCCTATGCCATCGTCCGGCCGCTGATCGAGGGCGGCAAGCTGAAGGTGCTCGCCTTCACCGCAAGCCAGCGCGCCGCCGCGGTGCCGAACGTGCCGACCGCCGCGGAAGCGGGCTTCCCCGACATGACCATCGACGGGCTGGTCGGCGTGTTCGGCCCGCGCAACCTGCCGCAAGCCGCGCGCGACCGCATCGCCGCCGACATCACCGAGCTGCTGCGCGATCCTTCGATCGTCGAGCGCCTGACCGCCACCGGCCAGGTGGTGAACCCGGGCAGCGCCGCGGAGTTTGCCGCCGCGATCGACAAGCAGAAGGCGCAGGCGGCGGAGACGGGGCGGCTGCTGGGGATCAAGGCGGCGCAGTAGCAATGGGTCATTCCGGGGCGCGCCGTTAGGCGCGAACCCGGAATCCAGAGCCGCACTCCGAATGCTTGACTGGATTCCGGGCTCGCCGCTTCGCGGCGCCCCGGAATGACGGCGGTGGTTACGGCTTCAGCAAAATCTTCCCGATCACCTCGCGCGCCTCGATCATCTCATGCGCCCGCCGGGCATCCTTCAGCGGCAGCCGCGCATGGATCAGCGGCTTGATCGCGCCCGCCGCAAGCTTCGCGATCAGATCGTTCATCGACAGCGCCCGCACCTGCGGCTTATCGTCGAGCGTGTGCATGGTGAATATCCGCACCGCCGTGCTGTTGAGATAGCCCGGCCCCTGGTCGAGGCCCGGCACCACATTCGCCTCGATCGCGCCTGTGAGCTTGCCGTAGGACACCGCGAGCCCGAACGGCCCGAGCATCGCGAGATACTTTGCGAAATCCGCACCACCGGCCGCATCGAGCACGAGATCGACGCCGATGCCGCCGGTGATCTCCGCCACGCGCGACGCGACGTCTTCGACGGAATAATCGATCACGTGATCCGCGCCGTACGCCGTCAGCGCCCGCGCTTTCTCCGCCGAGCCAACCAGCGCGATCGCCGTCATGTCCGCAAGCTTCGCAAGCTGCACCGCGGCGCTGCCGAGCCCGCCCGAGGCCTGGCCGATCAGCACCGACCGCCCCGGCGCGCCGCGCGTCGCGGTGTGCAGGAGATGCCACGCCACCTGATAGTTCGACAGACACGCCGCGGCTTCGAGATCGGTTTCCGGCGCCAGCGGAAACAGCGCCCGCTCCGGCACCGCTATGAATTCGGCATAGCAGCCGGCGCGCACCGGCAGTTCGCGGGCGGTGACATAGACCTTCTGCCCGGCCGCAAAGCGGCTCGCGCCCGGCCCGGGCTCGGCCACCGTCCCGGCCATCTCGATGCCGGGAATGGCGGGCAGCGGCGGCATCCACGGATAGACCCCGCGCCGCACCAGGAGCTCCGGCCGGCTCACCCCGATGGTGTCGGCCGCAACCAGCACCTCGCCGGGACCCGGCCGGGGCGTCGGAACGTCGCAGTATTCCAGGACCGAGGGGTCGCCGGTGCGCCTCAGCAAAATCGCCTTCATGGTAAAGCCCCCGGCAATGCCAAAAGGCCGGGCACCCGCACCGGCCTCCCCAAACCTATGTTCTGCCTGCCATTTTCTCTCCATCTTTGCCGACCACAAGCCCTTCCGGGCGTGGAAACGATCTCGGTGCCGGGATGGCGATCCTGGCGCTTCATGCTAGAAGCCCGTCGGGGAAGCGGGAGTCGGGAGATCGTCGGATGACGAAAATGGCTCTCATGGCGGCTGCTGGGGCCGCTGTCGTCGTTCTGTCCAGCCAAGTCCTGTCCAGTGAAGCGTTCGCGAAGGCGCCCGCGCCGCTCGTTCCCATCGCGCTGGTGGAGGACGTCAAAAGCGCGTCCGCCGACGTCGAGTTCATGGACTATGTCGGCACCGGACAGGTGATCAAGCTCGCGCCGCAGGACGTGCTGGTGCTCAGCTATCTGAAGTCCTGCGCGCACGAGACCATCACCGGCGGCACGGTCCATGTCGGCGCGGACAAGAGCGAGGTCGAGGGCGGCAAGATCGTGCGCTCCAAGGTGCCGTGCAACGGCGGCAACATGAAGCTCAGCGCGCAGCAGGCCAACGCCAGCGGCGCCTCGTCGTTCCGGCTGCAGAACGCAAGCTTCGATCCGACCCTCTATGCGGTCACACCGGTGGTGCAGATTCCGAAGCTGCGCGCCGGCGAGGCCCGCTCGCTCGTCATCGAGCGCCAGATCAACGGGCAGGCCAGGCCGAACGAGCATTTCACCGTCGAGCTCGACGAGTCGTTCGCCAATGGCGGCTTCTACGACTTGGCCAAGAGCAACACCAAGCTCAAGCGCGGCGCGATCTACACCGCGACCCTCGGCAGCCGCAAGGTGATGTTCAAGGTGGACGCCAAGGCCAAAACCGGCAAGACCCCGGTGGTCAGCCGGCTGCTGCGCTTTCCTCCCGGCTGAGGATTTCGCCGCGCGCGCGTGGACGTGACGCGTGGATTTGGCGCGCGTTTGCTTTAGGTTAGCAGGCGCTGAAACTCTCCCGCGGTCATTCCGGGGCGCGCCGACCAGCGCGTTTACGCGCGTCTTCGACGCGCTATGGGCGCGAGCCCGGAATCCAGTTACATCGGGATTTCGCGCTTTTCTGGATTCCGGGCCCGCCGCTTCGCGGCGTCCCGGAATGACCGCAGGAGAGATTTTCAGCAACCGTTGTGACACCGCCGATGCCGTGAGTGTTTCCACCAACAGCGATCACGCTCCGTCTCATGGACCAGGTCCAACCGCGCGCCGCGCTCGCCGCCCTGCTGATCGCGGGCGTCACCGCCTTCGTCGCGGCCTCGCCCGCGCTCGATATCTTCCATGGCCGCTCGATCGACCTCCTCACCGCGCTGCACTGGCGGGTCTTCGGCAACGCGCACCAGCCGGCCGCCTCGCCCGCCGTCGCCGTGGTGTTCGACGAGGAGACCTTCCGCACCCCGCCGTTCGAGGGCACGCCGACCGTCACCTGGACCCGCGAGATCGGCCAGGTGCTGACCGCGCTCATCGGCGGCGGCGCCAAGGTGGTCGGCTTCGACATCGTGCTGCCGACCTCGATCGAGCAGTCGGCGATGCCGTTCGGCGACGAAACGCTTGGTGCACACCCCCTTGGCGCACAAACCCTTGGCGCACGCGTGCGCGGCTTCGACCGCGATTATCTGCGCGCGCTCGCCGCCGGCGCCCGCGCCGGCAAGGTGGTGCTCGGCCAGGTGCAGCACCAGCAGAGCCCGGTGCTGCCCTCGCCCGGCCAGCGCGCCGCCATAGGCCACGGCCGCAACATCCGCGCGCTCAACGTGCACACCGACCATGACGACGTGATCCGCCGCGTGCCGCTCTGGTTCGAAGTCGACGGCGAACGGATTCCATCGATGGCCGCGGAGCTCGCCGCGCGCGCCACCGGCCGCACCACACCCGCCGTCGGATCGAGCACCGTGCCGGACACCGTGGTGCTCAACTTCGAGGGCGGCGCCGACGATATCCCGACCTACAGCTTCGCGGATCTGAGCGCCTGCGCCACCAGGGACGACAAGGAGTTCTTCCGCAAGAACTTCGCCGGCAAGGTCGTGCTGATCGGCACCGTGCTCGACGTCGAGGACCGCAAGATCACCTCGAAGCGCTTCGCCACAGCGCCGGAAGGCGCCCGCGCCGCGCGCTGCGCCCTGCTCGCGCCGCCCGAGGGCCAGACCTTCAAGCGCGACTCGATCCCGGGCGTCTATATCCACGCCACCGCGGTCAACAACCTGATCCGCGGCGATGGGCTCACTGAATTCGGCCCGATCGGCACCGGCATCGTCGCGTTCATCCTCTCGGCGCTGGCCGCGCTTGCGGCGCTGGCGCTCGGCCCGGTCATGGCCACGCTCGCGACGCTCGGCATCATCGCCGCCTGGGTCGCGGCGGCGACCGCCGCGTTCGGCCGCGCCGTGGCGCTGCCGGTGGTCGACCCCGGGCTTGCGGCGGTGGTCGCGCTCGGCGCCACGGTCGGCTACCGCTTCGTCGTCGCCGACAAGGGCAAGCGGCTGCTGCGCCAGAGCTTCGCGCTCTATCTCGCGCCGTCGGTGATCGAGAAGATGCTCGCCTCGAACAAGCCGCCGGCGCTCGGCGGCGAGACCCGCAACGTCACGGTCTACTTCTCCGACATTGCCAACTTCTCGACGTTCGCCGAGACCATCCCGCCGACCGAGCTCGTGGCGGCGATGAACGAATATCTCTCGGCCATGACCGACGTGATCGAGGCCCATGGCGGCTTCGTCGACAAGTACATCGGCGACGCCATCGTCGCGGTGTTCGGCGCGCCGCTCGACGATTCGCGGCACGCCAGCAACGCGGTTCACGCGGCGCTGCAATGCGCGCAGACACTCGGCGCGCTGGAAAAGGTCCGCGCCGCGTTCGGCGGTTCAGTCCGCCAGCGCATCGGCCTCAACTCCGGCGAGGCGCTGGTCGGCAACATCGGCTCGCGCCGCCGCTTCAACTACACGGTGATGGGCGACATGGTGAACCTCGCCTCGCGGCTCGAGGGCGCCAACAAGCTCTACGGCACCACCATCATCGCCTCCGACGCCACCGTCGCGCAGACCGGCCCGGCATTTACGTGGCGCGAGCTCGACGCCATCCGCGTCAAGGGCCGGACCCAGGCGGTGAAGATCTACGAGCCGCTCGGCGAGCGCGGTCAGGTCGCGCCGGAGCTCACCGCCCGCGCGCAGGCTTACGCCGAAGGCCTTGCCCGCTACCGCGCCCGCGATTTCAAGGGCGCCGCCGAGCAGTTCGCTTCTGTAGCCGCCGACGATCCGCCCTCGGCGCTATTTCTGCAACGCGTGAAAAAGCTTGCGCACAACCCGCCTGGCCCCGACTGGGAACCGGTCAGCGCGCAGGACGAGAAGTAAAGGCGCCCGTACCTCTCACCACGGTCATTCCGGGGCGCATGCGAAGCGTGCGAGCCCGGAATCCAGACAGACAAACAAAGATTTTCTCCGGAACTGGATTCCGGGCTCGCGCCTTCGGCGCGCCCCGGAATGACGCCGCGGCTATCCCCACATCCTCCTCCGCCCCTCGCAAATCCCGCCCCCGAGTGCCATTTTCTACCCATGATTCCCGTGACAAGGCTGGGTCGTGGCTGATCCGGCAAAGCAACCACCGTTCGAGCCTGTAAACGCCCCGTCCCCCGCGCCGGGCGGCATTGCCGCGCGCGCGATGGCGGCGCGCCCGGGCGCGACCAGCTATCTCGACACCATGAACCCGGAGCAGCGGCTCGCGGTCGAGACGCTGGAGGGCCCGGTGCTGGTGCTGGCCGGCGCCGGAACCGGCAAAACGCGCGTGCTCACCACGCGGATCGCCCACATCCTCGCCACCGGCCGCGCGAGGCCCGGCGACATCCTCGCCGTCACCTTCACCAACAAGGCCGCCCGCGAGATGAAGGAGCGGGTCGGCCGCATGATCGGCCAGGCGGTCGAGGGCATGCCGTGGCTCGGCACGTTCCATTCCATCGGGGTCAAAATCCTGCGCCGCCACGCCGAGCTGGTCGGGCTGAAAAGCGACTTCACCATCCTCGACACCGACGACCAGATCCGGCTGCTGAAGCAGCTGCTCGAGGCCGAGGGCATCGACGAGAAGCGCTGGCCGGGCCGCGTTCTGGCCGGGCTTATTGATCACTGGAAGAACCGCGGGCTCACGCCGGACCAGGTGCCGTCCGGCGAGGCCGCCGCCTTCGCCAACGGCCGCGGCAAGAAGCTCTATGCCGCGTTCCAGGAGCGGCTGAAGGTTCTCAACGCCGCCGACTTCGGCGACCTGCTGCTGGAGATGATCCGGCTGTTCCGCGAGAACCCGGAGGTGCTGGCGCAGTACCAGCGGAGATTCCGCTACATCCTGGTGGACGAGTATCAGGACACCAACGTCGCGCAGTATCTGTGGCTGCGGCTGCTGGCGCAAAAGCCAACGACCTCCACTGCCGTCATTCCGGGGCGCAGCGAAGCTGCGAACCCGGAATCCATAACCACCACCGGGAGTATGGATTCCGGGTTCGCGCCTGACGGCGCGCCCCGGAATGACGGGGTGCCTCAAGCCGGCACCCCACCCAAAAACATCTGCTGCGTCGGCGACGACGACCAGTCGATCTACGGCTGGCGCGGCGCCGAGGTCGACAACATCCTGCGCTTCGAGCACGATTTTCCGGGCGCCAAGGTGATCCGGCTCGAACGCAACTACCGCAGCACCGGCCACATCCTCGCCGCGGCGAGCCATCTCATCGCCCACAACGAAGGCCGCCTCGGCAAGACGCTGCGCACCGAGGACGAGCCGGGCGAGAAGGTCACCGTCACCGGCAGCTGGGACAGCGAGGAGGAGGCCCGCGCGGTCGGCGAGGAGATCGAGCAGTTGCAGCGCAAGGGCCACGAGCTCGACGAGATCGCCATTCTCGTGCGCGCCTCCTACCAGATGCGCGAGTTCGAAGACCGTTTCGTCACGCTCGGCCTGCCCTATCGCGTGATCGGCGGCCCGCGCTTCTACGAGCGCGCCGAGATCCGCGACGCGCTGGCGTATCTGCGCGTCATCCACTCGCCGGCCGACGACCTGGCCTTCGAGCGCATCGTCAACACGCCGAAGCGCGGGCTCGGCGACGCGACCGTCCAGCTCCTGCACAACCACGCGCGCAAGCGCCGCATCCCGCTCACCGAAGCCGCCCGCGCCGTCGCCCTGACCGACGAGCTCAAGCCCAAGGCGCGCAATTCGCTGCACGGCCTGATCGAGAGCTTCGACCGCTGGCGCAGCCAGAAGGAGACGCTGCCGCACACGCAATTGGCCGAGATCGTGCTGGATGAGTCCGGGTACACGGAGATGTGGCAGAAGGACCGCAGCGCCGACGCCGCCGGCCGCCTGGAGAACCTGAAGGAGCTGATCCGCTCCATGGAGGAGTTCGAGAACCTCTCCGGCTTCCTCGAGCACATCTCGCTGGTGATGGACACCGACCGCAGCGAGGCCGAGGACGCGGTCAGCATCATGACGCTGCATTCGGCCAAGGGGCTGGAGTTCGACACCGTGTTCCTGCCCGGCTGGGAGGAAGGCCTGTTCCCGAGCCAGCGCACGCTCGACGACCAGGGCCGCGCCGGCCTCGAGGAGGAGCGCCGCCTCGCCCATGTCGGCATCACCCGCGCGCGGCGACGCTGCAAGATCATGTTCGCCACCAACCGCCGCACCCACGGCATGTGGCAGACCAACATCCCCTCGCGCTTCCTCGACGAGCTGCCGGAGGCGCATGTCGAGATCACCGAGAGCAAGGGCGGCTTCGGCCAGGCCGGCTACGGCTCCGGCAACTACGGCGCGTCACGATTCGACGAGATGAAGTCGTTCGGCTCGAGCTACGGCACGCCCGGCTGGCAGCGCGCGCAGGCCAACAGAGGGCGCGGCGGGTTTTCGGAGACCGGGGCGCCGCGGTATGGCGAAAAGGGTGTGGGCGATGATTCGCTCGATCATGTGGATCCGATCTATGACGACGACGGGCTGGAGGTGCCTGCGACCTCACGCCGCCCGGCGCGCGCGCCGAAAAGACGCGCCCCGCTCACCATCGAGGGCGAGCTGGTGGCGAAATCGACCGGCACGGTGTCGGCCTTCGGCGTCGGCGACCGCGTGTTCCACCAGAAATTCGGGAATGGCAACGTGGTGGCGGTCGACGGCAACAAGCTGACGATCGCGTTTGACAGGGCGGGCGAAAAGCGTGTGGTGGATAGTTTTGTGGAGAGGGCGTGAGCGGTTAAGAGAAATATCTTCTGGTATCCTCGTCAAGCTTGCCTGCCAAATCGAGCTCTCGCAATTTGCCGCGCAATGGAGCGCATGCTTCCCCTAATTCAGGAAATACCGAGCCCAAGTAGTCCATCGGCGGGCCGTGCCTCACTACGATCTGGTCAAAAATCTGCGTTTCCCCATTTGGCCAAGTCACCAACCACTCATTGGCTTGATAACGTGATATTGCACGTTCCTCCAAGCGTGCGCGCTTCGGCTTAAGCACATTCATTGAGGAAAGCGTCGAAACCAAGAGTCGATTCAGTACGGACGATCTAAGCGTATAGCGCCCAAGGGATTCGAAATTAAACCAAACGTCGGTTTCCTTGCGAATCTCCGGCAAAAGAAGCGTTTGAAGATCAGTCAGGTCAAGACGATTATAATTCTGATGAATGTTTACCGAACCTGGAAGCGATATGACAGCGGTCCGTCTGGCAGTCGTCTCAATTTTTATCAGCTGTTCCTTGATTTTTTGCATCGCAGCGCTTCTTGGCAGGATTTCAAATATTTGACGATAGTCAAAGTTCCGCAGACTTGCGCGCAACAAATCGATGAGCGCGCCATCACCCGAGCCTGACACCAATACTCGTTTTGGTTTTTCGGAGGTCGCTCCCAGCGATTGATCGAGTCCATCATCTTCCCAATAAGCTGGCGCCTCAATTCCCAAGGGGCGTTTGGGTTCGATGCCAAATCCGATTGCGAGAATGGCGACGTCCACGATTTCGTTGATGTCGCCTTCGCTCCCTACAATACGAATTCTGTCTGTTAGCTCACTCGATTCAACCCGAAGGATATCCTGGATCGCCCGACCTAAGCGCACATCGATTCTTTTGCCAACCTTCGCCCGAACATCGTCAAAACCTTGGATTATTTGCGCGGCAACCTTGCTTGCCGTGTCTGCGTGCCAATCCAGCAACGGCAGACCGGCATTTGATGCCTCCGCTCCGGAAAATGGCCAGTCATATGCGTGAGGATGGATGTACCGCTTCGTATTCTGATGCTGAAGCGAAAGCAAACTCTCGCTTCGCTCGAAGAGAATAACATTAACTCCCTTTATCGCTGCTGCCGCCGCCGCCGTAACGCCAGCTGCACCTCCACCCACAATACCTAGTCGTCGACCGGGTTGTAATTCACCCATTTCGAATAGCGCGTGAATGAGAGTCAGTGCGCGGCATTGCTGAACGTAGAGAGTCTTGGTTACGTCGTAGCAACCAAGTACGTAAAGCCCATACCAGCCGTCTGGCCGCAATGCTCTGAGTATCCGTTCCGCGTCGAAAGCCGGTACGATGTTTGGCTGGAACTGCCCAGTCTCTTCAAGTGAATCCCCTTTGGCGGGCTCGAATTCTTTTACTTCGCCAGTATCGAGAACAGCATCCAAAAGCGTCGATTCGGGAGGAGAAGGCTCGACAGCAGCTTGAACCGCAATATTGTTGCTCAGCTCGATAAGAATACGCTGATCCTGAGCTGCCACTCTCAACGTACCTTGGCGCAACAGTTCGGCCGCCGCATCGGATTTGTTGGTCGCCGCGAGAACTCTTGCCAAGGCCCGATAGATGTACGCCAATCCGCAGTTCGCAGGAACGGTCCTGATTCCGCGCTCCAACAACTCAATCGCCTTCTCGGGCTGGCCATTTGTCGCAAGGATTTCCCCGGCCAGCCGGTAAAGTAAATGCAAATTGTTCGCGGCTGGCACCACTTCAATGCCTTGCCGCAATAACGCGACAGCGTCATCATTTTTGCCATTTTTGACTAATATTTCCGCAGCCGCCTGATAAAGAGAAAATACATTGAATGGCGGTACGACGCTGATCCCTTGCTGCAATAACTCAATTGCTTCCTCAGCCTTGCCGTCTTTCGCAAGAATTTCCGCGGCTGTGTGGTAAAGTGAAAATACATTGTGTGCAGGCGGAACTGCCTTAATACCTTCTTTCAGAAGCTTCACGGCTTCATCAGCCTTGCCGCTGGATGCGAGTATCGACCCGGCAGCATGATAGAGAACCCAGAGGGTTCGTACAGAAGCATCTGCCGTGATTCCCTTGCGCAGAAAATCAACCGCGTCTTCGGGTTTCCCGTCTGTGTCTAAAATTTGCGCGACCGTATGATAAAGTACATGTACGCCACCATGATTGGTTGGAATGATGCCGACGGCTTCACGCGCGACTCTGGTCATAGCCGCGGAACCAAACAACTGCGCTTCGATTTGAATTCTTAGAATCCAGGCGTCGGCCGGTGATTGTGGTCCAGTAGCGCGTCTAGCGTGGGGAAGAGCGCGATCTACGTCACCTGGCTCGTTGCGCGCCATCAAACAACGCGCCAGATGATATTCAAGGGATTTGGGCCCACGACTCTGCAAAAGTGCCAACAGCAGAGTTATCCGTTCGTCCAGTGCCTGGCGATCCGCCGGTACTTGAGATGAAAAACTGAATCTGGCTCTGAAATGGCTTTCAAATCTGGCGCTTATCTCCGCGAGATCGCGCACGCTTTCGGCTTTCGTGAAATGGTATCGCGCCTCCACAAACCTGGCACCCAACTTTTCCGGCTGTCCGACCATTTGGCGCGCGCGGAATGCAGCAGCATAGTATCGGCCTGCACTTGCATGAGCCTTACGCAGTTCGGACGCACTCATTTTGGAACGCACGGTATCACGCAAGATTGGATGCATACCGTAATGGTGGCCCCGAAGCTGGATCATAAAGCGAGCTATAAGCTCATGTCGCAATGTAGCGATATCCGAGCCTTCCGGGACCAATGCCACCAACCCGCGATGGTCGACCTGCTGGCGGAGCACTGATAGGCTCGCGAGAAATGCGCGCGACCTGGCATCAAGCCGGTCTTCGGCGCGTTCGAGCACGGCTCGCTCGAAGCGATGTAGCAATTCAACCGAAACTTGACGGTCACGGGCTTCCCACGCTTCCGGCGCGAGCCCGATCAGGCTACTCAGATCTTCCTCGCCAAGTGCACTGACCAATAACCTAATCGCCCGCGGATTGCACCCGAGCCAACTAACAACATCTGCAAGCCGATCGCTCGGAATGGATTCGGGTCTCTGCTGTTTCAGCAATTCAGCTACAAGAAATGCCTCCGCTTCTGCCGGTTCTGGATTTTGAAGTGTTGTGACTTCCACACGCTCCATCCAACGTGCATTTTCGTACTCCCGGCTTGAGAGCAAGAGAATTCGGCCTCTTGAATTCGGCGATTGCGACCAGCGCTCCAAAACAGAGGCAATTGGCGTGGATAGCGTTCCGGTGAGACCAATAGAAAGTTTCTGAGCTTCATCTACAATGATCAGTCGCCGAGATGACAACAGCCTACCGAGGATGGTCGCCGTTTCCTCACCCTTTTCGATGGCTTTCAGTATCTCTACATCACCGGCGGTTGCCAGCTCTTCCGCTGCTGTGAGCAAGAGATCGTCGATCAACCCACTTTGACTTTCGGGACAATTGAAAATTACTGCGGGCAAAGTTGGGTCGAGGATTTTCAGTCTAGCAACTGCCTGCAGTGCAATTTCAGTCTTGCCGGCGCCAGGAAAGCCTTGGACAACCGCGATGGAAGGCCCCGCAGTCCACCACGCCCCGGTCAGCCACTCGACAATGGCTTGATGCTGGGCCCCAAATAACGTCATTAGATCCCCCGTCATCCCGCCGAAAAGCGACCCAATCTAATCAATTTAAGAGCATCGATTCCAGAAATAAATCACTGGTTGTAGAGATCGCGCCGATGAGCGCAGCAAGATTATTCGGTCCCAGCAGCGCGCCGCTCGGGCGATAACCCCGCCCATCCCTTCAACCGTGCGAGCCACAGCCGCGGCGCGAGCCGATTCTCGACCGTCCAGCCGGTCAGATTTCTTGTCGTAGGAATCAATTCGACCGTTGCGCCGAAGACCCCGCACTTCCCCCGCCCTACGGCACCCCCGGAATCCACTTGTTCCTCGGCGAGTCCTCGTACTCCCAATTCCGCGGCCGCTGCGGGCGGTCCTCGTGCCACGGCTTGGGATCGAAATAGCCGAGCTCCTCGTCCTTCATCTGGTCCATCTCGGCGTAGAGCTCGGTGCGGATGCCGTCCGGGTTGCGGTGGTAGCACGCGCAATTGTGTCCGATGGTGTGGCGCGCCGGCCCCCAGTCGAGCGGGAAGCCGTTGCGCACCAGGAGGTCGGAGGCGCGAACCAGCTCGGGAAAGTCCTTCACCTCGAACGCGAGGTGGGCGAGGCGCGGCTCGCCCTTGAAGAAGTTCACGGTGTGGTGGTCCGGCGAGCAGCGCAGGAACATCGAGCGGCCGACGCGCCAGTCGGATTTCCGGAAGCCGAGCAGGTCTATGTAGAACTCGGTCGCCGCCTCGATCGACGGCATGAAGTGCGCGACGTGGCCGAGCTTGAGCGCGTTGACGCCGCGCTCGCGGGTGTCGGTCGGCACGAACCCGGGCGTGTTGAACAGCTCCACCGCGCTGCCCTTGCAGTCGGTGAAGGCCAGCACCCGCGGCACGCCGGGCGTGCGGCCTGCCCGGATCGCGGCGGGCACGCCGGCCTTCGCGAGCTCCGCCTGCGCCTCCTCCAGCGTCGTGCGCGGCGAGATCTCGAACGACAGCGCCGCGAGGTCCGGGCGCTCGCCGCGCTCCAGCACCAGACATTCGAGGCCCTGCCGCGTGGCGAACACCGTGCGGTCGCGCGCGCGATGCGACGGATAGAGGCCGATGACGTCCTCGTAGTAGGCGGCCATGGCGTCCATCCGCCCGGTCGTCATCACGGCGTAGCCCAAGCGCCTGCACTGGATCACGGTCGTCTCCCGACCTGCGTCACGTTCGTCCTGCAAACCATACAGGCAACGATGCGCGGCTGCATCCTGCCGGCGGCGTCACGAACGGCCGCCGAAGCGAGGCTGAGCCGGCACCACCGCGTGCGAGCCGCTCGGTGCCAGAGCGGTTTCCAGTTGGCTTGCACCACTCTCGCCCCGTCATGCGCGGGCTTGACCCACGCATCCATACGATGGCGCGGGATGCCGTGAACTTTCGTGAGGCTTCCGCCGCGGCACCGCTTCATGGATGGCCGGGTCAAAGCCCGGCCATGACGTCGATGGGCTGGTGCAAACTAATTGGAAGCGCTTCTATCCTTCCTCGCCGTGCGCGCGCGGCGCGTTGGCCCGGTCCGGCCAGCCTGGATTGCGGGTCAGCCACAGCTCCAGCAGCGACAGGTAGATCACGACCGCGCCGACCCCGACGGCGACATGCATGCCGCTCCGGTGCGGGAATTCCAGGATCCACGGCGAGGCCACGATCCAGCAGCCGATGGCGAGATTGATCCATTCCTCCCATGCGCGGAACGCGACGATGGCGAGCAGCGAGACCAGCATCAGCAGCGCGCCGCTTGCGAACGCGCTGACGCGGGCGGGCTGGTAGGCATAGGCGAACAGCCAGGGCGAGACGAACAGGAACGCGCCGAGCGCGGCGTTGTAGAGGTCGAACGGGGTTTCATAGCGTTTCATAGGACACCTCGGGGGCACCTCACGGATGATGCAGGTCCTAAGAAAACCGGAAAGCCCGCGGCCGGGTTCCGGCCGCGGCGGCACCGCGACGCTCCGCTCAGCCCGCGCTCAGCCCTGCCGCTTCAATCCGCTGCACTGCAGATATGAAATCCGCTCCGTGTTCGGACAGAACGGCGCCACGTCGCCGAGCGCGAGCGTCGGCAAGGCCAGCGCCAGCCGGCACTGCGGCTTGGCCTCGCAGGTGCGGCAGGCGCTGCGCGCGGCGGCGACGACGAAGCCGAGCCGCGGATCGACGGCGGTGCCGGGATCGATGCCAAGCCGCGCCGCCAGCGCGTGGAACTCCGCTTCGCCGAACTCGTCCGTGCGTGTCGCGCTCATGACGTGCCCTCCTCTGCGCGGGGCTCGTGCTCCCGCATGATCTCCCGCACCGTGCGGGTGCAGCGGCCGCAATGCGCCGCGCCGAAGCGGCGATAGAGCTGCGACACCGTGCCGGGCGTGTCCGGCCCGGCGAACGCCGCCCGGATCTGGTGATCGCTGAACACGTTGCATGAGCAGACGATCATGGTGCCCGCCGGGTCCGGCCGCCTTGGAGGATTCCCTGATAGGCCGGTTCGGCGTGGCGGGTCTTGATCAGGATCAAATCCGGCGGGCCGCCATCGGCCGCGGGCGCGTCAAGGCGCCGGCGGCGGGAGCAGCCGTTCGATGCGGGAGAAACGATCCGGACGGTTTGCGGCGCGGCGCTCGCGCTACTTCACGAACACCACGCGGGTGCCGACACTGACCCGCCCGTAGAGGTCCATGATGTCCGCGTTGTGCATGCGGATGCACCCCGCCGAGACGAAGCCTCCGATCGAGCCGGGATTGTTGGTGCCGTGGATCGCAAGCTCGTTGTGCACCAGCACCAGCGCCGCGGCACCCATCGGATTCTTCGGCGAGCCGGACTCGATGTAGAACGACGGCGAGCGGTTGCCGCGCAGCGATTCCGGCGGCTTCCACGCCGGCTTGATGTGCTTTGAGGCGATGCGCGTGGTGCCGAACCACTGCTGGCCCGACTTGCCGACGCCGACGGTGTATTTCAGCGCCTGGCCCTTGCCGGTGACGAGATAGAGGCTGCGCTCCCCGGTCGCGACGACGATGGTGCCGGCGCCGGACTCGCTGGTGTACTCGACCTTCTCGGGCTTGGCCGCAGCGGGCGCGGCGGTGAACGGCAGGGCTGCGGCGAGCAGAGCAACGCCGGACGCGCGGCGCAGCGCGCGCGTGAGCGGCTTCGGCAGAAGCGACATGGATAAGGCTCCCAGCACAGACCCCGGAGACTGGAAGATAGCCTGCCCGAGCGGAAAGCGCCTGCCAAGGCCATCGTTGTCGTTAACAGGGCTGCCGGAAACCTCTCACCACGGTCATTCCGGGGCGCCCGCCGAAGCCCGCAGGGCGAAGGCGGGCGAACCCGGAGTCCATGACCACCGCTGCGGAGTATGGATTCCGGGTTCGCTGCTTCGCAGCGCCCCGGAATGACGCCGGCGTTTTGGCCGCCCATGTCGGTGCTTGTTGAACCGCGCCCGTCACGGGCGTTGACTGTCCGCAAGCAAAAAACGGCCGGGGAGACCACGATGACTGCCATTCAGACCACGGGCGACGACGCGCGCCCGGGCACCGCCGCGCACAAGGCGCTGTTCGCATCCGCCATCGGCTATGCGATGGACGGCTTCGACCTGCTGATTCTCGGGTTCATGCTGCGGGCGATCTCCGCCGATCTCGGGCTCACGCCGCCGCAGGCCGGCTCGCTCGTCACCTGGACGCTGATCGGCGCGGGCGCGGGCGGCATCATCTTCGGCATCCTCGCCGACTGGTATGGCCGGGTCCGGGTGCTGACCTGGACCATCCTGCTGTTCGCCGTGTTCACCGGCTGTGCGCGTTCGCGCAGGGCTACTGGGACCTCTTGATCTACCGCACCATCGCCGGCTTGGGCCTCGGCGGCGAGTTCGGCATCGGCATGGCGCTGGTCGCCGAGGCCCGGCCGCCGAAGCAGCGCGCGCGGGCCTGCTCCTACGTGGCGCTCGGCTGGCAGGCCGGCGTGCTGATGGCGGCGCTGATCACGCCGGCGCTGCTGCCGCACATCGGCTGGCGCGGCATGTTCCTGGTCGGGCTCGTGCCCGGCGTCGTCGCCTTCGTCGTCCGCTGGTATGTCGGCGAGCCGAAGATCTTTCTCGAGAAGGCGAAGGCCAGGGATGCCATGCCGCTGCGGCTGCTGGTGAAGGACAAGGAAACCACCAAGGTCAGCCTCGGCATGCTGATCCTCTGCTCGGTGCAGAACTTCGGCTACTACGGCGTGATGATCTGGCTGCCGAGCTATCTGTCCAATCGCTTCGGCGTCGGCCTGACGCAGTCGGCGCTGTGGACCTCGGTGACGATCCTCGGCATGGCGTTCGGCATCTTCGTGTTCGGCATCTTCGCCGACAAGATCGGACGCAGACCCGCGCTGCTCACGTTCCAGGCCGGCCCGTTCGTGATGGTGCTGCTCTATTCGCAGCTCACCGACGCGACCGCGCTGCTGATCGGTGGCGCGGTGATGGGACTGTTCGTCAACGGCATGCTCGGCGGCTACGGCGCGCTGCTCTCGGAGCTCTATCCGACCGAGGCGCGCGCCACCGCCGAGAACGTGCTGTTCAATCTCGGCCGCGGCGTCGGCGGGTTCGGGCCGTTCGTGGTGGGCGCGCTCGCGGTGAGCTACGGCTTTCCCCTGGCGATCGCGCTCTTGGCCACGATCTACCTGATCGACATCGTCGCGACCCTCGCGCTCATTCCGGAGAAGAAGGGCGAAGCGCTGCAATAGAGTCGGCGCCGCGGAGCGCGATTACGATCAATCGCGATCCGCTACCGCGAACTCTCCTTCTTATTCGCGGCCTTGGCCGACTTCTCGGCGGGCTTCGCCTCCGCCGCGGGTTTCGCCTTCGGCTTCGCCTCGGGCTTGGCCTCAGGCTTGGCCTCAGGCTTGGGCTTGGCCACCGGCTTGGGCCGCGGCCTCGGCGCGGGCTTGTGCTCCACCGCCGCGGGCTTGGCTTCAGGCTTCGGCTCCGCGGCCGGGGCCGCCGCGGTGGCGGCCGGACGCGGCGCGGGCGGTGGCGTCACCGTTGCTGCCGGGGCG